>CAUZDY010000063.1:0-14424 GCA_963578805.1 Vicinamibacteria bacterium | reverse complement strand
TGGTCGGGATGACTGGATTCGAACCAGCGACCCCCTGACCCCCAGTCAGGTGCGCTACCAAGCTGCGCCACATCCCGATTCGAATGATCACAAGGCGACGGCTCTACGCCCTCGCCTCACCGCACCATCACGCAGATCTCTTGCGCTTGGCCGCGTTCTTGGGCTTGGGTTCAGCGGCCCTCACCTTCACTGTTGTCAAGGTCTTGGCCGGCCCCGCCGTCTTCGCTGCCGTGGCCGGCTTCTTCGCCGGCTGATTGTTTGGCGAAAGTAGATCAAGGATACCCCGCAACCCGTGTTTTACACCGACGATCCGGTCACGCGCGTCGGAATCGAAGAGTCCAACCAGCAAAGTTCCCTCGGCAGTATCAGCGCCTGGTACCGACTCTTCACCTGCATCCAGCTTCCTGTGGGCTGCGCCGAGTGTGAGGCCCTCGCCATACACCAGTGCCTTGATTTGAAGCACCATCTGCACGTCAGCCCTCCGGTAGACACGCGCTCCACCCTTCTTTTTTGACCTCGCCAACCTGGAAAACTCGGCTTCCCACGACCGAAGGATATACGGTTGGACACCGGCGATCGTACAAACCTCGGTCGGCTTAAATATCGAGCGTTTTGGGATTTGAACCTCTGCAACCATGGTCGAACCGTGCGGTAAGGTCAGTATAGCACCGGCTGTTGCGATGCTAGCGCTTTCCCCTAGGTCGGCGACTCACCCGAACCCGAAGCTGAATCGGTGTTCCGACGAAACCGAATGACTCACGCAGACGATTTTTCAGAAACCGTTCATATGAAAAGTGAAGGGAGGTCGCGGTGTTGGTGAAGATGACGAACCGGGGTGGCTTGACACCGCTTTGGGTCGCGTACTGAAGCTTGACCGCTTTGCCACGCGCGCTGGCTGGGGGATTCTGCCTGGTGATCCGCCCCAGGAAGCGGTTGAGCTCGCCGGTCGCAATGTGACGAGCACGGGCGCGGTCCACCTGTTCGACGATCTCCAGTAATCGCGAAGCACGGTGACCGGTCAGCGCCGATAGGTGCACGATCGGCGCAAACTCGGCAAATTTGAGACCGTCTCGAATCTCTTCGTCGAATCGTTTTGCAAAGCCCTCTTCGCTACCTTGGACCAGGTCCCACTTGTTTGCAGCCAGAACCACTCCACAACCGGCCCTCTCGGCTTCACCCGCAATCGCGGCGTCGCGCTTTGTGACTTTCTGCGAGGCATCCACGACGATAACGGCAACATCGGCACGCTGCATCGCGTGCTTCGCCACGATCACGCTCACCGACTCAAGACGGCCGGCTTCAGCCACCTGACCCGGGCGGCGAATTCCGGCCGTGTCAACGAGTCGCACGCGCCTCCTATGCCAAGTGATGACCGTATCGATCGCGTCCCTAGTCGTGCCGGCAAGCTCGCTCACAAGGACGCGGTCCTCGCGTGCTAGTAGATTTACGAGCGATGACTTCCCGACGTTGGGTCGACCAACGATAGCGACCGCCAACTCGTTCGGGTCTTTGGAGGTTGCGAGCCCACCGGCCGATGGGACGCCGGAAAGCCTCAAGACGACCGCGTCGAGCAGATCCCCAACCCCAAGACCATGTTCGGCCGCCACGTTGAACACGGGGTCGAAGCCAAGCTCGTGAAATTCCTCCGCCCTAGCTGCCTGTGCCGGACCGTCAACCTTGTTTACCGCCACGACCACCGGCACCCCGAGCTGCCTGACCCGCTCGGCCAGCTCCCGATCGGCCGGGACGAGGCCTTCTCGACAGTCAACCAGCATCACAACCAGGTCCGCGCTATCCAACGCTCTGAGTCCCCGTGCCGAGACGTCGCTCTGGAGCGGGTCATCGCTTGCACCAAAAAGTCCTCCGGTGTCGACGAACTCGAAGCTCACACCCTGCCACTCGACAGTCTCGCGGATTACATCCCGAGTTGTGCCTGGCACAGACGTCACAATTGCCGGCCGCCCCCCCACAACGCGATTAAAGAGCGTGGACTTCCCAACATTTGGTCGACCGACGAGGACGACATTCGAGAGCGACGGAGTCTTGCGAGAGCTCATATGAGACGGGGAGCGCCGGGTTAAGTGAGTGTCGGTCTTGACACCTGTAAAGTATAGTACCTATGATATTTACAACTTTTCTTTGGCCCACAAGTCATGATCAAGGTCGACATCGTGAACGAGGTTTCAAAAGCTGCGAGTATCACCAAAGTCAAGGCGGAAGTGGCGGTCGATGCGGTTTTCGATGCCATGCGTGTGTCGATGCAACGCGGCGAGCGAATAGAGCTTAGAGGCTTTGGTGTTTTTCAAGTGAAACCCAGAAAACGGGGCATCGGACGAAACCCACGCACCGGCAAAGAGGTCCGCATCCCACCGGGCCGAACGATCCGATTTCGGCCAGGCAAAGACCTGCAAAACATCGGCGGCTGAGGTCTGGCCGCCCCCAACCACCGTTCGACGAACTCCGTGTCCGATCGCCAGCTTCCACCGCAGTCACATTGGCCTGAGACCCTCGAACCAGAGATGTCTCAAGAACTTCCGACACCCTTTCCGCCCTGGGCGGTGCATCGACCACGCGATCGACCGTGGCTCCACCTGGCACTGTTCTTGGTCACCATCGTCTCGACGATGTATATGGGCAGCATTCACTACGCGGGGTTTGCGACCGATTTCGTGCAGGACGTGCCCTCGACGTCGTTTCTCCAAGGTGCGTGGTACAGTTTCACGATTCTGGCCATTCTTGGAACCCACGAGATGGGCCACTATCTCGCTTGCCGCTACTACGGGGTTGACGCGTCACTCCCCTACTTCCTCCCTGCTCCACCGGTCATCCTGACCGGGACTCTAGGGGCCGTGATTCGTATTCGCCAGCGCATCCCGACCAAGCAAATGCTATTCGATATCGGTGCCGCCGGTCCGATCGCAGGCTTTGTGGTGGCGGTGCCTGCACTCGCTCTGGGACTTAGCCTTTCGCGTATCGTTCCCCTACCAGATGACTTCGTCGGATTTACCCTGGGAGAGCCGATGCTCTTCCAGTTTCTGTCCTGGCTTATCTGGGGTTCCGCTCCTGAAGGATACACGTTGAACCTGCACCCGGTCGGATTGGCCGCATGGTTCGGGCTCCTGGTGACTGCCATTAATCTGTTCCCGATTGCGCAGCTCGATGGAGGACACATCTCGTATGCCACCCTCGGGGCACGATCGACGGCCGTGACTCTCGGAACAACCGCCGTCATCATTGCGCTGGCGATCTTTGTTTCGCTCAGCTGGGCATTCTGGGCGCTGATGATGATCGTAATGCTGATCGGATTTGGCGCAAAGCATCCTCAGACACTTGACGACCACATACCGCTCGACGACACACGCCGCTGGATCGCTTTCGGCACATTGGTCATCTTTGTGATCTGCTTCACACCGGCGCCTATCGAGGTGACGGACCTTCTTGGAACGATGGAGTAAAGTCCCGTGAACCGTGGATGGTCGTAGGTCGCCAGCATGGCTCTCCTACGACTCTTAACCCATACCCTGCGAGCCTTTACAGCACACTGAGGGGATCTACGTCAACTGTCACCCGTCGACGTATCGTGGGATACCGCTCGAGCACCGCCTGCAGCGTCTGTCGCATCGCGGGCCGATCATTACCTTTCAGAAATATCTGCACCCGATGTTCGCTACGAAGTCGAGAAATCGGTGCCGCAGCCGGGCCAAGCACCTCAAAGTGGTTGTGTTGACGAAGCGACTGAGCCAACTTGCCGGCATCGCCCATCGCATCGCTGAAACATCCAGCCCTGACCACTATATTGATCATCGACACGACTGGCGGGTACCGCATACTCCGCCGGTAGTGCATCTCCGCCTCAAAGAACGGCTCGTAAGACTGCCGGCAGGCGAACCCGATACTGTAGTGCTCCGGAAAGAACGTCTGAATGACCGCTTCACCCCCTGCAGCCCCACGACCGGCGCGACCCGCGACCTGAGTGAGGAGCTGAAACGTTCGCTCCGCGGCGCGAAAATCAGCGAGACCAAGACCAACGTCGGCCGAAATGATACCCACCAGCGTCACAGCCTCGAAGTCGTGACCCTTGGCGATCATCTGGGTGCCGACCAGGATGTCAATTTTTCGATCTTCGAATCGGGACAGAATCGCCGCCGCCATTCCCCGCTTGCGAACGGTGTCACGATCGAGTCGAGCGACCCTTGCGTCGGGGAACACATCGGTCACCTCTGTTTCGATCCGCTCCGTCCCAAACCCGATCCACTCCAGATAGGGACCCGCACAGTGCGGGCACACTTTCGGACGCACCTGTGAGTAATCGCAGTAGTGACACCGGACTCGACCAGCGTGCCGATGAAAAGTCAGCGTGACACTGCAGTTCGGACACTCGAGAGTCTGCCCGCACTGTCTACATAGCACCGATGCCGCATAACCGCGACGATTCAAAAGAATGAGCGCCTGTTCTCCACGCTCCAGTCGATCCTCGAGCCGCTCCACGAGCGGTGCGCTGAGAATCATGTCAGCGCCATGAGTCGCCAGCTCTGCACGCATGTCGACCACCTGTACCGCGGGCAAGGGCCGTTCGAGCACGCGGTGAGGCAGGGCGACCAGCTCATAGCGACCGACAGTGGCATTGTGATAGCTCTCCATCGACGGTGTAGCCGACCCAAGGACGACGCAGGCCTTGGCCTGTCGTCCTCGAATAATGGCAGCGTCCCGTCCGTGATACCGCGGACTCTCCTCTTGCTTGTACGACCCGTCGTGCTCCTCATCAACCACAATCAGTCCAAGTCGCTCGATTGGAGCGAAGACGGCCGACCGTGTCCCCACGACGATATCGACTTCTCCCCGTTTAATCCGATGCCACTGATCATGGCGTTCACCATCCGATAACCCACTGTGTTGAATGGCTACCCGCTCCCCAAACACGGTACGAAATGCCCGTGCGATGGCTGGGGCCAATATGATTTCTGGAACCAACACGAGCACGCGTTGGCTTCGATCACAGACCACCTGTGCCAAACGAAGATACAACTCCGTTTTTCCGCTGCCGGTCACACCGTGCAACATGGCGACGCGAAAGCGTTCCGCTCGGATCAGGCTCGACAACGCTGTGAACGCAGCTCCTTGATCCTCCGTCAGCGTCCATCCGTTGCGAATGGCCAACCCGACCTCAAGGTCGTCACCGTCTCGAAATGGATCACGATCAACCTGTCGCGTCGAAAATTCCACCAATCCTCGGCGGACGAGACGACGGAGGGTCTCGGTCACCACACCCTGCTGAGCCATCTGCCGCGTGGTCAGTCCATTCGTCGCACCTGCCAAATCCGAGACCGCCTGCCGTTGACGTCGGCCCGGCGGTTTGGGTCTCTGTCCCGTCTCGACGCGACGGCCTTCAGTCGTCAACCTCGCAACTCGCTCGGTCTTGAAAGCAGACCCCCGTGGGGAAGTCAGTCCCTTCCGGGACCAAGCATAAGGCGGCATCGCGGCCGCCACCGCGTCACCAGGGCCACAGGCGTAGTACTTTGTGACCCACAGTGCGAGATCAAGTACGGAGGCAGGTAAGAACGGCTCGGCATCAATCACCTCGACCACGTCCTTGACGCCGTCGGCGGCTGACTGCGATAACCCAGTGGAATCGACACTCTCCTCCACGCTGATTACGCAGCCGACAACGAGACGATTCCCGAGCGGAACGCGAACCCGAGCGCCACGTGTCGGCGGAGACTGTCCGGAGGGAATGCGGTAGGTCAGCGATGACAGCAGAGGAACGGGAACTGCAACGCGAACGAAAGACTCGGAACCGGTAACCGAATCGGTCACTCCTCCCTCAGTATCGACCGTACCGTCTTCATATCTTCCCACACGTCCCGTTTTTTGTCTGGACTACGAAGCAGATAGGCAGGATGAAACGTCGGCACCAGCTTCGCTCCGCGGTAATCGAAAACACGGCCGCGCAATCTCGAAATCGCATCCTCGCACTGAAGTAATGTCTTTACGGCAAACGCACCGAGTGCCACAATTACTTTGGGTTGGATCGCGTCGATCTGAGCAAACAGAAACGGCTGACATGTCTCAATCTCATCGAGCTCTGGATTACGATTGTTGGGCGGTCGGCACTTGATCACGTTGGCAATGTAGACATCCTCTCTCCGGAGGCCGATCGCTTCGATAATTTTCGTGAGGAGTTGGCCGGCGCGGCCAATAAATGGGATTCCTTGCTGGTCTTCGTCGCGACCGGGGGCTTCGCCGACAAACATGAGTTCGGCGCCTGGATTACCGACACCGTAGACGAGGTGAGTCCGGGTCGAATGCAGTTTGCAACGAGTGCACTCGCCGAGATCCTCCCGAAGCCGAGCCAGGTGCGCGGTGGGATCCACCGACGGGCCTGGGACGCTCGAATCTGTGAAACACGGACGCTCGGCGACCGTGTCTTCGGCGTCGGGAACGAGCACCGGGACATCGTCCAGCGCGCCGACCTGGCGGCGGCGCCAGGCGTGGTCTCGGCTCACACCATCGACCCCAAGTTCAGTGAAGAACGCGAGGTGTTTCCTGATCTGGTCCTGTCGATTCATCGGGCTGGACCGAACTAGCCTGTTTCGACCTGCTCAGATGTTGGCACGTCAACAGACGTCGACAATAACCCCGCAACACGCGACACGATCACTCGGGCCAGCGCCTGCTTTGTTCCCAGGGGAACAACTTGGTCCGCCTGGTCCGGATCCCGTGCCACGATCGTGGCGGCGTTGGTGTCAGTGCCGAAACCTGCGTCCGCCCGCGAGACGTCATTTGCTACGATCAAATCTAGGCGCTTCGCGGTCAGCTTTGCACGGGCTCTGGCCAGCATGTCATGCGTTTCCGCGGCAAACCCTACCAACAGCGGGCGCGCTTGTGAGTCGCGGCGGCGACCCAGCTCGGCCAAAATATCTGGTGTCCGTCTGAGCGTCAGCGCCAGGTCTCCATCGCCCTTTACAATCTTCTGATCGGAACGGCCCGCCCGCGGCGTATAGTCGGAAACGGCTGCAGCCATGACAACCGCGTCAGCTTCGTCAATCTTGGCCATAACGGCAGCGAACATCTCCTCAGCCGTCCGCACGTGCACGACCTCTGCTCCCACAGGCGATTCGAGCGTCGTCGGGCCGGCGATAAGTAGTACGCGGGCGCCGCGATCCAGTGCCTCGGCGGCAACCGCAAATCCCATCCGTCCCGAAGACCGATTACCCAGATAGCGCACCGGGTCAAGGTCCTCGTAAGTGGGCCCCGCGGTGACCAGGACACAGCGACCTGCCAAATTTCCAACCGGTCGCAGCAGATGCTGGGCCGCCGCCACGACCTCGTCCGGCTCGGCCAGACGTCCTTTCCCGACCCATCCGCACGCTAGATAGCCTTCGCCAGGCGCGATACATTGAACCCCCCTAGCACTGAGCGTCTCAAGGTTCGCCTGAACAGCCGCGTGCGCGAGCATATTAATGTTCATCGCCGGTGCGACCAGAACTGGCGCGGTGCTGGCGAGATACAGCGCCGACAGAAAATCGTCAGCGATTCCGTTCGCGAACTTGCCGACGATGTTTGCGGTGGCGGGGGCAACCAAGAGTAAATCCATCTTCGAGGCCAACGCGATGTGCTCGATGTCCGCATTGGCACCGGCGGTGTACTGACCCGTGACAACCTCACGTCCAGTGATCGCCTCGAAGGTTAACGGACCGACGAATCTAGTCGCCGATTCGGTCATCACCGCAGCGACGTCATGTCCATGTCGCTGTAGCCCCCGCACCACTTCGACCGATTTATACGCCCCAATGCTGCCGGTGATACCGAGTACGATGAGTGACATTTACTGATACTGACTATGGTCGCTAGCCGCGAATCCGCTGCTTTCGCTCACTCGATTCTACTCCGTCGCGACCAAAAGAGTCTGCGATCCGGTCGACCGCATCGGCCATCGCCGCCGTTCTCGACCGCTCGGCCTTCACGATGCATCGTAGGCGCTCCACACAGAGATCGACCGTGTCGTTGATCACTACGTAGTCGTATTGTGTTCGGGCCTCCACCTCGCTCTGGGCGGTCTCGAGTCGTCGCTTGAGGTCTGTCTCACTGGCCCCTGGGCCGCGGCCACGTAGTCGGCGTTCGAGCACCTCAAGCGATGGCGGCATCACGAAGATACCAACCGTCTCAAGACCCTGTCGTCTAATCTGGGAAGCACCCTGTACATCGATCACCAGCACCACATCTTGCCCTTCTCGACGATGGCGTTCCGTGTCGGCTGCACTTGTTCCGTAGCGGTTTCCGAACACGGTGGCCCACTCGAGAAACTCATCAGCCTCGAGCATCGCCGCAAAGCGGTCTACACCAATAAAATGATAGTCGGCGCCGTCCAGCTCACCCTCGCGCGGCGGCCGCGATGTGTACGAGCAAGAAATAATCACATCTGGGACCGTCTTCACCAACTCTTCGACCAACGTTGTCTTCCCCGTTCCAGACGGTGCCGACACGATGAAGAGACTCCCACGTCGCATAATGTTGTCCCAACCGCCGATCGTCATTCCACGTTCTGAACCTGCTCCCGCAGTTTCTCGAGTTCGGCTTTGGCAGCGACCACGAACTCTGCCATACCTCGTCCCTCGGCCTTCGAGCCGACCGTGTTAACCTCGCGGTTCATCTCCTGAATCAGAAAGTCGAGCTTACGCCCACACGGGGCCGCCTCCTCAAAGAGCTGCCGCATATGCTCCAAATGGCCGCGGAGACGAGCCACCTCTTCGTGGATGTCTGAACGCGCCGCCCAGCGAATGACCTCTTGCGAGATCAGAACCGGGTCGACTTCGATCTGCTCCTCGATCTCAGCCACTCGCGCGAGTAAACGCGCCCGCAGCGCGTCATCGCCTGCCCCCGCCTCGGCCACGATGCCGTCGACCAAGACGCTTAAGCCGGTCGACCGCTCCTCGAGGTCGCGCTGCAGAAACTCTCCTTCTTTCCGTCGCATCCGGTCCAGCGCCACCATTGCCTCGTCGGTCGCCACCACCACCGCCTCGCAGACCTCCTGCCAGACCGCGTCATCGGCCGGCTGTTCTTTGACCGAGATCACCTGCGGAAACCGCAGTAAATCACCCGCCGTCAACCCCGACTCGACCCAGCCTTCTCGCTTGGCAGTAGCGGCGGCGGTTGAGAGCGCGGCCACCAACGATTCGTTGAGCTCGAGCGATACACCCGACACCGCCTTGAGCTGCAACGTAACGCCGAGCTCAACTCGCCCCCTAGCCGCACGGTTTTGAACGATCCCGCGCAGGCGTGACTCCATTTCAGTCAGCGCTGGTGGTACACGGATTTGCAGGTCGAGATAGCGATGATTCACGCTCTTCACCGTCACCGTGAGCTGTACCTGCTCATCTTCGCGCGTCAACGAAGCGAATCCCGTCATCGATTTAATCATCCCGCGTCCTGCTCCCGAGGTGCTGGTTGGAACGCACGGGCAGTCAGCTCCGCTTCGTCCCGATCGAAGAGCTGAAGTGAATACAACTTAGCGTACAAGCTGTCCGCTCGCGCGAGCAGCTCCTCGTGTCGCCCCTGTTCCATCACCCGCCCCTCATCGAGGACGATGATCAGATCGGCTCGACGCACGGTTGACAGACGATGAGCGATCACAAAGGACGTCCGATTGAGCATCAGTTTCGCCAGCGCATCCTGCACAAGGAGTTCCGACTCGGCATCCAGAGAGGACGTGGCTTCGTCAAAAATCAGGATCGGCGAGTTCTTGAGTAGCGCCCGGGCGATCGCCAAACGCTGACGCTGGCCGCCAGAGAGCCGCTGGCCACGCTCGCCAACCACCGTGTCGTACCCATTGGGAAGGGTGACGATGAACTCATGGGCATGGGCGGCTCGTGCCGCGACTTCGACCATCTCTCGCGACGCCTCGCGTGACGCATACGCGATATTGTTGGCAATTGTGTCGTCGAACAGAACTGTGTCCTGGGTAACGATCCCGATTTGCTTGCGGAGCGAGTCTCGCGTCACGTTGCGGATATCGACGTCGTCAATACGGATCGTCCCACTGGTCGGGTCGTAGAACCGTGGCACGAGATTCACTAGGGTGGTCTTTCCCGCGCCGCTCAGACCGACGATCGCCACCACGTCACCTGCCCGTACTGAGAACGACACGTGGTCGAGGACAACGTCACCACTGTCGGCGTAGGCAAAACTGACGTCGGAGAAGGTGATCGTCTCACGCAGCGACTCGAGCGGATGCGCATCGGGAGCATCCCGTGCCTCGCCATGCGTGTCCAGCATGGCAAACACGCGCTCTGACGCGGCGACCGCCTGCTGCATATTCGCGTTGACTCGGCTGAGCTTCCTGATCGGTCCATACATCAGCAACAGCGCCGCCACGAACGACGTAAACTCACCGGAGCTCAGCTGACCGAACGCAATCTCTCGGCTGCCATACCAGAGCACCCCGACAATTCCGAACGCGCCAAGCCACTCCATGAGTGGGGGGAGCACAGACAGCGTGCTGGTCACTTTCATATTGATCTGATAGAGCCGGACCGAGGCCTGGTCGAACCGTTCCCGTTCGTAGGGCTCACCCGCAAAGGCCTTTACGATCCGATGCCCTGAAAACGCCTCCGCCGTGATGTGTGACAAGCGCTCTTGCTCCTCCTGGCTTCGGTGGGTCGTACGCCGAACCCTCTGTCCCAGGCGGACGAGCGGATAGAGAACGACCGGTGCACCGGTCATGCACACGAGCGCCAGACGGGCGTCGTAGTAGAACAGAAGCGATGCGTACGCGAGGAGGGTGACCGACTCCCGCAGCAGGTCACCCACCGTCTGCGACGCCACCTGCTGGATCCGATTGATGTCATTTGTCGTACGAGACATCAAGCCGCCAGTTGTACGTTGCGCGAAGAAATCTGCCGACTGCGCTATGATGTGACCGAACAGCTGGCTGCGGAGGTCCTTGACCAACTGTTCCCCCACGCTGGTCATCAAGTAGACAGAGAAGTAAGCGCCAACGCCCTTGAGGATACTGAACCCGATGATGGCGACGGCGACGGTCACCAACCCTGCCTGGTTGGGCAAAACGTCGTCGAAAATAGGCTTAAACTGGTAGGCAAGCCCACCCGACGCGGCGGCGTACACAGCCATCGCGATAGCGGCGGCGCCGAGACGCCCTCGATATGGCAGAGCATACCTGGCAAGCCTCAGAACCGGGCTCACATTCCACTCCGGTATCCGCCTGGATGCGTGCGGTGCCAGTTCCACGCGGTCTGAACGATGACGTCCAGCCCCTCAAATTGTGGCGTCCACCCAAGCTCAGTCCGAGCCTTTTCACTCGAGGCGAGCAGAAAGGCTGGGTCACCGGGACGACGATCGGCGGCCTTCTGACGTACCGCCCGCCCCGTGACGCGCTCCACGGCCGCAATCACCTCTCTCACGGAATGGCCGCGTCCGTTCCCGAGATTGTATGCCGAGGCAAGACGTCCTTTCTCTAGTCGCTGCAACGCCAAGACATGGGCGTTTGCCAGGTCGGACACATGTACGTAGTCACGCTCACAAGTCCCATCACGTGTTGGATAGTCGGTGCCATAGATTTCTATTGTCCCATCACCGCTCGCGGCTGCGAGAGCCTTCGGAATTAGGTGAATTTCAGGATCGTGGTCCTCACCGATCGTCCCAGACGGATCAGCCCCCGCGGCATTGAAGTACCGCAGACTCACCGAACGAAGCCCATAAGCAGATGCATAATGGGCCAGCGCTTTTTCGATGATCAACTTCGTCTCGCCATAGGCGTTGATAGGCTGAGTTTGATGATCCTCCAGAATCGGCAAGTGGACAGGGTGTCCATACACCGCAGCGGTCGAGGAAAACACGATGCGCGTAACAGATTCCTCGATAAGGGCGTCGAGCAGGGCCAGAGCGTGCCCGACGTTGTTACGGTAGTAGCGTGCCGGGGCTCTCACCGATTCGCTAACCGACAGGAAGGCGGCAAAGTGCATAACTGCCGTCACCTGGTGACGGCGGATCGTCTCGCGTACGGTGTCCGCGTCCGCGATGTCGGCCTCGACGAACGGCACTCCAGGGATGGCATCTCGATGCCCCGCCACGAGGCTATCCAGGACCACCACGTCGAGCCCAGCGTCGGACAATGCTTTGACCGCATGGCTTCCGATATAACCGGCGCCACCGGTCACGAGAACCGCGCCCATTACCTCCCTATCGAGTAGTAGGTGAAGCCTTCGGCCCGCATCTGCTCAGGTGTAAAAAGATTCCGTCCATCGAAGATCACCGGCGATCGCATCAACGACCGCATCCGGGCAAAGTCCGGCTCCCTGAATTCGCTCCACTCCGTGACGATCGCCAAAGCATCGGCACCCTTGAGGGCCTCGTACGACTGCTGCATGTAGCTCACCTTATTACCCAAAATGCCGCGTGCCACCTTCTCAGCCTCCGGATCGTACGCCTTGACCTTGCCGCCCTGTGAGAGTATCCCATCGATCGTCGTGACAGACGGCGCCTCACGCATATCATCTGTCCGCGGTTTAAAGGCTAACCCCCACACAGCGATCGTCTTCCCCTTCAAGGATGTAAAATGCTCCTGCATTTTCTCGACAAGTCGGCCCTTCTGGCGTTGGTTAACCGCCTCCACCGCCTGGAGAATCTCGGCGTCGTAACCGACGTCCTTGGCCGACCGAAGCAGTGCCTTAACATCCTTCGGAAAACAGCTCCCCCCATATCCGATGCCAGGAAAAAGAAACGCCGGACCGATCCGTTTGTCGGCCGCAATGGCGCGCCTCACCTCATCTACGTTGGCCGAAAGGCGCTCGCACACATTGGCCACCTCGTTCATAAACGACACTCGCGTGGCCAGCATCGCATTCGCGGCATACTTGCACAACTCGGCGCTGGCGCAATCCATCATCATGATCGGTGCACCGGTTCGAGTGAATGGCGCATATAAGCCGCGCATCAGATCACGCGCGCGCGGATCCTCCACCCCCACCACAACGCGATCGGGCTGCATAAAGTCGAAGATGGCGGCACCCTGCTTGAGAAACTCAGGATTGCTCACCACGCTGAACGGATGCGTCGTCTCTCGACGAATCACTTCACGGAGCCGCGCCGCCGTCCCAACCGGGACGGTGCTCTTGCTCACGATGACCTTGTATTCGTTCATCGCCCTCGCCAGATCCCTGGCGACATCGAGTACATGCCTGAGATCAGCAGAGCCGTCCTCGTCGGACGGCGTCCCGACGGCGATAAAAACAATCTGTGAGACTCGAACTGAGCGGGCGAGGGCGGTGGAGAACGTCAGGCGCTTCTCGCGCTGATTGCGAACGACAAGCTCTTCGAGCCCGGGTTCATAGATCGGGACTCGGCCTCGCTTCAGCGACCGTACTTTTGACGCATTATTGTCCACACAGATTACGTCGTTGCCGTTCTCTGCCAGACAGCTACCTACAACCAGCCCTACGTAGCCGGTCCCAACCACCGCGATCTTCACCCTATGTCTCCTCCAACGGCTCAACTCATAAAACCCCTAACCGTACCACACCCGTTATAGATTCTGTCAAGATACTGAATTAGAAGGACTTGCACGATTTCGTTAATTCGGTGACATCACGAACTACCATCGGTCAGTGTGCTACCATCCTGCGGCAGTTTGTGCGTGTCCTGATTGACTATCGTCCAGCGCTTCGAGACCGCACCGGCGTCGGTGAATGGGTCCACTCTCTCGTGTGGGCGCTCATCGACATCGGTCGGGAGGGCGATCCGTTAGATCTCACCGTTTTTAGCAGTTCCTGGAAAGATCGGCTAACCTCCCTACCCTCGGCAGTCCACTCCGTCGACCGCCGCATCCCAGTGAGTCTGCTGAACTTCAGCTGGCACCACCTTCGCTGGCCCCCGGTGGAGTCACTGGCCGGACCTGGGTACGACGTCGTCCACTCACCGCATCCATTGCTTATCCCAACCAACCAGGCGGCACAGGTTGTGACGATCCACGATCTCGACTTTCTCGATCATCCGGAACGCACGACGGCCGAGGTCAAACGTGACTACTCAGAGTTGGTCAGAACACACGTCCGACAGGCCAGCCGTGTGGTTG
This sequence comes from Vicinamibacteria bacterium, assembly GCA_963578805.1. Classification (GTDB taxonomy): domain Bacteria; phylum Acidobacteriota; class Vicinamibacteria; order Vicinamibacterales; family UBA8438; genus CAUZIB01. The sequence continues at coordinate 338 of CAUZDY010000063.1, read as the reverse complement.
TCCCATCCAGATTCACGGCGACCGAGGTCGAGCATCGTCTCAATGTGGACCGCGACCGTATCACGGTGTGCCACAACGGAGCGCCTGACTGGCCCGCGCGCGCGGACTGGCCCCGGCGCGGACACATCTTGTTTGTCGGATCGCTTACGGCACGAAAAAACATAGGTCAACTCCTCGATGCCTACAGGATACTCGTCGACCGCGACCAAGCCGGCACCCTGCCACCGCTAGTACTCGCAGGACAGCCCACCACCCAAGCGGCCGACTGGCTAACCGCCATCGAGCAACCACCGCTCAGGGATCATGTGCACTACACGGGGTACATCGATAGAGCCGCA
>CAUZDY010000062.1:0-14508 GCA_963578805.1 Vicinamibacteria bacterium | reverse complement strand
CACGACCAGTGGCGGTGACGCCAGGTAGTTTGCTCGGACGAGCGGCTGGACACGCCCCTCGAAGTTCCGGTTCCCACTGAGGACCGAGGTCACGAGGAGGTCGTTTTCCTTGACGGCCGCCGCCACGTCGTCAGGCAAGGGACCGCTGTTTCCGATACAGGTCGTGCATCCGTAGCCCACCAGATTAAACCCGAGCTGCTCGAGCGGCTCCATGAGACCCGCCGTTTTCAAATACTCGGTCACAACCAGCGAGCCAGGCGCCAAGCTGGTCTTGACCCAGGGCTTGGGCGTGAGGCCCAGTGCCACCGCTTTCTTGGCCACGAGCCCGGCCGCCAGCATCACGCTCGGATTCGATGTGTTCGTACAGCTGGTGATCGCTGCCACAACCACCGCGCCATGACCGAGGCCATTGGTTGGGGCCGGTGCCCCGGCCGCGTTCTCGGATTCCACACGGCCTCCAAGCATCTCCTTCATGGTCGCCGCGAATGCCGACTTGGCCGAGTGGAGGGGTACCCGATCCTGTGGTCTCTTTGGTCCGGCGATACTTGGTTCGACCGTCCCCAGGTCGAGCTCGATCACGTCGGAGTAGAGCGGGTCCGTCGAGCCCACCCCGAAAAGACCTTGATCCTTGGCGTAACTCTCAACGAGCGCGACCTGCTGTGGCTCCCGTCCCGTGAGGTTCAGGTAGTCGATGGTCATCTCATCGATCGGGCAGATCGCCACGGTCGAACCGTACTCCGGCGACATGTTCCCCAGCGTGGCACGATCGGCCACCGTGAGTGACGCGAGACCCGGTCCGAAGAACTCGACGAACTTGCCGACGACGCCGTACTCGCGCAGACGCTCTGTGATCGTGAGGACCAGGTCGGTCGCGGTGATACCCTCGAGCAGCTGACCGCTGAGCTTGAACCCAATGACCTCTGGAATCAGCATCGAGACCGGTTGCCCCAGCATCGCCGCTTCGGCTTCGATCCCCCCTACTCCCCACCCCACGACGCCGAGGCCATTGACCATCGTCGTGTGGGAGTCGGTGCCAACTAGCGTGTCCGGATAGGCGACGGTCTCCCCGTTGACGGTGTTACAACACACGACCCGCGCGAGGTGCTCGATGTTGATCTGGTGAACGATGCCGGTCCCCGGAGGAACGACCTTGAAGTTTCGAAATGCCTCTTGGCCCCATTTGAGAAACGCGTAGCGCTCCCGGTTGCGAGAGAACTCAAGCGCGACGTTCTGCTCGAAGGCACCTGGAGACCCAAAGTGGTCGACCTGAACCGAGTGGTCAATGACCAGCTCAGCCGGCTGCAATGGGTTCACGGCGTCGGCGTCACCACCCAACTTCATGATGCCGTCCCGCATCGCGGCCAAGTCAACGACAGCCGGAACACCGGTAAAGTCTTGGAGCAGGACACGCGCCGGCATGAAGGTGATCTCTCGAATCGTACCAGGGGACCATCGGGCGAGACTCTCGATATCATCGGCGGTGACGAACCGACCGTCTTCGCGGCGGAGCATGTTCTCGAGCAGTATCTTGAGTGAGTAGGGCAACCGCGCGACGTCGGGATATCCACGTTCCGCCAGGGCGCGAAGGCTGAACACTTGTACGGCGTCGTCACCAATCTGGAGTGTCTGTCGTATACCGAAGGAGTCTTGGCTCATTGTGTTTCTCTGGCGTCTGAAGAAAATAGCTCGAAGCAATAGAATGTCGATGAACTGGGATGGATGAACTGCCTATGATCCTTCACGCACGACCGGCGGGGCAAGCTCATCCGCGTTTGGGCGCCCATATGTCGATCGCAGGCGGGTTTGCGCGCGCGGTCGACCGGGCTGTGGCGACCGGCGCCGAGGCGGTCCAAATCTTCAGTAAGTCATCCAACCAATGGCGGGCTCGTCCACTTGCCGACGCCGAGGTTGAGCTCTTTCGTCAACGGGTCACCGAGACCAGAGTCGGCCCAATCGTGGCGCATGCGAGCTATCTCATCAACCTGGCGTCGCCGGACGGAAAACTTAGACGCCGCTCGATCGACGCGCTCGATGATGAGCTGCAACGAGCCAACACGCTGGGACTCGAGGCGGTCGTGCTACACCCCGGGGCGTACACGACCAGTTCGGAGGAGGAAGGATTAGCCCGGATCGCGGATGCGATCACACAGGTTTTCGAACGGCGACCCGCCGGATCGGCTCATCTCCTGTTAGAGCATACCGCTGGTCAGGGCACGGTTCTCGGTCATCGATTTGATCATCTGCGGACGATCATCGATCGCGTTGATGACGCGTCGAAACTGGGCGTGTGTCTTGACACCTGTCACCTGGTGGCGGCTGGCTACGACATCATTTCACCCGACGGGTATGTTGGTGTCTTCAACGAATTTGCAACGGTTGTTGGGCTCGCCAGGCTTAAGCTATTTCATCTCAATGACTCGAAAAAACCGCTTGGTAGTCGGATCGACCGCCATGAAACCATCGGCCGCGGGTACATCGGAACCGAACCGTTCGGCCGTCTCTTGCGTGACGAACGGTTTCGCGAACTCCCGATGGTGCTGGAGACTCCAAAGTCGGGTCGCGGAACACCGACGTCAGTGGAAGCGGACCCTATGGACCTTCAGAATCTGACGCTGCTACGTCAGCTTTGCTAAACACGTCGGCTTCGCACATCGAGAGCGCCGTGGCACCAATCCAGACATCTCGGCTCAAGCCAACCTTGACGCACGTCTTCGACACGAAGGTGTGCGCGTCCCAACCTCCCTTGACCGTCACCTGGGTCAGCAGGAGTCCGCGGGACACCAGGTGTCTGCTACCGCAACGCGGCGCGTTGGATCGATCAACAAAGAAGGACTCTGCCTCACGACGACTTGCTCGAACCTGGCGATTGACGCGTACCTACGAGTCCACATATTCTGCATGGTAATCGCGAGTGCCGCAAATGACTGAGGTGTGGTGTGAGACGTCTACTTACGGCCGGGGTTAACGTGGTGTTGGCTCTTCTGGCGCTCAGCCTGAATGTGCCGACACTGGTCGGCCAGGACGGCGACTACGAGGTCGCCCAGAAGGTATGGCGAGCCACACGCGAAGCCAAGTTGACGACCGACGACGGGTGGCTCACGATGGCAGCGCTCCACTTTCTCCGCGAGGGGCCAAACAGCTTTGGCACCAGCCCCCTCAACGACCTGGTGCTACCAGAAGGTCCGGAGCAGGCCGGTGTGTTTGTCCTCCGCAATGATGAAGTCTTCCTGCGCGCTACCAAAGGGCAGACGTTGACTGTTAATGCGGAACCGGTAACCGCGATGCAGCTCTACCCGACAGAGAGCACCCGTCAGAGCTTGACCATCGGCGACCTTAACCTCTGGATCCATTACAGCGGCGACCGACTAGCCGTCCGCATGAGCGACCCGAACAGCGAGATCCGCAGGGGCTTTACCGGCCTGAAATGGTTTCCCATCGACAAGCGCTACCGCCTGCGTGCGCGATTCGTCCCGCACGACGAGCCGATGACCGTGAAGCTCCCGAACATCCTCGGCGACATCGAAATGTTCACGAGCCACGGGTCGGTGGTACTGACAATCAACGGGCAGGAAATGACGATGCTCCCGATGACGTCGGGCGACCGGCTATGGTTCATCTTCCGGGATCTGACGAGCGGCTCAATGACCTACCCGTCCGCAAGGTTTCTCTATGCGGACGCACCTGACGAAGAGGGCTGGACCACCGTCGACTTCAACCAGGCGTATAACCCGCCGTGCGCGTTCAATCCGTATACGACCTGTCCCCTCCCACCGCAGCCAAATCGGCTCGAGGTGCGAATCGAAGCTGGCGAACTGAAGTACCACTAGTGGCCTGTGTCGGCCGTAACGCGACATCGGCGACGCTGAAGAAACATGCGCCGCCACGAACATCATAGGCACGAAACGAGTGTTGTCGATGGCTTCTCTCCTCACCAAGGCCGACGTTGAACGGATCGCGCGGCTTGCCCATCTTGAGTTGAATGATGACGAGCAGGCGCTGTTCGCTCGGCAGCTCGCTCGGATTCTCGAGTACGCGGAACGCCTGGAGAATGTCGATACGACCGGCGTGGCGGTAACCTGGTATCCAGGCGCCGAGAACGAGCCGCTGCGCCCTGACGTACCGCATCCCTCGCTTGCAACCGGCGATGCGCTCGCGAATGCGCCTGCCCCTGGTCCGCGTGGCCTATTCCGTGTGCCAAAAGTAATCGGCTGATGACGGAACGTGACTGGACGGTTACCGAGCTACGCGACGCCGTCGTGTCTGGAGAAACGACCGCAGCCGATATCTGCGACCATTTTCTCAGGCGGATTGCCACCGTCGATCCCCATCTCAACGCGTTTACGGCGGTCCTCGCAGATACCGCGCGTGCTCGGGCTGAGGACGTCGACCGTCATCGCGATGTATGGCGGGACCGACCGCTACTGGGTGTACCGATCGCGGTGAAGGACGTGATCTGTACGCGCGGGACCCCCACGACGGGGGCGTCACGCATACTCGCGGGCTTCTGTCCACCGTACGACGCCACCGTCGTCAGCCGCCTCCACGACGCCGGAGCAGTCATCGTCGGGAAGACAAACTGTGACGAGTTCGCCATGGGGTCGTCGACCGAGCACTCGGCCTACGGGCCGACTCGTAACCCTTGGGCCAACGACCACACCCCAGGGGGGTCGAGCGGTGGTGCCGCTGCCGCCGTTGCGGCGCGGCTGGTCCCCGTGTCTATCGCATCTGATACCGGAGGTTCGATTCGCCAACCGGCGGCGTTCTGTGGGATTGTCGGACTAAAACCCACGTACGGTCGGGTATCACGATACGGCCTCTTGGCCTTCGCATCCTCGCTGGACCAAATCGGGCCGATGGCGCTCACCGTAGCCGACACCGCAGCGGTGTTCCAGGTGATCGAGGGGAAAGACCCGTGTGATGCCACCTCGGCCTCGTGCGGCGTTTTAGACTTGTCGACACTGTTTCCCGGTGAGGCAGATGGCGTACGCATCGGCGTCCCTCGGACGATTCTTGAGGGCATCGACGACGATGTCAGATACGCCTTCGACACCGCACTCGACACGCTCACACAGCGTGGCGCGACCGTTCATGACATCGAGCTGCCACACATCGACTACGGGATCCCGGTCTATTACCTAATCGCACCGGCCGAAGCCAGCTCGAACCTCGCCAGGTATGACGGTGTGAGGTACGGCTTTCGAGCGACGTTGGACACCGACGACACCAGTCTTCAAGCGATGTACGAGCGAACCCGCGAAGAAGGCTTTGGCACCGAGGTGAAGCGTCGCATCATGCTTGGAACCTATGCGCTCAGCGCCGGCTACTACGACGCCTACTACGTCAAGGCTCAGCGCGTGCGCAGCTTGATTAAAACTGACTACGATCGGGCGTTTCAAGAGGTCGATACGATCGCGATGCCGACAACCCCGACACCGGCGTTTCGAATCGGTGAGCATCTCGATGACCCGCTGGCAATGTACCTCGGGGACATCTTCACGGTCAGCGCGAACTTGACCGGGCTTCCGGCGATCAGCGTACCGGCCGGATTCACAGCATCGCGACTGCCGGTGGGTCTGCAGCTAATGAGTCGGCCCTTTGACGAGGCGACACTGTTTCGGTTGGCTGACGCATACGAGCAAGATGCCCCATGGTGGCGAGAATCACCGCCGATCACGACCTGACGTCGTGAGTACAGCTATGTCTCTGATTCGGATGCTCTTACTGCTGACGACTGGCCTGTTCAATTAATTCCGGTGTGCGGAGTTGGTCGGTCGGTCCACGCGGCGCGTCGGGCGGGAGATAGTGGACGTCGCCGGTCATTTGCTCGCCGAGGTTTCTTACGACCATCGACCTTCGGGTCGCCTTCCGAAGCTTGGGAAGCCCGGCCAAGAAACAAAAGCCGATAAACAGCGCTAGCAGAAAAACCGTCGATGAGACAAGACCGCTGACTGTGGCGAAGAGAATCGATGTAAGTTCGGAAGTGCTCAAGAGGTCTTCTCGGCCGCGGCGGCTTCTTCGACAACGTCCCACCCAGGGTAGTCGTAAACAATCAAGCCGTCTTCGACCTCCTGCATCGCTATGCGCTCAAGCTTGGGTGCGGACTCGGCCCCAGCGATCTCGCCGTCTGGGATTGTTAAGGTGACCCTGGGCAGCGCCCCTCTTCGAAGCTGCTGGGCACGCAAAGCCGCAATGTCGACGAACATGAACCGGCTTCGAACCGGCGGCATCCGAGTGCGATCTTCAATAGGGATCTTGCTGGCAGCCTCGGTTTCCGCTGCGACCTCCGACTCCAGCACTTCGCTCTCATCACTCATAAGCCCATAGAATACGCGAACCCCGTCACGAAGTCGACACGATGTCATTAGCGCGAAGATCGCAGATCGGCGACTCACCGGCCCACCCGTCGCCAGACCGGCCCGAGTAGGTTGGACTCTGAACTGCTTGTAACCACTCACCGTTTAGCACGTAATACGCAGGCCGACCGTTGAGATAGATGACCGTCCCACCGATTTCGTCCTCAACCGGCACGAGCTGACGCGCGTCGGCCTCAAACCGTTTCGTCACTCCGTCTGTCGTCTTCAAATTCACCATAAGAGCCCTTTAGACCTCAGATCATGTAACAGCACCCTTCACTGAATCCGACCTTTGCGGCCAACGTAACTAAGATAGAATATCAATAACATGCGTGTAAATCAATAATAAAATATGATTAATTGACACTAATGTAATGACGATGTTCGCTTGCTCATGATAATGGTATAGCCGTTTTCCATTAAATGGCTTACATACCACTGGCTAGTTGAATGATTCCGGCCAGGCAAGCTGACTCCTCCCGATTGACGACCGGCCGGCCTAGCTCTGATACGGAGGCAGGTCCCAGATCGCCAGCGTCGGTTACGAACATCGCCGCCAGCTCGACAGGAACGTGCTCAAAATACGGGTGACTTTCTCCCCTGAAGGGGGATACTCACAAATTTCCCTTGACGGGTCCTGATTTAGCCGGAGTTCATCCGCGAGAGACTTCCGAACGGACGCACTGGCTGAGACCGTCGCCACAACGAGCGGACCGGATACGGCACTCCGACCTCGCTCCGAGTCTGCAGCAGATCCGGCAGCGCACGTGCTAGGACTCCTTGTGCTCGCCGGATCTGCTGCTCTAGGCGTTTGAGGCGATGAAAGCCATCGGCGCCAACCGCCAGGGCGTCGGCGTTTGTGTTTTGCACAGAAAGCACGCAGCAGCATCGACAGCGCGTTTACCAGTGAGATGAGTGTCGATAAGAATCTCAATGCCCACGAGGGTTAAGGTCGACGCCACGAATAGATGATCGTCGGCCACGGTGCCCAGGCGTGCAACCAACGCCGGATCGAGATCGGCACAATAAACACCGACCAGTTCACTTCGAACCTGAGCCTGTGCGATCATGAGCACATGCAGATTCTCTTCGTCGGTGACATCGTCGGAAAGCCAGGGCGCCAGTGTCTCCGCCAGGCGCTACCCATCCTCGTTAAACAGTACGGTGTCGACATCGTGGTGGCCAACGTGGAGAACGCCGCTGGCGGGATGGGTGTCACCCGAAAAATTGCTGAGACCATTCGAGATATGGGTGTCGATGTCATGACATCGGGCAACCACATCTGGGATAAGAAGGAGGCCCTCAGCTACATCGACCTGGAACCTCGTATGATTCGCCCGGCTAACTACCCCGATGCGCCAGGTTTCGGCCACTACGTCGCCAGAACTCAGACTGGCGTCACGTTAGGGGTCATTAACCTCCTGGGTCGGGTCTTCATGAACCCCCTCGATAACCCGTTCCAAGTAGTCCGGCGCGAGCTTGAGCATGTCCGAGAACAGGCGTCGGTGATTCTCGTTGATTTTCACGCGGAGGCCACATCAGAAAAAGTGGCGATGGGATGGCATCTCGACGGTGACGTGACTGCGGTTGTTGGAACCCACACGCACGTACAGACTGCAGACGAACGGGTACTGCCGAACGGTACTGCCTATATCACCGACGTCGGGATGACCGGGCCCCACGATTCGGTTATTGGAGTCGATACTCGCCCAGCGCTGGCGCGCTTCGTGAACGGGATGCCGTCACGGTTCGAAACGGCGTCGGCTAACCCCAGACTGAACGGCGTCGTCATCACCGCCAACCCCACGACGGGCCGGGCAGAGGCCATCGAGCGGGTGAACCTCGCCACCACTGCACTGGCCACACCAACCTCGATCGCGGTGTCGTGCTCGTGACCGATCTCACCGCGCTACCGTTCGGCAATCCACCACCCTCGACACCACAACGGAAGAGTCTGGTGTTCACAGTCGCTACTCTCACGGCCGCGATCCGTACGATGCTTGAGACGACCTATCGTGAGGTCTGGGTCGAAGGTGAGATCTCGAACGCGCGGGTCTGGAAGACGGGGCACCTGTACTTCACGCTCAAGGATACCAGCACCCAGATCAACGCCGTGATGTTTCGGTCCACTGTGCGCTATCTTCGGTTCAAGCCCGAGAACGGCCAGTTCGTGCTCGTCCGGGGCCGGGTGAGCGTGTACGACCCGAAAGGGGAGTACCAGATCGTCTGCGAGCATCTCGAGCCGAAGGGGCTCGGCACGCTGCAGCTCGCCTTCGAACAACTGCGCGAGCGACTAGACCATGAGGGACTATTCGACGCGAGCCGGAAACGCCCACTGCCGGTGCTACCGAAAAAGATCGGTATCGTTACGTCGCTCAACGGAGCGGCCGTCAAAGATATCCTTAATATCTTGGGACGACGGCACCCGAGTGCCCACTTGATCATCAGTCCAACCCGTGTCCAGGGCGAGGGGGCGGCCAGAGAGATCGTGCGTGCGCTCGGAAACCTTGAGCGCCTCGCAGGTGTCGATGTCATCATCGTCGCCCGTGGGGGTGGCTCTATAGAAGACCTCTGGGCCTTCAACGAGGAGTCGGTCGCACGCGCCATCGCCGCAGCGCCCGTTCCGTTAGTGTCGGGCGTCGGTCATGAGACCGACTTCACGATCGGCGATTTCGTGGCGGACCTCCGAGCCCCAACGCCATCAGCTGCGGCTGAACTCGTCGTGGCCCCAAAGGATGAACTGGACTCCCGCATTCGACAAGCTCAGGACCGCCTTCGCAGCGCGGTCACCGCCGGCCTGCAGCGGCGTCGAACTACGATGCATCTCCTTGAAAGGCGACCTGGCCTCACTGGGTGGCCCACTCGAGTGGCCAGCCATGGTCGACACACCGCAGAGCTCACCCTTCGACTGAACAACGTCGTCACATCCATAGTCGGGCGGCGTGTTCGTGCAACACATAACATTCGTCTGCGCCTGGAGGCGTTATCACTCGGCCGGCAACTTGGGCGGGGCCGTACTCGACTGGCCTCGGCTCGAACGGATCTGGCCCACGTCACCCGTCGCACCCATGCCAATCGTGCCACGCGACTCCGCGCGGCGGCCGGGCGACTCGAGGTCCTTAGTCCACTTGCGGTACTCTCACGCGGATACGCAGTGTGCTGGACCGCCGACCGGTCGATTGTGGTCCGCGAGGCGACAGCTGTCCGGCCCGGTCAGTCGGTTACCGTGACACTTCACAGAGGTGAACTCGATTGCGAAGTCAGGAGCACAAAGTGACAGACGCACCCGAACCCAGCATTAAGGATTTCGAGTCGGCACTGAACGAGCTCGAATCTCTCGTTAAGACGCTTGAGGACGGTAATCTCACGCTCGAGAAGTCACTCGAGCTGTTCGAACGAGGCGTCGAGCTGTCACGCTATTGCCATACCCGTCTTGAAGAAGCCGAGAAACGGATCGATGTCCTCACCGATCAAGGTGAGGTGCGATCGGCCCCGGCCGCACTCAGCAATTCGCAGCCCGAGGATGACATCCCCTTCTAGTCGTAGTACTTACTTGCTGCTAGGACCGTTCTTGACCAAATAAGCCGTCCATGAGCACTGACGACCTCAATACAGGCGATACGACCGAAATCGAGGCCTACATGGACGCCTGTCGCTCCGAGGTGGACGGCACACTTGAGCGCCTGTTGCCCACTCGGACCGAAGCTCCGCCCGCCGCCATCGAAGCAATACGATACAGCCTGTTCGCCGGCGGCAAGCGACTGCGCCCCATCCTGACACTGGCAGCAGCGAGTACTGTAAATCGAACGGCGTCTGAGCCTCTCCGGACCCTCGTCCACCCCGCCGCATGTGCGATCGAGATGATCCACACTTACTCGCTCATTCACGACGATCTTCCGGCGATGGATGACGATACGCTCCGCCGGGGACGACCGACCGCACATGTAGTGTACGGCGAAGGCTTGGCGATTCTAGCCGGAGATGCGTTGCTGACCGAAGCGTTTCGGGTGCTGGCACGGTGGCCAGACACGCACGACACGTCGGTGCTCCACCGAAAACTGAAGGTCGCAGAGCTCATCGCTGGGGCGGCGGGGGTCATAGGTATGGTCGGTGGTCAGGTGGTCGACCTTGACGTAGCCGGGCAACTTTCACCAACGTCCTCCGTTCAACGAGATTCGTCGTTCGGTCCCGAACAGATCCGCGCTATGCACGAGCGAAAGACCGGCGCGCTGATACGAGCGGCCGCTGTGGCCGGCGCCTTGATGATTGGAGGCTCCGAAACTGAGATTCAGGCCGTCGATGGCTACGCCGCCCACCTTGGACTAGGTTTTCAGATTGTCGACGATATTCTTGACGTCGAAAGCACCTCTGATCAGCTGGGCAAGACGGCGGGGAAAGATGCCGCCGCTGGAAAGCCAACGTATCCGGCGATGTTTGGTCTCGAGGAATCGCGCCGGATGGCACTGTCCTCTATCGAGCAGGCCAAGGCGTCGCTCGACACCGCGTCGCTCGGAGGCCGCCTCTCCGGCATCGCCGATTGGGTCGTCTCGAGAAAGCACTAGTAAAGTGCCTCCCCGAGTCAGGCTAGACACGCTCATCGTCGAACGCGGCCTCGCGAAGACACGCACGAGAGCCCGGGCGCTAGTTCTCGCGGGACAGGTCAGCGTTAATGGCGAGGTTGTGGCAAAAGCCGGCACGCCCACACCAGTAGAGGCGGTCCTCACCCTCGCGTTACCCGACCATCCGTACGTCGGTCGGGGCGGGGTCAAGCTCGCGTACGCACTCGATTTCTTCGACATCGACCCTTCTGACCTGGCCGTCCTCGACATCGGAGCCTCGACCGGTGGCTTTACCGACGTCCTGATCCGGCGAGGCGCCGAGCGGGTTGTGGCACTCGATGTGGGACACAACCAACTCGCCTGGAAGCTCCGTCAACACCCTCGGGTCATCACGCTCGAGGGCCTCAATGCCCGCACCCTGCAAGCCGACATGCTGCCGGTCGGCTGTCGCCAATTCGACGTCATCACGATCGACGTCGCGTTTATCTCCGTGACGCTGATTGTCGACCGGTTGCCACCGCTACTGCGGCCTGGGGCCGACGTGGTGGCGTTGGTCAAGCCACAATTCGAGGCCGGCCGGAGCGAGGTTAGGAAAAAAGGCGTCGTCACCGACCCCTCCGTACACCAGCGTGTTGTCGACGAGGTAGCCGCCGCAGCCGATAGAATAGGGCTGAAGCGAATTGGGATGACTCGGTCGCCAATCACCGGTGCCGAGGGGAATCACGAATTTTTTCTGCATTTCAGGATATGACCGCGCCAACCACGCCGCCTCCGCAACCACGTCCGATACGAACCGTCGGCATCATCGCAAAGGCCAAACTGCCGGAAGCGGCGGCAGTGGTGACCGGAATCGAAGATTGGCTGTCAGAGCGCGGGATCACCACGGAGGTCGAGTCTGAGACGGCACGACTCGCGGGATGGGATAGTGCGAACACGTTTTCAAGAGATACGCTACCAACCCAGGTCGACCTACTTGTCGTGCTTGGTGGCGACGGAACGTTGTTGGGTGTCGCGCGGAGCATCGCCGATGCGAAGGACAGAACAGACCTCCCCGTCCTGGCCGTCAATTTTGGGAGTCTTGGCTTTCTCACCGAGGTCACGCTGCCAGAGCTTTATCGATCACTGAAATCGGTTTTGGACGGCACTGCCGATATCGATGAACGTCAAATGCTCCGCTCGACAGTAACGCGTGACGGTCAGATCATGACCGACCGTGTCGTACTCAACGATATCGTGATCGGCAAGGCAGCTCTCTCAAACATCATCGAGTTAACGATCAGCGTCGGAGAACAATTCGTGACACGTCTTCGTGCGGATGGCTTAATCGTAGCCAGTCCGACCGGCTCGACTGCTTACAGCATGGCGGCCGGTGGGCCAATCGTGCACCCCCTTGTGGATGCGCTACTACTGACACCGATCGCGCCCCACACTCTGACCAACCGACCGATCATTATCCCCAGTACCACTCCCGTTCGAGTCACTCCCGCACTCAGTGGTCCCCATTGCGCGGCCTACGCCAGCTTCGACGGTCAGTCCGGACTCGAGCTCGTACACGGAGACGTCGTGGCTGTGGAAAAAGCGGCACGCCCGCTCAAGATCATTCGTGCCGAATCAAGAGGCTACTTCGCGGTCTTGCGTGAAAAATTGAAATGGGGCGAGCGATAGTAGTCAAGCAGTACGTCCAGGCGATTACGCGCGGGCGCTCACCATCGGGCGAGGAGCTCTAACCGCTGATCGGTGGATGGTAGATAAACTGGATACGGTTCCCATCCGGATCGTCCACGTAGAACGACCGCGCACCGTCTCGATGGGTCCGAGGCTGGGTGACAAGTGTGACACCCTCGGTCTCGAAAAATCGCGCCCATGCGTCGACATCGTCCGCCTCGCGCACGAGCAGCCCGAAGTGGTCGAGGACCGTTTCGCGTGACGAGCGCTCGCCGGCTGCACGGTGCAGTGCGATATTGTCGCTTCCCGACGTCAGGTAGGTGTTGTCGGGGTCGGGCTCCCACTCGATGTCAAATCCCAGTAAATCGATGTAGAAGCGCTTCGTGTCCTCGAACGCGGCTACGAATAACGCGAGGTGCCGGAGTCCACAATGTGGCGCGGGGCGATTCACTTTGCACATATTAACAAGAGTCAAGTCTCACGGATCGTGTTGCGAATCGTGGGATCGGACACTAGAATCCAAGCATGTCTCCCCGCTCGGCAGCCCAGCCGCAGTGTCCGTTGTGCGGCGCCAAGGACGTGTCGAAGCCACACGGCGAAGAAAAGTACTGTCGCGACTGCTGGGACAAGAAAATCGCCATCGAGGACATCGTAACCCGCGAGTTTGCGCTCAAACGCTACATCCGGGCCCACACCGCGGAAAAATATCTGGTCTATCACTCGACCCAGAGACGCCCATGCGGCCAGCTAATCGTGGTCGATGACGGATACGACTTATTCCTTAGTTTAATCCTGTATCCTAACTTTGCGTGGGATGAGCCCGCGTACCATCTTGAAGGAGATCCGGAAGGTCGGGCATTCTCGGATCTACTTGTCGATGTCATCGCGGCAGAGGTCATCGAGCCGTGGGGCGGAGGCAAATGGCATCTTGAAGTCTTCAGGTCGATAAGCCCAGAAGCTGAGGACTGGAATGGGGAAATATGACTCCCTAAGAGGGTGTTAGTTCTGGGAGTATTGAGATTTCGGGTCTTGGGGCCTATAATCTCCGTCTTCGCATCGAGGCGAAGGCACTCGGAGGAACCTGATGACGAAATTCACCAACGGGGCGTTCATTGTCTCACTGGCTAGTATTCTGTCCCTGACCGCGTGCGGAGGATCGGGCGCTCCAGAAACAGAACCGATGGAAACGGAAGGCGAGAGCGTCATTAGCACCAGACCCGAACCCAGCGCCGCGGCCGTGGCCGCAGCCAACAGCCTCACGGCCAGACTGGAAAACAGCGACGCCGTGCTCGTGGCTACTCAACGTGGGCCCGCCCCTATCGACTACACACAGCCGCGGGCAACTCGTGAATCCAACTTCATCGTCACGACCTTCCGCGTCCAGAATCAAGCCAACAATGCGCTGGCAGGGTTTCAGGTCGATGAATTTTGGTTTGACGTTGACGGTAACACGGTGACCGGTGACCGCGTGCGTTTTAGGGAACCGATCCTGCCTCAGGAAGTCGTCGAAATTGAACTCCGTGTGCCGAGAATCTCAGCGATGGACCGAAGCAACTACGAGTTCAGCCATCAGAATGGCGAAATCGAGCCCGAACTCGTCGATGAGCTTCCTGAGCCTGAACCCGACGAAGAGGAAGAGGAAGAGGAAGAGGGCGCCACGACCGAGCCGGCGGCATAGCCACCGGCTAGTGACTCCGGACGACCGGATCCTCTGATCGCGTGGTCACAGCGGTCGGTCGAGACTAAACGGCTTGTCGACCGATTGGGCGCTGGAAACTACTTCATCTTCCCGTTGCGAAACCGTCGTCGCTTCGGCAGTCCGCGTGCCCCACGTCGTGCCGACATCCAGCTGCACGCATGAACGACACGGGCACGGTCTCAAGCCTTCTCACTCCGTTTTGTGTGCAACCTCATAGCGGGACATCTTGGGA
>CAUZDY010000061.1:0-15256 GCA_963578805.1 Vicinamibacteria bacterium | reverse complement strand
GTCAACACATACCAGGCTCTGACTGAACAGGTTGTTACCGCCACGATGGCCCCCGTACATATCGCTGGTCGAGGATGTGACCGGCATGTAGACGTATCCGAGGCGCTCGTCAGCACTGAACAGTGACCAGACTGGCGCATGCCCCGTGTACTCCCACGAGTCATTCTCCCAGGTATCCGTTCCAAACTCACCAGCCTGAGGAATCGTGTTAAATCGCCATCGCAGCTCTCCTGTCCGCACGTCAAAGGCACGCACGTCGCCTCGAACACCCTCTTTAGTGACGAAGGTATCACCCATCGATTGCCCCAGCACCACAACGTCTCGAACGACCGTCGGCGCTCCCGACCAGCGATATCGTGCATCGGCACCTAAGCCGGCTGTCAAGTCGACGTGTCCTCCAACGCCGAAGTCTAGATACAAGGCACCCGTCTTCGCATTCAGCGCCGTCAGGTACTCTCCGCGCTGGACGAAAATACGTGAGTCGGAACCATCGCTCCAGAACGAGACGCCTCGCGTCGTTGTGCCGCGATACGCCTGTGGTTTCTCGCCGACCGGTTCCTGCACCCAAAGCGTCTTGCCTGTGCCGGCGTCGAAGGCTTCGACCAAACCCACGGCGTTCGGGCTATAGAGAACACCCTCGACCATCAGTGGGGTCACCCGAAAATTATCGAGGTAGCTGAGTTCGGGTACTTGATCAAGGATCGATTGATCGACGGCCCCGCGTGTCCATGCGATCGTCAGACCAGTCACGTTGTCGGCGTCAATTTGACCGAGAGAAGAATATTTAGTCGAGGCAAGATCGGCAGAATAGCTGCGCCACTCAGCGTCGGCCTCCCCCTGCTGAGCCATAATCGGCCAGGTAAGCCCCAACAGTAAGATGAGGACAACACTGCACGGCGTAATCCCTGTACGCACCTGATGCTCCTTCGTAAATCGGAAAGAAATAATCGCTCACTCAGAAACCTTCGTCGAATTCGAACACCGCTTCGCCGCCACCCGTCGCGTTATCGGCGGAGTCTGTAAAATCGAGAGTACCTGCGGTCTAACTTGATGTCAAAACATACCCTCATCACCAGAAAGAATGACAAATCGCGTTAAGAAATAGGCGCATGTTTTCGAATTACATAGCTTGAAGGGTAAAATGGAATTGATTTCGGTTGCTTAATACGCGGCAGGACCGCATTGAGAACTCAGACGTAATCCGACATTTTCCGAAAGATACAACCATGAATCTTCTCTTTAGACGCCAGGTCGTCACTCCCGTGACACTCGGCGCGCTGCTCATTTGCAGCGCATGCACCCCGCCCACTCCCGAGCCGCCGGCAGTGGTCTTTACGTTAGAAGAGGCAACGATTGCTGACATTGCCGCCGTATTCGACGCCGGCGCCCTTACCTGTCAACAACTCACACAGCTGTACCTCAACCGTATTGCAGCGTATGACGAGAATGGTCCGCGATTAAACAGCATCATCACGGTTAACCCTCTTGCGCTGGACACTGCACAGACACTCGATGAAGAGCGCGCGTCGACCGGTCCACGGAGCGAGCTGCACTGCATCCCCATCTTACTGAAAGACAACATCGATACCGACGATATGCCAACAAGTAACGGTTCTGTCATTTTAAAGGATGCCCTTCCACCCGACGACGCATACATCACACAGACTCTGCGAGATGCGGGCGCGCTGATTCTCGGCAAGGCCTCGATGGGGGAATTCGCCGGCGGTAGCTACACTTCCGTCGACGGACAGACCGTCAATCCCTATAACGTCCTGCGATCAACCGGCGGATCCAGTAGCGGCTCCGGTGCCTCTGTCGGCGCGAATTTCACTGTCCTCGCCATCGGAACAGACACAAGCACCTCCGTTCGGGGTCCGGCTTCTTTTAACGGAATCGTTGGTCTCAGACCCACTACCGGGCTGATTAGCCGGGACGGCATAGCGCCTAAGAACTTAAACTTCGACACCGCAGGGCCAATGGCACGCACCGTCACCGATATGGCGATGTTGTTAACCGTTATTGCCGGACCCGATCCAGCCGACGCCGACGGTCTGAGCCTGCGCGTATACGATGCGCACCCCGATGGTTCCGACGGCCTCGACTATACCCAGTTTCTCGAACGCGGCTCGCTCCAGGGCGCCCGTCTCGGAGTGGCGCGTGATTACTTTGGCGGCGACCCAGAGATCGATGCGCTCGCCGAAGCCGCGATCGCTACGATGAAAGAGTTGGGTGCAGAGATCGTTGATCCCGTAACCTTCGATGGTTCCTTTGTCGATGAGGTCAGGAGAATCGCGGACTACCGGTTCAAAACCGACTGGGAACTCTATCTGGCAACCTTTGGACCTGAAGTCCCAAAGACCGTGGATGAGTTTCTCGAGCTCTACGACACGGAAGTGGCGGCGTCCGCGTTTCCTGCGGAGGAGTCAGTAATAGATCTCTTGAGACGCGGCAGCGTAACATCTCCCGATCATCCCGACTATGTCAACCTGATCGAAAATGTTCTACCACTGAATACACAGCTCAAGCTTGAGCTGTTCGAGACACATGGCCTCGATGCCCTGGTTTTTCCATACAACGCTAGCTTTGCGGCACCGATCAACAATCCAAATTTCACAGCCGATGATCCGACACACGTGCCCTCTCGCGACATCCGCAGTCCGTCAACTTTGGCGGGCTATAGCTCCGTTGGTTTCCCGGGAATCGTTGTTCCGATGGGGTTCGGGTCCCAGGGACTTCCGATGACGATCTCGCTTATGGGACGACCCTATGACGAAGGCAAGCTGATCGGGTACGCGTACGACTACGAGCAAGCTACAATGATGCGACAGTCCTCACCGCTGGTACCACCTCTTCCCGGAGAAACGATCGAGTACTAAGACGTCAATACGACGTCGATGGGTCTATCGCCTACCGTGAATCACGGACCGGGCCAAAGGCCGGCGGCGGCCTGCGATGCTTGGTTGCGGCCTCGTAACTGGCCGCCACTTTGAGAACCATCGGTTCCTCCCCAGGTCCCGCCCAGAACGAAATCCCTACCGGCATCGGCGACTCGAGAGTGATGTGGCGGTCCTCATTGGCAGTCGACACGTAGTTATCCTTGGCGGCGTTCAGCGTGTACTGCGGTTCAAAGACAACATCGTTGAATCCGGCAGGAACGGTGATCTCAGGAATGCCAAGGTTAGCGCTGGTCGGAAATCGTCCGAGCGATCGATTGTTGACGATCGGCTGCGTCGCATATCCGATCCTGGCAGGAGGAATAGTCGTCGTCGGATTGACCAGGACGTCGAGATCGTTCTGGCGCATGACCTTGAGGATCACGAGGCGCATCACTTCCCGCATCTTCAGGTCCTGCGTGATACCGTCCGACGCTAGGTCCATCGTGTGCTCCCAATTTTTCATCGCCACCGACCGCCGATCGCTGTAGTACTTGGCATTCGCGTTCAGACTTGTCCAATTCGTCACCCTCGTATCCCCACGTCGCAGAAGGTATCTGGCCATGTCGAATGCGAAGCTGGCCGACCTCGGCCCTACGTTAATGCTGCGAAGATTAAGGTTCGCCGACAGAGGCGCGTGGCCCTCGCTAACTTTAACCATGTAGTCGCGCGTGGTGACATCGAAGCCAGGCACGGCGTAGAGCAGGGCACCGTCGTCCCCAGTTTGCTGCAGGATTTCAGCCATGTGGAATGGTAATATTTCGGCAATCGCCTGTTGAAAGTCATAGGCCATGTTGGGAATAGAAGGGTCGTCCGGATATAACGGATCGACCGACTCCACGATCTCAGCACCCAGTCGATCACGTAGGACCCTCTTGATTTCGTCGTTGACCAGATCACTCATGCTCCGATCGTTCGCACTGTGTTTAACCATGTACTCGCGTACGATGCCGACGCGCAGTCCACGTAGCGGCTTGTCATCTGTCGTGATAGTCTCCGGCGTGTACGAGGCGTACGGTGCTGTAGACTCCAGCGACTTGGGTAACGCCGTGTAGATGTCGCGAGGATCAAAGTAGCCTCGCTCTGGATCTCTCAGTGCGTCAAGCACGAGTGCGGTATCTCTTACCGTGCGGCACGTAATGCCTGCGCGGTCCAGATATGGATCGGCACCAATGGCGCCACCATAGGGGATAAGGCCTTTGGTAGTCACTAGCGAAACAACGTTGTTGCGCCATGCGGGCTGGCGGCACGAACCGCCGGTTTCCTCGCAGATCGAGCACTCCACTAGGTTGGCTCCGACTGATGTTGCCGACCCCGAGCTTGACCCTCCAGGCTCGCGTGCGGTGTCGTACGGATTGCAGGCCGGACCTCCCCAGGAACTTCGAGCTCCGGCGCCAAAGGTCCTCGACGATGCCTGGGCCGCCCCGCCAGGATTACCGCTGCCGCCGTTGTATTCGGACAGGTTCGCCTTGGCGTAAATGATTGCACCTTTCTCGCGTAGCCTCCCAACAACGGTAGCATCGAGCGAAGCCGCATCCATCGCGTAATTAACGTCGCCGCCGCCTGTCGAACGCATGTCCGTCGTGTCGATTACGTCCTTGAAGGAAAAGGCAACGCAGTACATCGGTAACCCCTGCAGATCCGGCTCCGTGCCATACTGCGCGTCGAGTTCCGCGGCGCGCTCAAGTGCGTCGGGTTGTTGACGAAAAGTTTCGCAAATGGGTGGAGCATCCGGCGGTAAAGGCCCGGTTGAAGGATGCGCATCAAACGCGCCTTCGCAGGTAACCGACCGCTCACCGCGCAGATTGAGCGTGGTGAGCGCATTGATCTGTCCCGCGTCTTCGATGCCCACCACCATACCGTACTGCAGGTGCACGCTCGGGTCGGACTCGGCTGGTTCAAGCCGACCGTACTCGATCGGAAGTCCGTCGTACTGGTCAAAGTTCGGGAGAATGTCCGAGACCGCCACCGTCTCGGCAGGAAACGATAACGGCGTCAACGCCCGGACCGCACCCAGCTTCGGGATGATCGTGGCTCCGTCACTCGTGACCTGCTGCGTACAACTGCCGTTGTACGCGCGTGCTCGCTCGACATAGGCCCGAATGACGGCGGTACAGGTCGTGTGGCCGTCCTGGATGGCTCGATGTATATCGCCGATCGTTGCCTCCTCGATCTGAAAGCTGCCAATGCCAGTCTCCTCTGACGCGTTCTGGGCATAAACCACAGTCAACACTGGTGAGAATCCCACACACACGCTAGTAACCACGACCGCACTCCAAAACATTTTCGTCATACTTTGCCTCTGTTTCCTTACATGTGCCAGCTTCACGCCCTGCCTTCTCGAAAATCCTGCCGTAATCATATCTCTCTAGCCCGTAGCTCTCATCCTCGTGTCTTTTCTGTTGAAGGGGAAGCGAAACTGTTTATGCAAAGACACACCGTGATGACCTTGCATTCCTCGTTCCCATATCGAATAACTGACACCACATTGGACTACCAAGGTGTATTAAATATTCAATAGCGCGTCATGGTCGCTAAATGTCAAGCTGAAGTCTGGTATGCCGAGACAAATATCCACTACCCGCAACAGATAAATACCATATGACTTGAGATTCGTCTTCAGCTTACGGTGACGTGAACAATGCAGAATCTGCAAGCGCAGCAACTTTCCGCGTGTTCGCTCGTGACCGACGTGCTTATGTCTCGGCCACACTTTGTCCGCAAGATTAGTTCTGCTTGGTCTCCTCCAATTGCTGGTGTATATTGTCGCACTTTAGACGTTTCCATCGGGACAGAGCACATGGCCTCCGAAAGGAGATCGCACATGAAGCTGGTTACGGCAGTCCTTAAACCTCACATACTCGACGACGTTCGAGACGCGCTATCCCGTCTCCGTGTAACCGGACTAACCGCAACCGAAGTAAGAGGCTTGGGGCGTCAGAAAGAACACACCGAGATCTATCGCGGTGCCGAGTACTCGCTGGACTTTGTCCCGAAGGTCAAAATCGACATCGTCGTCCCCGACGAACAAGCCGTCCGCATTCGAACCAAGGAGGCGGGCGACGATGCTCTCTAACCGTACGGACCGAACGACATGAGGTGCACAACACATGAAATGGCTCAACCACAAGCCTATCTACGCCGTTAGCGCTCTCGCCTTCCTAATGGTCAGCTTCATGCCGAGGACCGCCTGGGCACAAGATCAGCTCAGCTCCGGTGACACGGCCTGGATGTTGACGTCGAGTGTTCTGGTCCTGTTCATGACGATTCCAGGCCTTTCACTGTTTTACGCCGGTCTCGTCCGAGCCAAGAACGTGCTTTCCGTCATGATGCAGTGTTTTGTGATCACCTGCATGATCACGATTCTATGGACCGTATACGCGTACGGGCTCGCTTTCGGAGACGGTGGCAGTCTCAATGCGTTTATCGGACTCGGCCATGTACTCCTAATGGACGTCGGCGTCGACAGCTTGCACGGAACAATTCCAGAAAGCGTCTTCCAGATGTTTCAGTTGACGTTCGCGATTATCACGCCAGCGCTGATGGTGGGAGCGTTTGCGGAACGGATGAAATTCTCGGCAATGCTCTGGTTTATGGCGATTTGGCTGACGGTGGTCTACGCGCCGGTGGCCCACTGGGTATGGGGTGGTGGCTGGCTGGCCGACCTGGGTGTGTTGGATTTTGCAGGCGGAATTGTCGTACATATCAGCGCCGGTGTCGCCGCCCTCGTATTGTGTATCGTACTGGGTCCACGCCACGGCTACCCTCAGACCCAAATGGCACCCAACAGTCTCGTGCTCACACTGGTCGGCACGTCGATGTTGTGGGTGGGATGGTTCGGTTTTAACGCGGGGAGCGAACTGGCTGCCGATGGGGTAGCGGGGATGGCGATGGCGGTCACTCACATCGCAGCCGCCATAGCCGCGCTAACGTGGATGGCGATCGAATGGTCTCGCCACGGAAAGCCAAGCGTCCTCGGAATCGCCACCGGCGCTGTCGCTGGACTCGCCGCGATCACACCGGCATCGGGTACTGTTGGGCCGCTTGGCGCGCTAGCGATCGGCTTCTCTTCAGGTCTCTGTTGCTTCTACGCAGCCAGCAGTCTTAAACGGATGCTGGGGTACGACGACTCGCTCGACGTCTTTGGTGTGCACGGCGTTGGCGGATTCGTAGGCGCGATTCTAACAGGCGTTTTCACGGCATCGGCCTTCGGTGGCTCAGGCCTCGATGCCGGGATCGGTACCCAGGTTGGACTCCAGGCCGTCGGGGCGGTGGCAACGATTGTCTACAGTGGCATCCTAACCTTCGTCATCATCAAGGTCATTGACGGCATTATGGGCATTCGCGTCTCACTAGACGAGGAGAGACAGGGCCTCGATATCGCCCTGCACGACGAACGCGGCTTTAATCTCTAGAAGATAAGACCTACCCGACCACGGTCGTTTCGCGCAACCGTGTAATCGAATCAGGATCAAATCCGACCTCGGCAAGTACGGCATCGGTGTGCTGACCGAGCCGGGGGGCTGGACGCCCCGGTGTCAGTGGCGTCTTGGACAGTTTCAGCGGTGTGCCCAACGTCCGGATACACCCGAGGGTTGGGTGGTCTGTCTGGACCACCATGTCGCGCGCGACAATATGAGGATCCGCGAATGCATCGGCATACGAGTTGATCGGGCCACACGGAATCCCGTTAGCTTCAAAAAGCTCAAGCCAATGTGCCGCCGCGTGCCGCGTTGTGATTGTTTCGATCCGCTTCGCGAGTGTCTTGTGATTCTTGACCCTGTCCACATTACTGGCGTACGCGGGATCATCCACCCACTCGGCGTGCCCGAGCAGCTGGCACAAAAGCCTAAACAGTCGATCCGTCGCGGTCCCGATCGTAATGTGGCCATCGGCGCATTGGATCGCCTGATACGGGGCGCTCAACCGGTGTGCCGATCCGAACGGTTTGGGTGGCAAGCCCGTGGTGAAGTACTCCGTCGCCTCCCAGACTGAGAGCGCCAACCCAGCTTCAATCAGTGACGTGTCAATCTGCTGGCCATCACCGGTCTCCGTTCGATGCCACAGAGCAGCCAGAATTCCGCTTAGTGCAAAAAGCCCGGCGCCGAGGTCAGTCAACGGCACGCCAGCCTTCACCGGCATCCGTCCAGGCTCACCGGTCACCGACATGATACCCGAGACACCCTGAGCAATTAAATCGAAGCCCCCTTTCCCCATCGCCGGACCAGTTTGCCCGTAGCCGGAAATGGATGCATAGATCAGCCCACGGTTTTCCACACGCAAACTCTCGTAATCAAGACCAAACCGTGCCATAACTCCTGGACGGTAATTCTCTACCAGAATGTCGCTTTGGGACGCCAGTCGCCGTACTATTTCAGCACCGCTTGGGGTCTTCAGATCTACCGCTATACCGCGTTTGCCACGGTTAACCGCATTGAACGCTGCGGTGTCGGTCGATGAACCCTCTCCCCAGTGACGAGTGGCGTCACCGGTGAGCGGCTCGACCTTAATCACGTCGGCACCCATGTCGCACAGTAACATGGTGCAGAATGGACCGGCCATTACCTGCGTGACGTCCACGACCTTAATTCCGTTCAAGGCATGCTTGTTGTGTAAAGTTGTCATAAGGAGAACCCGTGTTGACCGACCATATTCTCTACGAACAAGATGGTCCCCTTGCGTTTCTGACCTTCAACAGACCTCAAGTCCGCAACGCAATGACGTGGGAAATGTATCAAGCCGTCGTCGAGCGCTGTGACACCGTTGAGGCCGATCCGTCCATCCAGGTGCTGATCCTGCGTGGGGCTGGCGGAAAGGCGTTTGTGTCGGGCACTGATATCGCTCAATTTCGCAGCTTTAGGTCGCCGGAGGCAGGCATCGACTATGAACGGCGTCTTGATACTGTCCTCGACCGTCTTGAATCCGTCAGCAAGCCGACGATCGCACAGATCGATGGCGTGGCCACGGGTGGCGGCTGTGCACTGGCTGCCGCATGCGACCTTCGGCTCTGCAGTCCAACGTCGCGTTTCGGCGTCCCGATCGCCCGAACGCTTGGTAACTGTCTGTCGGCCGCAAACCATGCACGTTTCCTCGATCTGGTCGGTCCGGCAAACCTTAAGGAAATCCTCTACACGGGGCGGCTGCTCGATGCCACCGACGCCCTCAGAGTTGGTCTCGTTAATCGCATTGTCGAAAGCACTGCCCTCGACGAAGCAGTACGCCAGACAGCACAGGTTATTGCCTCGAATGCGCCGCTGACGATCAAGGCCACAAAAGAGATCATCCGTCGTACTCACGCCCATCGACGGCTCCCTGCCGATGCGGTTCACGACCTGATCGCAATGTGTTACACGAGTGCCGACTTCAAAGAAGGGATCGAGTCGTTCCTCGGCAAACGACCGCCCAAATGGACTGGGTCGTGACCCCACACCACCACCATATCGTAGACTTCTCCCCAGAGTCGACTCATTCATCGAGAGACCGCCCGACGCTCTGTCTCACGATTAAGCTGAGGCACTCCAGTCCCTTGCAAACGTCGCCCTGAATGTGGATGCGAATCGCTCGGCGGCCTCGGTCACCGAGCACGGCAAGATCGCCGCGTGCCTGGGCGGCCTTCACGACACCAAAGGTATACTGCTGACCAGGCACATCGAGGTCTTCGGAGTCGTCACACGTGATTTGGAGAAACACACCAGAATTGGGTCCACCCTTATATGCCTGGCCGGTCGCATGGAGAAACCGTGGACCAAACTGGAGGCAGGTTGCGCTTCCCGTCGTATTCCGAATTAGGTGGCGAAGCTTCTGCAACGCCGCCATATGTCGGTCGCTCATTTGCAGATAAGCCAGAATCGCAAAATAGTCTCCACGCTCGACCCTTTCGAAGTGCGCACTGATCACATCTATTAGGTTCGAACACCGGTCGAGGTGGCTCGCTCCGACGGCTGCCGCATTGGCATTATCGGCAAACACCGAGAGTCCGGTACCCGCATCGACACAGACAGGAACCTCCTCAGGCAATTGGCCAGTCGTCTCGCATGCGCTGGTCAGTCGCCGCATTACTTCTTTACTCGCCTCAACATCTGGTTGGTCGAACGGATTCACATTGAGTAACGCCCCTGCCACAGCCGTGGCAAACTCCCACCGGAAGAATTCCCCACCCAGATCGTAGCGATCGCGTAACGAAATCGACAAAACTGGGAAACCAGCCTGACTGAGACGCAAAAAAGCGTCGTCCTGTGTCCAATCGGGTGCTGTCTCGTCCCTGACGTAAACAAAGAGACGGTCGTCAGCGTAGGTATCGGGCGATGTGAGTTCTTCCCCATCGATCGGAATAATGCCTCGTCCTCTTTTTCCGGTTGACTCGGCAATGAGTTGTTCTACCCAAGCACCAAAGGAACGCAGACCAGGCGACGCGGCGAACGTCATCTTGTCTCGTCCTGCCAGCGCCGCCGCCCCAAGTGCGAGACCGAGCATGGCACCAGGATTCTGCCGTACGGGTATCGCGTCGGTACACCGGCCTTGCATCCTCTCCGCTCGGGCTATGAGTTGCCCCACGTCGATGCCCGCCGCGCAGGCCGGAACCATTCCAAAATTCGAAAGCGCCGAGTATCGTCCCCCTATGCTCGGCACACCATGGAAAACTCTCCGAAACTTCTGATCGATCGCGAATCGCTCCAGTTTTGAACCCGGGTCAGTTACGGCCAGAAAGCGCTCACCTGCTACGGTGCCGGTTGGTGCGGACGTGGAAACAAGATCGAGAAAAAATCGCATCAGAATATTCGATTCGAGTGTCGTCCCTGACTTGCTTGAGACAATAAACATCGTCCGGTTCAGAGACAGGCGCTCCGCACAGCAACGAATCTGAGACGGGTCGGTTGAATCAAGAATATGTAGCTTCGGCGCCCCAGGCACCTGACCGAAAGTCAAGCCCAGCACCTCGGAACAAAGACTTGCCCCCCCCATTCCCAGAACAAGTACGTCGTCGAACGCACCATCCAGCACGACCGCGGAAACCGTGTCGAGTTCTTCGCGGCTTCGCCGGTCCTTGAAATTTCTCAGCCAACCAAGCCACTCGGACTCGTCAGATCCCGTCCACAATGCCGCATCACCAGCCCACAGTCGTCCGACCTTCTCTCTTCGTTGCCAGTCATCGACCGCCTGGTCAATTTTTTCGGCCACCAAACTTGGCCACGTGGTCAGGTCACCTATACCGGCAGCGTCCACGCCGTCGTCCAACTTGCCATTCACAATCCTTCCCTCCGCCCTCCCGAGCAGCGGCCGTGTCCTTGGGGACAGGTCCCGATTGCCTAGTAGCGCAATGCTACAACACGTCTCGTCGAATAAAACGAATCACCATTCCTCGTCCTTGCAAGTGCAAAACACGTTAGACCTGACGGTAGTCATGCATTAGTCATTCGGTTTCCGGCACATCGTCAAACAATGCCTCAGATTACGGTTCTCACCGGAACGTGATCTCGACTGCGAGAGTTCTCTTTACCTGTTGGGGCACCGAGGCACTTCGTTCGGGTGTTGGGGGACCAGCCCCTCCACGTGTGCCTTCAGGTTGACCTGGCGGCGAAGACGGTCCGAAGGCGAACTGGCAGAATTATAAATAGCCGAGATTTAACTCGTGGCAGACTCTGGGCTGGTCAGGTGGATCGTCGCTCAGTTTCCCGCAAACGGACTCGGCCCACCCCTGAAAGTGTACAGGTAATCCCGGACAGACTCGATTTGTCGAACCGCGTCCGTGTCGAACTGCGGATAGAACGATCCTGGATACTCGGACCAGAACATCGGCATTCGTGTGCCCGGCTGGATTTCGAGCGGAGCCCGCAGCCAATCCAATACCCAATCAGGCTGCAGTCTCTCCCTGGCCATACGCAGGTCGGGCGCAAGGTTATCGGTCGGCTGGTCATCAGGAATCGTATCGAGGACGTGACACTGCTGGCATCGGAGCAGATCGAACAGCTCCTCCCCAGTACTGATGACGGTCGAAGACGCTGCGAAGTCATGGGTCCTAAACGGACCGACCGTTTCTGAGATCGCCGCGAAATAGTCAATCGCCGTATTCCAGTGCTCGTCTTCGAGCCCAAAACTTGGCATCCGCACATCCAACCACGGCCGGATGGTAATCGGCTCGCGCACAAAGGCATAAAGCCACTCCGGTCTTACCTTCGCACCTTCGGGTGTCAACATCGGTGGTGCCAGTGATGGATCTCCCACGACCGTGAGGTAATCACCGCCCGAGTTCTCAATCTCGTGGCATCCGATGCAGTTCCGGCGCCGAACGAAATTTCGACCATCACGCAGTGCATCGTTCCGTGCCGACCCAGGCAGATGCGATCCGACCGGTTGCACCTCAGCCTGAAAGCTCATGATGGCCGTCGCAAGGAGAGTCGTCTCCTCGTCGTTGAATCCAAAGTTCGGCATCCGTAACTTCTCGAGCGGCTGTAACACGCGGCTCCGGTCGAAACTCCGGGGTGCTTTTAGCTTCTGCTTGAACCAGTCGACCTTTGTGTGAGGAATTTCGTGAACAAACGCAAAGTCGAGCCGCTGGACCAATTTACTGCCTTCCTCCGACAGCTCAATTCCAATCGGCCGGGTATCTTCGAAGCCGGCAATTGTATGACAGCTGTAGCACCCGTATCGCCCGATCGCTCGACGACCGAGATCGAGCTGTTGCTCTTCCGGCGACATCGCGGTCACGGTCGCGATAGCCTCCTCAGTGGGGACGATCGATCTGTAGTAATCAGTCAGTGTCTCCGCCACCAGCGTTGCGTCATACGTCGCGCCAGGGCCGACCCCCGTTGGACCCTCAAGACCGGAGAGATATGCAGCAACATCTGCTACTTCTCGGTCTGTGAGCCGCATATCCGGCATATACGTGTCAGGACTGAAGTGTTTGGGATCACGAACCCAGTCGAAGAGCCATTCGTAAGTCGTCTTGCGTCCGATGTTTTGCAGCGGCTGGCCAAAAGTTCTTCGTGGACCTGCCTCCAGTCGACCCTCGCCACCGTTGATGTGACAGGCGAGACATCCGACCGACTCCACGATCTCTTGCCCTCGGTTCGCGTCACCACGCGGCGGTGAAGCGACCGCGAACTCATGGTCCGCCGAGTTGGCAAAGAGATAGGCGACCACTGCATCGATTTCGACTTCGTTCCGAGGCGCGTTTTCAGGCCCACTGGTGTTCTCGTTATACCAAATGCGCGGCATCCAAGTACTGGCCTTCACTTCCCGCGGATCGCGGATCCAGTTTGCCACCCACTCTTTTGTCAGCTTGGCTCCGACCTTCGTAAGGTCAGGTCCAGGCTTACGCAAATCGGCAAAACCTTCGGTCGCATGGCAGGCGTAACAGCCGGCGCGCTCGTAAACCCCGTAGGCCAGGCTGAGTTTCGGTCCTTCGGGCACGAATACGGTACCTTGGTGGCACTTGGCACATGACGCCTCTATCATATTGGAAGGCAGCATCGGGTAATCCCACAGGTGTGGGACGTCCCAGTCTCGCGTCTCTTCCCACTCATGCATTTGGTCCGGGGTCTCGGGTGTGTGCGAGGCGTACTCAAAGTTAATCGACTGCCCCATTCCTTCGTGACAGACGGTGCACCCAAATTCCCCTACTGGATGTGGCGAAGCGCTACCAATATACGCCGACAAGTTCGGGTGAGTCGTGAAAGGCTGCGGATACTCCTCGTACCCCTCGCGATCGATCGACAGGTGACAGCTCGTGCACCGATCCATTTTGACAACTCGCGTGAAATTAACGTCGTCGACAATCCCAGGCGTGATCACCTGCTGCACCGTGATTGTAGGAGCCATGAAATCCAACAACGGCGCGTTGAGTATGTAGTCCTCGACTACACTGGGAGCCAGATTAACCAGTCGAGTCTGGAGACGATTCGTTTCAAACGTTAACGACCCAATCTGAGCATCAATACCTTCTACTCGCGTCATGTACTCAGAGATCTGTGACCGAACACCGTCTCGTTGCGCGTTAAGTCCTTCGACCTGGAGACCAAGGTCCAGCCAGTGCTGGTACATGTCGTCGATCTCCGGTCTGACCGCCGCCGCTAGCTCGGGATGCTCCTCTTGGAGCTCCTCAAATTCGTAGCGGTCGGCATCATACTCAGCCTTGGTGAACAGATAGTCCTGATTCACGCCGTAGAGCTCGGCCTCAATCTCCTCCAACTGACCCTCAAGCTCGCTAATTTCTGCCTGGTTGGATGCCAACTCTTGCTCTGCCTCGCTTCGCTCGCTCTCGAGTTGAACGAGCTCCGCCTGGTCAACATCTGACTCGGCCGCCGCAAGACCAGCCTGTGTCACCTCGGTCTCAAGTAGGACAAATTGTCGCTGATAGCCCTTCCATTCTCTGTCGTAGTCGTCCCAGACCATCCAGACACTGCTGAAAAACAGGAACAGTCCTGATGCGGCAAACACGACGTTCAAAAAATCAATGTTGTAGGCGTGCCCTACAGATTTTTTGTCAGCCATCGTTTCTTAACTCCGCTCCACTAGATATTCTCATTGTGACCTGTATCAGAACCGCGCTAGATGTTGAAGAAGAACTCCGGAATCGACACGACGTATTTCAGGTTAAACAGCCACCGCGTCAACATTTTGATCGGCAATGACAGCATCATCAGGAACAGAAATATCGTCACATAGAAGCGCCCAGGCCCCAGTTTTTCGTAGTACCCGCGGAGCACTGTTTTGGCCATTACCACGGGCAGTACCGCAATGTAGATCACTGTCAGGACGAGTCCGAAAAACTCGCGAATGAACCAGCTGTCTGGGAGAGACCTGCTAAGCCCACGCACCCAAATGTATTCGGACAGCTGGACGTTAGTGAGTGGCTCAAGTTTGTGGATATCCCACAATTCGAACGGCCCAAAAAAGTTCCAGTTCGGCCCCCGCAAAAACGTCCCCAACACGATCAGCGACGACCACAAAACGACAAAGCCAAACAGAAAGATGGTGATCTCGGCCTTGCGTTCGTTGAAGGTGTAATACCCGTTTCCCTTCGGGTTCGTGTCCACATACGGAATCGCCATCAACCCGACAACGATCAGTGATGGCAAAACGACACCGGCCAACCAAGGGTCGAAATACACCAGCATTTCCTGGAGCCCCAGAAAATACCACGGCGCCTTCGACGGGTTCGGAGTGTTCGCCGGATTGGCAGGCTGTTCGATTGGGGCCTCAAGCAGAATCGACCAGATCACGAGCACCGCCGTGCAAAGAATCAAAGAAATTAGTTCGGTGTAGACCAGATCGGGCCACACCCAAACGCGATCCGACTCTTCCTTTTCGATCGGGAAGGAAGA
>CAUZDY010000060.1:0-16371 GCA_963578805.1 Vicinamibacteria bacterium | reverse complement strand
GAGAGCGCGATCCGGCTCCTCGATCAGCCGGTTTCTAGTCTCGGGCGGGGAGATATAGGGGAGACGGCGGATCTCAGATCAGTAACTGCTGCGGAGAGAACACGATAAATGGCGGTGAGGCAGGGATTCGAACCCTGGGAAGAGGTTAAAGCCCCTTCAACGGTTTAGCAAACCGCCGCCTTCAGCCTCTCGGCCACCTCACCGGAAGAGCGTCTGCTGGATTTCTACGATACCACGAGAACCAACAGCTAGCCGTCGTAGGTAATGCGGTAAATCGCGTCAGCGGTGTCGTCGGAAACGAGCAGCGAACCGTCGGGCATGACTACTAGGTCGGCCGGACGCCCCCACGACTCGTTGTCTGAACCCAGCCATCCATCAGCGAACGTTTCGTATTCGCCGGCCTGGTCACCGTCAACGTGCACCACCGTGAGACGATAGCCAGTGTGACCAGCCTCTGGTGAACGATTCCAAGACCCGTGCTCAGCGATGAAGATCTGATTGTGATATTCGAGTGGAAACATCGAACCGGTATAAAACTTCATGCCGATCGATGCGACGTGTGGTCCAAGTTTTCGCGCCGGCGGTCGGAATTCGCCGCACGGCCGATTGCTGAACTCGGGATCCTGGAGGTCGCCACCATGACAAAACGGGTATCCGAAATGTAGACCGGCTTCCGGCGCGTGGTGGAGCGTGTCAGGCGGTGTCTCATCTCCGAGACGATCCCGTCCATTGTTTGTAAACCACAGCTCGTCGGTCCCTGGCTGCCAATCAAACCCGACCGAGTTCCGGATCCCTCGCGCAAAGATCTCTTCGCCAGTTCCATCGGGGTTCATACGCAAGATCGTACCGAACCGCGAGTCCTCACTGGTTCGGTCACAAATGTTGCACGGCGCGCCGACCGGAACATAAAGTTTCCCGTCAGGACCGAACCCGAGGTACTTCCACCCGTGCGGCCGGTCGGTCGGGAGGCCGTTGTTGAGTACGACCGGCTCGGGCGGCGACTCCAGGTGCGCCTCGACGTCATCGAATCTGAGGAGACGGTTGATCTCGGCCACGTAGAGATTTCCATCACGGAACGCGACACCATTCGGCATCGTGAGACTGCTCGCGATGGTGACCACCCGGTCTGCCACGTAGTCTGTATCAGTATCGAGGACCGCGTACACATTTCCGGCCCGGCGAGTACCGACAAACAGTGTGCCACTCGGACTGAGCGCCATCTGACGCGGGTTCTCTATACCGCTCGCGTACACCTCGACCTTGAAGCCAGCCGGGAGCGTCAGGCGGTCGATCGGAAGACTCTGGCCAAAAAGAGGCCCCGAGGCTCCCACAGCCGCGGCTACAACTGCGACAAGGAACAAGAGATACCTACGCACGGGTAGTCTGATTGTACCGAGGCTGGCGAGTGCAGCCCGAACTACGACCTCAGAACCTGAATAGATACTGGACCTTTGTGAATATCGCTCGATTCGTCTGTTGGTATGCACTGCCTGGGAAGAGTTCATGATCGTTAAACTGCTCACGCTGTCGGTAGTGGTCATCGTAACCGACGAAGAAAGCCGTGCCTGAGTTGACACGGTAGGTCAAGAGAAAGTTTAGGCCAAGCTCCTGGTCAAATGTATTGACTTCGGTGATGTTCCGGAACAGTAATCGCTCCGAGAACTGATAGGTGCTCAGCGCCCGGACGATGTTGACGTTGAACACCTGCCCGTTCTCGTCAATATCGCCTTCGTTGAGGCCTGGAATAAACCGGCCGTTCGGATCGGTAAAGCGAGTATTGTTGACGTCGATTCTCGACTGGAATCTCGATACGGGATTAAAGTTGATATAGAGACGCAAACTTTTCTCGTAGCCGAGAAACGGATTGGCATTGTCGAAATACACCTCGTCGCCCTGATTGAAGAATCCCCCGACCTGAAACAGGCGGCTCGAAGCGACTCTACCACCCAGGCCGAAACGCCTCTTCTCGAAGTCGATCCCTCTAAACCGCTCCATTTCGCGATTGGAATTGAAGTTGACGCGCAGGTTCCTGACAAAGACGAAATTGAGCCGGGCTTGTATCTGCTCGTCCTCGAGAATCTGGTCGAAGTTGTAATTCCGGGAATAGTCTATGCTCGGTCCCCAAGTGATTATCCAGGTCTCAGGACGCCACTCATAGCCGATGTTGCCGCTCCCTCTTCTTAAGTTGGTCCTTCGAACGAATCCGACGTCAGTCTCAAAGTCAGGAGACAAGGCGTACGTCGAGGCTCGATAGCTCAGCCTACGACCAGTCTTACGAAACGACGCGTCGAGGAAATAGCCAGTCTTCTCGAAAGCATCCTCGTCACGGTGGTCGGTGCCCATCGCACGAAGAGACAACGAGTGGGTGGACCCGATACGGAAGTTGCTGTCGACTCCAACGAGACGGCTTTGACGACTCAGGAAATCTCTGTTCGTCACGATCGCCCCAACGAACGACTCCGAATACAGATCGTACCGCAGGCGTCCGACAAACGTCTGCGCCGACTCTCCGAGGTTGTCCGGATAAAAGGCTGCGTCAGAGTTGTCAAGATTGCCCGGAGCCTCATCGTTCGTGTAGAGCACGCCAACAGTGGTCTTACCTGCCTTGCCAGTCAGCTTCGCTCCATATAGCGGGTCCAGGATTGTCCGCGTGTGCACCGTTCTGAACGGTCCGGGAATGTCGAAGATCTCGGCTCCTTCGAGAAAGAACGGTCTAAGCTCGGGATAGAACAACGCAAATCGTTGATTGACCTCAACCTGTGGCCGATCCGATTCGATCTGGGAAAAGTCCGGATTGAAGGTAAAATCGGCCGTCAGATTTGACGTCACTCCATATTTCACGTTGACGCCACCTTCGGGCTTTGGGTCGCCGTCAACGACCCGGCCGGTGGTGGTGTTGAGAGTGCCGAACTGGAACCCGGTGAAGGTCGGCTGAATCTCGAGGTTACGGCTCATCGAGAGGCCACTCATCCCTGAGAGTACGCCCATCTGAGGCAGAAAGCCGGCGACATCGCGCGAGATTGGAGACCAGACGACCGTTTCGTCCTTCCCTCTGATCCTCCGCACGATCTGGAGCCCCCACGTGTGAGGAATGTCGCCAGCACGGCTGGGATACCGAAGGCTCTTGAACGGGATCGCCATCTCGGCGGTAAAACCATCCTCGACAATCTGTCCTCCGCTGCTAAAGAGCGCGTCCCAGGAGTCGTCACCAATTGGGGCGCCGGAGCCCCGACCTGGCCCACCGCCACGGCCACCGCTGAAACCGCTGCCACCCCCGCGTGAGCCCAAGATCGAGTCGTTCTGGACGCCGTAGCCATTGATGGTGAAGACGTAGGCACGCTGCTGATCGAGAAAGGGGTCGAAATAGACCGCAAAGATGTCATCTCGCCGTGCGGCTTGATCGCGGTCGCTGCGGTTGGCACGCATTATGCTCGGATCTTCGTAATGAGCGTAGAATCCCAGATAGATGTTCGCGCTGTCGTACGCGACATAGACCTCCGTTCTCTCGGTCGCCGGCGCACCATCCTGTGGCTCACGCTGGACAAATTCGGTGATCCGAGCAGCGTCCTGCCACACCGCGTCGTCGAGCCGGCCGTCAACGGAAGGCGGTGTCTGCGTCCGAGGTGGCTGAACACTCACGCGTCCCGTTAGGACACCCGCTGCGCCGGCGACACCAAGACCACCCGTCATATCCCCGGCCGGCGGCGACACAGGCGTAGAGTCATCTTCTTCTCTTCCGGGCTCGCCGGGCGTGGGGACGGTCACACCGTCTGGCAAGCCTGCTGGAGACGCCGCGCCGTCGATGCCCACCAAGGGCCGCTCTCCACGGCGACCGTCTTTCGGTATTCGACTCGGACCACCGAAAGGACGAACCCCACTCGGGGTGCCGGCTGGCGCGCCTTCACCCTCCGTCACCACAGTCTCGCTGTCGGTCGACGTCATATCGGCGGCTCTAGCTGACTCCGGTGCGCCAGTGATCCTGGCGAAGCCAGGAGCTAACTCAGGGACGATCCGATCCTGAAGGGCGAATAGCTCATCCAACCGTCCGTCAACCTTGACCGACGTGTGTGTCCCTCCAGTCTTGACGTCAACGATTCGTGCCGTGATACGAAGTTGGTCACCCAGACTCTGAAACCCACCGTCAACGATCCATGAGATACCCCGCTCACGTGCCACCTCGCGAGCCGACATATCGTCGCTGGGGTCGGCCAGGTCACGGGCCAGACCTTCCCGTTCAATAACAGACAGATCCTGGAACTGCTCCAGATCGGACGTTACCGTCTGGGCAATGCCAATTCCGAGCCAATCAACGTTGGGATCGCCGGAAATATTTACAAAGGGGACAACGACGACGGTACGGGGTCGCAGTGGGATCTCGTCGACATCTGCTGGGGCGCTCCCCTGGGCAGAGAGAGCCGATGGAACCGCCAGAACAACGAGGGAAACGACCAAACAAGTAAGGCGCAATTCAGCATTTCTGCACCAAAGCTCAAAAGGCCTCACACTTAACCTCGTACGCTAGGAATGTCAGCTCCACAGTGACAGATGAGAAACGGAGCTGCTTTAAGAAGTGTACAAGCCATCATACATGACGATGAACACACCCCTCACCGACATTATTGACTTCACTCGAAGTCGATCTGTTTCACTTCGCAAGACGAGCGAGTGCAATTCTACGCAACCAACTAGGCCAAATGCTTCACAGGTTGCGGGTGAGGCTCGGTTGACGTGGTCGTCTGCTGCACCTGGGTGACGATTGCCGTCACATCATGGTCGTCGATGCGCTTTTGGTGATCGGCGAGGGCGACAATCTTTCGGTAGACCCGATCCAGCTCGAAGCGAGTGAGCTCATGTCCCAGCTGGTCACACCTTTGTTTGACGGCGTGGCGACCCGAATGCTTCCCCAAGACGAGCGTTGAGTGAACGCCGATGTCTTCGGGGCGTATGATTTCGTACGTCCGACGGTCCTTGATCACGCCGTCCTGGTGGATCCCCGCCTCGTGGGCAAACGCGTTGCGGCCGACAATCGCCTTGTTGGCCTGCACGGGCTCCTGCGTGAGCGACGACAGTAGCTGACTCGTCCGAAACAGTTCAGTCGACTCGACCGCGGTTTTATACGGCAGGCGGTCGGGACGAACTCGCATCGCCATCACGACCTCTTCGAGAGATGCATTGCCGGCTCGCTCACCGATGCCGTTGATCGTGCACTCTATCTGTCGCACTCCGGCCCGGACGGCCGCCAGCGAATTAGCCACGGCCAATCCAAGATCGTCGTGGCAGTGCGCGCTAAATACCACGCGTGCTGCGTTCGGCACTCGTGTCTGAATCTCGGTAAAAAAGGCCTCGATGTCCTCTGGCATGCAGTAGCCAACTGTATCGGGAAGATTGATCGTCGTCGCGCCGGCGTCAACGGCCGTCTCGACCACCCGACACAGAAACTCCATGTCGGTTCGGGTCGCATCCTCGGCCGAGAATTCGACGTCGTCGGTATACCCTCGCGCTTGCTTCACACCGGCGCTCAACGCATCAAGACACTGCTGCCTGGTGATCCTGAGCTTAAGTTTGAGATGCAAATCAGATGTGGCAATGAAGGTATGAATACGGGACCGAGCCGCCGGCTTGAGCGACTCACCGGCTTGCTCGACGTCGAGTGGGTTACAGCGAGCTAGCGCAGCAATTATCGGCTTCCTAATTTCGGTCGCAATCAGGCTGACGGCGTGCGCGTCGTCATTGGACGCGATCGGGAAACCAGTCTCCATGATGTCGACTCCGAGCGTCTCAAGCTGCTTCGCCAGCTCGAGTTTCTCGGTGGTGTTCATCGAAAACCCTGGAGATTGCTCGCCGTCACGCAGGGTCGTATCGAAGATAGTCAGCCTCTCACTCGTCACTCCACCTCCTACACAGTAGCTCCCACTCTCAATTAGGCACTCCTACCTACTAAAAGTCAAAGTTATAAATATTACAATTACATCAGAAAAATTTATGGCTTAGAACGCGGGCCGAATGTCTAGTCTGGAGAGTCGCTTACAGGCTGTTCAGTAACGTCGTCGATTCAAAATCCGACGACATACGGAAGGTCGGCCATGGTCGCGCAAACCTGTTCGAACCGATCGAGAAGCATTCCGGTCGGGTCCCACCGGCCCGTTAGCAGAGCATCCCGCATCCCGTCTGGCATCTCCAGATGGACCGTCGTGTCGAGAATCAGCAACGTGAGGTCTGAGACCGAGACACTCAGACGTGTGTCCGGGGAATCTTCAACAGACCGCATCGAAAACTCAATGTCAGAGTGCGCGACCGTAAAGCAGGGTAACCCGATCGCGAGGGAGTTTCCTCGAAAGATCTCCGAAAACGACTCGGCTACACACGCGTGAATACCCCACCGCTTGAGGGCTTGGGGCGCGTGCTCACGCGACGACCCAGAACCGAAGTTCTCATTGGCCAGCAAGATCACCGCCTGGCGATAGCTGGGGTTCGAGAAGGGATGATGGACCATCGAGTTACGGTCGTCCTCGAAGACATGGTCACCAAGCCCATCGAACGTAACGGCCTTCAAGTATCGGGCCGGGATGATGCGGTCGGTGTCTATGTTGTCGCCACGGAGAGGAATCGCGGAGCCGACAACCCGGTCGATCGCTGACTCCTTCATGACAGCATCCCCCGCACGTCGGTCACCGCTCCGGTAATCGCCGCGGCCGCCACCATCGCCGGACTCATCAGCAACGTCCGACCGGTCGGGCTGCCCTGTCGGCCTTTGAAGTTACGGTTGGACGACGACGCGCAGACCTGACGGCCGTCAAGTCGGTCAGGGTTCATCGCGAGACACATCGAACAGCCGGCACCCCGCCACTCGAATCCGGCCTCCTCGAAGACGTGGTCGAGACCCTCCCGTTCGGCTGCCAGTCGGACAGCTTTCGAGCCGGGGACAACGAGCGCCTTGACCCCATCCGCGACCTTGTGGCCACGCACCACCCGCGCTGCCTCTCGCAGATCGGACAACCGCGAATTGGTACACGAGCCGACGAAGGCCACGTCGATCTTGGTTCCACTAATAAGTGCCCCTGGCTCGAACCCCATAAACTCTACCGCCTCGCCTACCGAAGCCCTCTCGGAACCGTCAACGTCACCGGGCTTTGGAATCCGTCCCTGGATGCCGACGGACTGACCGGGATTGATGCCCCACGTCACTCTGGGCTCGACCGCCGCCCCCTCGATGAGAACTTCATCGTCGTACGACGAGTCGGGGTCTGAAGCCATCGAATTCCACCATCCGGTCGCGCGGTCGAAGGCGTCACCTGAGGGCGCGAACGGCCGCCCCTTGATGTAATCAAACGTGGTCGCGTCTGGGTTGACATAACCCACCCGGGCGCCGCCCTCAATCGACATGTTGCAGATGGTCATACGCTCGTCCATGTTCATTGCGTCGACCGCCGAACCAGCGTATTCGTAGGCATATCCGACGCCACCCGTGACACCGAGACGAGCAATGATTTCCAAAATCACGTCTTTGGCGTAGACACCGAGACCAAGCGCGCCGTTGACAGTAATCCGTCGTATCTTCAGCGGGTCAATCGCCAGGCACTGCGATGCCAGCACATCACGCACCTGCGAGCTTCCGATCCCCAGCGCCACGGCACCGAATGCTCCATGGGTTGAAGTGTGACTATCACCGCAGACGATTGTCATCCCTGGCTGCGTCAACCCGAGCTCAGGGCCGATCACATGGACGATTCCCTGCCGCTCGGTTGTCAGGTCTGAGAACCTGATACCGAACTCGTCGCAGTTTCGTTCGAGTGCCGCCATCATCCGCTCGGCCAGCTCGTCGGCGAACGGCCGACTCTGGTCGAGGGTAGGGACAATATGATCGACCGTCGCGTAGGTCCGCTCAGGAAATGCCACCGGCACACCCCGACTCCGTAACATATCGAATGCCTGCGGGCTGGTTACCTCGTGTACAAGGTGGAGGCCGATAAACAGTTGTGTTTGACCAGTCGGAAGCGTCCGGACGCTGTGCGCGTCCCAGACCTTCTCCAGGAGAGTCTTACCCATGGAGGTATTCTAGATGCAGAAGGTGTTAGGAAACAGGGGTGAACTCACGGCGATTCGAGCGCCTTCAGAAATTCGCCGCGTGGCTTATGCATCCGGTCGTAGCTATCGGCCGCGATGACGTAGTACCAGTCGGCAAAACGCGCGGCCAACCGCTCCGCTTTGTCTCGGCCATCTTGCGCCCTCCGCTCCCAGGAGGCACGAGCGTCAGCATCCGATGCCGGCGGAGGCTCCGGCAGGTTCGTCTCGTCGAACTCGGCCGTAATGAAAACGTAGCGATTCTCACCGGGACCGGTCTGTTGTTCGTCACTCGAACCATCGCCCACCGCAACCGCATCACCCCGACCGTAGACCACTTCACCAAAGCGCAGGGTATAGCGCACGCCCTCAGTCGTCTGAACCAACAGTTCGCCCTCGTTTGACAGCAAGCCGCCTTCGGGGGTCGGAAAGAACCCGCGACTCACGAGCGTGCGGATGTCTGACTGAGTGATGTTGCCGGCGACCGCGGCGTCCCTCAGATTCCCGGTCATCCCGGCCGGCTTCGGTCGAACCCCGCTGATCTTCAAATCAATGATGGCACCGACTAGGAGATTGACCTGGATGAAATCGACTTCCTGCCCAGACGGGACTCGATTGGCGGCCCAGCGGTTTTGCTCAAGCTTGTCGAGAATGAACTCTCCGCGGCGAACGACGCGTCGCGTCCCTTCATCAATGGAATACTCGTTGAGCACAAGTCGGTCGATCTGGCTTCGCGTCACTTCGAGGAGGTTCGTCTCGATCCAATCCTCGAATGCGGTCGATGTCTCTGCGTTAAACCGAGCGGCGTAGACCCTCTTCTGGCCAGGCACCCGCACGAACCTGTACCCGGGGCGCTCCGTCAGTTCGTTCCCGAGGATGAGGTCTGCGAGGACCGCTTCGCTGGCGTCCTTGAACGTGATGCGGGTCCCGCGCCCGTCCAGACTCGTGGCCCCGTCGTCGAGTGGATCGATCACACCGAGTGCTGCGTGATCGGCGACATTATCCGACCGAAAATCGTCCTTCTTAACATTAATAACGTCAGCGGCAGCCGTGGCCAGCCGCTCCTCACCGTCAGCGGGATAGTCGTGATGGGACGGAATAGTCCACAGCCCGCCTCGATTCGTCACAGCAAACGGGAGTGCGGATGCGGTTTGGTCATTCCACTCGACAACTTCGAGTGTGGCGGCCATGTCGGGGTCGGTGAACTCAGCGAAGAACAAGTCCCCGACATCAAAAAAAGCGTCTGGGACAGTCCGGCGCGGGACACTCACGAGTGCCACGACGGCCGTCACGACCGCAAGACCTGCAAAACTTGTTGTCTTTTTGAGTTCGCCCACCACTACTCCTTCAGCCGGTGCGCCGCCGCCGCACCTGCACGCTCACGCCGTTGGCGGCGGACGAAGACTGCCACTCCGACCATAAAGACTGGAACCGGTGGGAGTAAGATCGCAAAAGTCTTGATCGTCATCTGGATCCGTCGAATCTGCGTCTCCATTCGCTCGCGGCTGGCCTGGACCTTGTTCGCTTTCTCGGTCTCTATATTTGTCGAGAGGACTTCCAGGCGACGGTTCTCCACCTCCTGAAGGTTGCGGACCATGATCTGCATCGTTTGCCCGTCGATATCACTTCGGTTCTCCAGTTCTGCCACCCGCTCGTCGAGCCTGGCCTGAGCCTGGGTCAAGGCATCCTCGGCCTCCCGTTCCGCCTGTTGTTCGTCCTGACGCCTCTGATCGATGAACTCTGCGGTCTGAGCCTCGACCCGCTCCAGTGTCCGATGTCGCGCCCGCCGGCTTCGCAAGCCGATAAAAGACTCGTCACCCAGCAGTGTGTCGATCGCGTTCAGGAAAAACGTCACGTTATCGAAATTGAGGTCGCCGGGGGCTTGCTCACGTATCGCAAAAAACTGATCGCCCACAAAGTCCAGGTCGGCAACCACGATCACGTCAATAGGACCGCTGGTCGCTGGCCTCCTCGGCTCGGACTGTGTCTCGACCGCTTCGTCCTCGCCGGCCGCAAGGCCCGAACTCGTCGAGCGAACCCGAGCCGCCACGATGTAGTCCTCCTCGTTCTGTTCGCGCGGCGGTGAGGGATTGAGCTGTGGCCCCAGCGGCGAAGGGCGGACAAGAGAAAAATATCCGTTCGCACCTGACGCCATCCCCGTGCGGAGCAGTGGTACGAACTCCAGTGTCCGATCGTCGACCGGCTTCAGGGACCCGACGAACGGCAACATGAGCTCCTGAAGTTCCGAGGTCATCGGATTGTCTGGGTTGAATGTCACGGCGTTGCCGTTGCCGGATCCGAGAAATACGAATTCCGACTGCAAATGAGCCAAACTCGGATGCGGGTTGTAGGAGTCCCAGACTACCCGGGTCGGTTCCCAGTCGACACCTAGCTCCATGAGCCACTGTCGTACGTTGCCCCGCGGCCCGGGTCGCGGGGTTCCCGACGGATAGGTATACGGGTTGCCGTCACCGACCCACTCAGTGGGCGACAACGTCGGATCGATCGCGGGCAAGGGATCAACCAGAAGCAGCGCTGGTTTTCCACTTCGGATGTAGTCGGTGATGTTCTGCATCTGGTCGGTTTGCAGCGACGATGGCAGTGGAACAAGAATCGCGTCGAACCTCGTGGTGTCGATCGCGAAGTCAGGATCGATCTGATAAACCTCGTACTGCTTCCGTAGCTCCGCGACGACCGGCCATTGCGGCGCAAACTGGTTCTGCTCGTAGTTCACGCCTCCGACCATGTCGACCATCGTTTTGACGACACCCACTCGCCTTCGCTCCGTTCCGGACACGACTCGGATGCTCCGCATGATCTCGTATTCAGCTGGCAAGCCACGGTCAAAAAATCCGATTACCTGCTCCTCGGCGCCGCTGGTGAAGGCGACGCCGAGAAATATCTGGATCACCTCGGCCCGCGCCGAGCTCGCATCCCGCAAGCCCCGTGGCACGATCCCGAACGTCTCGCGCGCCTCGCGCGACGCCTCACTGAACGGCTGGGTGTCCTCAATCAGGACTTCAACCCGTGGACCGGCGAGCGAATCGATTTCTTCCAAGATGCTGATCAAGTTCGATCTGGTCTGGACGAATGGTTCGGGAACATTCGGACTGATATACGCCTGGATGAAGACGGTCCGGTCGTTGGCCAGCTCGGCAATCAACGCACGCGTCTCATCGCTGAGCGTGTGCAGGCGCTCGGCCGTCACGTCGAGCCG
This sequence comes from Vicinamibacteria bacterium, assembly GCA_963578805.1. Taxonomy (GTDB): domain Bacteria; phylum Acidobacteriota; class Vicinamibacteria; order Vicinamibacterales; family UBA8438; genus CAUZIB01. The sequence goes on along the minus strand of CAUZDY010000060.1, from coordinate 5,093 downwards.
GAGGTTGGCCCGAGCCAGCACACTGCCGGCACTGATCAGCATCACGACGACCGCGACCGACCGAACCGTGTGATGCATCCACATCGGATATCCGTCACCCCGCCTGGGCCAGTGTCGGCGGCTCAAAATAAGAACGTTCAGATACAGGAAGAAAGCGGTCACGCCGACGAAGTAGAGCACACTGGTCAGACTGACGACACCTTTCGCGAAGTCCTGAAAATGTGTTCCCATCGCGAGGGCTCGTACCAGCCGCTCGAGGCTCGGACTGAAGGCGCTCACCCCCGTTGTTGCAGGCATTAGTGCCGCACAAAACAGTGCACCGATTATGAAGGCAATGGTCACGTTCTGGGTCAGTAGCGAAGCCAGCATACCGACCGCGATCAACGCGGCGCCGGCCAGCCAGTACCCCAGATAGTTGCTGAACATCAAACCGAGGTCAGGACTGCCCAGGTAGAAAAGGACACCCACGTAGCTTAGTGCTAGGAAGAGCGACGCCGAGTAGATCCCCAGCGCGGCGGCGTACTTCCCCAACACGATCTCGAGGTCGGTCGCTGGAAGGGTCAGCAGCAGCTCATCGGTGCCTAGTTTCCGCTCCTCAGACCAGACGGCCATCGTCAGCGCCGGCACAAAAAACAGCAGCAGGAAGGGCAGCAGCGCATTGAGCTGGTCTAAGTTGGCAAGATTCCGGAGAAAGAACTGGTCCTGCCAGAATGCCGCCGCGGCACTCAGAAAGATGAACAGGGTGATGAACACGTACCCGGATGGGCTGCTGAAGTACAAGAGCAGATCCCGCTTCGCGAGTGCCCGGGCAATCCTAAGGTTGACAGCCGCCATGTTTGACTCAATGCTCAATATTTATCCGTCTGCCACCGTATGGACCTGAGCGACGGTGTAACCCGTCAGCCGATAGAACGCCTCCTCAAGCGACCCATTCTCCTCGAGCTCGTCAAGCGGGCCATCAAAGACCAGTCGCCCGTTGTTGACCAGGAGCACCCGGTCGGCCGTTGCTTCAGCCTCGTGAAGAATATGCGTGGAGACGAGGACCGTCTTGGTCCGGCCAAGTTGACGGATGTTATCGCGGAACTGTCGAATCTGGTTCGGGTCGAGGCCTGCGGTCGGCTCGTCCATTATCAGAACGTCGGGATCGTGAAGCAAGGCCTGCGCGAGGCCGACTCGCTGTTTAAGGCCTTTGGAAAGCTTCCCAATTGGCTTCTCGACAACGAGTTCCAGCGCGCATGCCTTGACGACGGTGTCGATCCGACGGCCGAGCGTGGTCGCGGTCATTTCGCGCGCTTCGCCAAAGAAGGACAACAGCTCCAGTGGCGTCATGTCCGGATACATCGGGCCATTCTCCGGAAGATAACCCAGACGGCGAGACGCCTCGATCCGAGCCTGCCGCACATCAAATCCTGCTACTGTCGCACGTCCAGAGCTCGGCGCCAGGTACCCGGTCAGCATCCGCATCATCGTCGTCTTGCCAGCACCGTTCGGACCTAGAAAGGCAACGACCTGGCCTTGAGGGATGGCGAAGGAGATGTCTTCGACGGCGACAAACGGCCCGTAATGCTTGCTGAGCCGATACGCCTCGATCATCGGCCGAAACTGATCACTGGTCATGTCGTTTCACCGTGACGTCCCGCGGGTCGAGACCAAGCCCGCCGGTTACGTCTAAGGATGGGACGGGGAATCGCGCGTTGCACCAGAGAGCTCTTTTCCGTGGAGTGGACGGACCTGGGCAAGCACCTGGACCCGTTTAAAGTAACCGGGCGCATTAAAGCTTGCGCAGACGTCGAAGAACGAGCAGGTGGGACCCGACCACAGTAGCTCGTCGACCGATTCGAACACCGGTGCCGTCAGTCGCAGTGTGGCCAAGTCGCGAAAGAGAGCCACGTCATCCTGACTTTCTGCGAGGGTCTGCGCGAGCCGGGCCGCGCCCCGCACGGTGACGCGCCACTCGCCGGGGTCGGCGGGTATCGCTTCAATGTGACCGTACTCGGAAAGCAGGGTTGACGCTGATTTCGATCCCCATCCCGGTAACCCAGGATACCCGTCGCTGGGATCTCCAACCAGAGCCAGATAGTCGACGAACGACGACGGAGAAACACCGAAGCGAGCCCGCACACCCTCTGCGTCACGCAGCACACCGGCCCGCCGGTCAAACTGCACGACACGCCGATCCTCCACACACTGGGACAGGTCCTTGTCGGGCGTGCAGATGAAGACCTGCTCGACCCGATCGTCGGACGCAGCACGGCTGGCCGCCGATGCCAACGCGTCGTCGGCCTCCAGCTCGACCATCGGCCAGACCACGACACCCAACGCGCGCAGTGCCGCTTCGAGTGGATGAAACTGCTGGAGTAGCTTCGGGTCGACGCCATCGGCCGTCTTGTACCCGGAGTAGAGTTCGTTTCGAAACGACCTGACGACATGGTCAGTTGCCACGCCGAGATGGGTGACACCTTCCTCGAGCATGCCGATCACCGAACCAACAACACCACGAGTCGCGCCAACTTCGTGACCCTCGGTCGTCGTGACCGCCGGCATCGCGAAAAAGTGCCGAAACAGCTCGTAGGTGCCGTCGAGCAGAAAGACGTTCATAGGTCCCCGACGAAGACTGAAAATAGCTCAGGAGAGCGACGGAAAACGTCGGAGCGGATCCCTTGCCCTACGCTACACCCTGCTCAACATCATTGTCACGCCGTGGCCGTCGCGATGGCGTCGGGTGACGGGGCTCAACGAAGGTACTCAGCCGGCGGCTTCGCGACGGCTCTCTCAACTTTCGAAGTGCCGCCGCCTCAATCTGTCGGATCCGTTCCCGGGTCAGCGAGAACTTCTCGCCCAGCTCAGCCAGCGTCGGCTCGGCTCCATCCGTCAACCCGAATCTCATCCGAATAACTTCCCGCTCCTTCGGACTGAGCGTCTCAAGTACCGACTCAGTCTGTCGGCGCAGGTCGTACGCGATCGTCGACTCGGCCGGGTTTACTGCCTGATGGTCTTCGATGAAATCGCCAAACTGACTCTCCTCTCCATCCCCAATCGGCGAATCGAGAGAGACGACCGTCTGCGCGATGCGGCGAGCCTTCCGGACCACGGCAATCGGGAGGTCAGCACGCTCCGCGAGCTCCTTAGACGTTGGCTCACGCCCCAGGTCGCGAGTGAGCGTCTGCGTCGCCCGGTTTAGCTTGTTGAGCGTTTCGATCATGTGAACCGGTATACGGATCGTACGCGCCTGGTCGGCAATGGCGCGAGTAATCGCCTGGCGGATCCACCACGTTGCGTAGGTCGAGAACTTGAAGCCACGACGATAGTCAAACTTGTCAACCGCTCGCATCAAGCCGATGTTACCCTCCTGGATTAGATCCAGAAACGCCAGGCCGCGGTTCGCATATTTCTTTGCCACCGACACCACCAGGCGAAGGTTGGCTTCCGTGAGCTCCTTTCGAGCCTGGTCCGCTCGTACGGAGCCGATAGAGATCAGCTTCTGCACTCGGCTGAGATCGCCGGCCCCCTCTCCGATCTCTTTGCGACACGCGTTCAGCGCCTTGCGGGCGTCGCGGAGCCCAGGAACCTCCACACGGCGTGCCGTCTTCTTCTTCCCGCGCGCGGGTATCTGTCCCTGCCGAACCAAGCGTTCGACCCGGCGTTCAGCGCGACGTAATGATGACCATGCAGTATCAATCATCTCGACAAACGTCAGCTTCAGCGCAGGAGGAAAATCAATCGCACGAATCGCCTGAAATACCGCAACCTGGGCGCGCAGCACGCGCCACTTCGAGCGAACAGACGTCCGGCGATATCGCTTTCGAGCTGCGGCTGCCCTGACTTGGCGGCGAGCGAACTCCCTTAGTGCGTCTTCCACCGCGCTAACGTTTTTGACAAACCGACGCAGGCGATTCGCTCTCTGCCGGTCAGACAGTTCGGTATCAGGAAGAATCACCAACTCCTGCAGCTGGCGCTCTCCTGCCTGCAGCTGCTTAGAGAGATCGGCGATGTGACGGGCGATGATCATGCTGCGTGACAGCGCGGCCCACACACGCTTTTCTCCTCGCTCGATCCGTTTTGCGATCGCCACCTCACCCTCGCGGGTGAGCAGCGGGACGCGGCTCATCTGACGAAGGTATGTGCGAACAAGATCCTGCCCTTGGTCCGAGTCCTCGCCGGGAGCATGAACTTCTGCTTCCGGTGTCACCCGCAGTTGAGGATGACGGGGCGCGACGCTCTCTGTTTCCGGCGCCCCTTCAACCTCAACGCCCGCCGCTTCAATCTCCTGCAGCAGCACCGCCATTTCTTCGGCATCTAGTTCCCCGGATAGGTGATCAATCACCTGATCAAGCGTGACGAAGCCACGATCCTGACCAAGGGCCACGAGATCGCGCACGATATCCTGCTTCTCCTGGATCAACAAATTTCCCGCTCCTCCCGCCGTTTTTCAGGCGAAGTAGCCAGCTCCCAACAGTGATGGGTGGGTGACAGTCAAGTCGATTGAGTTAGACGCCCACCTGCTGTGGATGGTCTTGGCAAGCGTCTAGCGATCCTATCAGTAATTCTCACAGATTTCTGCACTTTTTCAGATCAGAGCGTGCCGAACTTGCTCGCTTTCGGTCGTTTGGCTAAAAGACTGCTGCTTTCGTTCTGTCAAACACAGTTTTGGTGCCTGCTCTCTCTGTCAGTGGGGAACCGTTCCCCAGACCTTCGTCCCATAGCAGACCTCAAGGCCCGCCGAATCAATGCTGGAAATAGCCAAACCGTCACAAATCGCCCAAGTCTAGGATTGATCTCGGCACGATCCCATCAGGGGAATAGGGTAAGTCGCGAAACAACCTGAAGAGCAGAGTCTGATATCTAAACTAAACTCACATTACTTATATAGATGACCGGTCAATTAAAACTGTCTGCCTGTAGGGATCACTCTCGGTAACTTTCAGGAACGAGGTGAATTCAGTCGCCTCCGATCGGTGCTGATCCTTTTCGCCTGGATCAACGAGATCTACGAAGGTCTCATATTATTTCCGCTGACTGTCAATAAGCACGACGTGCGCCCAGGTCAGAAGCTCAGGACCCATCGCGGTGTAATAGGCTCAGGCTTGAAAATG
>CAUZDY010000059.1:0-16448 GCA_963578805.1 Vicinamibacteria bacterium | reverse complement strand
CAACGCGTGGGTACTCAATTCGGGCACAGCCTTTTCCCAAAGCTTTCGCCCTCGCGTAATGATGATTGTCGCACCTCGTCCCACCGCAGCTCTGAGCGCGTCAAAGGTGAACGTCTGCGACGGCAAGCTGAGCCGACCATGCGCGAAGTTTTCCGAGTGATACGGAAAATATTCAAGAAAGCACACGCCTGAAGCCGCAGGTGTGAGGTCTTCGAGTCGATTCATAATGACAACATCCCGAGGCCTGGCATCGTACCTTTACTGTGCGTCCGGAAGTTCCTATGAAACCTATGGCGGATGACGCGCACCTAAACCTGCGCAGGACACCAGCACCAAGACTGGCTACTTCTGGATCGGCCGTTTCACGAGCCTGGGTTCCTGACTCCCGCCTCGCGTCTTGATCGCGGGCACGAACGACTCGTCGGGCATTTCCCGGACAAGACCTTTGGCCGCGTCCCTGGCCGCACGCGCTCTACGTTTGCCGGCAGATATCGACTCCCTATGAGCATCGCTCAACACGCGCCTGGCCTTGACCGCTCGCGGGAGCACGGCGCTCGCAGTGTGTTCGGCTGTGACATCTGGTTCGACTGGCCGCGTTTCGGCGACAGGCATTGCGGCGCTGTTGAGAGCTGCGATCGCCCTGTCAATGGCGTCGAGCTGATCCGCCAGTTCCCGACGTTTCTCTGCAAGCATGCTTCGTATCTGATTCGTTTCGACCATTGTCACCCCGAGGCTGCGCTGTGATGGGGCTGTCCGGTTGAAGCTGTGACCGGCACTGCAGACCAATATAACGCGGCGGCGGTGGGTGTCACCACGGCCTTTTGACCACGATGGACGCCGCGACGTGAATACGCTCGGTGGCTTTCCCGCAACTCCGGTCCACCAGGTCTCGCGCCGCAGCCAGGCGCACCGCTTCGCTTTCCGCGTGGGCGACAAGATGCTCTAGCGTCTCCGCGCCGAGCACAGCCAAGCCGCGCAGTTTGAGTTCGGCGAGTTCGACCATTTGTTCCGCCTTGGCCATTGCTTGCGGTGTCTTGCCGCCGTGAACCATGCAAGTTTTTTGGCCCTTCATTGCCCACCGTTCGCACAGCTCTTTCGTCCTTGAGCTTCTCGCCTTGCATTTTCTTGGGTGGCGTGTAGGCTGCGGGTTATCGGTGTGTACCATGCGTGCCTCCATACCATGCGTGCCCTTGAACCATCACGAAGGAGTTGCCATGACTACGACAAAGGTTGTTCATACAACGGACCATTTCATGAAAGTTATCTTCACCGTCATCGCCCTATGTCTGGTCTGGCTGTCTGTGAAGGACACCCGCCTGGAGCCAAGCGTGACGCTGGAAGCGCAACCGGGGTTTTACAGCATCAGTCACTCGGGGCAAATCCGTACTAATTAAAAATTGGCGGGTATAAATTCCGGGCGGGTATATATACATATCGGACCCCCCTCGCGGTTTTTTGACCTGACAAAAACGCACCAGAGAAAAAGGGCAACCGGGGGTGCCAAACCCCCCGTCTGGGCTGACTATATCCGTGGGCAGCTAGACGCTTTGGGGGTACCGTTGGGGGTACCACTCTAGGCGGTGAAAACAGAAGTCATGCATTCGGAGTGACTTAGGTCGTCAGCTCGACTCCCACTCTCTCCGCCATTTTTTCGCAAGCGATCTGTGAACAACCCCCCGTCAGTTCAGGCTGGCTCGACGTCGAACCGACGAGGCCCAGTCGCTATAGTGCTATTGGTCGCGTGCGGAAGAAACTCCTTCTCTATTCGGTTGTGTTGAGTTGGGGATGCGCTCCCACCGAGCCCGCAACGCCCGAGAAACCCAACATCCTCTTCGTTGCTATCATGACCTCAATGACCGAGGTGGGACCCTCGGCGGGCATCATCCTCAGCTACCACCAGCTCCTCAATCACCGGACCCAGTACCTCGTGGATTCGTCGACCGTGAGGCTATTCCTCAGTAGTGGGATCCGCCACGAACCGGTAACCCACACCCCGCACGGTCTGGAGGTATTGCGGATTAGACGGTTCGTCCTCAATCGCGTGCCGCAGCCGGGAAATAAAATTGTCAACCGTTCGTGTATCCGTATCGTGCCGAACACCCCAGACCTCTTCGAGTAGCGCTTTCCTGGGAACGTCCTGACCCTCTCGCTGAATCAAATGGCGCAGTAGAGTCATCTCCATCAGGGTCAAAGGCTGCTCGACACCACCACGCTCCAGCACCTGGCGACCAAAATCGATGCGCCGCCCGCCGAACCGATACTCTTCTGGCGGTTGGGACTCTTCGTTGGAGTCTTTCTCGAACCAGTTCTTCCGTCGAAGGAGCCCTTGAATCCGCGCCAGGAGGATCGAAAGATCGAACGGTTTTGTCAGATAGTCGTCCGCACCGTGCTCGAAGCCCAGTAATACGTCCTCGTTGTGTCCTCTCGCCGTCAGTATCACGACCGGGACGAAACTTCCAGCTGCGCGTAGCCGGCGCACAACCTCAAAACCATCGAGACCCGGTAGCATCACATCAAGCAGGACAAGGTCAATGCCGTGCGAGCCGTGAGTCAGCCTGTGAAGCGCCGCCTCCCCGGTCTCTTCAACATCGACACGGTATCCCTCGGCTTCTAGATTGAACTTTAAACCGTTTGCGAGATGCTCCTCGTCTTCGACGACAAGCAGTCGCTTCATGACGACTTCAGAGGCAGCTCAAGGGTAAACCGGCTACCCTTTCCTGACCCCTCGCTTTCGGCGTACGCGCGACCACCGTGACGTCGCGCAACCGCCCGCACGATCGAGAGACCAAGCCCGGTGCCCCGCACGCGCGCGCTCAGTGTGTCTGGGATCCTGTAGAAGCGCCTGAAGATCCGCTTCAGTTCCTGCCGCGTGATCCCCATCCCCTGATCCTTGACGTTGATTGCGACTCGACGGGCCCCAAGCTTGACCAACTCCACCGCCACCTTGACACGCTCACCAGAGTATTTAATCGCGTTGTCGATAAGATTGGTGATGGCTGCTTGGATCTCTTCGCGGTCACCCAGCACGATAGCGTTTTCTCCTGGCGGAAGCAGATCAACAACCTGGACCTCATCGTTGACGAAATGATGCCGTTGGCCGGCTACGGTCACACATTCACCGATGACCTCGGAGAGGTTGACATCGATCGGGTTGACCACCCGGCGTGCCCTGCCAGTCTTCCCGGTTAGCAGTACCTGGTCAATCGTCGACTGGAGACGCGCTACGTCGGTCAACATCGTCTCGATGAATTCCTGCTGTCGGACCGGGTCGACATCGCGCTGACGTAAGGTCTGAAGATACAGCCTGATCGAGGCGAGCGGTGTCTTGAGCTCGTGCGTGACGGCATGGATGAAGGCGTTGTGCCGCTCGGTTCTACCAATCTCTCGAATGAGGAAGGCGGTATTGAAGCAAAGGCCGACTATCAGCACGGAAAAACTGACAATGCCAACCAATAGTAGCAAACCGGTACGCCAGTTGACGACGATCCAGCCGATGTTCAGCGCGATCGCAACGGCGATCAATAATCCGCCGAGCAGCGCGACGAACCACACTTTGAGCCGACGAACCTCGCCAGGAACCATCACCTATAGGATAGCGTCTTCGCGGCGGTTGAACGAGCGGAAGGGGAAGGCTAGGCGACCACGTCGACAGGTGTCTTACGAGCCAGCTGACTCTCGGTCGGGAGCCGAACATCCCAGGCGAGACCGATCTTCTCCATTAGCCTGATCTGAATCCAGGTGAGATCCAACTCGAACCGACCCAAGCCGTGCCGCGCGGAAGTCGGATAGGCATGATGGTTGTTGTGCCACCCCTCACCGAACGTGAGGAGAGCCACCCACCACGAGTTCCTGGAGTCATCAGCCGTCTCGAAGCGCCGTTTACCCCACAGGTGTGTCGCCGAGTTCACGAGCCAGGTGCAGTGCAGCCCGAACACCACTCGCAAGAACACACCCCAGAGCAGCCACGGCAGACCGCCAACCGCAAGGAGCCCTAGACCAAGCATCACCAGTGGGACCCAGTGCCACCTGGAAAGCACGCGGTAGAAACGGTCCTTCATGAGGTCTGGCGCGTACTTGCCCATCACGGCGGTGTTGGCGTTCATCGCGTCTCCGAAGAGCGTCCACAACATGTGCGACCACCAGCGGCCGTCGCGCGGCGTATGCGGATCACCATCGTGGTCCGAGTGCTGGTGGTGAATACGGTGAACGGCTGTCCAAAAAATTGGGCCGCCCTGTAGCGTCATCGTTGCGCAGACCGCCAAGAAATACTCAATCACTCTTGGTGTTTCATACGCCCGGTGTGTGTGGAGGCGGTGATACCCCATCCCGATCCCCCAGCCGATGCAGATCCAATGAAGCGCAATGGCAACGACTACCGCCTGCCATGTGGTGTAGAAGAGCGCTACCACCGCGAGGATGTGAAAAATCACCATCGCGGTCATCGTGACCCAATTGACCTGGGTCTTGTCACCGAAGTCGGTATGACTGACGCTCAATCTTCTATCTCCCCTCACCGTAACTCGGTGGCCCGGTCCGCCCAAGATTTTAGCTGTCCGTATTGCGGTGAAAGAAGAGCTGGAATGTAATAGTTGTGTAATTTTTCACGGAGAGAGCAAGTGAACGCCTAGAACAGTCGGATGCCGACGTCAGCGAAGAGGTAGGGCACCAGGACGCGCTGATGACGGAACTCTTGGCTGAGCTTGTCGGTCGGGCCAATCTCGAAGTCGTCGAAATTGAACCTCGTGCTGCCAACGCGAATCCCTATCTCGAACAGCAGAAACCACGGCCGCTGTACGATGCTCGCTTCGACGAACGGGTAGACCACCCCGTCAGTCGTAGTCCCAAGGAAGGGTACGTCGGCATTCCGATGCATGTAGGTGTGTCGATAGCGAACGATCCCGTCATCGGTAAACGCGAACTCCGTTTGGTCGAAGTTGAGCGAGGGCAGCCCCCACTCCACCCCGGCACCGACCTTCACGGCGAACAGCTTGACGTTAAAATCTCGGAAGAGGCTGCCACTGAACATGTGGCCCCACTCGGCGCGGCGTAAGCCGTCCTTCCGGTAGCCGACCGAGAAACCAGAGAGCTGCAGGAAGGTGTCGCTGAAGTAACTCTCGAACTCCAGCTTTCCACTGACGAAGTCGTAGTCGGTCCCAAACAGTGCGACGTCCCACTGGGTCAAACTATTGGAACTAAACAGGTCACCTTGTCCGTGCGCAACACCAGTCTGCAGGTATGTGCCGGACTTCCGCTCGTCGTCCGGACCGCCAGCCAATAGTTCCTGTGTTCCACCGACCGCTGGCAGGCTTAGACAGAAGAGCAGCGTCATCGTGCTGTGGAAACACCTTCTGGTTCGCATTGTCGTCACCGCATCGCCGTCAATAGCTCGAACAATGGGCTCTTCCAGTAGTCCGGGAAGAGGCTCGGGTTCTTGATAAGACTGAAGTCCGTGTCGGATCCGGAGTCACCTCCCCACATGACGTACCAGTACACCCGTTCGGCACGAACGAGGTTTCGCAGGCGTGGGTACTGGTCTCTCACCCACGTCATGTGTAGGCTTTGATCGCGGGTCCCAGACTCCGTGACCCACAGGCGAAATCGACGAAGCTGGCCCCCCAGCAGCCCGACAAACTGCCCAGCGTAGTCAAGGTCGTACATATTGATCGCGATGATCACATGGTTAGGATCGACCCGCGTCAGTCCAAGATTAACCATGGCTTCCAGCTCTGTCGGCCCTTGGAAACCGGAACCCACTGTTGATTGGGTCAAGAGGATGGCTCGGCCAGGGTGACGACTCTGCACGTGGTCGTAGATCCGTAAAAAAATGGTCATGTACTGCTCGATTGTGAGCGTCGGTCCAGTACTGGGCAAAATCGTTGTGACTTCGTTACCAATTTGAAAGTGACGGATCTCTGGAAAGGTCCAGAAAATACGGTCGATCTCCTGCTCGATGTTCGGTGAAAATAAGTGCTCGTTGCTGATGACGCCGAGTAGCTCAACGCCGGTGCTGCTGATAGCCCTGTAGGTGGGGTCGCCCGGACTAAGGCTTCGCCCCAGGTCGATCCGTACGCCGTCTAGCTGGCCGGCCGCTCTCAAGGCCAACACTGCGTCACGGTACGCATCCAGCGCCTCCCTCGTTAGGTGGATACCCACGTAGGGAGACCATTGCTCAAGCACATCGCCTGCAAGGCTCGAATCGGACAGAACGTCGCTCGGGCTGATCGGCGAGAGTGCCCGGTCGCTACTGCAGGCAGAACAGAGAAGGATAAGGGACACCCATACGAGCAAGCGGGGTGAACTCATAAGTGTGTGAGAAGCACGAACGTGCAGGGATGAGTGCCTGGCACCGTGAGCGCTGTCCGACGGAGGGTTGTCATTATCGTTTTTCATTGATCCGATTTATGCGACAGCCGTGCCCGTCAGATGCACGAAAAATCTATGGCTGCGGGCCGTCGTAGCCCTCGACGATGATCATGTCGGTGATCGCATTGGCCTGCCGAATCTTGAGATTGGCTTGATACTCAGGTGAGCGATAGCAGGCCACGGCGGTTGCATAGTCGGCGAACTCGATCACTACGTTACGCGAACGACTGTGGCCTTCCGTACATTCGAACTTGCCACCGCGAACGACAATTTTCGCGGCAAATTTCCTAAAGATTGCAGGATTCGCCGCGCCGTAGGGCTTATAGCCCTCCTCATTGTTCACTTCGACGCGCCCGATCCAATAGCCCTTGGCCATGCCTCACTCCCTTACGCCTACGCATTATCAACATGATGGCCATATCGAAGTCTGGCGTGTATACCGATCAGTCTACGCCCTTCCTCTAGGGGCTGGCGTGCTTATCGTTTCCAAACGACGTCGTGGCCGTGACGAAATGACCCGCTAAGCGCGAAGTCGGCGTGTCCAGTCCGAGTAATTGGATGCGATGGTCGCTAATTCGTTGCACTCTGAGAGAATCCTGGACCGCGCCGCTAAGGGCGCCGCCAGTACGGATCCAGTAAGAAGAACCAAGATGCAGAAGATTACGTGCCGCGCTACACGAGGCAGAATCCACTCAGGAACTACGGCCCTGAACTATGCTAATTTCTTTCACGTGCTGCAATGCTTGCCGGACCTGCCTGTGCGTCCGTTAGTACCGGAGTGGTTTGCCATTCAATTAGTTCACCCCATTCTGCAGCATGTACGTAAACAGTCTCCGGCTTGTTCGTTTCAACTACCAACCATCCATTGACAGAACCTGGTGCGTGCCAACGACCGATCAATGTTGAGCCCTCTGGCATCGGGGCTCCTGCTTCTAAAAACTTGGTGTGAGCTTTCTCGAAACAGCCGGACTTTATTTTCCACTCCATCATGTACAGCATCCGTCAACCTCCTCAATGTAGTGTCTCTGTCGACTTCGCTCCACTCCAACTACAGTCTCATGAAGATACCGGGACTCGCGCTCGTGCGTAAAGAGAATCGTGAGTTTCGTATGGAGCGCGACATCTCAACATTTCCGGTATTCCAGCGGTCAGCTATAGCGAAATGACGTGCTGACACTCCGAGGTATGCACGTTTAGTCGACGCGGTAGAATTATGGAATGCCTAAACTGACCGTTGAAGGATATGGAACGTTCGAAATCACCAATAACAAACGGCTCGTGCTGGCCGTCGAGCAGGACGCCACAGTGGACATCATGCATGCGTGCGGTGGACATTCGCGCTGCACGACATGTCGCGTTGAATTTATCGCGGGTGAACCGTCTAAGATGACTACCGCTGAAAAGCAAGCGCTTGCCACCAGGGGCCTGAGCGGCGTGCGGCTGTCATGCCAAATTCTTTGCGATCATGACATGACCGTAAGGGCGATCAGCCGACTGGAGGGCACGGGCCGTCCCGACCCTGGCCGGACCCCAGAGGAAGCGATTACACCCTCTGCCGAATGGGTGTGACAGCGCCGAGACCAGACTGCTGTAACAAGTGCATGAACTCGTTACCGATCGTAAAGAATGGCACCCAGTACCAATTTGTGTTGAGAAGGATCAACGTTTCGTCAGGAACGGCGAGTCCGTCCACACCCCGCATCGAGGTGAGTCCCTCGGTAACTGAGTGGTCGCCGAGTTCGGGAAACGCCTCGAATGATCGGCCAATTCTGTAGCGGAGATCGTCTGAAATCACTGCTGCCATCGGCCCCGTCAACGCAAAACTCAACATCAGCCAGTATCATGCGCCTACCTCCGAACCGCATCAACTCGGAGTGCGAAACATGGGATGCTAGTCGACCCAGAGACCACATTCCACGGGGCTCTCGCTTAGTCTCACTTCGTCCGCTGATCAAACGCCGCTTGCCACTCGCGCGAGAGATCCTGGGCATCGGTGAGTTGCTGCGGTGTCATACGCTCGGCGGTGGCGTCACGTAGGTCCGCGTACTGTTCTTGGTTCGCTGTGGAGGTATGGGCAGCTGCGAGGTCGCGCCATTTGTATTCTTGGACAACGTCCTGTGGTACGCCCTGGCCGTTGTAGTACATCTCGGCAAGGTTGTTCTGCGCGAACGCGTCACCTTGCTCAGCGGCTTTGCGGTACCACGTCGCCGCGTCGACAACGTTTTGCGGCACGCCCCGGCCCGCGATGTACATCATGGCAAGGTTGTTCTGCGCGAACGCATGACCTTGCTCAGCGGCTTTGCGAAACCACACTACCGCTTGGTCGTCGTCCTGCGGCACGCCCTGGCCCATGCCGTAGCTCACGCCAAGGTTGTACTGCGCTGCCGCATGACCTTGCTCAGCGGCTTTGTGGTACCACGCCGCCGCTTCGCCGAAGTCCTGCGGCACGCCCCGACCGTTGTCGTGCATCAAGGCAAGGTTGAATTGCGCCGCCGCGTCGCCGGCGTTCGCACGTTTCTGCAACGCCTCGATGCTGTTGTCTACCGGTGCAAGAGTGGGACCTGTTGGAGCAGGTTGTGGACGAGGTGTCTGAGCAAGCACCGTTGCGCTCACCAACAATGCACCCAGCACGGCGAGCACCATCCGACGGAGCGTTGCAACAGTCATAGGGCAAGTCTACTCCTGAGGCGCTAAGCGTGGGCGAGCTACTACGCCTGGCCGCCTTGTCGGGTCGGTCGGCGGACAGTTCAACGAGAGCGACTAAATACACCTGCCAATGCAGGACCGTCTGTCCAGCCGTCTGGCCGCTATTCACTCCACCGTTAAAAGGGGTGTCCCCCTCAGGGGAGAGTTCATTTCTGAAAGTAGTTACAGGACTTTCGATTAGGGTCATCCGTTCCCCAATGAACTTCCTTGCCCGCTGGCCGGAACCGAGGAACATGTTTGGAGCAGTGAATATAAACCTCCGCCACCGTAATGTAGGCCCATTGCTTAATCAGTCTTGGTAACAACACCTGGTCCTTAAGCCGCTGGTGCACCCGAGCAATTTCGTGCTCCCGAGTGTCTGCGACCACGATCTCGACGTCAGGCGGGCGACCGCCGCAGCGGACAGCAGCGGGGTAGCTGACGTAGTGCGTAGAAGGCCCAGAAGCCGAGGAGAATAGAACGCGTGCATTTTAAGGTCGACGCGTTGCATTCAGTGCGGACTGGATTCGGTCGCGAGTAAATGGCACTTCACGAAGCCGTGTGCCGGTAGCATCAAAAATCGCGTTACCGATGGCGGCCGCTACAAGAGTGATGGCGGTTTCTCCGGCGCCCATCGCTTTACCATTAAAGCGGTCGACAATGACGGTCGTGATGTCCGGAACCGGAAAGCCGAGCGGAAGCGATCGATAAGTCCGCCAGTCAACCGACGTCACATACTCGTCGTTCCAAGTGACCTCCTCGAGGAGTGCTCGGCTCATGCCCTGCAGTGCACCGCCCTCGATCTGATTTCGGAGTCCGTTGGGGTTCGAAATCGGGCCGCAGTCAACACTCACGGTGAACCGGTTAACCTTGAGAGATCCGGTGTCCTGATCGAGGTTGACGTCGGCCACGATCGCGCAATAACCGTTGTCTCCTTCGTAGAGCGCGCAGGCGAAGCCGCGGCCGGTTACGATGCCACTTCCCTTGACGTCGGGTCGTGGCGACGGGCGTGTATTCCAATTCGCGCGCAACGCTGCAGCTTGGACCACTTCCCGTAGTCTGGGATCGCTCAGGTGATCGAGTCGATACGCGACCGGGTCAGCTCCAACCCGGGCGGCTACTTCGTCCATAAGGCACTCATGGGCAAACGTGTTCTGTAGCCGCGAGGGAGACCGAAGTGGACCGGTGAAGAAAGGCGACTCGACCGTATGGGTCAGCACCCGTTCGCTTTGTACTGTTCCGGTGCCGCCGCACCTTCCGTCGATACAGCCAGCGACATACGACGGCGCGGCGTTGCTGCGGTTGCTGAATTGTCCGCTCGGGGGCGGAGACGGGTTTCGTGGAGTTGGCGTCGTGGGTGCGAAGCCGGCGAGGACACCGGTCACGACATTGCCGGGTGTTCCACGTCCGGGTCGACCTCCCCGTCTGGGAAACCATGCCTCATAGTCCCACGCAACAATACGACCCGATGCGCCGATACCAACCCGCTGGTCGATCACATATGCGTGGCCGTAGTTCTCCCACGCCATTTCGTCCCGTCGTGATAGCTGGACGCGGACTGGTCGGTGGAGAGATTGTGACAACAGTGCCGCATCGTAGGCGGCAGTATCAGCACCGTTGATGCCATAGCAACCCGATCCTCTGCGAAAAATCACGCGCACGTCGTCTTGGGACAGTCCAAGCATCATCGCCAGCGTGCTCTTGAGTGGGTGTACCGCCTGGGTCGCCGACCACACCGTAGCGGAGTCGGTACTCACATCGGCAACCGCGCAGGATGTCCCCAGAGACCCATGCATTTGATACGGGTGACGGTAGGTGGCCGTGACCGTGCTAGTTGCGGCGATCATTTTCTCATCGACATCGCCAGAATCGACCACGAGGGTATCGAGGGCGGGCTGCTCGCGTAGCTGCTCATAAATGTCGCTCTGCGCCGGTAGCTTTGTTCCATTAGACCAGGAGACGGCGAGTTGTTTCGCTCCCTGAATTGCTTGCCATGGTCCGTCGGCAATGACTCCGACGAAGTCGCGTTTCACCACGACCTTGACGATACCGGAAAGGTCACGGAGCGAACTCTCGTCGACATTTAAAAGGTTGGCGCCGATCGCCGGTGGTCGAACAACCGCGCCGTAGAGCATTTCGGGTAAGCGCACGTTGTGCACGAACTCAAACTGGCCCGTCACCAGCGCTGGAAAATCAAGGCCGGCGGCGTCTGTTCCTAGAACGTTCCACTCATCCGGTCGCCGGCGTTTAGCGGTTAGGTCGATAGTTAACTCGAATCGTCGACCTCCGACGAGTGCGCCATATCCGACCTGCCGCGACGGCTCTTGGCTGGCAAAAACAATACCGTTTTGAACCTCTAGCTGTTCGGTCGACACGCTAAGCCGTTGCGATGCCAAACGGATCAGCGCTTCTCGAGCCGTCGCGGCTGCTTGCGCGAGGTTTCGGTTATTGAAATTCGTAGGATGCGACTGACTACCAGATGTGGTTCCTTGGTCGGGCGTTCGAGCCGTATCGCACTGAATGAGTGTGACCTGGGCGAGACCGACGCCAAGTTCTTCAGCAACCAGTTGAGTCTGCGCCGTTGCGAGTCCTTGTCCTAGATCGCACTTACCGGTGTAAGCGGTGACAAGTCCGTTCTCGTCTATCGCGATCCACGAGTCCAGTTGATCGCCAGGAACCAGCAGCGGTTGTGCGGCAGTGACTGAGTCGGACACCGACCTCGTCGCGCTCCCGATGCTGAAGCTGACGAGGAGTGCACCGGACCGCTTGAGAAAATCACGACGGGTGTTATGTTCACGCGTCATTTACTCATCTCGCGTGCGTAGCGCTTGATGGCGCGATGCATCCGTACGTGCGCAAAGCACCGACACAGCACGGTGGATAAGGCCTTCTCGATCTGCGCATCAGTGGCTTGCGGGTTTCGATCCAGTAACGCCTTCGCCGACAGGATAACCCCGTTAAGACAAAAGCCACACTGTGCAGCCTCTTCGTCGATGAACGCCTGTTGTATGGGATGAGGCTGATCGGGCGTGCCTAGTCCTTCAAGCGTTGTGATGTTAACGTCGGTCACTCTCGACACCGGCGTCACACAAGATCTGACGGCGTTGCCGTCTGCAATGACAGTGCAGGCGCCGCACTGGGAGAGACCGCATCCAAATTTCGGTCCGCGAAGCGCGAGGTCCTGACTCAGCACATAGAGGAGCGGTGTCGCGGGGTCGACGTCTACGGTTTGTCGGCGACCGTTGACCGTTAGTATGAATCTCGTCATCTAAGGTGGACGCTATCATCTATACCATGATTATGAGAGTTACTAGTCATCGCTTGAGCGTAAAATCACAAGGGTGGTCTTGGACTCTAACTCCGGCGAAGCAAGCTATGGCGAGGCTTCCTCTTGGGCGCGAGAACCACTGAGTGCGTTCGGAACCGCATAGTTCCCCTCGTGACACGCGAACTCATAGATCTCGTTTCTGGTCCGCGTGAACGGATAGGTTCCCGTCCACGGCCTGGTCCAGGTCGTTTGGTCCTCCATCGTGAACTCGTAGGCCAGCCTATCAGCATCGATTCTGGTGAATCGCTCGACCAGACGTAGGTTCCGCCCGGGCAGGCTATTGAAGTCATCCCTCACGAACCTACCAAGGATCGCCTTGAAGTTCGTCGTGTCCACAACCAGTGTGTCGCCATCCCAGTGACCACGCGAATCGCCGAGCCAATGGGAGATCTCTCGCGGGAGATGGGGACGCCCGTCCAGCGGAATGATGCGAAGGTCGTGATACATCTCGTAGTAGATCGCCACATGGTCTGGCGTCTGCATAATGAGGTAGTTGTTGTTATATGGACCGGGAAGATACGGCAGACCGTCGGTGATACATCGCTCGCCCGTGTCGAAGCTTTCGGGTGCCGCGTAGCTCGGCACCCGAGCATTCTGCCTGGCGTCTTCGACAGTGCGGCCCGTGGCGGCCGCGTGCAGGACAGCTGCTTGGGCCATTGCCTCGGGTGTCAAAAGAGGGATCCTGCCATCGGATGGGTCTACGATCAGCGATGTTTGACCACTCGGGACGACCCGTGTTCCGCGGTCGGACCAGAATCGGTTGTAGGTCCCAACATCCCCTGCCCGTGGAACCCGATCCGCGAAGCGATTCTCCTCGGCCCGTTGCTCCCGTTCCGCCACTTGTTCCTCGGTGAGAAACGGCGTGTCGGCCAGGTCACTGGGGCGCTCGATCGGCGTGATTGTGCCGTTGTCCCACATGCCCTGCAGGTCTGGATCTCCCCACGCCGTTCGAGCCAGCCAATCGGACAGCAATGTCGTCGATCTTGACGTTTGGCCTGCAGCTGCCGGCTGGGCAAGCAACTGCAGAGCCATCAGTGCGGCCAGCATCCATAACGTGAAAACGATTCTGTGGATCATCAGTCATTCCCTCTCACGCCTAGCGCAGTGCTCCCCTTCATCGTCCCCGTGTCATTAGCTTACAAGCAGGTGCGCGTCATCCGCCGCGTAGTTCAACGGGGACGGGCGCTACTCACGCGGGTGCGCGGCGAACCATTCACGCGACAGCTTCTGACCTGCGGCGAGCTGCTCTGGCGTCAGACTTTCAGCAACGATGTCACGCTGCTTGGCCGACGTTTCTCGTGTCGATCCGTCGGCATAGGTCGTCGCGAGGTTCAACCATATTGTACGCTTCGACGAAGTCCTGCGGCATGCTCTCGCCGGTGGCGTACATCAAGCCAAGGGTGACCTGGGCCTCCGCGTCCCCGGTATTTTCACGGGTTCGGACCGCCTCGATGCTGTCGTCTTGAGCAGGTTCGGGCGTCTGAGCGTCTGGCGTCTCAGGGTCGGGCGTCTCAGCGTATGCAGCGGCCCCCACCAGTAATGCGACCATCCCCGTGAGTGCCAACCGACGGAACATTGAAGGAGTCATATCGGATCGGCGCCGAAACGATTCGCGCCACGAGTGCCATTCGTACAGCAGAAGACCCAGCCAACAATGGGAATCATGAGCCACCAGCCAGAATGGTCAGTGTCGTGCATGCGCCGAACGGCCACAGCTAGCGACGGAACAAGAACAGCGAACTGGAATAGAAGGGCGAGAACGCTTTCGTCTGTTTCTGCCGCGATGCCAAAGAGGCCCTCGCTTAGGCCGAGACCTAAGGCAATAGTCACGTTACCCAGATAGAACAACCAGAATTCCTTCCGCCGCGCACGACCGGCGAACACCGCGTACTTCTTCCACGGCGCAAGATACCAGTCCAGTGCCGGCGTTGCGGTCGAGGGAAACGGTTGGCTTGGAGATGGAGACGGCATCTCGGATGACGTACCGCGGTAAACAGGTGACCCACAGACATGGCAAAATTTCGCGACAACTTTTGCCTTCGCACCACAGTTGATGCAGTAAGTCGGCGGTGGGTTGTCATCTAAATCCGTCACAGACATCTTTTGTGCTTTGAACGAATAGCCGCAATCACACTGATCAGCCGTGTCCGGATTAATTAACCAGCAATTCGGACATTCCATCTCTTATCCTACGGCTGCCATATGGTTCCGCCAAGGCTCTAGCCTACCGTTCGTCGGACACTCTACGTCTCAGAGATCAGAACCTGGATGAAAGTAGATGCCGTGCCGTGTCAATTTCAGGTCAGCCTACGCCTCATATAGGTGCGTGTCATCCGCCTCGTAGCGCAGAATTCTTCTGCCTCCTCTAAATGCTCCAAGAGGAGTGCGGCTGCCAAGGTAGCTGTCAACGGCAACCCTGAGCCGGATCACAGTCGTACAACCGAACGGCCTAACAGACTAATCGGGAGGACGTTACGAAAAAAGAAGTGGTGCCGAGGGGCAGAATCAAACTGCCGACACCATGACGTAGCGCACAGTTCCTCTGTAAAAGTGATCACACACGGCGAGACGGCCGAGTCGTGGGTGAATGGAGGGGCAAGTCCACTCCCCTGGAATTACGGCGAACAAAATCCATAACCCCTTTATTCGGTATGGGTGAAACTTTCAGTTTTTTGAGGGCTTGGCCGTAATTACAGCGGCGTGGAAATCACTCTAGACTTGTGGGGTCTGGGGCGGTTGACCCGTAGGAATGCGCCCGCTTGATGCTGAAAGTCGGCTTGTAACGCTTGTGCTCTTTGTCGTGCAGGAGCGGTTTAGGTTCTAGTGGAATCTCGTACCCGAGGCATTTAAAGGCGTCTTGTAGTCCGTTGTTAATCTCCCTCACCCGCTGTTGAATCGCGACCCGTTCCTTGTCACCTGTCTCTCGCTTCCAGCTCGAGGGTTTGTCTTCACGTTCGTTTCGCACCTGAGGCTTTTTTGGAGGGAGCTTGATCCGGTGGGGCTCGGCCTCGGCAAGCTCTCGGAACTTTTCCCACGCCAGGGTGGGTTTGTCTTGACGTTTGTTCCTGAATCCGAGGTCTCCGTAGGTGACGACGTGGGATTGATCAGTACCCACCTGTGGATACGGTGAGCGGACCCTTATCTCCACTTGGTGTTCGCTAGTGAACGTGATTGTCACGTCCTCCCATTCAGCCGCGACACGCTTGGACTCGTCGCGCGTGCCACGCGCCGTCATCGCGGCCAAGAGGGCGTCCAGAGCCTCCTGTCTCACCCCCAGGACGCACCCCGGAGAGAGCGCCGAGGGCGGCCTAGAATAGCCCCCACTAAAGGCTTTCACCGGTTCTAATTGGCATTGGTGAACATGACCGCGAATTTTTCGCTCCACCCATGCCCCATCGATACCCATTACGTCGATACTGGGAAGCTGGGCCTGGTTGTGATAGTCGTGTTCAATCTGCTGTCTCCCAGGTTTACCTCGCTCCCCCTCCATCAGCAGGTCCCAGAGCCCCCCCTCAAGTTCCCTGACCCCAAGGAATGGATCTGACTGTTTGCCCTTCATGCCAGTCGGAACGTACACAACCAACGGCAGATGTCCCTCAAGGACAAGGAGGTAGACGGTAGCGTGGCTCACGCTCTGGCCACTCTGCTCAGACAGATACCGCGTGGCGTCACCGTTGTCGATGGCCAGCCACTTTCGTAACGCCTTCCTAAGGGGATAATCGTCGAAATTCATAGGCGGTCACCACGCGCCGTGAGGGGTTGCACGGTTGCAGTGTAATGCGGGTCGAACGTCTGATGTTGGCCGACAGCGTCCGTGCTCGTCTGTTCGCGTTAGAAGCACGCCGTCCCCGTGGATCCGCCCGCCAATTCCCACTACGCTAGGGCCAGGGAAAACGAGATCGAGCTATCTGTGCTCCGTCACCAGCAGTTGGGGTGGCTTGCGTTTGATCGACGGACAGCTCGTTAGTGTTTTCGATCAACAGGACGTAGAGACGAGACCATGCCTCAAGCATCCAGGAAGCGATTAGAGCTTGTTCTCGGTGGTGTACTGGTGGTGGGATTGCTGCTGACC
>CAUZDY010000058.1:0-16594 GCA_963578805.1 Vicinamibacteria bacterium | reverse complement strand
CCACAATCGCGTCATCGTGAAGTGCAGCGGTCGATTGTGCTCCCAGAAAATATCGACCGGTCAGCAGCAATCCCACCACCAGTACACCACCGAGAACAAGCTCTAATCGCTTGACGAATATCTGAATCACGGTCCTTCCTCCTCCGGTCCAACCGAACGACGGGGCCGACGACACAATAATGACCGAGTTGAGTTATCTTGCCGAAGATCTATCCTGCGCTGTGGAGCCACGCAGATCGAGACCAACATTCCCTAAACTTTCGTTTACACATCTAACCCTCTGCTCGCCTTTTCGATCGCATCAGAAAACTCTTCATAACCGCGCTAGCCGGTAGACGCGCATCGCCGTATCGTGGAACATGGCCGCTCGCTCATCGGTTGAGAATCCCAGTGTCAGTTTCTTGAACTGGTTCCAGAGTACCGTGTACGAGCACGATAACCGGTCGACCGGGAAATTGCTCTCGAACATACACCGATCCGGCCCGAACTGCTCAATAATGTAGTGATACCACTTAGCGTTGGAATTCAGCAGCTCGTCCGACGTCGGCGGTCGGTCGCGCTCGTGCCAGCGGTAACCATTGACCATCATCTGAATACCGCCCACTTTCGCCACGACGTTCTGGCATTTTGCAAGTTCGGCAACCGCAGGCTTCCATGCGGCAAAGACCTCGTCCGAGCGCCCCGCGAATGAACCCACACCGATCGGACCGCCAAGATGATTAAAGATAATAGGCGTATCGGGGAACGTCCGAGCCAAGTCGGCAAGGTCAGCGATATCCGTGTGATAGACCCAGCCCTCGAATGACAACCCGTAGGTTCGAAGATGGGCGTACCCTTTCCGGAAGACTGGATCCAACAGCACATGTCGTGGAAGGTCTTCGGCCTGGTTTGGCGCCACCGAAGGATCCCCCCACGCCGCGCGATGACGAATGCCTCGAAAGCGCTTCGGGCTCGCTGCAATTTGCGCCTCGAGTACCGAAACCACTCGGTCACCCAGTCGAAGGTTGGCGGAACCAACGATGCCTGTCGCCACCCGAGTGTCACCGTACTGGCCACTCGCACTCCTCGCCGCAATGCCCTCCACAAACTCCGTCTCACCAACCACTTTGAACTCTTCCGGCCCGTCAGCGCGGTACATCGACGTGCACTCGACGAAGACTGTCTGACGCACGTTGTGCGCCCCGATATCCGCGATCAAATCTTCGAGAAGATACCGGTTTCCCGGCCGATCCCACAGATGGTGATGCGGGTCAATGATCCGCAGCTCTGGTTCAAGAACCCTCTCTTCGGTCAGCGTCAGCCAGTCCTGAGACCTAACGCTACTGCTGGGAATCTCCCGAGCCCACGCTCGCTTCGGTATAAGGCCTGGAAAAGCGCTCCCCGCGAAGCCACCGAGCAAGTACGCCCGTGTGCAATTTAGAAAACGGCGGCGCGACATGTCATCCATATGTCTCAACATACCTCCCAAGGACTAGCGATTGCACACAAGTTTTTCGGATATAGGTATCCTTGACGTATCCACCAAAGCGGAATGGAGATGCTATGCAGGAAACCCACCCCCCCACAAATACGCTGAGTCGAACGGCCGTCAATCAGGTCTTGTGGTTGGCGATCCTCGCAACAGTCGGATTCATTTTACTCATGGGTTTACTCTCGTGGGCATCCGAGCTCACCGGTGGCGACTCCGGAACACTGAGCGGAATCGATGCCGACTCCGGCACAGTCACGCTAGCGTTGGCGCAGGAACCACCGCAGCTCGATAGCACCCGGTCAACAGATCAGATCAGCGGCATGATCCTGGGTCATGTGATGGAAGGATTACTTCGCTACGACGAACACCAGCAGCTCACAGCCGGCGTGGCCGAACGCTGGGAGCTACGTAAAAACGGAGGCACCTTCTGGCTACGCGAGGATGCGCGCTGGAGCGACGGGAAGCCAGTCACCGCACACGACTTCGTCTTCGCCTGGCAAACGGCGCTCGATCCCGCGAACGCTTCAGAGTACGCCTTCATTCTCTACCCGCTCAAGAACGCCGAAGCGATCAACACCGGTCAGGCTCCCCGAGATCAACTCAGCGTGTGGGCGACGAGCGACCGAGTCCTTGAAGTCGAGCTCGAACGTCCAACGGCTCATTTCAATAAGCTGGTCGCGTTTCCAACCTATTATCCAATCCGAGAAGACTTCTATATTAGCCGCGATGGGCGCTACGGGTCTGATGCCGAGGATCTTCTCTACAACGGCCCCTTCCAGCTAACTCGGTGGGTGCATGGCGCCCACGTGCGGTTGGAGAAGAATCCGGATTACTGGGACCACGAGCGCATCCGCCTCAACGTCATTGACATGCCGTATGTTACCGCCGACACAACCGCATCGGTGAATCTCTTTAAAGACGGCGCCATCGCCACAACCGGCCTCGACGCCGAGGCACTCGACAACGCCCTCAAACTCCGCTGGAAGATTAGCCGTTTCCAGGACGGCTCCGTGTTTTATCTTGACTTCAACTTCAGACCAGAACGTATCACGAGTAACTACAATCTGCGTAAAGCGCTTCAGCTGGTCAACGATCCCAGCGAGCTGGTCTACAAGGTGATCAAAATCCCCGGATACCAACCAGGCGTCTCGCTCTTTCCGGGATGGCTCAACGGAGTGGATGGACTTTTCCGGCAGGAGTATCCACCGCCCATCATCCAGCCAAACATCGAGAAGGCTCTCCAGTACCTAGAGATCGCCAAGCAGGAACTGGGCGTCAATGAAATTCCACCACTGGTACTCCTCACCGGTGACAGCCCGTTCTCAAACAAGCACGCCGAGTACTACCAAAACCTTCTGAATCGAACACTTGGGCTGGAAGTTAAGATCGATAAGCAGATCTTTAAACAGCGACTAGCCAAGATGACCGCCGGCGATTTTGACATGGTCGCGGCTGGCTGGGGACCCGACTTCGACGACCCCTTAACCTTCGCCGATTTATATGCGTCGTGGAATCGTAACAATCGCGGGCTGTATATCAACCCGGAGCTTGACCGTCTAGTGAGAGTGGCACAAAACTCACTCGACCCAAAGACCCGCATGGATGCCTTTGGCGCGATTCAGAGCATCCTGTACGAAGACGTCGTCATACTAAACAATTACGAGCGTGGCATCGTTTATGTGCGAGACTCGAGACTGCAAGGGGTAGTCCGTCGGGCCGTCGGTGCCGACCCGGACTACACCAACGCCTACATCACCACCGCGCCTTAGATAGTGCTCCCGTGCTTCGATACACGATCAGACGACTCCTTCAAGGACTTGTCACGGTGTGGTTCATCGCGACGACGACCTTTATCGCCATGCATGCAGTGCCTGGCGACCCTCTCACCAGTGAGCGGGCAACCACCGAGCAAATTCGGAAAAATCTCGAAGAACGCTACGGTCTCGACCGACCGATATTCGAGCAATACCTGATCTACATGGGCAACATGACGAGGGGCGACTTCGGTATCTCGTTTACCCAGCAAAACCGGCGAGTTAACGACATCATCCGGGATCACTTTCCGGTTTCCGCAACCCTCGGCATTCTGGCGATCTTCTTTGCCTCGCTTGGCGGCATCCTGTGGGGTGCTTTGACAGCGCTCTACCGCAATCGCTGGCCGGATATCGCCATTATGTTCCTGGTGATTCTCGGTATTTCTGTGCCGAGCTTTGTCTTCGCCGCTCTGGGGCAACTCGCGCTCGTGAACGTCAACACCGCGCTTGGCGTCACGCTCCTACCGGTGGCCGGGTGGGGAACGGTACGGCATATGATCGTGCCATCCCTGGTTCTTGGGCTCGGCACGATGGCGTTTCTCACCCGCCTTATGCGGTCCTCGATGCTCGAGATCATGAATGCCGATTTCGTGCGCACAGCGCGTGCTAAAGGCCTGCCTCCGACCCGGGTGTTCCTCATGCATCAGCTTCGAAACGCGGTCCTGCCGGTTGTCACTGTACTCGGCCCTGCCATCGCCGCAATCACGACCGGCGGCTTCGTCGTGGAGCTCATCTTTGCAATTCCAGGACTAGGCCGCTATTTCGTGCAGGCCGTTCAGCAACTCGATTACACGGTCATCATGGGCACGACGGTATTCTACGGCGCGTTCCTGGTCTCAATGGTCATCATCGTCGATCTGGCCTACGGATTCGTCGACCCCCGGGTACGAATGCAATGAACACGACACCACACAGCTTCCACCCAGCTGACTTCGAACCTGTCGTCGTCCAACGCAAGACGCACACCATCTCCAGACCGTCGCTGTCGTACTGGCAGGACGCCTGGCGCCGCTTGAAGGCTAATCGGCTGGCACTCATTTCGTTGTACATCGTCGTCGGTCTTGGCCTGTTTACGCTCCTCGGCCCTCTGGCGTGGACGATTAATCCGGCAGCGCAAGATCTCGACCAGGTGAGCCAATCCCCAGGCCTTCAGCTTACTGCCCTGATTGTGGCGCCCTACGAGCCGTGGGCAGGCGTGACAGCAACACTTATGGCGTCCAGGTCTGGGGTGACGGAAGAGGCTACGGCCGAAATTCGTCTTGCCGAACCGGCAACGACGCAAGCTATCCGCGTGGTATGGGAACACGTTCCTCGCGCGGCTGGCTATCGCGTTTACCGAAGCGTGTACGCTCCCGAACCCGACCGTGCCTTGGGCCTTCCCCTGGCAGACCTGTTCCGTCCCGAGCAGGTGAGCTTTGAAGATCGCCTGGATCTTCGACCGGGGCGGTACTGGTACTCCATCGTCGTCCTTGATCGGACCGGGGAAGAAGTGGACGCGTATACGACACTGCCGGTCGACGTGCATCGCGTGACGAGTGCCGAAGAAGCTGAGTTACTAGGCTGGGTAGACGACGCCGCCACACTCCGCCCAGGCGACCGGTTGCAGCTTCCCTACCACCCCCTCGGCACCGATTATCTCGGCCGGGACATGCTTGCACGGCTGATGTACGGGGCCCGTGTCTCGTTATTCATCGGCATAGTGGCCCCGCTGCTATTTGTTCTGACTGGCATCGCCTACGGCAGCGCCGCTGGATTTATCGGCGGACGCGCCGATCAAGCGTTGATGAGGTTCGCCGACTTTGTCGTCGCGCTCCCCTTTCTCCTCTTTATGATCCTTTTTAAGATCACCTTCGGGGTCGGCCCCGGAGAGAGCGGTGTTTTGCCGATGCTTGTCGCACTGGTCATACTCGGCTGGCCGGCAACGGCTCGACTGGTGCGGGGTCAGGTCTTACAAATTCGAGAGGAAGGATATATCGGGGCGTCACGGCTGCTCGGCGCCAAGACCACCTATTTAATTATGCGCCACATGATTCCTAACACGATGGGGGTGATCCTAGTGACCCTTACGTTTGCGGTGCCGAGTGTCATTTTCACCGAAGCGTTTCTGTCGTTCATCGGCATGGGGGTTGCACCACCAACCCCATCATGGGGCAGCATGTGTAACGAAGGTATCCGCACAATGCTCTCTCATCCTCATGAGCTAGTTTTTCCGGCGGTCTTCATCAGCATAACCGTGCTCGCATTCAATTTATTAGGCGATGGGCTGCGGGACGCACTTGACGTACGAATGCGGGGGCACGAGTGATGTCATGCTATCTCGACGCATCAGAGCATGTCGGTAGATTGCCAGTAGGAATGGGACCGCAAAGATGACACAGACTCAAGCGGTCGAAGATGACCCAGCGATCCTTACCGTCAACAACCTACATGTGGAATTCGACACTTACGGAGGCATCGTCAAGGCGGTGCGCGGAGTGAGTTTTAATGTGCGACCAGGAAAGACGCTGGCCATCGTGGGCGAGTCTGGCTGCGGCAAGTCGGTCACGGTCCAGAGCATCATGGGACTCATCCCGATGCCACCGGGCCGCATCACCAGCGGCAGCGCGTTCATGGAGGGGGTGGACATCATCAAACAACGGATCATCAACGGCCGGGACATCCGTGGCGACCGCGTGGGAATGATTTTTCAGGACCCGATGAGTTCACTTAATCCGACGATGAGGGTCGGCGATCAGATCTCCGAAACACTACACGTTCATCGCGGATACACTCGCAAGCAAGCTTTCGCGCGGGCCGTTGACCTTCTGGCAGAGACCCACATTCCCGAACCAGCCACACGCGCGCGACAGTACCCTTTTGAGTTTTCAGGCGGCATGCTACAGCGGGCCAT
Source organism: Vicinamibacteria bacterium (assembly GCA_963578805.1). Taxonomy (GTDB): domain Bacteria; phylum Acidobacteriota; class Vicinamibacteria; order Vicinamibacterales; family UBA8438; genus CAUZIB01. The sequence goes on along the minus strand of CAUZDY010000058.1, from coordinate 10,419 downwards.
GATCGCAATGGCTATCGCGTGCGAGCCCTCAATTCTCATTGCGGATGAGCCGACAACCGCCATCGACGTGACGACTCAGGCGCAGATTCTCGATCTGCTACTCGAACTACAGCACAAGACCAAGATGGCGATCGTGCTCATTACTCACAATCTTGGTGTGGTTGCTCGTATGGCCGATGACGTCGCCGTTATGTACGCCGGAGAGATCGTAGAAAGAGGAAGCACCGACGATATCTTCTACCGTGCGTCCCATCCCTACACACTCGGGCTGCAAGGGGCCATGCCGTGCAATGATCCAGAGCGCAAGCAGGGCCTCCAGCCGATCGAGGGCACTCCGCCAGATATGTTCGCCGCTCCTATTGGCTGCGCCTACTACGCACGTTGCCCCTACGCCATGCGACTGTGCGCAGAGAACTATCCTCAGAAGTTCCCGCTTAATCCACGCCATTATGCAAACTGCTGGCTCCACCACGACAGCGCCCCTCTGGAGACCGCTCCGAAACTTTTCCGTGGAGAAACGCCGTGAGCGTATTGCTTGAAGCTCGGCATGTGACCAAGCATTTTGTCATCGGCCGAAAGCAGGTCGTACACGCGGTCGACGACGTCTCTCTCGACGTTCACGAACGAGAGATTGTCGGACTTGTCGGCGAAAGCGGATCAGGTAAATCAACCTTTGGGAAACTCCTGCTCGGCTTGCACGACAAGACGTATGGTGAAGTCTTCTTCAAGGGCGAGAAACTTCCACGGCGCTACAAGTCCTCCGACTTTCAGCGCTATGCGAACCACATGCAAATGATTTTTCAGGATCCGTACTCAAGTTTAGATCCGCGAATGACCGTTGGGGAAATCATCGGCGAGGGATTACGAAACGATACTTCCGATCCGGTTGTGGCGCGGGAACGAATCAGCGACTGGCTAAGTCGAGTCGGACTCGACCCGGACCATGGATCCCGCTATCCTCACGAATTCTCTGGGGGCCAGCGGCAGCGTGTCGGTATCGCGCGGGCACTGATCATGGAGCCGGAGTTTGTCGTTTGTGATGAGCCCATTTCCGCGCTTGACGTGTCGGTGCAAGCCCAGGTCGTTAGACTACTCGGCGAGCTGAAGTCGTCTTTTGGCCTGACGATGCTGTTCATCGCCCACGATCTATCGATGGTGAGATATGTCTCGGACCGCATGGCAGTCATGTATCAGGGTTCCCTGATGGAGGTGGGTCCTGCCGACAACGTCTTCTTTAACCCTAAGCACCCATACACCGCAGTCCTGATCGGATCGAACCCTTCACCAGACCCGAAACTAGAGCGGCAACGCCAGACGATGTCGATCAAGGGCGAGATTGCGTCACCAATCAATATTGGCGCAGGCTGCCGCTATGCCGACCGCTGCTCAGAAGTGATGGACGTGTGTCGGTCGATGACACCACCGCTGCTCCCGGTCACCGACGCAGCAGGTGAGCGGATGGTCGCCTGCCATCTCTATCACTGACGAGGCCGAAGTCGGAACTCAAGCACACCCTTCGTCAGGATCTAGATTTGACCGTCATATCAACCACGCGATCACGCAGGTGCGCGGCAATCTCGTAAAACCCCTGTTTCGTAGCTTTTTTCTGAGTTACTGTGGCATTTGTTCGACCGCAGCGGTTTCGCGCTTCTCCGCTCTGGCTCCGCGCAGGATAAGCGGCAAGCTGTAACTACCTTCGCGGCAGGCGCACTCGAACATTGGTGTCGGCGACGCATTCAGCGGCACCTCCGCGGTCTACGATTTCGTTCAGGTAGCGGGATCTGAGACGGTGAAGGTGAAAAGGAACGTGCCGTGGTTCATTCCGCAGAATCGCTCAGTTAACCGCAATCCTGAGCGTGACCCATGAATCGACCTTTCTTATTGAAATTACGTGTCTCACAACCAGTGTTCCGCTAATTATCTAACGGTCGATCGAGCTGTCGACAAACCTCTTCGAACTTTCCCATCTCCCAAAGCACGCGGCGCGTCCACTTCGTCAAGAATCGGTTGCATAAAACTGCTCTGAGGTTTATGGTGACACTGGTAATTACAAGAGGGGGTTGCACTATGAAGGGTCGATATCTCACGGTGGTGTTGACGCTGGTTGTGGCCGTAGCGTTGTTGCCTGGAGCGCTCGCCGGTCAAAGCTCGAACGATTGGACGCCGCCCCAGACGCCATGGGGTGACCCGGACCTACAGGGAGTATGGAACAACACCGTCAGCACGCCCTTGGAGAGACCGAGTCGATTTGGCGACCAGCAGTTTTTATCAGACGAAGAGTTGGCTGCCTATACGACGGAACGGCAAGGGAGGCGTGATAATCGTGATGATCGCGACGCGGCTCCTGGTACCACGACTGGGCGTGGAGCTAGCGCATCGCAAGACTCGTTTTCTGAGAGCTCAACAACCGACGTCGCCCGCGCATATGCTGCCCTTTGGTTCCCCGTGCCTGAAGCACCCATCCGTCGGACGTCACTGATTTCGGATCCGCCGGATGGAAAAATGCCGGAGCTTACACCGCAGGCGTGGGCGCGCGCGGAGGCTCGGGCCGAGGCGATCGGCGCGACCGGAAGTACCGCGTCGCCGCTTGGGCGAGCGGAAGGTGTCGTGGATGGCACCGAAGGGGGTGTGGACGGCCGAGGTGGGCGAGCCGACAACCCGGAAGACCGCGACTTGGGCGACCGGTGCATTACGAGAAACCTTCCCCGGATGCCTGGCGGTTACAACAATCACTTCCAGATCGTCCAGTCGCCAGACCATGTGGTGATTGAGATCGAGATGCAGCATCATGTCCGCGTCATTCCCATCGACGGACGTCCCCATCTTGACGACAGTGTTCGCCAGTGGATGGGTGATTCACGGGGTCACTGGGAGGGCAACACACTCGTTGTTGAGACAACTCATTTCGACGACAAGGGAGACTTCAGAGGCTCGGGCGAAAATCGGCACCTGGTGGAACGCTTTACTCCCACCAATGACCAGACCATCGATTACGAAGTCCGACTTGAGGATTCGACGGCGTGGACGAGCCCCTGGACCGTGCAGTTTCCGCTAAGACGACTGAATTCGATGGTGGGAGAAATTGACGAAGTCTCCGTGCCTCAAATGTTCGAGTACGCCTGTCACGAGGGGAACTACGGTTTGCTGAACATTCTCGCCGGCGCTCGTAACCTGGAAAAGACTGGGCGATAGGCGTCGACGCAATAACGCAGGACGCGTCCAAGACACCACGCACGCGCGAGGAGTTAAGCCCCGCTGTGCCGCTCTCCGTATGCAGCCGTCAAGAACGAGTCCGGAGAGATTTATTTCGTTTCAAGTTTGGCCTGATCAATTTGAATTCAGCTACCCGGAAGTCTATGGCGGCGATGATGGTCGCAAGAGCGTAAGAGGGGGTTGAATTATGACGGGCCGATGTCTCACGGCGGCGTTGACGCAGCTTGTGACCCTGACGTTGTTGCCTGGAGCGCTCGCCGGTCAAAGCCCGAACGATTGGACGCCGCCCCAGACACCATGGGGTGACCCGGACCTACAGGGGATATGGAACAACACCGTCAGTACACCCTTGGAGAGACCGAGCCGATTTGCCGACAAGGAGCACTTATCCGACGAAGAGCTGGCTGCCTATACGGCAGAGCACCAAGGGGCACGTGACAGTCGTGATGATCGCAACGCGGCTCCTGGCACCACCACTGGGCGCGGAACAGGTGCATTGCAAGCCGCGTCGACTGATAACTCAACAACCGACGTCGCCCGCGCATATGGTGCCCTTTGGTTCCCCGTGCCCGAAGCTCCAATCAGCCGAACGTCGCTGATTTTGGATCCGCAGGATGGGAAAATTCCGGTATTAACACCGGAAGCGTGGGCGCGCGCGGAGGCTCGGGCCAAGGCGATCGGCGCAACCGGAAGCACCGCATCGCCGTTCACGGGAGGATTCTCCAGAGGCCGATCCGAAGGGCTCGTGGATGGCACCGAAGGGGGTGTGGACGGCCGCGGTGGGCGAGCCGACAACCCGGAGGACCGCGACCTAGACGACCGGTGCATTATGAACAGCCTCCCTCGGATGCCCGGCGGTTACAACAATCACTTCCAGATCGTCCAGTCACCAGGCCAAGTGGCGATCGAGATCGAGATGCAGCACCATGTCCGTATTATTCCCCTAGACGGGCGTACACATCTTGGCGACAGTGTTCGCCAGTGGATGGGCGATTCGCGTGGGCACTGGGAGGACACCACACTCGTCGTCGACACAACCAATTTCACCGATAAGGGAAACTTTAAGGGATCAGGTCAAAACCTGCACCTGGTGGAACGCTTCACTCTCACCGACGCCAACACCATCGACTACGAAGTCAGGCTTGAGGATGCGACGGCTTGGACGAAACCCTGGACTATACAATTTCCGCTGAGGCGACTGAATTCGATGGTGGGAGAAATTGACGAAGTCTCCGTGCCTCAAATGTTCGAGTACGCCTGTCACGAAGGAAACTACGGTCTGCTGGGTATTCTCGCCGGCGCTCGCGCCCTGGAACGGGCTGAGCAACAAGCGTCGAAGCAATAACGCAGCCCCCGTCCGAGACACCGCAAGTGCCCGACGAGTTAGTCTCCGCTGTTCAGCTCCTCATACACGGCCGTTAAGAACCGGTCTGGGGAACCCCATTTCACCTCGTACGCGGCAGTCGGATTCGCGGTCGTCACTTGCTCATAGGTCATTCCCTGGTTTACGAGCTCCGACACCCGACCAGCAACATCGATCACCATATCCCTAAACTCGATGACATCCTCTCTGGTCGATACGACACCGTGCCCCGGAACGATCTTAGTGGCGGGCCCCGCTCGCCCAGCAATGATACCGAGCGTGTCGACCGTCCCTGCCAACGTTCCGCCATTGTTCCTATCGATAACAGGAAACGCGACGGTCCGAAACACGTCGCCGACCATCATCACGTCAGAGTTCTTGAAATAAATAACACTGTCACCATCCGTGTGCGAGGCTGGTACCTGGAAGACGTTCACCTCTTCTCCGTTCAGATAAACGGTGATGTCTTCACTGTACGTGAGCGCCGGAAGGGCCACCTCTGGCAAACTCTTGGCCAAACGCACCCGCACGCGGTCTTGGGCGAGAATGAGAATTCCCATACGCCCAAGGTTCTCGTTTCCCCCGGTGTGGTCACCATGTACATGGGTATTAATGAGGAATCGGATGTCCCCGTTTGATATTCCCCGAATTGCGGCAACAATTCGATCGGTGAGTGGAGCGAACTGGTCATCGATCATGATGACGCCATCCTCACCAATTGACAGGCCAATGTTGCCACCCTGCCCCGTCACATAATGGACCGTCCCGCGAACGTGGTGGGTCGCAATCTCCACAGCGTCCCAGTCCACATCGCCGCGCTGAGCGTTCATTGCGATGACAAAAAAGAGAGCTGCTGACAATCCCAACGGCAGTCCAAAACGTCTAAGTGTCGCGCGTCTCGTCATGTTGGTTCCTCTTACTTGAGTGCCGAGTAGTCGGATGCACTCATCATGAAGGTCTCGGCATTTAAAGGCACCTCGTACTTAGCTCTGAGTGCAATCCATTCCGGATCCTCTCGGAAATCGGCAAACACCTTGTCTCGGTGTGACCTGTCGCGATAGGCCAACATCCACACTAGTGTGTTCGGATTATCGAGCCTCTGCCAGACCGCAATGATTTCTGCACCGTGTTTTTCAAAAAGCGCAACCTCGCCCTCGCGGAAGCGCTGGTGCAGGTTATCGATGCCACCTTTCCCGCCCATCGCTGGCTCGGCTGTGTACATACGAATCTCGAAGCACCGGGAGTCGGCCGCGACGTTACCGGAGAGTTCCGATGCAAGGTGTCCCGCCGGGCCGCAAGGTGCCGGAGGGTCGTCCTGGGCGCTCGCGACGCCGCTAACACTCAGGCCGATGACGATGACGATGCTGCTGACTATGTTTCTTTTCATGCTTATCTCCTTAGATGGGAATACAGTTCCCGTAGGCCCTGCGACCAGCAATACCGGCAAGTCAATCAATTAAAGTAGGGTCTCGACGGCCATGCTGTCGCGACACCCCACGTTCGCTAACATCGAGCGTCGCCCACTGCAACTGTCAACGGGTAAGCCAAACGCCCTTCGCAGTCTCCTACTTGTTATCGCTGCCTCGTGAATGGACGCGACAATCAACTTTGCGGGCACAGACCACATTCGATCACTCCTTTGCAACTTATTCCTTGCTTGGTGCCGGCCCCAGGTTGTGCTTGGTCAAGAAAGTACGAATCGTACGATAGATCATCATGTTTTCGTCCGCCGTAAACCGCCCGTGTAGACCGCCAGTAATCGTCACAAGCTGATTCGACACTCCGGCTGAATCGAGAGCCTCCTTCAATCGAACCGCATGCTCGTATGGTACTGTCGGATCCGCGTCTCCGTGAATCGTTAAGACCGGCGGAAGACCGGGTCGAACATACGTCAACGGAGACACCCGCTTGGCGAGCGTTTCACGATTTGGCACCGAGCCCAGCCATGCTTGGGTGTAGTTCCCTGAGGGACCGGGAGCCCGTTCAATCAAATCAACCACGTCGGTAACCCCATACCAATTGATGATGGCCGCAACCTTTAATGGTTCAATATTCTGTGGTCCTCGCCCTCGGTCACCAGGACATCCAAGATCCAGCCCGGCGTCCTCAGTGAGCATTCCGGTAATCAGCGAAAGATGGCCACCAGCCGAATTACCCGTAAGCACCAGCCTGTCTAGGTCGAAGCTATACTCTTCGGCGTTTCTATAAATCCAGCGAAGTGCACACCGTGTATCCTCCACGGCAGCCGGTGCCAGAGAAACCCCCGCCAATCGATACGCCACGTTGACCACCGTCCAGCCCATTTCGAGGTAAGGGAGCGCCGCGATCAGGCCGCCATCCTTGCTACCCGCTGTCCAGCCACCTCCATGAAAATACACAACCGTGGGATTCGGCATCGATGCTTGTCCTGGCCGGATGATGTCGAGTGTGCCTCTCCAGTTGTTGGCCGTACGGTACGGAACGTCCAGACTGATGCGATAACCGTTACGTACCTCAACGAACCTCTCGTAGTTGTCAGTTCCTTGAGCACGTATGAGATCGGATGCGCCGAACATCGCAACCAATAAACCAATGACCGGTACCAGATTCCATTTCGTCACAACAGTCTCCCTTTGTTTATCGGAGAACCGACCCCGAAGAGAACGTATCCGCTGCTCCCTAGGTTGTTTAGAGGCCCTGATAATACCCCGGCTTTCAGGCTAGGCGAAGTACCTTCAAACGAAACAGCCTAAAAGAGCAAGAGCGACCATCAGGATGAATTTAGTGGTTAAGTATCTACTGGCTCACAAGCACCACGTGGAAATGTAGGGCGCCGCTTCAGCACTTGCAATTGCCAGACTTAGGACACAGGAGACCAGAGCGAGACAAGTCGTCGCATATGCGCCCCAGTCATGGAAGCCGCTGTCATAACCCTCGATCCCGATCAGGCTCGCGAGGTTAGACCGCCCATCCGGTCGAGTAAGATTCCCCCATGGTAATCCGAACTCTTGGCAAGAGTGAGACCGACATTTCGGCGCTCGGTCTTGGCTGCATGGGCATGTCTCAAAGCTATGGTTCCACCGACGACGCGGAGTCGATCAAGACACTGAATCGCGCACTGGATCTGGGGATCAATTTTTTCGATACCGCCGCTGTCTACGGCAACGGCGCTAACGAGAAATTGGTCGGCCGCGCCATTAAACACCGGCGTAGCGATGTGGTTCTAGCCACTAAGTGCGGCATTCGGGCGGGGAAGGTCGGTGTTCCGGTCGGTCTTGACGGATCGCCAAACGAGATCCACCGCTCGTGTAACGAGAGCCTGGATCGCCTAAACGTCGACGTTATCGACCTTCTCTATCTACACCGAGTCGACCCCAAGACACCCATTGAAGACTCGGTCGGCAGCATGGCCGAACTCGTCCGCGCCGGAAAGATCCGATACATTGGACTATCGGAAGCCGCGCCGGCCACAATCCGTCGAGCGTACAAGGTTTACCCGATCAGCGCCGTCCAGAGCGAATACTCCCTTTGGTGGCGTCAACCGGAAGCAAACATTCTCCCGGTCTGCCTGGAACTTGGCATTACCTTCGTACCATTCAGCCCCCTCGGTCGCGGCTTTCTGTCCGGATGTGTCACCAGTATCGATGCTTTTGACGACGACGACTTGCGGAAGCGGTTACCCCGCTTCCAAGGCGAAAATTTTGACAGAAACAGAGAACTGGTCGAGCAGCTCAAGGTCTTCGCTACGGAAAAGGCAGCTACCCCGTCACAGATTGCCCTCGCCTGGATTCTCGCGAAGGGCACCGACATCGTTCCCATTCCAGGCACAAAGCGGCGCGTGTATCTTGAGAGTAACGCCGCAGCGATGGAGATTAAACTTTCGCCAAACGAGATGGTCGAGCTGGATGCGCTTTTTCCTGCCGACGCCGCAGTTGGCGAACGCTACAACGAGCAGATGGCACAGTGGATCGACAATACGGCGGTCTAAAGTGCGCTTCTCTGAGGATGTAGCTAGTGAAGTGAGTCCGAGCTAGAAGACGACGCTAAAGCGGTTGAGTCAAGCCAAGAGCGCAACCTCGTTACCTTCAGCTGGGAGGAGACCACGGTTAATGCCCGCTGCATACGATACAACTCAGCCGCTTACTAAACGGTCACCCGGAGACCCTGGCCTTTGGCGCCGTAGCACTCAAGACGCTACTTAACGATCTGGGTCTTCAAACGTAGATCGACGTGGGCTTGTGAGTCTTTCGCAACGACGCTTTTCGAAGCACGACACTGGCGGCCTGATGGAGAGCTCAATGCTACCTGGTGTTACGCCCTTCTAGCTCGTCAACGATAACCTGGGCATTACGTGCGACGGCAGTCATGTCAGGTGCATCGTAGTCGGAATACTTCGCGGGCATCATCCACGACATCGCGATCTCCTCAGCTGTCTTCCCCGCCGAGTGACCGCTTCGTACAACCTCTAAGAAATCCCGGTTAAACGCGGCCCATTCGGCCAGATCGCTCCACGTCATCTGGGTGTTACTGTGCCCCGTGATGATCGTATCAATGTTCCGAATCGTATCGTGCGCCTTCTGCACCGTGTCGCCAATCTCAACGCCACTCCCACCGTTGGCGGCGTCGAGAAAAGGTACGCGCTTAGCCAGGAAAATGTCGCCGGCGTGGAGCGCTCGTAACGCTGGGAAGGCTACCCAGGCATCGCCACCGGTGTGGCCGCGCCCAAAATAGTACAGGTCGACCTGATCGACACCGGCGCCGAATGACATCCGGTCCGTAAACGTGCGTGTCGGGAGGCCTTGGCCGTTTGAATCTGCGAAGACGTTTACGGGTGGCTCCGTTCGCCCGGTATACGGCCGCATCACCTCCATATTCGCCTTCGTTATTTCGTGCGTCACGATCTCGACGGTGGTTGGAAACGCGACGTTTCCGCTCACATGATCGCCGTGGCTGTGGGTGTTAATAAGCGTCGTGACCGGATTACTCGTCAGCGTCTCGATCGTATCGAGAATCGGCTGACCCCAGCCCGGGTTCTTGGAGTCCACAACCACCACACCAGTAGTCGTGACGAAGACAGCCGTGTTCCCCCCACCTCCTTGTCCTCTCAGCACGAAAAGATTGTCTCTAACCTGATCGACCTCGATGTTTATTTGGCCTTGCTGCCCGGCCACACCAACTACCGAGAGCGCGCCTGCTAGTAGCAACGCACCGAGCACTATCACTCTTCTCATGCCTTACCTCCGGGAAAACATACGCAGAACAAATCAGAATCTATCGTCCGGCACGGCGACGATCGTCTCTACGACTGAACGACGCTACCCCGACGCTGTCGGAGAGCGGAATCCTGTACCCTAGACATACCAACCAGTCGACCGGTCACGGCTACTCGTTACGTTGCGCAGTAAACTCGGCCAAGTAGCTCACCATAAGAGCTTTAGGTCGTCGGCCGAATGCTACCTAATCTCCGTCAATTCTGCCCACGTAGACCAACGGTAACACGCGGCCCTATCGACTTCCCGGAAATCTTTGTATCCCTGACCCGGTGGCATTATCGAAGGTGGCCGGATGCGGCCCGGTGCCCGCTGCGTAGGCCTCCTCATTGACTCGTGCCCCTTTCAAGAGGGCCGGGAAGCCGTAGTTGCCTTCGTGGCACCGTGGCTCATAATAGATACGATTCTCTTGGCCGTTCTGCCGTTTGAGTTCTTGTTTCACGGTCCAAGGCTGAACCCAAACGGTTGGGTCTTCAATAGTGACCTCATAAGCCAGCGTGTCCGGACCTGTTCGCGTCCAGCGTTCCACTAAATGCAGGTTTTCACGAGATCCTCTGTAATTTTGTTTGGGGCTGAAATTGGTGACGTCGATCA
>CAUZDY010000057.1:0-16676 GCA_963578805.1 Vicinamibacteria bacterium | reverse complement strand
ACGTAGGTCGATAGGAGCACCAACGGATAGGCGACGTACCAACCGTACGGAAGGGTGTAAAGTGCCCCGGTGACCATCACTGCCCCCAGCAGGAACCAGCGGGCTCTATTAGCATCGCGTGGCGCGACCGATTCACCCAACTGACCGGCACCGTTTGACATCCTGAATCTTCTGTTAGCCGACCACTGACCCGTGCTCTACCGATTGTTAGCCGACCCTGTCGATGTAGACGCCGATCCTACCGCTGACTGGTGGGCGGTTCAACGGGGACGGTGGTTAGCGCGGGTACGCATCGTCCCATTCGCGGGCGAGGCGCTGGGCGTCGGTGCTCTGTGATCAATTTCACAGAGGCTCTGTGTGGTGCGTCATGGTGAGGTTCGTCACCGGACTCTACACTGCCATCATCAACTGCGGATGAGCCGCAGGCGAACTTTTGCAAGGAGCACAGACGATGACAACCAAGCAGAACGACACGACGGCACTGACGGACGAGCAGTTGGAAGGAGTAGTCGGCGGAAAAGCCGGAGGGTATCAACTCGGGTCAAGCTATGTTGAATGGAAGAGATACATGCGAGGCAGATGCATGACCATGAATGGTAGCACCCCCGAGTCAAACAGAGACGCCTGTTCTGACTACGAGTAGGTGACTTCACCCTGCCTCTCCTTTCGTCAGACGTCGGCCAAGTGTGGCGAGCGGCCGTGCAAGGATTGATGTTGGGCCGGTTTTTAGGCGGCGTTATTGAAGCTGGTGACGTTCCGCGTGCCCTCCAGGTCGTACTGCGCGGTCGTCTTCGCATTCTGACCACCTGACCGCTGTCCTCGGACTCCTGCCATCACATACCCCTCGGATCTGGTTCATTTCGCTGCAATCGTGCGAAAACGCCTCCCCCCACGGTCCATAAAGCAAGCCACATAGAGATTCAAGCGACACTGACACTGACACCTCGCGGGGGGGTCTTATAGACCCCAGCGAGTAGTGTCAGTCGAGTGTCAATGTCGATGTCAGTCAATGTCAGAGCCGTGTCAGTCAGCGTGTCAGTGACTCAGATTCAGCCGCCTTGCCGCTCCACACGAAACGCTGGCCTTGGGTGCGAACATAGCCGCTCTCGATGAGCACCTTCTTCGCCCGGTGATACGTCCGCTCGGTGACAGTCGGCATCGCCGACTGCCACTCGCTGCTCGTTGCCCCATCGTCGTCCATGAAGCCGGAGCGGAGCGCGCGGAGAACCTTGCGCTGGGTGTCGCTCATCCCATGTCTGGGCGTGTCGCCGGCGAGCTGTATGACACATCCCCCCCCGCTCGCACCATCCGCAGATCAACCGGTGCGAACTTCGCCGAGTCTTTCTGCTTCGTGCAGCACAGCCGCAACTGGTCGTCGGTCTGTACGAGTTGCAACATCGTGTCGCAGGCCCCACGGAGGGCTCCGCTGCCCCGCTCGTGCCTCTCCTACTTGTCGGTGTGGTCAATCAAGATCGCCGTGACGGCAGATGCCGCCTACGACACGGTCGGGTCCTACGATGCTGGGGGTGCGCGTGGTGCAACCGTCGTGGTTCCGCCCCACGAGCACGGCCAACGTGTCTCGACACGGACCAAGGTCAAGCGCCCGTGATCGCACGATCCTGGCGGTCAAGGAGAGTGGACGGCGCCGCTGGAAGAAGACGGCTGGCTACCATCGGCAGGCTCGGGTGAAAAACGCGTTCTTCCGCTCCAGTTATTGGTTGGCAGTCACCTCACGGCTCGGGCAACCGTATCGAAAGGGGGAAATTCTACGAGGTCCCGTCGGAACCCAGTAGAAATCCTCACCGACGGTTGGTCAAGATCCGTGACGGTGTGTTCGGCGAACATGGCTTAAGTGGTCTCGGACGACGTTTCTGTAGACTGGTGAATCTGTATAGACGTTTTTGTCTTAATCTTGTCTCGATCTAAACCTAAATAGTCACATTCATTCGGTCCGAGAAAGCTCTCGGAAATCACGGATGAGACATAAATGTCGGTTCATGGATGCTACAACGACAAGTATCGTCCCCTGGGCAAGCCTCTTGAGAAACTCACGATTATGCCGATCAGGCGTCGCAAGATCCGGGTAAAGAACTGCCAATTGAACACTTGGAGAAGGTCTATCGACACGGCATCGAGACGAGTCGCGCTACCGAAGTACATGTGTCGAGACTTGGTACGGAAGTTGCTTCTATCCTTACTCCAAGAGGTTTAGTTCTCGGTTGTTGACCTCAGTAAGCGCTGAGGTGGGCTCGACGCGACTGGTCGCTGTGGCATTACGGTACACATTGCGGAAAGGATGACTGTGCTCACTCAATGGAGTCGGAAGGACGCTGGAGTTCGTATATCACGTTGGAGTTGGACGCTGGTACTGCTGGTGTCATGTTTGCTGTGGGGGAACGTGGCGCCGCTGTATGCTCAAGATCCACCGCCGGTCACTCTGGGTGCGGGTCTGCAGACCAGTTTCTTGCACCATAAGCCCGCTGACGGGGACGCGGTAGCCAATTTCAGGCTTAATAGCCTGCGTTTCTACGTGAACGGTCAGGCGTCCGACAACATCAGCTTCATGGTTAACACCGACATCAATTACGGGGGCACGCTGTTTGTCTGTCCTGAAGGTGGGGCCTGCGGGGCCGGCTTCGGGAACCAGGGCAATGAGGTACAGATCCTCGATGCGGTGGCCCAGATTGGCATATCGGATAAATTCAATATCTGGTTCGGCAGGCACTTGCCGCCGAGCGACCGCGCGAACCTCTACGGTCCCTACTATTCCCATCACTGGGCTGTCTATAGCGACAGTGTGCAGGATGGTTATCCGTTCATCTTCCAAGGTCGCCAAAACGGCGCAACCTATTGGGGCCAGTTCGGGAAGGTCAAGCTGTCCGCGGGCGTGTTCGACGGGTCGTCGACAGGCGTTGGCAATAGCAGCACTAATCTGATGACAGCTGGGCGGATACAGGTGGATTTCTGGGACCCAGAGGCTGGCTACTATCTGAACGGGACCTACTATGGCCAACGCAATCTCCTGGCGATCGGTCTCGCCGCACAGACACAGGCTGGGGATGTGCAACCGGCGGTGATCGGGAATGATGGGGTGTTGATCGATTCACTGACCACCAAGATGGCTTCCACTTTTGATTTTTTACTTGAGCGAATGACTGGTGGTGGCAGCGCGGTCTCGATCGAATCGGAGCTGGTTCGCTACAACGGGTTGGGAGGGTATCCCACTGTTCCAGGTTCGGCGTATCAGACTTTGACGGGCGGCTTCCTACTAGCCGCTTACCTGTTCCCAGAGACGTCGGCACCGGGCCAATTCGAGATTCTCGGTAAGTACGGTATTGCGAAGTTTAGCCAAGACCGAAACGCGGCGTATCCAGATTTCGACCAGAAGACGAGCGAGGTGAACTTCAATTACATCCTGAACGAGTTCAACGCACGATTGATGATCTTTTTCAAGAACACGGACTACAGCGCTGTTCGCATGGACGATCTCCAGTTCGGCGTTGGCTTGCAGATACAGATATAACCACCCGCTTACCCACAGGAGTAAACCATGAAACTCAAGCATGCTTATCTCATTGTCTGTCTAGCCGTCGGGCTGGCGTTGCCGGCGGCCGCTGGAGCGCAGGAACCAATCAAGGTCGGTGTCTTGCACTCGCTCTCGGGTTCCATGGCCATCAGTGAAACGACGTTGAAGGATACGATCCTCATGATGGTCGAGGAGCAGAACAAGAAGGGCGGGTTGCTCGGAAGACAACTTGAAGCGGTCGTGGTCGATCCGGCGTCGGACTGGCCTCTCTTTGCCGAGATGGCGCGCTCATTGCTCCAGTCGGAGCAGGTCGACGTCGTCTTCGGGTGCTGGACGTCCGTGTCGAGAAAGTCGGTGCTCCCGGTGTTCGAAGAGCTCAACGGACTCCTCTTTTATCCGGTCCAGTACGAAGGAGAGGAATCCTCGAAGAACGTCATCTACACCGGCGCGGCCCCGAATCAGCAGGCGATCCCGGCAATTGACTACCTGATGGAGGAGGTGGGTATCGAGCGCTGGGTGCTTGAAGGTACCGACTACGTGTATCCACGTACCACGAACCGGATCCTCGAGGCTTATCTGAAGCAGAAGGGTGTGACTGACGAGGACATCTCCATTAACTATACGCCGTTCGGCCACTCAGATTGGCAAACACGGGTGTCCACTATCCGGAGTTATGGGTCCGAGGGGAAGGCGACGGCCGTGGTGTCCACGATCAATGGGGACGCCAACGTTCCTTTTTATCTTGAACTCGCCAATCAGGAGGTTTCGGCAGAGGACATTCCGGTTGTCGCATTCTCGGTCGGCGAGGAAGAACTGTCGGGTATCAATACCGCCCCGCTCGTCGGTCACCTGGCTGCATGGAACTATTTCCAGAGCATCAGTTCGCCTGCCAACTCCGAATTTATCTCGACCTGGAAGACGTTCGTCAACGATGCCGACCGGACGACGAACGACCCGATGGAAGCACACTTCATCGGTTTCAATCTGTGGGCGCAGGCGGTAGAGCAGGCGGGGACGACCGATGTGGACGCGGTGCTCGACGCGCTTCCAGGCATCGAAACACCCAACCTAACGGGTGGCGTGGCCCGAGTGCTTGCGAATCATCACATCACCAAACCGGTCTACATTGGGGAGGTGCGTGCGAACGGCCAGTTCGACGTGGTCTGGCAGACCGACGGTACAGTTGAGGGAGACGCGTGGTCCGACCATTTGCCTGTTAGCGAGGACACGATAGGGGACTGGGTGGAACAGAACTGTGGGAACTACAACACTCGGACCAATGTGTGTTCAGGAACGACTTATTAATAAATAGTTGCAACGCCAACGAGCATTCTCAGTGAAAGTGGTGATATACGGCGAGTGGCGGCCGGTCTGGCTGCTCCTCGCCGTATGCTTTTTCGGATTCCCTGTCTTGGCCTCGGCTCAGACAGACGACGACGGCTTTCTTGCGGTAGTGGTGGAGTTCGCCGACGCCAACTTCCGCGAGAAAGAGTCGATCGCTGAACAGTTACTCGACACCGGGCATGCCAGTGCCAGGTCCGTGCTCACGGCTTTGCTAGAAGACCGGTTTTTCTTCCGTCAGGAAGACCAGCAGCCCTTCATTATTGAATCAAACGACGAGGAGTTATCGACGTACGCGCTCATCGATCCAGTTTCGTTGCAGGAGGCTGGCTCGGCGGAGCCCGACCAGTTAGACAGAGTCATTACCAACAACCGGTTACGGAGATTTATACGGATTTCTATTGCCAGGTTCGCGCTGTCCAGTCCTGAGGTGGATATTCGAGTCGATGCAGTAAAACAGATGCTCCGCTCGCTCGATGATGCGTCAGTCGAACTTCTCCGTGGGCGCGCAGCCGAGGAGACTGATTCCGACGTTTTGTACGAAATTGGTACGGCACTCGCCCTTGCAGACCTTGACGAAGATGAGCCCGACGCGCGGCTCGCTGCGGTTAACACCCTCGCGGACCGATTGAATCCAGACGTTTACAACCGCCTATCGGCATTGCTTGAGCGTGACGAGGATGGCAGCTTCATCGAAGCTGACGAAGATCTGCGCTTTGCGGCCGCCGAGGCCGTGAGCCGAATTGATAAGGCCCGCACGTTTTACTCGATTCTCGAGACGGTGTTCTTCGGTCTCAGCTTGGGATCCGTGCTGGCACTGGCAGCGATCGGCTTAACCATTACGTTCGGCGTCATGGGCGTCATCAATCTGGCCCACGGCGAGTTGCTGATGCTTGGAGCCTACACGACCTACGTCGTGCAACTCCTAATGCCGGAGCACATCGAGCTTTCAATTCTCGTGGCTATTCCCGCCGCGTTCGTTGTCACCGGCTCGGTGGGCGTGCTCATCGAAAGGACAATCATTCGGTTTCTCTACGGCCGACCACTCGAGACGTTGCTAGCGACGTTTGGGGTGAGCCTGGTGCTGCAACAGTTCGTGCGCACCGTATTCTCGGCGAACAATCGCCCGGTGGTGACGCCAACATGGATGAGCGGCACACTGCAGTTCAACGAAGCCTTTTCGCTCACCTACAACCGACTCTACATTATCTTGTTCACCCTGATTGTGTTCGCTGTCTTGTTGACAGTTCTGAAACATACTCGAGTAGGCCTGGAGATGCGAGCCGTGTCGCAGAACCGTTTGATGGCGCGGGCGATGGGCGTCCGGAGCGAATGGGTTGACGCCATGACCTTCAGCTTGGGGGCAGGCATCGCCGGCATGGCCGGCGTGGCGCTCAGCCAGCTTACCAACGTTGGTCCGAACCTTGGCCAGGCGTACATCGTCGATTCGTTCATGGTGGTGGTGTTTGGTGGCGTCGGCAACATTTGGGGCACGCTCATTGGTGGGATGTCATTGGGAACAGTCAATAAGGTGCTCGAGCCCTATGCCGGGGCGGTACTCGGAAAAATCTTTGTTCTTGTGGGGGTGATCTTGTTCATCCAACGCCGTCCCAGGGGACTGTTCCCACAAACTGGCCGCGCCGCAGAGGGGTCTTGAAACTCCGCCAGCAAGCCCTATCCGTGTTGTTCGCAGATCGCGCCAGCCTTGGCTTTCTCGCCCTCGTGGCTGGTGTAGGGCTCCTTGTACCGCTCCTCAACGTGGCGGTTCCAGAGTCCTCGCCGCTACATTTGTCCAGCTATGTCGTAGGGCTCATTGGTAAATACCTGTGCTACGCGATCTTGGCGACCGCCGTGGATCTCATCTGGGGGTTCTGCGGAATCCTCAGCCTTGGCCACGCGGCGTTCTTCGCTCTTGGTGGCTACGCCATGGGGATGCACCTTATGCGGCAGATTGGCACGAGAGGAGTCTACGGCCACCCGGTACTTCCGGATTTCATGGTGTTTCTCAATTGGGACGCCTTGCCGTGGTTTTGGTACGGCTTCGATCAAGTTTGGTTCGCGATCATCATGGTCGCGCTCGTGCCAGCCGCACTCGCCTTTGTGTTCGGGTGGTTGGCGTTTCGCTCCCGGGTCACTGGCGTGTATTTTTCCATCATGACGCAGGCGCTCAGCTATGCATTATTGCTTGCCTTCTTCCGTAACGACATGGGGTTCGGAGGCAACAACGGCTTCACGGATTTTAAAGAGCTCCTGGGCTTTGACTTACAGCGTGACAGTACGCGCTCGGCTTTACTGCTAGTCACGGCTGTAACGCTGGCGATCAGCTACAGCGCATGCAGGATGATTGTAACGTCGCGCGCAGGACGGGTAATTCGTTCGATCCGTGACGCGGAGAGTCGGACACGTTTCTTGGGCTATAGCGTTGAGTCCTACAAGCTCTGGCTCTTCGTCTTTTCGGCAGTCATGGCCGGTGTGGCTGGCGCATTGTATGTGCCTCAAGTTGGCATTATCAACCCGAGTGAGTTTGAACCCCTTAAGTCCATTGAGGTGGTCATCTGGGTGGCTGTGGGGGGGCGTGGGACCCTGTTCGGCGCGGCTGCTGGCGCCGTAATCGTCAACTACCTCAAGACATTCTTCACCTCGGCATTACCAGAATTCTGGCTGTATGCGCTCGGTTCAATTTTTATCGGCGTGACGATTTTTCTCCCGCGCGGACTGGCAGGCTTTCTGCCAACGCTGAGCCGAGACAGATGACCACAGTGCCCCCTGGGATGCCTGAGGACCAGGCGAGTACCCGCAACGCGTGGCAGGAAAAGCGGAAAGCCGCGGTCCGCCGAAAGCCGTCCGTGCTCATCGGGAAGGTCTTATACCTGGACAAACTTACTGTGAGTTTTGATCGGTTCAAGGCACTCAATGCACTCACGCTTCACGTGGACCCTGGCGAACTTCTTTGTATCATTGGGCCAAACGGTGCCGGCAAGACGACCATGATGGACGTCATTACTGGGAAGACGCGTCCGGACGAAGGGTCGGCGTGGTTTGGAAAGAACATCAATCTCTTAACGCTCACCGAAACAGAAATTGTTAAGGCTGGCATTGGCCGTAAGTTCCAGAAGCCCACGGTGTTCGAGTTTCTCAGCGTCTTCGAGAATCTGGAACTGGCCTTGGCAGACAACAAGTCCTTCTGGTACACACTCGTGGCGCACCTGACCTCGGCTCAACGTGAACGAATCGACGAAGTGCTCAGTATTATTGATCTTGCAGCTGAGCGCGCAGCCATGGCGGGCGCGCTCTCCCATGGGCAAAAGCAGTGGCTTGAGATAGGTATGCTCTTGATGCAGGATCCGGAATTGCTACTGGTTGATGAACCGGTAGCCGGAATGACCCCGCAGGAGACCGAGCGAACTGGGGAATTGTTGCTGTCGCTCGCCGGAAAACACTCTGTGATCGTGGTCGAACACGACATGGATTTTATCCGGTCGATTGCAGAACGGGTCACGGTTTTACATGAAGGTCGCGTGATTGCAGAAGGTAATATGGATACCGTCCAGAACGACCAGCAGGTTGTCGATGTCTATCTCGGAGCATGAGTTTGCTTTCAATTAAGGGCCTCAACCAATCCTACGGAGGGAGCCACACGCTCTGGGACATTAACCTCGACGTGCCGGCGGGTTCACGCATGTGTCTTATGGGTCGCAACGGTATGGGTAAGACGACATTGCTGAAGTGCGTCATGGGACTGATTCCTGTTGAGTCCGGTGAAATCACGTACTCCGGTACTGATTTACGTGCCGTGAACGCGGAAGGGCGAGCGCGCTTGGCTATCGGGTACGTGCCTCAGGGACGCGAGATTTTTCCACAACTGACGGTCGGCGAGAATCTCGAAATAGGACTGGCTGGGCGTCGGGATGGCCGACGGACGATCCCGACGAAGGTGTTCGACATCTTTCCTGTCCTAAGACAGATGTTGGGACGTCGCGGCGGCGACCTCTCTGGTGGGCAGCAGCAGCAACTGGCCATCGGTCGAGCGTTGGTGCTCGAGCCGAAGCTACTTATTCTGGATGAGCCCACGGAAGGTCTTCAGCCCAATATCGTTCGAGAAATTGGCGACATTCTTATCAAGCTCAATAGTGAGGCTGGCGTAACGGTGATGCTGGTCGAGCAGAAATTGCTGTTCGCTCGTCGGGTGGCGAGTGAATTCCGCATTCTCGACAAGGGGCGCTTTGTAGCCGGCGGTTCTATCGAGGATCTGAGTAATGAAGACGTGCGCGAGCATCTTGCAGTGTGACTCAGGCCCTACACGACGAGCGGGTCGGTCTTGGCAATGTGTCCCTTTCAGGTAGGGGAAGGCCAGGGTGTGGGCGGCTCGTTGTGGCTCGTAACCGCGATCGCAGCTTCGTCTGTCGGGCCTTTGCGACCAGTCCCCTACGTCTCCTCACTCCAAGCAATCACGGTCATGCTGCCTGGATTTTCACTTCGAATTATGGCGGTGGATTAGTAGACGGTGACACGATCTCACTGCAGACCACAGTCGGTGCTGGAGCCTGCGCCTTCGTGTCGACGCAGGCGTCCACAAAGGTCTACCGGTCCCCACACGGCACTCAGGTCAAAATGGTCGGCGAGGTTTGTGACAACGGCCTCCTTATCTTAACTCCAGACCCCGTGGTGTGTTTCGCCCAGTCCCGCTATCATCAGATGCAGCGATTTGATCTGGCTGTTGGGGCTGGGTTGGTATTGCTCGACTGGGTGTCGTCTGGTCGTCGTGAGTCTGGCGAGCGATGGGCATTCGACGAATACGTCAGTCGGACCACAGTACGTGTCGGAGGTCGTCTTTTGGTTCATGACGCGTTGGCACTGCGCGCCTTAGACGGTGATTTAGCGGAACGGCTCGGAGACTATGACGTGCTTGCCATGGCGCTGGTGATCGGGGCATCTCTAAAGCTTGAGGCCGAGCATATCGTGGCCAAGGTCGGGGATCAGCCGGTCAGGCAGCGCTCGGAACGTCTCCTTGCAGCTGCCCCTCTCGAAGGGGGCGGTTGTGTCTTGCGTGTGGCGGGCCGGTCGGTCGAAGACGTAAGCTACGCGCTACACGGCTTCCTCGACTTTGTGCCCACACTGCTCGGCGACAATCCGTGGGTACGGAAATGGTAGGGGTGTATGCATCTCACACCACGTGAAATAGACAAACTCATCCTGCACCAGGCTGGATCCCTTGCGCAGCGACGGCTGGCTCGTGGACTTCGGCTGAACTATGTGGAGGCGGTGGCGCTCATTGCCACGCAGCTGCTGGAATTCATTCGCGACGGGCGATCGGTCGCGGAACTCATGGATCTGGGTCGCTGCCTACTTGGAACGAGCGATGTGGTCGAGGGGGTGGCGGAGATGGTAGACGAGGTGCAAGTCGAAGGTACGTTCCCCGATGGGACTAAGTTGGTGACGGTGCATCATCCGATCGTAGCTGAGCGTGGAGATTCGACGCTGGCACTCTACGGTAGCTTTCTGCCGGCGCCGACAGGTGATACGTCGGTCGGCCAGGCGCCGTCTGAGGTCGAGGGCATCCCGGGCGAGTTGCTGGTATCCGAGGGTGAGATTGCGTTGAACGAGGGACGCGAGACGACTGAGTTGAAGGTCACCAACACCGGTGACCGGCCGATTCAGGTCGGTAGCCACTATCATTTCCTCGAAACAAACCGCGCACTAGTCTTTGATCGACGTGCCGCTTACGGCCGTAGGCTCGATGTTCCAGCTGGCACGGCCGTTCGCTTTGAGCCAGGGGAGGCAAAGACCGTCACGTTGGTCCCTATAGCTGGCCGTAGGATCGTGCGTGGCGGAAATGCCTGGGCAAGTGGAGTAGTGGCCCAAGATCTAAAAATGGAGAACTGGGAGTAGTCATGGCTCATCGTATGGACCGGCGACACTATGCGGACCTCTATGGTCCCACGACGGGCGACCGTGTCAGGTTGGGGGACACGGGATTGGTCGCGGAAGTGGAGCAAGACTCTACGGTTTACGGAGACGAGTGCAAGTTCGGTGGTGGCAAGGTTCTCCGCGATGGAATGGGGCAGGCAGCCGGCGTCTCGGATGAGCGTGCGCTCGACTGTGTGATCACGAACGCGCTCATCGTTGACTGGACTGGTATTCAGAAAGCGGATATTGGCATCAAGGGTGGCCGGATTACTGGCATCGGAAAAGCTGGGAATCCAGACGTGATGGCTGGTGTGACCGAAGGCATGGTTGTCGGAGTGACCACGGAGGCGATAGCAGGCGAAGGTTTGATTCTGACGGCTGGAGGGATTGACGCACATGTCCACTTTATTGCCCCGCAGCAGGTATACGAGGCACTCGCGAGCGGCGTTACGACGTTCATTGGAGGGGGGACCGGACCAACCACCGGCACCAAGGCCACAACGTGTACGCCCGGTGCCAGGCATTTGCAGCTCATGCTACAGGCGAACGATACTCTTCCGATGAACTTCGGGTTCCTGGGTAAAGGTAACACCTCGATGCCGGACGGTCTGGAAGATCAAATCCGTGCTGGTGCTGTCGGGTTAAAGCTCCACGAGGACTGGGGCTCAACACCGGCCACTATTGACTGCTGTTTGTCCGAGGCCGAACGATTCGACGTGCAGGTCGCCATTCATACGGACACGCTGAACGAGTCTGGGTTTGTCGATGATTCTATCGCGGCCTTCAAAGGGCGCACAATTCACACGTATCACACGGAGGGGGCTGGCGGCGGACACGCTCCGGACATCATTCGTGTGTGCGGTGAGCCTAATGTTCTTCCGAGCTCGACCAATCCCACGCGCCCCTACACTGTCAACACGCTTGATGAACATCTCGACATGCTCATGGTCTGCCATCATCTAGACAAGAACATACCCGAGGACGTGGCCTTTGCGGAGAGCCGCATTCGTGACAGGACGATTGCGGCCGAGGACGTGCTTCATGATCTGGGAGCCATCAGCATGATGGCTAGCGACAGTCAGGCTATGGGGCGCGTTGGCGAGGTAATTGCGCGCACCTGGCAGACGGCACACAAGATGCGGAACGAACGTGGGCGGCTCGACGGCGAGCAGGGGGAAAACGACAACCTGCGCATTCGTCGGTATGTGGCCAAGTACACGGTGAATCCGGCCGTTGCCCATGGTATTTCCCATGAGGTCGGATCGGTCGAAGTTGGGAAACTAGCCGACCTGGTGCTGTGGAAACCTGCGTTCTTCGGGGTCAAACCTGACGTGGTTATCAAGGGCGGATTCATTGCTTGGGCTCAGATGGGCGACGCGAACGCCTCGATTCCAACCCCGCAGCCTCAGTTAATGCGGCCAATGTTCGGGGCTTACGGGCGTGCGACTGGCGCGACCTCGCTGGCGTTTGTATCCAATCTCTCGCTTCAAGATGGCGATGTCGATCGATATGGTCTGACAAAGACCCTGTCGGCCGTGCGCGGTTGCCGAACTATTGGAAAGCGTGACATGCGACTTAACGACGCGCTCCCCGACATTCGTGTTGACCCAGAGACGTATATCGTCACGGCCGACGGTGAAGAACTGCAGGCGGAGGCAGCGAATGTGCTTCCGCTCGCTCAGCGCTACTTCCTCTTCTAAGTTGACCATGTCCGACTGGCTTGCATGGCAAGTGGTGGATTCGGCATTCCCAGTTGGTGTGTTTGCACACTCGTGGGGGTTAGAGTCTGCCTGGCAGTCTGGTCACGTACCAGACTCTGGAGCGTTGCAGCGCTTTCTACATGCTTCCATCCAACAGACTGGTTACGGTTCCATTCCGCTACTGAACGCTGCCTATCGGCGACCCGAACGGTGGAGAGCGCTCGACGAACTCGCAGACACATTTCTGATCAACAGCGTCGCCAATCGAGCAAGCCGTGTGCAGGGACGGACGCTCGTCGCGACAGCAACTCGTGTCTGGCCATGTGAGGGGATGACCACGGTTAGCCAACATGCCGCGGCAGGACGGGCACATGTGGCACCGTTCTCAGGCCTCACTTTTAGGGTCATCGGTCTGTCTCTCGAGACTGCGAGAAAGGTAATGCTTTATGGGGCTGCGAGAGGAGTTTTGTCCGCGGCGGTGCGTCTCGGGATCGTTGGCAGCTACGAAGCGCAGCGTCTGCAGTACGAGGCCGGGCCGCCGCTCGACCTAATACATGATGACTGTCGTGCGCTCGGCGATGAAGATGTTTGCCAGACTGCGCCGATCATCGATTTGCTACAGGCTGGGCATGACCGTTTGTACTCACGTTTGTTCCAGTCATAGAACATTTACCCCCTTTACACGATGAGCCTCATGATGCACGACACACCTCACCACTCGCATGACCACGATGAGCCCCAGGGCCCTGGGCTTTTCTCGGATCGTCCAGGACCGCTCGTCCGGGACTATCAGTCGCGTGCGTTCACGGTCGGTATCGGTGGTCCGGTCGGAAGTGGGAAGACCGCACTATTGCTGGCGCTCTGCCGTTTACTACGCGATCGTTACAGCCTCGCGGTGGTGACCAACGACATCTTTACCAAAGAGGACGGCGAGTTCCTCGTCCGCCACGAGGCACTCGGACATGAGCGTATTACTGCCGTCGAAACCGGTGGCTGTCCACACACCGCCGTGCGGGATGATGTCAGCCAGAACCTAGATGCACTCGCGCAGCTGATGGCAAAAATTCAGCCTGATCTGCTGTTTGTCGAAAGTGGTGGAGACAACTTGGCGGCTCAGTTCAGCCGCGATCTCGCTGATTTCACGATTTACGTCATCGACGTGTCCGGTGGGGACAAGATCCCGCGTAAAGGAGGCCCTGGTATCACGCAGTCAGACTTGCTCGTAATCAACAAGACGGACCTCGCCTCACTGGTTGGTGCTGACTTGGATGTGATGGCTCGAGATTCAAAGCGCATGCGCGGCAGCGGGCCGCTGGTGTTTACGCAAGTCACTAATGGTGTGGGTGTGAGTGAGATCGCGGACGCTGTACTGGCAGGTTGGGCGGCCTCAGGATCTGCGGACTCACGAGGATAAATTGTGGCGGTCCACAGCCTTAGAGTACAGCACAAGCTGAGCGGATCGTATCGGCCGGATCGGCACAGGCCAAGCCCCTTGCCGGCTAGGACGGACGCTGATCCGCCGGTACCGCCAGACGATCTCCACGAGGTCGATCGGGCGGAGTGGGAACGGTTCATGTAGGTCTACAGGTGCCATGGAAACCTCCCGGCCCAGGTGCATTTGCAGATCTACTGCCTTGCCGTAGCGCCACAAAGCAGCCAAGGCGATCATCGACCGCGATGGTATTGAGGTTGGCGGAAAGCCGCACCCGCTCGTTCGAATTGAGCATCGGGCCGAAAGGTCCGCAAGTGGACGCTTGCTATTCCTGTTCACCAATGCGACGTACACGCGTGCCCGTTCTGCGTAGAAACGTTAGGGTCGCCCAGCCCGAGCGTCACCGGACAGCGGGTCGGGCTCTTCGGCTCCCCCGCCGTGTCGAAAGTGCCGCAGGCCGGTAGATCGGCGAACGACCTGATCGGATCACGCCGGAAGATGTTGTGGGCCAAGCGCCATGACGTTCCGCGCGTGCGCGAACCAACAGCGCACCACCGCACCCGGCCGTCCGTCCGATCACTGTCGCAGCGCGAAGACCCAGATGACCCCACCCTGCGGCACCTGGATATTGCGCTCGAGGTGGGTGTTCACGGCACGCTGCATGCCCTGGGCGTCGACACCCCAGCCCGACTGCACGGCGATGTACTGCACGCCGTCGATCGCATAGGACGACGGGACGCCAATGACCCCAGAATTCGTCCGCTGCTCCCAAAGCACGTCTCCGGTCTCCGCGTCGAAGGCCCGGAAGTAGCGATCGTGGGTGCCACCCGCGAAGACGAGCCCTCCACCGGTCGTCAGAATCGGACCCCAGTTCTGCGACTCGGGGAACTCGTGGGTCCACACCCGCTCCCCGGTCGACAGATTCCAGGCCTGGATCTCACCCAGGTGGTCGGCATCGTCGACCACAAACACCTGCGATGACGCGCCAGTATAGCTGGCCCCAGGTCGATACTCGACTTCCCGTCCCACCATAGTCGAGCAGAAGTTCTCGTTAGCCGGGATATAGAGATAGCCAGTCTGCGGGCTGTAGGCGGCCGGCGGCCAGTCCTTGCCGCCCCAGTGCGAAGGACAGAACGTCGCCGGCCTGTTCGTACCAGGTATACGTTCGGGGTCGTACTCGGGCCGTCCGGTCACCGGGTCGATCGAGAGGAACACGTTCTGGCTGACGTAGGGGTTGGCGTCGACGAAGGTGATGGCGTTCGCCTGGCGCTCGAGCAGCCACAGGTAGCCGTTGCGCGCCGGGTGCACGAGCGACTTGATGGTGCGGCCATCACGGGACAGGTCGATCAGCAGCGGCGCCGAGACCTCGTCCCAGTCCCAGGAGCCGTTGTGGTGATACTGGTGATAGCCCTTCATCTCACCGGTGTCGGCATCGAAGGCGACGACCGCGTTCGTGTACAGGTTGTCTCCGGGCCGCCGGTCGCCGATCCACGGCCCTGGGTTACCGGTGCCCCAGTAGGTCAGGTTCAGCTCGGGGTCGAACGACCCGGTGACCCAGATCGACGCTCCACCGGTCCGCCAAGTGTCGCCTGGCCAGGTCTCGTTGCCAGGCTCGCCGGGGCCTGGCACCGTGTGGGACCGCCAGACCTCCTGCCCGGTACCGGGATCGTAGGCGGCGACGAACCCGCGGATACCCCGCTCGCCGCCCGACGCGCCCACCAGCACCTTGCCGTTGGCGATGAGCGGCGCCATCGTCATGTAATAGCCGCTCCGATAGTCGGCGACAGCCGCCTCCCAGACCATCTCACCAGTCCGCGCGTCGAGCGCGACTACGAAGGCGTCGTGGGTCGTGTAGAACACCCGGTCGCCGTAGAGACCGACACCACGGTTGGTCCAGTGCGACCGCAGCGAATCGTCCGGAAGCTCACGGCGGTGTCGCCAGAGCAGGTCGCCGCTCCGCGCGTCGACGGCCAGCACCTGGTCTTCTGGCGTCGTCACAAACATGATGCCGTTGTTGACGATCGGCGGCGACTGGTGCCCCGAGGTCACCCCTGTCGAGAGCGACCACACCGGCACCAGATCGGCCACGTTGGCCTTCGTGATCTGGTCGAGCGGGCTGTAGCCCCAGCTGTCATATGTGCCCCGGTACATCAGCCAGTCGTCAGCGTCTGGCGACTGCAGCCGCTCGTCGGTGACTGGTGTGTAGTCGATGTTGGCCTGCGCGCGTACCGGCTGCGCCGGGAGTGACACCGCCAAAGCGCTGCCGCACACCATTGTGATGAATCGTCCAACCGCGAGTCTCGTCATGTCCTCAGTCTCCACGTGGCCATCGCCAGTGATGATAAGAGATATTAACCTCAGAACTCGCCGTCACACAGCCCGCCCCCCGAAGC
Source organism: Vicinamibacteria bacterium (assembly GCA_963578805.1). Taxonomy (GTDB): domain Bacteria; phylum Acidobacteriota; class Vicinamibacteria; order Vicinamibacterales; family UBA8438; genus CAUZIB01. Next base: position 377 of record CAUZDY010000057.1, on the reverse strand, counting down.
ATCGGGGGAGGCAGCGAGCGGGGCGTTTTACTACACGGTGCGGTTCGAGACGCGGCGGGATTCGGTGCGTCTGGTGGGGCGACGCGATGACCACATCGCCCCCCGAGACGCGCTTGCAATATATTGCAACAACTTCCGAAACAAAGGGTCCCAATGGCCGTCACCGGCCGTGATGCCGAGACCGACTCTAAATCAGGAAGTCGTTGGTTCGATCCCAACGCGGCCCACCATTTCCTCACGGGCTCGATCGAAAAAAAACGGTTAAACCCGTCTTGTTTTAAGTCGCAACGAGCGTGCCTCGATCCCAGCGCGGCCAGCCAATCCGGCCACCTGCGTACACAGGCTTTAGATCCAAGTCCATCTCACGGCACGGGCAT
>CAUZDY010000056.1:0-16941 GCA_963578805.1 Vicinamibacteria bacterium | reverse complement strand
CGATGCCAAGACGACCGTTGTAGCATGCAGTGATGACCGCCGCTGCGCCCGTAGCTCAGCTGGATAGAGCGCCTGCCTCCGGAGCAGGAGGTCGCAGGTTCGAATCCTGCCGGGCGCGCCACTGCTCCTGCTTGCAACTTCACGTGGGCCGCTAGCTCAACTGGTAGAGCAGCAGACTCTTAATCTGGAGGTTCCCGGTTCGATTCCGGGGCGGCTCACCACTTTTTCCTAACAAAATAGGCAAACCGTGCGGATGTGACCGGCACCCGTCCGTCCAAGAGGGGAGTATGTGCCAGTTTTGTGTCAGTTTCAGCAAACCCGCCACGCACAACGGAGGCGAAAGCCACCCCGCACTGCACCCTCCGTCTGCGAGCGGGAGGGTGCGTCCTCTACGCGGTGCATTCGAGCCGTCGCCGTTGAACCGCCCGTCGCCACGGGTAGCACAATCCCGTTGTGATGTTGGTCATTGATGCTCTCTCATCGGTTGCATCATTGTCCCGTTTCGCATTCTCCCCATTGACGAAACCGGTGGGCGAAGTCGAAAGAACATCTTGAACGACACAGGCCGTGACCCGTAAATGGGTGCCAAGTGATCTGGGACCTTATGAAAGGTGACATCCCCGCCGATAGCGAGTTCAAAGCGCCTCAGATGAGGCAGGTCTCGCAACGTGCCGATCGTCAAGGCTCCGACCGTGCTTGGCTCGGCATGACCGTTGTCGATGTGCGTATTGGTTTTCAAGAGTAGTTCCGTTTCTACGTCCACCGCCTCAAAGCGACTGTAGACAACATACGGCGAGAAGCGACGGGTTACTTCTACAAAGAACGCATCTGAGAAGGAATGAGCGAGGTCTTTGTGGTTACGGCCATAACCGGCCGTGAGAGCGGTGAACCGGGCATCCGACTCGGATAGCCAAGACACGGATGCGGTAGTGCGACGCGCGTTTCCAGGCTCGAGTCTCTCGGGCTTTCTTAAGAACCCATGTGAGGCTTGAAATGCCCAATGCTCGTCTGGCAGAAACCACATACGAGTTGCCCACGAGTCGAGAGTGCCGAAATCCGAAATGCCCCACCGATATTCATCCGGTTCTCGACCGTGAAACATGGAGCCCTCGATGGCTATGGGGCCGTAGTCCAATCTTGTTGCAATGACTCCTTTGGCGATGTGTGTTGAGTCGAACGTGTGATGACCCAAAGGTGCGAACGGATTTTCTGCAGCGGACAGTCGGTGCATGAAGGCGACTGGTCCCAGGGTGGCTTCCCCCACGGGTCCCCCTGCGACAGTGATACTGGTCCGCGGCGACAGCGGTCGGCGCCACGCCGCGATCAATTGCATTACGAAATCGTGAGGATGTTGACGGTTTACGAGAGGTTGTTCTCTGTAAGTCTCGCCGGTCTGAAAGATTTCGCCGTAGCCGTCACCGCCCATGGTGAGCGGTTCGAGGCTAAGCATGCCTCGAACCATGAATGTCCCGTTGGCCATAGGCCCACTCGCCATGCCCATCCACCAGTTTTGTGAGACAAACTCTTTTCCGTCCAGTGGTTTAGGTTGATCGTTGAGCGTGAGAAAGACGACCCCATCCTGCGTGACTCTCCACCGGCTAGTTGGGGTGCCGTGTTGCGTCTGGTGAGATTCCTGATTGGTAGAGTTAGACGCCAGATCAGCGGGGTCCTGAGATGCCTCAACGGTGGCAGCAAGCGAGACCGCGAGAAGTAGAGTGAAGGTACATTTCCAGCGAGGTGATGCAGAGTAGAGATTTTTTTCCACGAGTTACCTCGATTAAGTGTTTGCGTTTGAAATACTTCTAAGGCTGAGTGGGTGGTGAGGACCCGAGATGCTGCGCCTAGAGTCGGAGGGTGCCAGCTAGTGGGGAAATCGACGAGTGGAGCATGTGTGTCAGGAGTGTGGACGAATGTGGGAAGACGAATACGTCCAGTTGAACGAGCGTCAGCTGGGGCACGACCAGCTGGAGATTATGTGAATCGGAGATATATCTGCTTGAAGAGGTTACGGGAACACCAAAATGCGTCCGCTCACACGAAGGAGCCCGGTCAGGGAGCTGAGAGTCCTGGGAATCGTTCGAGTCCGGATGAGCCGGACAGTGCGTGGCGTTCGGCAACGAATCATGTTTTGCGGCGAGGTCGATTGCATCCGCGGGGCCGCATACAATCAGACAAACGGGAATCACGATGGGTAGAATTGCAATGGTCACACTACGTCGACACCACCGCGTAACAGCGAACTTCACACGCTCATAGTACTTGAATTGGAAAACCGTTGTCCTTCGTTGGAGAGACATTGGTGACCGGGCAGTCGCAGATGACTCACTGACTGAGCCGAACGAAATCAACCCCACGCCAACCCGGTATCGAGTAGCTTCCCTAGTTGCTCTTGGAGTGTTCCGCCGACCACAACAACAAACGGTGAAACCTTCGGCGTAACGCGGACTGGCGGACACCGGTTCCCTCTGGCAAGCGGTGGCCACAGGTTACACTAGGCTCCCCATCATGCGACAATCCGAGCGAGATCCCAACGGACAACCTGCACATCACGATGCCACGTGGACCCGATGGGCCGTCCAAGAAATCATGGCGGATTACACCCGCTCGTCCGATACCCACCTATTGAAACTTTCTCTGCCGACACTGGACACACACGATATACATCTATATTTCAAGGATGAATCGACCCATCCCACGGGCAGCCTGAAACACCGGCTCGCTCGGTCATTATTTCTGCATGGCCTGTGCAGCGGATGGATTCATCGGAACCGTCCCATTGTCGAAGCCTCTTCTGGATCTACGGCTGTGTCCGAAGCCTATTTTTGCCGTCTCTTGAAGCTCCCCTTTATCGCAGTTGTCCCGAATGGGATTTCGCAGAAAAAACTCAAGGAGATCGAGTTCCTTGGGGGACGCATCTCGCAGGAACCCGCAGCGGCAATCTACGAACGTGCAGCGGCATTGGCCAAGGACGTCGACGGGTACTACATGGACCAGTTCACTCTTGCTGAACAGGCCACTGATTGGCGTGGTAACAACAACATTGCGGAGAGCATATTCGCGCAACTCGAGCATGAGAAGTACCCCATACCCCGTTATGTTGTCGTTGGGGCTGGCACGGGAGGCACAAGCGCAACCATCGGACGTTATATTCGTTACCACACCACCGCTGGGAGGGGCCCTCAGTTGATCGTCGCAGACCCAGAGGGCTCGGTCTTCTTTGATTATTTCAAATCCGGCGATCGGTCGCTTACATCCAGCGCGACATCGCGCATTGAAGGAATTGGACGCCCGCGTGTTGAACGGTCTTTTATTCGAAGCGTTATCGACAACATGATCCGCGTTCCGGACGCAGCCAGCATTGCGAGTATTCGCTTCCTTGAGGGTCAACTAGGCAAGAAGGTCGGCGGTTCCACGGGCACGAATGTTTTTGCAGCCTTCCAGCTCATCAGTCAGATGATGGAGACTGGGATCTCAGGAAGCATCGTCACTCTGCTCTGTGACGGCGGCGAACGCTACAGAGATACCTACTACTCCGATCGTTGGCTCCATGAGCAGCGTATCGATATCACCGACTACCTCACTACAGTCGAGGAGTTTGCGAACCGTGGCAAGTTCGAACCTCGACATTTGTGCGAAGCTGCGCGTTAAGAACAGTACCAACGAGCTGGAAGCCGTCTAGCCTCCCTCGGCGCGGCAGACGGTTCAACGGGGACGGGGTGAGTCACGCGGGTACGCGATGCTGACGGGTTCTAGCGCACACCGGACACCAGCGACCTTGCTTGACGTTGTCCGGTTTTGTCTCCCACTTATAGCCCTCCGCACACTGCCACCGAAGCTTCGTTCGCGCGTTGACATATGTCGTGGAGAGACACACTCCGCCGCGCCGCGGTAAGCTTTTGGCTTCATCAGTGTTTCGCAAAATAATGACTGTAAATAAAGTCCGATGGAGTCATGTTGCTGATTCGCCTCAGCGCTTTGGTTGCTACTGTTTACGATTTCGTTGACTCCGTTAACGAGTGCGTGGTTAGAGGATGCGTTGTTAGTGATCTTGCTTGTCTTTGTAGCCTACCTGCACGATTCACAGTGCTCTCTTAATCTGCGGGTTTGAGGCTCCAGTCGGGAGTTCTGACACCCAAACTTCCTAAACCTGATCGCGATTGAAGTAAACTTCAGCTTCAGCGGCCACGTGATGCAACAACTTCTTTTTTTAGTGCTGGGAGTGCTTCTAACAACGAGCACGCCGGCCTCTGCGCAGCAGAACAGTCCCGATGAAATACGTGCCCATGTAATCGATGGTCCCCCGCCACCGACGCCACCAGCTGTCATCAGTCGCGATGCAGAACGTCGAGCAACCATTCGAGCCACCAGATTAACTGAAGAGATCAGCCTCGACGGACGACTCGACGAGCAGGTGTATCAGACCGTGCAGGCCCTCACTGGGTTTATTCAACAATCTCCAGACGAAGGAGCGCCGGCGACCGAGAAGACCGAAGCGTGGATTCTATTTAACGACCAGAATCTCCATGTCGGTGGACGTATCTGGGATTCGGCGCCCCCGAGCGAATGGATTGCCAACGAGATGCGGCGCGACACAGCACAACTCCGCCAGAACGACACCTTTGCCCTCATTCTGGATACCTTTTACGACCGGCGGAACGGCGTGGCGTTTTACACCAATGCGCTTGGTGCGATTGCCGACTTTGCCCTTACGAACGAAAGTAATCCCAACAGTGACTGGAACCCTGTGTGGGACGTGCGCACGGCACGGTTCGAGGGGGGGTGGACCGTCGAAATGGAAATTCCCTTCCGGTCACTGCGCTATCGGCCGGGTTCGAACCAGATTTGGGGAATACAAATCAGGCGCAACGTGCGACGAAAGAACGAGTGGGCCTACCTCACCCCGCTCCCGATCTCGGCCGGCTCCGGTCCAGGCGGGATCTTCCGCGTGTCGGACGCCGCCACGCTCGTCGGTCTAGAAGTACCAGGGGCCAGCAAGAACCTCGAGGTCAAACCCTACGCGATCGGGGGTCTCAATACCAACCTTAACGCCACTCCGCCAACGCGTAACGCCGGCGATGGGAATACCGGGGTCGATGTCAAATACGGTATCACCCAGAATCTAACGGCCGATTTTACGTACAACACCGACTTCGCACAGGTCGAGGTAGACGAGCAGCAGGTCAACCTGACCCGCTTCAGCCTCTTTTTTCCTGAAAAGCGAGAGTTTTTCTTGGAAGGGCGCGGCATCTTCAATTTCGCTCGGGGCGCTCGAATCGGCGGGTCTCAAGGAGGGCTTCGACGTCCAGGTGGAGGAAGCTCTTTTAGCGGCGGAAATGCCCCGGCCCTGTTCTACAGTCGGAAAATAGGACTGCAGCGGGGCACGGTACTGCCGATCGTTGGCGGCGGGAGGGTGACCGGCAAGGTTGGAGCATTCGACGTCGGGTTCTTGAACATCCATACCGACGGTCAGCCGGCGACTGGTACCAAAATGACGAATTTCACAGTGGCGCGGGTCAAGCGCGACATCCTGAGACGTAGCAATCTCGGTGCACTTTTCACCAACCGCTCGGTCTCTCTGGTCGGTGATGGGGCCAGTCAGACCTATGGGGTCGATGCCACGTTTTCGTTCTTTGAGAACGTCGGTCTGGTCGCCTACCTAGCCAAGACCGACACTCCCGACCACGAGGACAAAAACACGAGCTACCAGGGGCGGTTCGACTACGGCGGAGACCGCTATGGATTTCAAGCCGAACATCTCGTCATCGAAGACAACTTTATCCCGGAAGTGGGCTTCCTCCGGCGGGACAATTTTCGGCGAACCTACACCACGGCCCGTTTCAGCCCTCGGCCCCAATCTCTCGACAGGATTCAGCAGTTTTTCTTCGAAGGGAGCTTCGACTACATCGAGGCTGCCGACACCGGTGCCGTGCAAACACGGCAGTCTCAGCTTGGGTTCTCTTCCGAGTTCGATAATAGTGATCGGATCGGCATCAACGTTGCGGACAACTACGAGTTTCTCGCCCAGCCTTTCACCCCTGGCCCCGGGGTGACATTCCCGGTGGGTGGGTATCGTTTTCGAGATATGGAGGCGACCTATGCAGCCGGTGCGCAACATCGTCTTACAGGGACCCTCACGATTCGAGTCGGCGGATATTTCAATGGCACTATCCACTCAGTGGGATTCAGCCGTGCCCGGTTCACGCTGACTAATCAGTTCTCGCTAGAGCCGAGTGTGTCGCTCAACTGGATCAGTACGCCCTTGGGATCGTTCCGGACGGACTTGGCGGTCGCGCGCGTCAGCTACAGCTTCACGCCACGGATGTTCTTCAGTGCCTTAATCCAGTACAACTCGGCCAGCAACACTGTTAGCAACAACTTACGCTTGCGGTGGGAGTATGCCCCCGGAAGTGAGCTGTTCGTCGTCTACACCGAGGATCGGGAAACCGACCCATTGATGCCGAATCGATACACGGAACTGCGGAACCGGGGGTTCGTCGTCAAAGTGAACAGGCTTTTTCGTTTCTGACCGCTTCGAAACGATTCCCGGTATGTCCCGAGTGACTAATCCTCTCCGCATTGGCAAGTCGATCCGGAGTCGTCTCTTCGCGAGTTAAACCAGACGGTTCAAGCGGGTTAGCGGAAGCCGCAGACTCGACCTTCTGACCAGCGCTATAATGCCTTCCCATTAATGGAAACTTTGGACGTGGATTGAAGACGTCCGGCTTTCGACAGGGAACGAACTCGCCGGCTTTGTTTCTCCACGAACCGCGTACCGAACAGGAAGTTGTCTGCCTGTTCGGCACGCTCTTAGCTGATCTCTGGATGGTGCTCGAGCGCGTTCAGACTCCCTTTCCTGACTGCATCGTTCAGCGGAAGGATACCGGCGAGAGGCTGCGGGTTTGGGGTTCGAGTCCCCGGTGGCTCACCACTTTTTCCCAGGAAACACGTCTGTTCTCTGTCCAGTCACGGGCAAGGACATGGCTGTAGGTGTTCAGCAAGCTTAGAACCTGAAGAGTCGGTTAATTTTGACGACGAAGGCTCGGTTCTTGAGCTCGGGGAAGCGGGGCGTCAGCGTGTCACGCTGCTCGTTGTACACAACGAAGAGTTCGCTTCCAGGCTGGTATTCCCATCGCAGTCGGAGGTTCGTGCTCAGCGAGCGAGTGCTGGTGTTGTACTGGAGCAGGGCACTAACGAACATCTCCGGTGTCACGGTGAAGGTCGTACGCGTAGTGGCGAGGTTAGTCGTAAATCGACCCTCCGGCAGATCGACCTGGTTGTACGACACGCTCGGCTCTACCGACAACTGCGGCGTCAACTCCAGGCGACCGCGGCTGACCCCAACCGTCGTCTTGTTCCCGCTGAAGAAGCTGCCATGATGGAGCGACACCGTACCGGCTAACACCCGTTGCTGGCCGAAACCGAACGATACCTGCGTATCCTGAAAACTGTAGCCGCCCACCGGAATCGTCACACTGGGGGCAATCTGAAACGGTTGCCTGAGAAACTCGTAGGTGTCCGAATACGTCAAATTGAACGTGTCGCTGTTCTCAAACTCGATGCCGAACTGTCCCTGGTTCTCACGAGTCTCAAGTGACCCGGCGCGGTTCAGAACATACGCGACCTGCCCTTCGAAGGTGAATTTACGAATAATGTCGATGCGTACTGGCCTGGGGCTGAATCTGAGCAAGCCAAAGCGACGATCGAAGTCATACCGTCGAATGAACCCAACCTCAGGACGGAAGTCTCCCCCGACCACGAGCCGTTCCGCCTGCACTCCATACCGGTCGCCGTTGTAGTCGAGTTGCAGCCGGTAGCTCACGTCATCACCTCGTAACCCCGGCACGCTGGTCTTAGCCCAGTAGGTGTTGATGTCCAGGTTGTCGTAGAACGAGAAGACACCGTCGGCACCATATGTTTCGCTGGATCCCCTGCCCGACTTTGACACCGACCGACCGGTGAAGAGCAACCCGACGTTGCTGCGGCGTAGAATGTCGCGTCGGACGCGCGCCACGGTGAAGTTGGTGCTCCTGGTACCAATACCTGGAACCTCACCGGTCCGGATACTCATGAGTCCGACGCTGTATTTTCCGATGCGTCCAGTCAACCGTCCGCCCACGTCCATAGGAACCTCACGCCCGCGATCCAATCCGATCTCGCGACTGTAGAAGAGGACCGGAACGTCCGGGTCGCCACCGCGGCCCCCCACTCTGCCCGCGCCGCCAAAGGCGAAGGTTCCTCGGTTCTCCAAGAAGAACTCCCGCTTCTCTGGGAAGTACAGGCTGAACCGCGTGAGGTTTACCTGCTGTTCGTCCGCCTCGACCTGAGCAAAATCGGTGCGCACTGTGACGTCGGCGACGAGGTTCTCTGTTACGCCGTATTTCACATCGAGCCCGCCGTTTCCACCCAGGTCGTTTAAGATTTTCGGCGTCGCGGCGCGGTCGCTCGTCAGGTTCGTGATCGCGTACGGTTTAATGTCCAAGTTTTTGGATTCCGTCGGCACCTCCAATCCGACAAGGGTGGCCGCTCGTGATAACTGGAAGATGCCCGCACCGCCCATGGCGCTCGGAACGCCCATAAGAAACGAGTGCTCGTTCTTCCAGGCGTTCACGCGGCGTGCGTTGAAGCCCCAGACCTGGTTCGGGCCTCGCCGGTATCGGAGTGACTTGAACGGGACGGCGGCCTCAACTGACCAGCCGCCTTCAAACCTCGCCACTTCGACATCCCAGATCGGATTCCAGTCGCCGTTGTACAAACGCTCGTCAGTGATTTGTCCATCCATCCGGCCACCCATCGGGTTGACGAGGAATTCAACCCCGTTGCGTCGATCGTAAAAGGTGTCCAAAATGAAAGCGACATTGGCGTTCCGGAAAACTCCTGAGTTGTCACGCCGCATCTCGTTGACAATCATCTGCGCTGGGTCGCTTTCCAAGCAGCGGAAGGAAACGTAGATGTGATCGCTGTCAAACATCACCCAGACATCCGTGTGCTCGGTGGCCGGCGCGCCCTCGTTCGGCTCCTGCTGAACGAAATCCGTAACGGGTGGCACCGTTTGATAGACGGGCTCGTTCAGTTGGCCATCGAGTTGCAGCGGTGTGTCCAGACGGACGGCTCGCAGGGTCATGCGCCCTTGTGGGTCGTACGACGCGACTTCTGGCGGCACCGGCGGGGGAGGGCCGTCGATGATCACGGAACGACTTATTGCGAACTCCGACGTCCCGCTGTGCAGACCCGTGTCGGACGCGTCCACCCCGGCTGGTGCCGGTGGGGTAGACCGAGGCAGATGTGGGGTCAGGGTCGCCCGCCCGCTCGATTCCACCGCGTCGCGTCCGTCGCGAGTTCGAGTTTCCACCGCACGCCGCAGTGCGTGAGCGAGTTGGTCCGCTAGTTCGTCCTCCAGCGTGAACAGATCGGACAGGTTACCATCGACCTTCGCCACATCCACAGTCTGCTCAGTGGCACGTTCGACGAGCTCGGCGGTGATCCGAATTTGTGTGCCCAAACGCTGGTAAACACCGCGCACCTGCCAGCGCGTGTTGATCTCAAGACCGATCGATGTCGCGCCGAGATCAGCCGCAAGTGACTCGGCGATACCCATCCCGATCCACGCGTCGACCGGTTCGCTGGTCACGTTCGTGAACACGTCGACAGTCACTCGGCCCTGACGCTGTGTCGGCCTACCATCGGCTTGCGCAAGAGCAGGCAGCGGCATAAGCGTCGCTGCCATGATCAGGCAAGCTGCCGTAGCGGCGCGGCGGCGATGCACTGCTAGCGGTCTAGTCCTAACCCACCGTCGGGCTAGAGTTTGGATCTCAATTCGAGAGTCGCAGTTCTTTCGTCGAGAAGGCCGACGCGAAGTAAAAAAATTAAGCTTTCTCAACCCCGCGTGTCCGTGGTGGCCCCAACTCGGTTCCTGCAGCATCATCAATCACTGATTTTACAGAACAACCGTCTGGATTACACACCTTCACCTATAAGCAAGCGTGTCAGAAAGGAAGGTAACTTCAGTAACACCGTTCACAAATCCCACACAATAGCCTAACCCAGCAGCAGAAAGTTGCCCGTACCTAGGGCCGAATCCTGCGCCCTCGCCGTCATGGGCCACAGCGCCCCTGTCACGGATTCGTGCAGACGAAACTTCCGGCCTTGCGGGGATCCCCCGTTTGACTGTATCGCGCGACGGACGGATACGGGCATAGCTTGCGAGTGAACTCCACGGTCGTCGTGTCCGCGTCGTCGTCGACGTACTTCGTGGCAATTAACTGGTCCGGCGCCACATCCTTTTCTACCCATTCCTCTAGGGCGATCTGGACGTCGTGCAAGGCGTCACGTTGGGGAGGAATTTGTTGGCCGACTCCGCCGAAGCTATTCGCCCCGGCGCCGCGGTAGCAGTGCGCCATCCCCGGGACCATGAACAGTCGATAGAAATTCCGAGTCTCAGCCAGACCACCCATTTCCGCCGCCACGCGCTCGTAATAGATCGGGCTGTAACCAGGTTGCAGCGTCTGATCGTTCCACCCGTGATACTGGATAATCTTGACGCCCTGTTGTTTCGCAGCCGAAAGATCTGTGTCGATGGCATCACCATGCGCACCAACCTTGGACTCGGCAAAGGCCAAGTCGGCGTCGAAATCGAAGGTTCGATAGTCCCAGTTGGGATCTTCAAACACCAGATTCGAGAAGTACGTCCGCCCGAGGTTCGTCACTCCATCGGCGACAACCCATCTCTCCCACCCACGCTCACTACCGATCGCCCACCCGGGAAAGATGGAGGCGCCGGTCCGCGGATGCTGCGGACCACTGTAGAGTTCTTCCAACGACGAAACCTGCGGATCAGTTAAACAGTCTTCGCTATCCGCCGTGGTGCACCGTAGACTCTCGGGCTCGAAGGCGCACTTGTTAGGCTCCTCAATCAGACCGTCGACGAGTCCGTCGGTCGCGTCGCACGCGGCGATCGCCGCAGCCTGAATCGCCGGCAACTTGGACGCTGGTATCGCTGCTCCTGCCGCACTGAGTACCTGCGCGCTCCAAACAAACCCCGCGTTCGAGTGCGACTGATAATTCCAAGGAGCCCCCACGACGACCCCATCGAAATCGTCCGGATACCGCTGGACTTCCATAAGGGCCTGGCGTCCACCATTCGAGCACGAATTGAAGTAGGAATACGTGGCCGCTCGGCCGTAATAGGCTTCGATCAGGCCTTTCGCCGCCATAGTCACGAGATGTTTCGACCGAAAGGCATAGTCGATGACCCTTTCCGGATGGCCAACGGCCCAGCTGTCGTCGGTCGAGAGATGCCCGGTATCCGTTGAGGCCGTAGCGTATCCACGCTTCAACCATTCATCGAGACCGCCGTCCAGTCCAAGGCGCGTGTAGTTAAGCCTCCCCGCAAAGCCGCCCTCCCCAGAGGAAACGAACTTTCCGTTCCACGAATCGGCCGGCAACCAGACTTCAAAATTGATGGTCGAATCGTTAGTGGGCCGGCTCACGCCAACTACGCGACAAAACACCGGAAGATCTGTCAAGCTTTGGTCTGTCGGTGTCACCAAGGACCCCGCAGAAACTGTCGCCGTCGCCACGATGGTCGTGTTGCCTTCAAAGGTCAGACTCACCAACTCTGCACAAGCTTGTTCGGAAGCCGTCGACTGTGCCACTGGGCTCTGGCCAGCGGTGGCCAATGAGGCGCGCACAATGACGGCACACACTAGCGTGGCGCTCAGGAACCCAAGGGCCAGCCTGGTGATCCTCGGCCGCCGCTTCAGTAGGTGGACGAGGTCGCAACAACTCATCTTACCGTCAACTGATCCGCTCATAGCTCACCTCCGGAGCGATCTCCTCTGGTCGCGTGATCTCCACGCCGCTAGTTGATGGGCCCCTGCTTCTCCCAGTAAAGGTGGCCGCCCGCCATTTCGCCGGCTTCGTTAAGCCTCGGCGGGCCTCCGAGCCTCAAGACATTACCCGTGAACTGATAGAACCGTTTCGTGGCATCCACGTCTCGGGCGGGGCGAAGACTACCTTGCTGATTGTGCATGACAAACCGCGGCTCATAGTTTTCGTAGGTGGTGAAGCGCCCAAAATAGCCGCCGTAGGTCTGAAACGCCTTTAGCGCCTCGTCAGGAGTCGCTCGAACACCGGCATACTTCGTTCGTCCCTCCTTGTGCATAAGGTGAACCATCATGTGACCGGTTGGTGTGTAGATGATGTAGGAGGTGCCGGCACGTTCTTCGTTCCGCTGTCCGTGAAATATCTGCTCTCCGTCTTTCTCCCTGTACCGGTCTGTGTACAACAACCGATGGAACCCGACGAACTTCTTCTCTTCCGCTGAGAGCGGCGCGTTCGGCAGCCGCTCCCACACCAGTCGGCTGGTCGCTGTGGACTTGCCGCCGCCATCTGCTGGAGCCGGCGTGAGGATCAGGCGGTCGCCCTCGAAATCGTAGAAACGTTTCACGTCCACAATGCCGCCCTGATTAATGTGGCCCAAGCGTTGATGCTCGACGAACTGTTGCTGGTCGTCCACCGTGAACGACCCGAAGTAGGCCGTGTACCCTTGCAGTGCAACCTGCACCTCCGCCCCGGTCGGCGGATCGGAAGAAAACGGCAGCCGACTGCGGGGCATGATGTGCACGCCCATATGACCAGTGTCGGCGTAGGTGATGTATCCGATTCGATTAAAATTTGGAGTCTCGGACCATTCCCCGCTATTTGTATCCTTGATCTCAGTCGTGATCAGTCTGTACGTCCCAACAAACTTCGTACGATCGCTCATTGACGTTGACTCCTGTGCCGCCTCTAGTAGGGTGGCCCGATCAACCACCGCTCGGACACCGAGCAAGATAGGGATCGACGCGGCTACCGCTGCGACCGTCAACACGGTCCTCACGCTGCGTTCATTCCTCATGACACTTCCTCCTTAGTCAGAGAACTGTTCAGAGATCAACAAGCCACTCACCACTTCTCAGTCTCGAGCTGACGCTGGAGGAAGCGCGAACACGTAGAGCGCGCTGCCAGCCCGCCGAAACCGGGCGCTGTCGTCAGGTTCGGTATCTGGCGTCACTTGCTCGTTACCCGTTCGTGTACTGCCGATAATGGCGACATACTGCCGTCCGTCCGGCCCGATGTAGGTGATGGGTGAGTTCCGGAAATCACTCCCGGTCCGAAACGTCCACACAATCTCCCCGGTGCGGGCATTGAACGCGCGGACCACACCCTCGTTGGAACCGCCCTGAAAAACCAGGTCCCCTCCAGTGGCCATGACCGGCGTATCGTTGGCGGACGTCCACTGGACCCTCCATGCGGTCTCTCCCGCAATCGGATCGTTGGCCTGCAACTCTCCGACAATCTCCTCATTGGGAGGGCTCGGTGCCCGGCCGCCGCGCTCACGTAAGGTGTAACGGTCACCGGGAACATATTCGCCCTCGACCATTTGAATAAGTCCGCAGGTATTTGAGGTTGAGGTGTACACGAGTCCGGTGCGCGGCGAATACGCATCGTTCTGCCAGTTTCTGGCGGCAATGCCGGGGCACCAGCCGACGGCGACGTTTTCGGCGTCCGGCACGTAGTTCTGTCGATCCGCGAGGTCGGTGAACATCATCTTGTTGATGTCGTACCGCGGTCGGCCGGTTTCCATGTTGACCCCCGAGATGAGGTCGTTGTAGACGAACATCCAGGGCTCGACAATCATCTCCCCAGTAGCGCGATCGAACACGTAGAAGAACCCGTTCCTTCCCGGGTGGACCAGCGTCTGACGCATTTGACCATCGATTTCAAGGTCCATAAGCACCATCGCGCTTGGCTCGTCAAGGTCCCACTGGTCTTGAGGTGTTACGTTGTACGCCCAGATCAGCTCTCCGCTGTCGGCATCGCGGGCCAGGATCGACGAGCAGTAGTTGTTCCGGTAGCCGGTCAGCCCTCCTTGCTCGTCCAGCTCGACCACGCCCCATTCCCGGCGGTAGTCCGGATTCCACGGGCTGCAGTTGCTCGTACCGTAGTAGAACAGATTCAACTCAGGGTCGAACGTGAACCAACCCCAGACGGAGCCCCCACCCCGCCGCCAGGAATCGCCAAACCAGGAGTCAAGCGCTGGGTTAGCGACCCGATCGTCAGGATAGAAGGGATCAAAGCGGGGCCCAATACCCACCTCGTTGTTCGGCCCCATGCTGTGGTAGCGCCACCTGAGGAGACCAGTGTCGATGCCATAGGCAGTGACGTGGCCCCGAACGCCGAATTCCCCGCCCGCAACGCCCACTATGACCTTGTCGTTGACTATCAGCGGCGGGGTGCTCACCGTCTCGCCGATCGTGATGTCGGCGTTCTCAGCCCGCCAGATGACGTCTCCGGTCTCCGCATCGAGCGCAAACACCTGACCGTCCAGAGTGGCGAAGAAGATCCGACCGTCGGCGTAGGTCAAGCCGCGGGTCTGCGCGCCGCAGCAGGCACTCCTCACCGCTGTTTCCAGCTCGGGAAAGTCGGGCCGAAACTCCCACTTGATAACCCCCTGGCGCATGAGGTCGAGCGCGTAGACGTAGTTCGGCTTCGGTGTCACGATGTACATCGTGTCGCCAATCACGAGCGGCGATGCTTCGTGTGAATCCTGGATGCCGAGCTGCATTGTCCATGCCATCTCGAGGGTCTGGACGTTCTCGACGTTGATCTGATCCAGCGCGCTGTAGTTCCAGCCTGCATAGTTGGCGTTGGGCATGACCCATTGCAATGGGTCGCTCTCCGCAGCCTCCTGGGCAATCGCACGTTCAGGCGCGTTGAACACGCACAGAAGCGATAGGACCGGAATCAACACCCTGCCACGCCAATTGGTTGGTAGGCTCACTCTGCACGCTCCTTGTAATTATTAGTTAGTCAGGTGTGTATTGAACCAGCCTACAAGAGCCTCCATTGCCCGAGCCTTATTCTCGGGGTTTGGCCACACGTGCGCTCCCCCCTCGATGACGACCAATTCGGTCTCGACGTTGTTCGCTTGGAGTGCTGCGTGAATGATCTGGCTAGCGTTTAGATCGACGATTACATCCGCATCGCCATGAACGAGCATGGTTGGTGGATCGTCGGAAGACACGTGTGTAATTGGTGAAATGCTTTCGGCAACGGTTGCGTCAAGGTCCAACGCGGACCAGCGGTCAACCGCGCGGGGTACGGCGAGTCCATCGGCGTAAAAAAATGAATCGGTTGTGACTGGGGGGAAATCGCCTGGCGTATTACTTTGGGGACGAAGATCCACTGGTGGATAGTAGGCGACCACTGCGGCCACCTGGCTGCTACCTTGCAATACCTCATCCTCGGCAGTCGGGTCACCCATGTCAGAGGCAAGGCCAAGCATGAGGGATAGGTGGCCTCCGGCGCTCCCACCATGGACGCCAAGACGCTCTGGGTCAACATCGAACCGCTGGGCATGCCGACGGACGAAACGAACGGCGCGTTTCACATCCCCGTGAGCCTCGCTGGCATCATATCTGGGGGCACTGCCGTGGCGGACCACAAAAACCGTGAACCCATTGTCCAAAAGCAGTTCAAACCTCGATCTGGACTCTTCTATCGGTCTCCACCTTGATCTCCATCCGCCACTCTCGATGTACAGCACGCCAGCGCCATTCACATCCGAAACCGGTTTGAAGACATCAAAAGTAAGCGCCATCCCATCCTTGTGGCCGTAGACTACATCTGGAACGACATGGCTATTATCTTGAGCCTCAGATTCGGCCACGTCGATCATTTGATCTGATGTTCCCATCGACTCGTCGGTAGGAGTCGCACACCCTAGCGCCAATGTCGCCGACAAAATTCCCACTCCGACCACCATGCTTCGTCGCATAAATACCTCCGTCTCGTGGCATTGTGCCATTTTTCTGGCGTGAGGGGAATGAGATTACGTTGTATTGATAACGAAGACGTAATACGCTGCCGCTAGCTGTCATATTTTCTCTAACAAAAAATTTTGTGAGAGACAGGGTCGACTCCAGATTCCTTTAAAACGGTGCGCTTGACCGTGTCATAGAACGGCACCAGCGCCCTATCCGTTGAGGGTAATTACTCGCGCAACGGTTCCGATACGTCAACCTGAACTTCAAACCGTCGAACGTCGGAATAGGTAGCGGTACCATCAATCCGAGAACCTCCCTGCGTTCGATAGCGTTCTCGCATTTCCGTAGGTACCGCGTGCCCCTCCTCAGGGTTGAATTCGTACTCCACTACGATGGTCGCACTAAACTCACGCGCCTCAAATCGCAGCTCGCTTATCAACACACGACCCGTCGTCGATTTGATCCAAAATCGACCCTGCGCCGGCATATTCCGACCACCACGCCCACTCACAACCGTCCATGGCCACGTTTCCACATACTCAACAACCCAGATATCCTCTGCGTTGTCCGTCTCCGGCACATCCATACCAAGAGGCGGTGACTCGCCCGCCCCCTGCTTAAATGAGAATCGCGGCTTGTACGCAGAACCCAGAAACAGCAAGGCGAGTGTCGGCGTGTTGATAGTCCGCTCTACATCGCCAAGGTTATAGCGAGCACTCTCAGACAGAATTCCCTGAATTTGACGCTCGACTGACGGCGCATCACTCAGAAACAACCGCATGAGCCGGTCTTCTCGATCACGCACCGGTCGACCATCCGTCTCAAACACATCGCGGAAACCGAAATGTCGGTCCGACCCCTCTGGTTGAAACAACAGGTAATCTGACCTCAGCGTAATGCGCTCGTAACTCGCGCTTTGGAAACCACCAAATCCACTCATCCCTCGTGAACTGGCGCGCTGCTCATACCGCTCTTCCATCACCACACCTTGCAATTGCATGTGCAACGTATTTACATACTCCGTCGAGCGCGACAAGACCTCAACAAGAGTCAATTCCTGATTGGCCCATCCTCCAGACCCGAAGAACATCACGATCGCGAGTAGTCCGTGCGCACACCTACTCATAAATTCCTA
>CAUZDY010000055.1:0-17038 GCA_963578805.1 Vicinamibacteria bacterium | reverse complement strand
AGGAGAGAGAGTTCCCGGATGCGCCCGTTGGCGTGCCGGACTCATTCGACGAGCACGTCAAATTGATGTTCGACCTGCAGGCGGCCGCGTTCGCGTCGGACATTACCCGGGTGGTCTCGTTCAAGATAGGGCGTGACGTTTCGGGCCGCGTCTACCCGGAGAGCGGTGTCAATACGGGGTTCCACCCGGCCTCGCATCACGGCGAGCGAGAGGAGCGGATCGAGGAGTTCGCGAAGATCAACCGGTACCACGTGGGTACCATCCCGTACTTCCTCGAGAGGTTGCGCGACACGAGCGAGGGCGAATCGAATCTCTTGGAAAAGACGCTCATCCTGTACGGCTCTCCCATGGGCAACCCGCACGTTCACAATCACAAGCGCTGTCCGCTCTTTTTGGCTGGCCACGGCAATGGCCACTTCAAGGGCAACCCCTGTTGGGAACCGGCCCCGCCCGTTTTCCTCTCTCCTGTCCTGCCGATGACGTTAGTTGGAACTGGTCGCCGCGAATCGTAACGGCTGCCCTACAAGCCTCCCATGATCCGCACCCGGCCTTGGCCGAAACTTCTGAGCCCTTCCGTTGTTCACTTCTGCGAGGTACAGATTGCCGTCCTGATCCACGCTGATCTGATGCACACCCCCAAGCGCGCCCGGGAACCTTCCCGAGGTCCCCCAGGAGTCTAGAAGCTTCCCGTTTAGGTCGTACTTCAATATCCTGTGGGTGGCGCCGTCGGCAACCCAAAGGTGTTGGTCCGCAGTCACGTAGAGATGGTAAGGGGAGCGGAGGTTGGGCCACTCGTCGAGGTAGTTTCCGTTCTCGTCAAAAATCTGGATCCGGCGGTTCGAGCGGTCGGATACGTACACGCGACGCTGGTCGTCGATGGCAATGCCATGGAGCAGGTCGAACTCGCCGGGACCCGTACCAGGCTCGCCCCACTCCATGAGATACTCGCCGTCCTTTGAGAACTTGACCACCCGCGTGTTGATGTAGCCGTCGGTTACGAAAAACGTGCCGTCGGGCAGCCAGGCGATGTCGGTCGGCCCTGAGAAATGGCTTTCATCGTTGCCGGTGCTGCCCTCGCCCAGGGTCATCACCAGTTCCTTGCCGTCATTAGTGAACTTGAAGATTTGATGGTTGCCCTCCGTCGACGCAGGCGCCAGTCCTGCCGAGATTATCCAAACATGCTTGTCAGGATCGTAGGGGCTGATCAGGATCTTGTGACCCCTGTAGAAAAGCTCGTCATGCTGTGTCCAAGTGTCGATCAGCTTCCCGTTCCCATCGACCACAAGCACGCAATGCTCCCAGCGTGGTTCCGCGGTAGTGGCCGCTCGCTGTGAAGTGCCAGGAGGCAGAGCTGGTAGCTCGCCACGCTGAAGGATGAAGATTTTGTCCGGCGTTTCGGCAAAGATGCCCGCCGTCGAGCCCCAGGTCCACCCCTCGTGGTCTGGTAGAGGCTGCGGCCAGTCCTCCACGACTTCATACGGGCCCATTAAATCTTCACCACCCTTCTCATGAACTTCGGCCGTGGATTGCTGTGCCTCGACTTGGCCTTGTTGATCGGGTGCCGGGGCGCACATGGCCGCCGTCAGGCCCAGGGCTACCGCCCCACCCCAAATTCGCAAATTCATGATGATCTCCTTCCCGCCTTACAGTTACCTTAATGTCCCAGGGAAGTGTATATATCCTAGGGAAGTTTATAAATCCAGAGAATTGTGTGCCGCTCCGAATTCTTGCCGCAAACGAGTGGGCCGCAGAGTACCGCCTCTCCTTAACACAGTGAAGAGTAAGCGAGCACTAGTAATGCCCGAGATACGAAACGCCGCCATCCGCCGCTTTCTCGAGGGACAGCGCGCGCGCCAGATGGACTTTCTTGCCGAGCTCGTCAAGGTTCCCTCGATAATCCGCCCGGGGACACCTCCCGGCACTGCCAGCGTGCAGCCCAATTGCTGGAAGGCCTCGGCCTCGAAGTCGAGCGCCACCCGATTTCCGAGCGGGAGTGCCGCGCCAACGGGATGATCAGCGCCACCAACCTGTTGGTCCGGCGCCGGTTCGGCAACGGCCCGACGGTCGCCCTCAACGCCCACGGCGACATCGTCGCGCCGGGTGAAGGTTGGACGACCGATCCCTACGGGGCCGCAGTCCGTGACGGCTTCATGTACGGGCGCGGAGTGGCCGTCTCCAAATCCGACTTCGCGACCTATACGTTTGCGCTGCTTGCCCTCGAAGCGGCGGAGGCGCCCGCGTCGGGCACGGTCGAGCTCCACTTCACTTACGACGAGGAGGCCGGCGGCGCGATCGGGCCCAAGCGGCTCCTCGACAAGGGGCTGTCGAAGCCCGATTTCGCGATCTCCGCCGGGTTCTCGTATTCGGTGGTCACCGCGCACAACGGTTGCCTGCATCTGGAGGTCGAGGTGAGCGGTAAATCCGCCCACGCGGCCCGCCCGGAGACGGGCCACGACGCGCTCGAGGCGGCCACGAAAATCCTTTCCGCGCTGTACGCCGAGCGTGCTCGTTACCCGGATATCCGCTCCGAAGTCGAGGGCATTGATTCACCGTCCCTCGTCGTCGGGCTCTTAGAGGACGGCATCAACACCAACGTGGTCCCGGACAGGGTCAGCTTCCGCCTCGACGACGAATGATTCCGGAGGAGCGGCCGGAGGCGGTCGAAGCCCGTTTGCGCGATGTAATGAATTCTGCCGCTCTCAGCTTTCCCGGCATTTCGGTGAAGGTGCGACGAGTCTTGCTGGCTGAGCCCTTCAAGCCACTCCCGGGCGTAGGTCACCTGGTACAGCCTCTGGCGCGTCACGCGAGCGATATTTTTGGGATCCGCGTCTCGACACACGGCATCCCGCTTTACACAGATGCGCGCCACTACGCCGCCGCCGGTATCCCCACCGTGCTCTACGGGGCCGGGCCTCGCAGTCTGCTCGAGGCGAACGCCCACCGCGCCGATGAGTGCCTCGTCCTCGACGACCGATGGAAGGCGACGGAGGTGGTCGCCCGCACCCTTGCCGATCTTCTTGAGAGCGGCGAGAGCCCGTGTCGAGAGCGCAGCTGAGTAAGGCGTGTGGGGTCTCCTCTCGCGAGAGGGCCCATGGCTCAGGAAAGAGGACCTCCGCCACGAGGACTCCCGTTACTCGAGTCGGTCGGTGCGGCTCCCACGATTGCATCGAGCTTTTCCACTTCCTCCCGAAGTGCGTCTTCCAGTTGCTCGTAACGCTCGTAGACGTCTCGGCCGGGTCGCTGGTCGGTTCTGATAGAGGTAAACGAGCTGGTCGAGGATCATGGGCTCGGCCTTCCACACGCTTCCAGCTTTGGGCAGCGCGGGGATCAGCGCCTTTTTAATCTCGAGGAGAGTCTCGTCGTCGGGCCGTTCTTCGAGCGCTTTGCCGAGTCGGGTTGCAGCCCGGCGCGCGCTGCTGAGGGCATCGCGCGCTTTTAGAACCAGCTCGACTTGAGCGGTGACGTCCGCTTCGGTGACCGTGCCTTCCGTGATGATTCGAGGATCCATCCTTGTTTCGAACGAGACGGTTTGCGTCCAATCTCCCACGGTGGGTCGCGCCTGGTAGGTTCCCGGCGCCGCCATGGGTCCGTCTCGGCCGGATCGCTTCTCATCGGAGCTACCCCTAGTAGCTACCGAGTCCCGGCTCCGCTCGTCTGCAAGCAAGAGAAAGTCGATCTTCTGGTCAGCCGGGTCGTAGTCGTTCAGCGCAAGCACTCGGCCATCGGCGGTCCACGAAGACGGTCCCACAAGGTGTTCGCTCGAAAACAGCTCCTCCGCTGTGCCTCGACCGTCTGCTCGAGAATTCTCCACTCGCCCGGCCGCCCTGAGGAGAATGCGACGGTGGCGCCGTCCGGCCTCCAGATCGGCTGGCGAGCGCGGAAGGGTCGAGGGCTGGCGCGGTACTCCGTAGGTGTGGCCTATCTGTTTCTCCCCGTTTCCTCTGGGAGTGCCTCACTAGCCGCACCGTAAGTCCGTTTCCAGTCCCGTCCACCTCGCACGCAGCGTGCGGATTTCCCGCACTGCGCGCTCCTGCACACTTCACGCGAAGGGTTATGGGACCTAGCGGGCTGGATCGACTTTCGGCGGGGCGACGAGGTAATCTGTGAAAAGTCCGAGAGTCTCGTACATCCATCGCCTACTCCATCGCTTCCAGCCAAAACCTTGGCGCAATCGGGCGCGCGCCAGGTGTCGCCGAATCTTCTTTTCCACCCAGTATCGAATAAACGAGAAGCATCGACTCGAGTTTCCGACGGCAAAGTAATTCACCCAGCCACGTAGGATGGGATTGATCGTCGCGATCAATAACCTAACAGGCTGGGAGACGTAGCGACGGAATACGGCCTTGAGTTTTCGCAGCAGAGCCGTGCGCTTTTTCAGTAGTGGCATGCGCAACGGCATCCACCGCCCTGCGCGACTCCGCACGCGGCGGAACCCAAAGCCAAGAAATCCGAAGCTCTCGCCTTTCGTCAGGTCCACTCGATGGCTCTTCTCCTCGTTCACCTCCACTTGTAGCTTGGCCAGTTCCTCGCGAAGCCGCCTCTCTACCGCCTTGCTAAGCCACCGTTGTCGCGGATGAGGGTCCACCAAGATCACAAGGCGGTCGGCAAATCGAGTGTACTCGATGTGCGTCCAATGACCATGGCGCGTGACTTCCTTGGCCCGCTCCAGCATCCTGTCCACCTCGATGAGGTACAGATTACTGAGCAGAGGAGAAATCACGCCACCTTGGGGAACGCCCAGCTTTCCGTAAACTTTCAAGATCATCTTGAGCAAGTGCATCACGTCGTCGTCGTTGACCCGCTTGGACACCTTCTCCAGCACGATGTGATGCCGAACCGTGTCGAAGTAGGCGCGCAGGTCAAGATCGATGATATGAGTTTTGCCCTCGAGGATTCTCCTTGCGTGTGTAGCCGCTCAAGCCATCCGCAGCAATCTCACGCAAGGCGGGAGCCAACCTCCGCAGCAAAAGCTCTAAACGAGCTAACGCGGCTCGCTGCGTCGTAGCTGGTGAGCCCGTAGGGGCCGGAAAGAGGGCTAGTCAGTCACGCGGTGGTGGTTGGCCCGTGGTGATGGACGCCAAGGCCCCCCCCATGGCCACGTATCACGCACCAGAGGAGATCGCTTCCGAAACACGCTGTATCGCGCCATGCGGTGACCTCCTTGGTCGGTAGCCAAAAGACCCCGGTTGGAAGTCCGCCTCGAAGATCGGTTCCAGAATGAGCTTGAGGGCCCCTGGACCACCCGGTCTCGGATGGCCGGACTCGAGAGCACGCGGGTCTTGCCGCCGTCCTTCGGGATTCCTACCTTCCGTACCCGCAGGGGACGGTACGTGCGCTCAATGAGCTCCTTGCGGAGATGCTCGACGAAGCTCACTACGCCTTGCTCCTCGATCGCCTCGAACGAAACTCCCTCGATACCCGGAACTCCGTTGTTTTCCTTGGCGAGTCGATACGCTTCGCGTAGCGTCTCCGTCTTGCATACGTGCACGTACAAACCCCAGAAGCGCCAAGACGTTTGGGCCTTCGCCTTGACGTATATCCTTCCTCTCAGCTCATACAGACTAACGGATGAGTTTGTCATCTCACCCCTGCCTCACTTGTTGACGAAGGAGTTGTGTACAGCAGGGACCCTTGGCTCCGCGGGAATTACCCCGCTTCAGCGCTACTACGGACCCAGCCGCTACCGTCTCGTCTTCGACCGATTTCCAGGGGGCACCGGTTATACGGTCTACCTTGCTCGAGACATTTCTGCCTGGGAAGAGGACGGCTTTTCCAGTTGCTTGGCATGTCCTTGTCACCGTGCTGTCCCTATCACCCCGCCAGAGGGATATGCCTCATCAGTTAGCCTGCGACATATCCTGTTGCCTTCGTCCGACACGAGAAGACTCGGCCTCTGAGGTTTATTTTTATCGGGGCCACCTGTGGGTTCACTTGTGTTACGGCCCTGTGACTCGCTCACCGCCCTATAGACGGCTTTGTCAGCCAGCTTCATCCGCTTCGTTTCCTCCACTGATGTGACTCAAGCTACGGGGCGCTAACTTTTGCCCCGGTGGGGCTGTCTCCCACTGAACATGCCAGCCTTCGCTGGACGCACTCGTGTCCAAAAATACGAACGAGCCGAAGAGCGTCATTCCCGAAGGCTTTTTTGTCGCCCGGAAAAACTATCGATCGGCGCCTGGCACGCGAGAGGCGATTCGCCAACCTGACCACCGCTTCCAGGTCATCCGCTGAACGACTCGCACCGAGTTCTTATGCGGCTTCGCGATAGTAGTAGTTGAGCATACCGCCCAATCGTTTGCGACATCTCACGTTCCCGTCGAGACTGCCCACGTGCTCGTCCGATTCGATCAACACGTTTTCGAGACCTTGATGGTTGCGCTCTCCATGAAATAATGAATGAATTCGGCTACGGCTCTTCGCAGCGATTGCTCGCCGAAGAAAATCATCCGATTGAGACATTCGCTTTTTATCGAAAGAACAAACCTTTCGATGTAAGCGTTCAAGTTCGGCGAACGGTACGGCAAGCGAATGACTCGAGTTCCGGCATCGTCGACGAGCCCTCGAAACTCCGCGGCGAACTTCTTGTTGCGGTCGAGGATGAGGAATCGCTTGCCGAGCAGAAAGCCGTCGAGCGGATCAGTGAGATTGCGGCCGACCTGCATCATGAACGCGCTGTCAGGCCCCGGAGTAATTCCGGGCAACGTGAATCTTTCGTGAGGAGAGCTCGATCACGACGAGTACGTAGTAGGTCACGAGCCTACCGAACGTAACGACCTCGACGGTGAAGAAGTCGGTGGCAGCCACGGTTTCCCAATGGGCGGTCAGAAACGTGCGCCAGGGCGTCCGCTCACTTCTCTTGGGCGCGGGCTCGACGCCGTGCTCTCGTAGAATATTTGCGATGGTGCTCCTCGCAACGGTATGGCCGAGATTCGAGAGTGCGCCGCGAATTCTAGTGTACCCCCCAGCGCGGATTGTCTTTCGCTAGGCGCACGATGAGCTCGACCATGACGCGCGGAGGGCCCGCTCGTTTCTCCCACTTCCGCGCAATGAGCCTCCGATGCCAGGCCAGGAGGGTTTCCGGTGTGACAATACCGGCGACTTCGGCCAAGAGTTTCCTGCCGGGCGCCTTACCCTTTGCCGCGAGCCGCCGTTGCTCGTCGTCGCTGAAGCGGAGTTTCCTCCCGTGGAGCCTAGCCTGGAGG
This sequence comes from Vicinamibacteria bacterium, assembly GCA_963578805.1. Classification (GTDB taxonomy): domain Bacteria; phylum Acidobacteriota; class Vicinamibacteria; order Vicinamibacterales; family UBA8438; genus CAUZIB01. The sequence goes on along the minus strand of CAUZDY010000055.1, from coordinate 9,836 downwards.
ACTCTGTTCTCCTCGAGCAAGTAGACGATAGCGGCCAGTTGCTCACGCTGGATCCAATCGGCGACGGCGACGACGAGGAGTGTCCGGAGTTGGATAGGCGGGCTCATGACGGATTCTACCTTGCGTTGCCAATCAAAGCGGAGACGCGTCTATCAAAAATGCCCAGGTTGACGAGGGTGTTGGTCTCGTTCGTGTTTTTGGACACGACGAGGTCGGCCTACGAGCGCTGGTGGGAAGCACGCAAGATCTGGGGTGGCATCGTCAACGATTCGCGCGCGCTTGCCCGGCAGGTGTTGTGCTTGCTCACACCACTTGAGGAAAAGCCGGAGAGCTGCGAACAGGTTGAAGACCTGCACAAGGAGATGATCTGCCGCCAGCTGGTGTGGAACGTGGCGTTGAATTTCTCGTTGCGCGACAAAGATCCCATGCCCGAGATGCAGCGATGGTTATCGGCAACGGACATGGAGCGCATCGGCTCGTTCAGCAGCAAGCAAAATGCGCTTTTGCAGATTCAGACCGAACGGTTGGCACATGCTCATCGACGGGGATACATCGACCGGATACTGGTAGTGCCGGTGCAGGACACGCTGCAGCGCTTCAGTGACTACATGGGCATGTGCGAACGCATCAAAAAGACGGTGTTTCCGACGCACTACAGCTATCTCATCTCGCGAATCATCTGGCTGTTTTATCTGTTGCTGCCGTTCGGGGTGGCGCAGCACCTCACGTGGGCGGCCGTACCGGTAACGGTAATCCTCAGTCAGGTATTCGTTATGCTGGAGGCGATCGGCCGTTACCTGGAGAGCCCTTTCGAGAACAACCCGACGGACACACCGATGGATGCGACATGCCGCACGATCGAAATCGACCTGCGTCAGCAACTCGGTGAAACACAGGTGCCCGAACCGTTGCAACCGGTCGACGGCGTACTCATGTAGCGGTGTCGCATGCTGGTCCGCTAGAAGCCAGCCGCTTCACCATCGCTGCGTGGATCGGACGCGCCTTCCAGAAGACCGGACGGATGGTGCACCACGGCGCCGGCATGGCCCATCAACTCGTCGTACGGGCCCACGACTTCGATGTCGTGACCAGCGTCTCGAAGCCGATCGATGAGACCTACGTCGAAACGACTCTCCATCCTCAGACTGGTGATCTCGGTTCCCCAGGTCCGCCCCAGCAGCCAGCGCGGTGCGGTGATCGCTGCTTGCAACTCCTGGCCGTAGAGCACGTGACGAGTGAACACTACCGCTTGCGTCTGAGGCTGGCCGTCACCACCCATAGTGCCGAACACCAGGGTACGCCCGTCGTTCAGCAGCGCGAGTGGAGGTTGAATGGTGTGAAACGGCCGGCGGCGCGGTTTGAGCTCATTCAGCGAGTGCTTGTCCAGCGCAAAACTGCAGCCGCGGTTCTGCCAGGTGATGCCGGTATCCGGCAACACCACCCCCGAACCGAACTCCCAGTAGAGGCTCTGGATCATGCTGACCGCCCGACCAGTGGCATCGATTGCGCCCAGCCAAACCGTATCGCCCGCCGTCGCGGGATGGGGCCAGGGTGCCGCTCGCTCGCGATCGATGTCGGCCGCCATGGCATCGAGTGCCCGCTCGGTAAGGAATTCGGCCGGGTCCCGAGGCATGTAATCCGGATCCGTGACCTGCGCATCCCGCACCCGGATTGCCTGTTTGGTGGCCTCGACCAGACTGTGTACGAAATCAAAGCTCTCCACCTTGCTGACGCCTAACCGATCGAACACGCCCAGCAGGATCAGCGACGCCAGTCCCTGGGTGGGGGGTGGCAGATTGAAAATCCGGCCGCAGTCGAGCGTCAAACAAAGCGGCACGACGTCGAGGCAACGGTAGCGTTTGAGGTCTTCGTGCCCAAGCGGGCTGGCGGCTGCCTGCAAGCCGGCCCCGATGCGGCGAGCCAGCTCGCCGCGGTAGAAATCATCGAGACCGTTGCGCACCAGCAGTTTCAGGGTTTCCGCAAGTGCGAGGTTCCTGAACAGCTCACCGGCAACCGGGATCCGTCCGCTCGGCATGTACAGGTCGTGGAACCCGACCGTATCCGCCATCTGATTGTGCCTTGCTGCGGTGTGACTGCTTTGACTGGCCGATACGGCAAAACCGTGTTCCGCGTAGAACACGGCATCTTCGAGCAGGCGGGCAAGTGGCAGACGGCCACCCCAGGTCCTGCTGACTTCGAAGGCGCGCTGCCAGCCGGAAACCGCGCCCGCTACCGTGAGGGCGGCACGGGGACCACGTGCCGGTATCGCCGCATCGCCGTGGTCGAGATAGTAGCGGGTGTCGGCGGCATCGGCAGCGCCTCCGCAGGCATCGATACCAGCCGGCTCACTGCCGGGGGCGTGGAACAGCCAGAAGTTGTCACCGCCCAGACCGTTCATGTGCGGGTACACGACGGCGATAGTACTGCATGCTGCCAGCATTGCCTCGATGGCATTGCCACCTTCGGCAAGCACGCGTTGCCCCGCGCGCGCGGCGAGGTAGTGCGGCGCCGTTACCATGCCCTGGTAAGCACGTCGGGTCTGCAGCATTGAGGCCATTCCGAATACTCAGCGGACGATTCCGCTCCTGCAAGTGTGACTGCGCCGTGGCCGCCGACGCAAGTCGTCTCACTCACGCGACACGTGATTCATACGCGACGCATCCGCCGCCGCGTGAAAGGCAATGATGAGGTAGGATAGTTTTCTCCAACCACGCCCCTCAGGGTCACGGATGCGGGGATCGGCATCGCCGATGATCAGCTGGAGTCGCTGTTCGATGAATTCACCCAGGCCAACAGCTCGACATCGCGACGCTACGGCGGCACCGGCTTGGGGCTTGCGATCAGTCACCGTTTCTGTCGCTTGATGGGCAGCGATATCACGGTCGAGAGCAACCCCAACAAAGGTACGACGTTTGTCATGCGACTGCCGACCAACCCGGCCGCTCCACAGTCCGACGCGAGGGACGGATAGGTCCAGAACGTGGACATCGCTACGATGTGCGTCGCTGTTCCGTGACACGATGCGCCTGGTAACGTCGCTGGACAGTATCACGCGGATTGTGGTGTGATCGTTTACTATGGATGACATGCCGAGCAGTCGGACACCCGTTCTTTTCGACGCGCTGGACCCGTCACCAAGACTGCTGATGGGTGCGGGTCCGGTCGACGTCTATCCGCCGGTATTGCGTGCCATGGCAACACCCATGCTGGGTCAGTTCGATCCACAGTTTACCGCCTACATGGACGAGGTCATGGTGTTGTACCGGCAGGTGTTTCGTACCGACAATCAGTGGACGCTGCTGGTCGACGGCACGGCCAGAGCCGGTATCGAAGCCTGTCTGGCATCCCTGATCACGCCGGGGGATACGGTGCTGGTGCCGGTGTTCGGGCGTTTCGGGCACTTGCTGATGGAGATCGCGGCGCGCTATGACGCGCGCGTCGAATCGATCGAAACCGAGTGGGGCAGCGTGTTCGAGCCCGACCAGATCGCCGACGCGGTGCGTCGATATCGGCCCAACGTACTGGCGATGGTTCATGGTGACACCTCGACGACCATGGCGCAGCCGCTCGACGAAATCGGGGCGTATTGTCGTGACGCGGATGTCCTGGTTTACGTTGACGCCACGGCGACGCTCGGTGGCAATCCGCTGGAAGTCGATGCGTGGCAGCTCGATGCCGTGACCGCCGGATTGCAGAAATGTATGTCAGGCCCCCCGGGTTCTGCGCCGGTCACTTTCAATGAACGCGTGGCGGACGTCGTCAATACGCGTAAACACATCGAACTCGGCATTCGCCCGCAAGGAGCCCGGGACGCTGCAGGCGGCTGTATACGCTCGAACTATTTCGATCTGCCGATGCTGATGGACTACTGGTCCCCGGCACGCCTGAATCACCACACTGAGGCGACCAGCATGCTCTACGCAGCGCGCGAGTGCGCCCGCGTAGTGCTGGCCGAGGGTCTGGAGCAGGGGTTTCAGAGACACGCCGTTACCGGGCGCGCGTTGCGTGCCGGGCTTGAGGCCATGGATCTGCAACTATACGGCGACCCGGGTGCGCGGATGGCGAACGTGACCGGCGTAGTGATTCCAGATGGCATCGACGGTGATCGGCTGCGAACCGAAATGCTGGAGGATTTCGGTATCGAGATCGGCACCTCGTTCGGCCCGTTGCACGGCAAGATCTGGCGGATCGGTACCATGGGTCACGTGTGTCGCCGAACGAGCGTATTCCGCTGTCTTACTGCACTGGAAGCCGTGCTCCGTCGGCAGCACTATACTTCGAGCCCTGGTGCGGCGGTCGATGCCGCCAACGCCGCCTACGAACAGCCGAGCTGAGCCGTCGCGCCCATGTCGAGACCGCCAGATCGTAAACGCCTCGATCACGTAACCGGCGTCATCAACGTGGGTCTCGATGCGTTCGCCAGTGACCTGGCAGAGCTCGGTGTCGATGTCGTGCACGTGGACTGGGCTCCGCCCGCTGGCGGCGATCCGGAGCTGGCGTCGCTGCTCGATCAGCTCGACGACGTGTCGGCGAGCGGCCTGAGTTCGCGCGTCGAGACGGCCAATCGGGAGGCATTGCAGCGCATCCTGGCTGCAGACCCGGTGCTGATCGATGTCGTGCCGGCGTCTGAATGCATCGCCGGGCTGGGGCCGCAAATGATCCTTCATGCCGGCCCGCCAATCGACTGGCAGCGTATGTGCGGGCCGATGCGGGGTGCGGTGGCCGGGATCGCGGTTTTCGAGGGCTGGGCGGAGGATCTGGCCGCGGCGGAACGCATGGCGGCGCGCGGTGCGTTCGACTTTCAGCCCAACCATCACTTTGCCGCCGTTGGACCGATGACCGGTCTGACCACGATGTCCCAGCCACTGATGGTGGTAGAGAACCGGGCGTTCGGCAACCGTGCGTATTGCACGATCAACGAAGGCCTGGGAAAAGTCATGCGCTTCGGTGGCAACGACGCGGATGTCCTCAGCCGGCTCGCGTGGCTGCGTGACGTGCTCGGTCCGGTGTTGGGCGATGCTTTGCGTGACATGCGGGGCGTCCCACTCAAGAACCTGGTGGCCCGCGGTCTCGGGATGGGTGATGAGATGCACCAGCGAAACGTTGCCTGCACGGGACTGCTGTTGCGAGCATTGGCGCCCGCGCTGGCGCGGCGTTGTAACGATAGCGAAACGCTCGTGCAAGCTCTGACGTTCATCGCTGGCAACGACCAGTTCTTCCTCAATATCGCGATGGTGCTCGGCAAGGCGATGATGGATCCGGTGCGCGGTATCGAAGCGAGCACCGTTGTGACCGCCATGTCCCGCAACGGTACCGATTTTGGCATCCGAGTGAGTGGCACCGGCGATGAGTGGTTCATCGCGCCGGTGGAGATGCCGCAGGGCCTGTACTTCCCGGGGTTCAGCGAGGTTGACGCCAACCCGGACATGGGTGATTCGACGATCGTCGAGACCGTCGGGCTTGGCGGATTTGCGATGGGCGCAGCGCCGGCGGTGGCAGGGTTCGTAGGGGCCGGACAAGCATCCGAAGCGGCGCTCTTCACACACCGTATGCGTGAGATCACCGTCGGTGGGAACCCCGAGTGGACGATACCCGCGCTTGACTACCTGGGCGTACCAACCGGCATCGACATTCGCCGCGTCGTCGACAGCCGCATCGCCCCGACCATCAACACCGGTATTGCGCACCGCGAACCCGGGGTAGGGCAGGTCGGTGCCGGGGTTGTCGAAGCACCGCTCGGCTGCTTTGAGCAGGCGTTGCGTGCCTTCGCGGCCAGCATGGGTATCCGATGAGCATATCCCTGCACCGAGTACGGACCGGTTTTTTTCTCGACTCGGTCGCCCTCATGCGCATCTCGCGAGCCGTGGCCGACAGCGACGGTGTCGAGGACGCCGCACTGATGATGGGTTCGCCAACCAATCAACGACTCATGCTCGATGCGGGACTCCTGAGTGGCGAAGGTATCGACGCGAGTGGTGGTGATCTGGTGATAGCGGTTCGCGCGCGCTCAGGGGCTGCGGCGGAACAGGCGCTCGAAGCTGCCGAGTACGCGCTTGATGCGGATCGCGGTTCGCGCGGGCAGCAGAAGACTGGCGGCTGGCGACCGCGCGACCTGCGCGGTGCCTCGCAGGTGCTGCCGGTTGCCAACCTGGTGTTGATTTCGGTGCCGGGTTCGTACGCCGCTGCAGAAGCGCGCAAGGCACTCGCAAGCGGCCGGCATGTGATGATCTTCAGCGACAACGTGGCGCTGGCCGATGAGGTGGCGCTCAAACGCCAGGCGCGGGATCTCGGCTTGCTGGTGATGGGGCCGGACTGCGGCACCGCCATCATCGATGGCGTGCCGCTGGCGTTCGCGAACCGCGTCTCGAGGGGCGAGATCGGCATCGTCGGTGCATCCGGGACGGGAATACAGGAGGTGTCGTCGCTGCTGTCCGAAGCCGGGGGCGGTGTTTCTCATGCACTGGGCGTGGGCGGGCGTGACCTCAGCGAAGCGGTGGGCGGGATTTCGACCCTGATGGCCATGGAAGTACTCGAAGCCGACCCCGGCACTCGACATATCGTGCTGATCTCCAAACCGCCTGCCGGTGATGTCGTTGCACGCATTACGGCGAAGATCGCCGCAAGTGCGAAATCCTACACCGTGTGTTTCGTCGGGGCGGATAGTATTCCGTTGCCTCATAACGCCACCCTGGCGCGTACCCTGAAGGCCGCGGCCGAGCATGCACTCGGCGGCGTAAGCCTTGCGGGTCCCGAAGCGGTCCGGGTCGAAACGCACCGGACCAATGCGCGCGGTAGCCGTGTGCGAGGATTGTTCGCTGGTGGTACGCTCGCGGCCGAAGCTCAAGTGGTGTTTACCGAGGCCGGTGAAGCCGTGGCGTCCAACGCCCCAGTTCCCGGGGCGAGGGAACTGGGGCGAGCCGACGATGCACACGTCCTGCTGGATCTGGGCGATGACGAGTACACCCGGGGTCGGCCACATCCCATGATCGATCCCGCCGTGCGCGATGCGCCGCTCGCCGAGGCGTTCGCCGACGCCGGCGTCGGGGTCATTTTGCTCGACATCGTGATAGGTCAGGGTGCCGCGGAAGATCCCGCGGGCCACCTGGCAAACTGTCTGAACGGGCGTGCCGAACAGCTACCCGTGATCGTCTGTTCGGTCACCGGCACGCGTGGCGATCGGCAGGACCGGTCACAGCAGATCGCGACACTGCGGGAGGCTGGTGTCGTCGTGGCCCCGTCGAACGCGGATGCCGCGGCGCTGGCGCTCGAGTGGATCGGTAGCCGTCGAGGCGGCTAGCTATGGTGTTCCCGATCCCTGATCGTCTGCTGGTCGCGATCGGCGGCAACGCGACTCACCCCGAGGACATCGAAGGGACCTCCAACGAGCAGAAGGCGATAGCGGCTCGTACCGCTACTTCGCTGCTGCCGCTGTTGCTGCAGGACAACGAGTTGATCATCACGCACGGCAACGGTCCGGTGGTTGGCAAGATACTCATGCGCCAGGCGCTTACGCGCGATCGCATCGCGCCGATGCCGCTCGATATCTGCGTCGCCCACAGCCAGGGCGGTATCGCTTACCTGCTCGTGCAGGCACTGGAGAACGCGCTGCGCAGGGCCGGCAATGAGCGCCATGTCGCGTGCCTGCTTACCCAGGTCGAGGTCGATGGCGAGGACCCGGAGTTCGCACGTCCGACCAAACCGATCGGCCCGTTTTTCAGCGCGGCCGATGCCGCCGCCATACAGGCCGAACTCGGCTGGTTGATGAAACCGGACGGCGCTCGTGGCTGGCGCCATGTTGTGCCGTCACCCGAACCGCTGCATATCTGTGACATTTCACTGGTCGAGGAGCTGGCGCAACGGGGTACGGCGGTGATCGCCGGGGGCGGTGGCGGTATTCCGGTCGTGCGCGCCCCCGATGGCGCGCGATGCGGTGTCGAAGCCGTCATCGACAAGGATCGGACATCAGCGCACATGGCCAATCTTCTGGGCATCGAGACGCTGTTGATCCTCACCGCGGTGGAGCAAGTGTCAGTGGATTTCGGCGGGCCTAACGAGCGCTCGCTCGATACCGTGAGTCTGCAAGAGATCCGCCGCCTGCGTGCCGAACATCAGTTTCCATCGGGCAGCATGGGTCCGAAGATCGACGCCGCGATTGACTTCATTGAAGGTGGCGGCGATCGGGCAGTTATCGGTCATCTGGATGCTGCGCTGCGCGCATTACGCGGCGAAGCCGGCACCCATATCGTGCGAGACGATGCTTGATTCTAGCCAGCGTCTGGCGATCAGTGCTATCGAAGTCGGTTGTATTGCGCAGCCGAGTCTGATAGCGGGCACCGAGTTTCGGGTGGCTTCGGTGTTCACGCGCAGTTGCTACCTGGTGTCAGTGACCGGCGACTGGATCTGCCTGCTGCCCGAGACGGCTACGGCCGACCCGCTGGGCGTGCGGCTTCGCGTGTCTGGCGGTGTGAACTGGCACGCAAGCGGGGTGGCCGCCGGCATGCATTGCTGGTGCGGCGTATCGGCACTTCATGTCGGCGCGGGACTGGCGATACACCTCAGTGATGCACCCACCTGGACTCCGCCTGCGCCGCCGCCATGCAACAGGGTATCGCTGATGCGGGGCTTGACGTGTCTCGATGCAAGCGCGATGACACGGGTTGCGGGCGATAAGCAGGGGTTGCTGTCGCTCGTCTACCCTGCAGCTGGGTATGCTGACCGTCTTGCGCACGCCGCGGACCCGACGGTCCGGGCATTACGCGCGTGGTTGAGGCAGGCGCTGCCGGCGGCGACGGTCATGGCTCCGCCTGCGCTCGACTCGCTGGTCGGTCTCGGTCCGGGTCTCACCCCATCAGGTGACGATTTCATCGGCGGCGTTCTGGCCACGTTGTATCAACTGGGCTACCAGCCGGTTGCCGAGCGGCTCTACGAGACCGCCGCGCCGCTCGCGGCGCAATCCGGCAATCCGATCAGCGCCGCCTACCTTGCCGCTGCTGCGCGCGGGGCGGCGAATGCTGACATTCATCGAGGATTGCACGCAGTGCTCAACGGTGACATGGACGAGATTGGCGAAGCGTTGCGGGCGATTGGCGGTATCGGGCACACGTCGGGATTCGATACGTTTGCCGGTGTCATCGTGACGCTGCGTTGCGTAGCCGAATTCGAGTTCGGCGGGTGCCCAACCAGATGAACGAACCAGGTCTTTTTACGGCCGATTACAGGAGTGAACCCGGTAGGGTCGAGGGCTGGCGCGGTACTCCGAGCTTTGAGGACTCTGTGCTCCTCGAGCAAGTAGACGATAGCGGCCTGTTGGTCATGCTGGATCCAACCAGCCACGGCGACGACCGAGAACGTCCAGGCTTGGATCGGCGTGCTCATGACGGAGCATTCTAGCTTCCCTTGGCGAAGTAAGCGTTAGACGCGTCTATCCGAAACGCCCCGGCTGACACGGGTCTTGAGTTCGTTCGTGTTTTTGGACAGGACGGGATAGCGTCGTTGTCCGAGCTCCGGTCAAGCTGACGGCACACCCAGCGGCCTCGCACCCCAAGTCGGGAGCCGCCGGGTTTTTGGGCCACCACTCGATGCTAGATTAGTGCCGCCGGGCTGGCATCGTTGCAACGCCCGCGCTTCGCGTGGGCTAGCCCTCCGCCCGACAGGGTCGCTGCGGGAGGCGGCACGGCAGGCCCTCCTCCGCCGTCACGGCTGCCGGCCGGAGGACTCTCCGTTACTCGACTCGGTGGCTCCCACGATTGCGTCGAGCTTTTCCACTTGCTCCCGAAGTGCGCCTACCAGTTGCTCGTAACGCTCGTAGGCGTCTCGGCCGGGCCGCTGGTCGGTGC
>CAUZDY010000054.1:0-17393 GCA_963578805.1 Vicinamibacteria bacterium | reverse complement strand
TGTTGCCTCGGTTCGCACCTACGTCTACACCGGAGCCAGCGGCCTCGACATGAAGGCCTGGTTCGACGGGATGCGCGACGGTCACGCCTTCGTCTCGACTGGCCCTCTTGTGGAATTCAGCGTCAACGGCAGGCTTCCCGGAGAAACGGTCGAGCTTCCGGCTGGTGGGGGCACCGTTGAGCTCTCGGCGCGCGTGCGGTCGATCGTTCCGCTGGAGTCAGCGCTGCTGGTGCATAACGGTGAGGTGATTGACGAAGTCAGGCTCGACGGGGATCGTACGAGTCTGGACTACACCAAATCGGTTCAAGTGACTGAGAGCGGCTGGTATCACCTGCGAGCCGAAGGCACACCGGAGGACCGATTTCCCCTCGACGCAAACTATGCCCAGGCCTTCACGAATCCGGTGTGGGTGACGGTTGGGGATCAGCCGGTGCGAAGCCGTGAAGCGGCCGAATACTCGGTCCGTTGGATTGACAAGCTACGTGAGATGGCCGAGGCGTGGCCGGGGTGGCGCTCCCAGCAGGAGCGAGACCACGTCTTCGCTCAATTCGACGAAGCGAAGATGATCTACCAGGGATTTGCCGAGCAAGCGCCATGAGCGAGTAGCCACACTCGCAGGCCGGATCGGTGGGCTTCGATTTGACCGTTGGTAGGCATCAAGCACTGAGTCGAAGGTGGACTGGCCGTCTATTTACCTGACTCCAACTCCGCGAACCCGCGGCGCGCCAGGACGGTGATATACAAGAGGGCGAGGATCGTTACGACTAGACCGATGACCAGTAGGATCCACTCGACTGGGTTGCGGTTACTGCCACCGAGCGTTTCGGCACCGACATATCCGAGATAAAGATAGGCGAATGCACCCGGTATCGTGAATATCCCGCTCGATATCAGAAAGGGAAGGAATGCGACACCGGTTACACCGAAGAGGTAGTTACTGGCGCTGTATGGAATCGTCGGATTAAGTCGGATCAGCGCCACGATACGCCACCCGCCGCGGCTGATCGCGCGGTCGACGATCTTAAACCGAGGGTAGCGATCCAGTAGGCGCAAGACGGAGTCGCGCGCCACATACCGACCCAAGAGAAATGCTGTGGCGTCAGCTACTGAGGTTGCGATGGCGACGATCAGGAGCCCTCTCACGATTCCAAAACCAGCGCCCGCCATCATCGTCAGCGCGGCGCCAGGCACGAACAGCAGTGCCAGTACGACGTAGACCGTGCCAAACCAGACCATGCCGATCGCTCCGCCGGTTTCCGCCCATGATCGCAGCGTTCCGACCGCAATGTCGAGGGGTAGTAAGAATGCGACGATTAAGACCGCCACGGCGATACCGACGAAGAGTGCGACACGCTTTAACACATCAACACAAACGTTGATTCACCGTCTAATACTTTTTCACGCATCCGAAGAAAATCTGGTGTCGTGTACCTTTGCGGTCGATCGAACGGACGGTTTCTTTCCTGGTTGTGCGAAGGTGTGGCTCCATGCGAACCACCCCGATATCAGGCGCCTGTTTACCACTGATGAGCTGAAGCAGCGACGATTTGTCCGCACCGTTTCTACCGACACCGCAGACGCCTCCCCCCGCTCGACCGGCAGCGTCGCCTGAGCGAGTAGCGGTTCGTGTCCGAGCGCTAGGTAAGCATGTTCCAGCGTAACGAGAGGCATTGATGACAGCTATAGCGGGAGCATCGGAAGCGTATCACGGAGGTGACGGATATCTCTTCGTAAGGGTCGGAGCATAGTACCGCGTGACCAGCGCACCGGGGCTTCACATGATCGGTCTTCCCGTAATTAGGCGGCGCAAGTCGAGTGTTATTTGCGGTGCCGAAGGTGATGTATGTGGTCTTAGTCAACACCTCGCTGCTAGCAAGTCACATTGCCTAGAGGTGATGCGTCTACGTCCTCGGAACGCTCTGATGACCTCATTTGACTGATGATTTAATCCGCGCTACTCTCACCATTCGTTGCGTCGGTGCTCTGGACAGTCCGGAGTGGCAAGAGGGAACCCGGTGAGATTCCGGGGCTGCCCCGCAGCGGTAAACGGGAACGACCGCCATCACGATGCACTGGTTCACACGAGCTGGGAAGCGATGGCCAGTAGGTAGGCGCGACGCGCCGATTCGCCCGTGAGCCCGAAGACCTGCCGACGTGTGATCAGTTGGCCTGAACTTCCGCGGGGGGGGTGAGGGGATGACATCGCCGTCTGGCTTGTCTCTCCTTTCAAATCCGTAGGCGTTTAGGTCGTGGCCGAGGGGCCACGTGCTGCGCGCCTTCTTGCGAATCGGCAACCGTCCAATCCTTCATCATCTTGGGCGGATCTACGCCCACCCTGCCAGTTCCGACCCATTGTCTTCTCCGGGTGGCATCTCAGAGCGACAGTTGGTCAAAAGCCGTGTCGGAACAGGATTCCTCGGGCTCTTCGGAAGGAGAAGTTCCTGATGAGTCACTCGCTGCAACAGACCGTCCTTGCGTTCTTGACTCTGGTTGCGCTTCTCACGCAACCGATCTCCGCCCAATCACGGATCACTCTGGCCGGCGCTATCACGGATTTCTCCGGCGGCGTACTTGCGGGAGCCACCGTCGGTGTCTTCGCCGGCGACAGACTCATGACGACGGTGACCGAGGCCGATGGTCGGTATCGTCTGGATCTACCTTCGGAGGGCTCCTATCGCGTCACGGTGCGCCACGAAGGGTTTACGACACGTTCGCAGGACATCACCGTGACGGCCAGCGCAACTTACGATTTTCAACTGGTAATCGCGCCATTCGACGACACTGTTGTGGTCACGGCGTCTGGGACACCAGTACCTCGTGCCTCCGTCGCCGAATCACTCACCGTGTTCACGGCCCAGGATATCCAGGTCTCTGGAGCCTCCTCACTAGGAGACGTCGTGCGGCAGGTTTCTGGTCTACATGTCGAAGCGAACGGTCGGGAAGGCGCTTTGACCTCACTCTTTGCGCGAGGGGGAGAATCCGACTACAACCATGTACTCGTTGACGGCGTACGTTTCAATATCAGCGGCGGCCAGTTCGATTTCAGTCGTGTCTCGGCTGGAGACATCGACCGCGTGGAAATCGTGCGCGGGGCCCAGTCTGCTCTGTACGGCTCGGATGCGATCGGAGCGGTCATCCAGGTCTTCACCAAACGCGGACAACCGACCGACGCGCCGGAGGTGTCCGGTTCGTTTGAGGGTGGTTCGTTCGGCACGGTGCGTGGGGACGCGTGGTTACTGGGTGGTACCGGGCAGCGGGTCGACTACCAGCTTGGTGTCGCCTACCGTGGAACGGATGGAGCGTTCTCGAATGACTTCGTCGAGTCTGACCGGTTCGATCAGACCTCAGTAAACGGAGGTCTTGGTGTCGCCTTTCGCGGCCAGGCCACACTGCGTGGGGGAGTCCGCTACAGCGACGCCCGCGGTCGGGCGGTCGGGCAAACCGCATACGGACCAGCCGACCGAGGCACGCGCCAGGACACCGAGGATCTCTCCTGGCATCTCCAGTTCGATCACACGCCCTCCGCAGTCGTACACCATGCTGCGACGGTTACCTACTTCCGGTGGGACCACCTGTCAGCAAATCTGATTACCGATCCGACGTTCAATGTGCACGCAGTCCTCGATGGGGAACCAGGCGCGCGCTTCCCCAACAGTCCGCGGCTCGTGCGACTCCTCGACGAGACGTCGTTTCTGGGTCTTGTGGCCGATCCGGCATCCCTTCCTACCGGTCACTTCTTGGCAACCACGCCGTTCGGCGTCAGCGACTTTCAGGGGTCGCTTAAATCAGCGTTTCGGCGACCTTCGTTGCGCTATCAGATGGACCTGACGTGGCTCAGTGATCAGGTCTTCAGCGTTGGATACGAGTACGCGCGTGAGTCGGATCCTTGGCAGGATTTCCGCGTCGACGATCACGCGTACTTTGCCCAGCAACAGTTCGCGATGGCTGACCACTGGTCCGTTACTCTTGGCGGGCGCACCGATCGCCACTCTCATTACGGTACGGAGTTCAGCCCGAAACTCTCGGCGGGCGGCTACCCTCTACCGTTTCGATCGGGACCGCTTTCGTCTGTCAAGGTCTTTGGGAGCATTGGGAAGGGTATCAAGAATCCCGTCTTGGCCGAGTTGTTTGGATCGGCTTTCGTCGACGGGAATCCAGATTTACAGCCGGAGAGGGCCCGGACGATCGATGGGGGTCTCGAGGTTACGCTGGGCAATCAACGGTGGTTGGGCCGCGTCACGTACTTCGACAACTCATACACGGATCAGGTTGCGTTTCTGTTCTCGCCGGGGTTCGGCGGCGACGGCCTTCCGGACTTCCTCAATATCGCAGGGTCTGACGCGAGGGGCGTTGAACTAGAGACCAGCCTGCAGCGACCGTTCGCGGGATTCACGGCCCGCTTCAGCTACGCGCTGGTTGACACGGAGGTCGTGTCGACGGTCAGTCCGAGCGATCAATTCCAACCGGGCCAGCCGCTACTGCGACGTCCAAAGCATTCGGGGACACTGCAACTGATGTATACGCGCGACTGGGGCAGTGTTCACGCGCACGTACGAGCTATCGGCCGGCGCCACGATTCGTCGTTCATTGGACTCGTCCGCGTGTTGGATGGGCGCCCCGTTGAGATTACGGTGAACCCCGGCTACACGATGGTCGGTCTCGGTGGTCAGATTCCCGTGAATGACGATCTAACGGTCTTCGCGCGGGTCGAAAACCTGACTGATACGGTGTATGAAAGTGTTTTGGGCTACCCAGGGTTGCCTCGGTCAGTTGTCTTGGGTGGGCGTGTTACTTTCGGTCGCTGAGCGATGAAGCAGAACCCCTCCCGCAGAGGTTGTATAGGGATTCTCACGCTAGGTGCCGCAGAAAGTTGCGTGAACGATTTCCTCTGGTCGCGGTGGTGCTTCCAAATCAGCGTATTCGATCTTGTCAACGTAGGGCTCGGCGAGCGCTTCGACGAGACGGTGAAACGGGGCAAAGTCGCCACCATAGGCGCTCTGGATGGCTTGCTCGACGCGGTGATTGCGCGGAATGCGGATCGGGTTAGTGGCGCGCATGTCGGAGAGGTGCCTGTCGGGATCGGCTACGCTACGCCATTTCGCGAACCATGTTTCGAAAGGCTTACGGCTCCTGAACATTGTGGCAAGTAACTGGGAATCCTCTCCGCCGGCGACACGTGTGAGGTGACGAAAAAAGAGGGAAAAATCGATTACCTGGGCATTTAGCAGGTCGAGACATTCCTTGATGAGCTCGACTGGTGCCTCATGCGGAAGGCCGAGTTTTGCGCGGAAGTGGGCGATGTATTGGCCGTCAAATCGTTTGGGATATTCGGAGAGTGCAGCTTTGGCAATCTGCGTCGCTTCGTTGGGGTCCTCAGACAGCAAGGGCAGCAGCGTTTCGGCGAAACGGCTGAGGTTCCAGAGACCGATGTCGGGCTGGTTAGCCCAAGCATAGCGTGCACCGGAGTCGATGGAGCTGAAGACGCGCTGCGAGTGGAACGCGTCCATGAATGCGCACGGGCCATAGTCGAGCGTCTCCCCAGAAATGGCCGTGTTGTCTGTGTTCATCACACCGTGGATGAACCCGAGAGACATCCATTGAGCTATCAGATCAGCTTGGGCAACGGCGACTGACTCTAACAAAGTCACATAAGAATTTTTCGCATCAGAGGCATCCGAATAGTGCCGGGCGATGGCATGATCGGCGAGGAGTCTCAGGGCATCGATATCCTGACGTGCCAGAAAATACTGAAACGTCCCAATGCGAATGTGACTTGCGGCTATGCGGGTGAACACAGCGCCGAGGAGCGACCCTTCTTGGCGTCTTACCGTTTCGCCGGTCGCAACAGCGGCGAGTGCTCGGGTTGTGGGAACCCCGAGTGCAGCCATGGCTTCGCTGACTATGTATTCGCGGAGCACTGGGCCGAGTGCAGATTTGCCATCGCCGCCGCGTGAAAACGGTGTTCGTCCTGAGCCCTTCAGCTGCAGATCGTGACGTGCACCGTCCGTGTCGATGACTTCGCCCAGCAGGATGGCGCGCCCATCGCCGAGTTGTGGCGAGAATCCACCGAACTGGTGACCAGCGTACGCCTGCGCGATTGGATCGGCACCCTCGGGCGTCGAGTTGCCTGCGAGCACCGAGACGCCGTCAGCTGATTCCAGCCAGTCGGCGTCGAGCGAGAGTTTTTCCGCTAGTTCGCGGTTGAGACGGATGAGCTTCGGTTCCGGAACACGGGCCGGTTTCTGCTTGGCAAAGAAGCGTCCTGGCAGCTGAGCGTAGGTGTTGTCGAAGGAAATATTCATTGAGCTACGTCCTTCGCCTAGCAGGACAGAGTAGAGCCCGTATGCCTTTCTACGTTCACTCGCCCTGTGGTCCTAAGGTCGCCATGGGATGCACTGCCAAATCAGGAACACCCGAATCGATTTACTGTTCAGTTTGCGTCACGCCATGCGGCAGCTTCACCGTTGATCGTGGCCGTCTCCTGAATCGGGAGGATGACGCGCGCGCTGAACTCCAGAAACGGCGTCCACGGTGCCAGCGTCTTTGCTAGGTCTGCGGCGCTGGCGGCTTCGACGAGAGCTACACCGCCACCTCCGTCTGCAAAGCCGTAAAAGCCTTGAAATTCCCCAGGTCCTGGTTGCCATTTGGAGAAGAGCTGAAGTGAACGCTTCTGAACGTCTTCAGACGTGTCGATTAATTCCCACGTGACGTGAAACAGCATTGAGCCTTCTTTTGTGTGGAGTAACGGGAAAGTTAGAGTAGGAAATCCACTGAATAAATTCTATACGAGGAAATTCTCACTGAGGTCGCGATCCGTACTTTGTAGAACGCGAGCTAACGGGTGTCGCTCTCGTGACCGGCGACTCGGCCAACAGCACGACGTCGGGATGATGGCGTTCGAAGTACCGCAGTCCCCACTCGGACTCGAACAGGATTACATGGCGGTCGTGCCGATCGACAGCCATCACATTGGACCCGCCTGGCGATGAGACATCGGCACTGCCAAGCCATCGAGCCGCCGCGTATTCTACCGGCTGTATCTCGGCCATCACACCGTACTCGTTCTTTAAACGGCTGGCGATCACGTCGTACTGCAGTGCCCCAACGACGCCAATAATCGGTTCGCGGCGGCCCGCTGAGAGGAAGAAGACCTGCATCAGCCCTTCTTCTTCGAGCTGCTTCACTCCCTCGTCAAACTGCTTGTAGCGTGTGTCCTTCGAACGAATGCGGCCAAAGTGCTCGGCCGGAAATCGTGGTAAGTCAGGAAACCTAAGCGTCGGCCCAGAATGGAGTGTGTCACCAATCAGGAAGCGCCCTGGATTCACAAGGCCGATGATGTCACCCGCGTAGGCGACCTTAATTGTCTCGCGGTCCCGGCCGAAGAACCGATAGGCGCGTGAGGCCCTGAGCGACTTAGCCAGGCGGCTGTTGGTCAGCGTCATGTCCTTTGTGAAACGGCCAGAGCACACGCGGACGAACGCGACTCGATCGCGATGACGGGGGTCCATGTTTGCCTGAATCTTGAACACGAACCCTGTGAAGCGCTCGTCGGTCGCGTTCACCACACCCGAATCGCTTAAGTGAGGTTGAGGTGGAGGTGTGAAATCGATGAGCGCTTGGAGGAACGGCTCTATCCCAAAGTTCGCCAGCGCGCTACCGAAGAACAAGGGTGTCTGCCGACCGGCCCGATACTCCGTGAGGTCGAACGATGTTCCGGCCTCCCGGATCACGTCCAGTGACTCTCGGAAATGTTTATACAGGTTGTCACCGACCATTTCTCGCGTGTCTGGATCGTCAAGCGACGAAAGAACAACCGGTGCCCGATACTGGCCCTGCGCTTCCCGCTCGTAGCGAAGAAGCGTCCGGCTTCGCAGGTCGTACACACCCCGAAAGCGTTCTGCGCTCCCGACCGGCCAGTTCACCGGGGCTGCGGCAATTCCAAGCGTTCGCTCGACATCGTCGAGCAGCTCTAACGGGTCTCTCGACGGTCGGTCAAGCTTGTTGACGAAAGTGAGAATAGGCAGCCGGTGGCGCCGACAAACCTCGAACAGCTTGCGCGTCTGACCTTCGACGCCACTGGCCCCGTCGATTACCATGACGATACCGTCGGCAGCGATGAGCGCTCGATATGTGTCCTCACTGAAGTCGTTGTGCCCAGGCGTGTCGATGAGCGACATGCGGTGGTTCTTCAGCTCGAATTCGAGAGCAGCAGATGTGATGGAGATGCCACGCTTCTGCTCGAGTTCCATCCAGTCTGATGTGGCATGGCGACGGGTGTGACGACCACGAACGGCACCGGCAAGCTCGACCGCACCTGCGTAGAGTAGGAGTTTCTCTGTCAGTGTCGTCTTGCCTGCATCCGGGTGCGAGATGATCGCAAAGGTGCGCCGCCTCGCAACCTCTCGCTCGATTTCGGCAGTAAAGGAAACGGAATTCACTCCTTAGACTGTACCCGGTTGCCACTTTCAGAGCTCGCTCTCTCTTAAAGTGCGGCGGATACGCAATGTTGGTCGCGTACCACAACTTGCACCAGGTGACTACGGCGGGTTTATTAAAACGACCTAGGTGGAAAGCTCGTACAATCGTAGAAAGCCTGTTACCAGTCCGACGCGTTCATACAACGGAGAGTGGGAATGTCTGATAAGCAGGAGTCGGTTCCAGAAATTACGCTCATTTCGAACGGCCCGTATCGGGTAACAAATCTCACGACGCTCGAGGGTTTTTACGGCGCACAAACCCACTCGATGCCATCTGCGGCGAAGTTGTGTCGGTGCGGTGGTTCGAAGAACAAGCCCTTTTGCGACGGGAGCCATCGGTTTAACGGTTTCAGCGACGCGAAGGATCCAGACCGGGTTGCGGACAACCGAGGCGACTACGTGGCGGATACGATCACCATTCATGACAACCGAGGCATTTGCGCTTACGCGGGCCGATGCGCCGACGGCCTCAAGAAGGTGTTTCGGTTGAACCAGGAGCCATGGATCCACGCGAGTGCCGCGCCAGCTGAGCAAATTGTGGCCACCATCGACTCCTGCCCGTCGGGTGCGCTGAGCTACTCGATCGATGGTATCGAGTATCGCGACGGCGCGGCGGGTTCGGTCGTCGGCTACGTTCCAAACGGACCGTACATTGTGCGCAGCGGCGGTGCCGAACTCAAGGGCGTCGAGCAAGCCGAGGGCGCGTCTGCCAAGCGTTTCGCACTGTGTCGATGTGGCCAGAGCGCGAACAAGCCGTTCTGTAGCGGTGCGCATGGGCACCTCCGCTTTGACGAACACGCTGAAAAACCCGACTAGCGCACCTTGCGGCGTTTCACCGATGTTCCGTGTGGCCTGATGGAGAAGGGTATCGCTAAGGGACGAATCCGAGACATGCCAGTCGAGCGTTTGACTGCGGTGTATCGTGCGATTTCACACATGCCCATCCTTGACGAGCTCGCGACAGAGGCTCGCCCGGCGCCGGGTTTTCGGGTGGAGGAGATTTTCGGGTTATTCCTGTGTGAAGTCGGTAACCTGACGAACTACCATGACTTGTCGGAGAAGTTCCAGTGGTCTCGCAGCTCTCGTCCGTAACGTGCGGCAAACCTCGAACCGATGATACGGGTCAGGCTGCTACCTCTTGACCCGAGCACCTAGCGGACCCGGAAGAGAGCAACGATTCCCCATTTTTCGTTTCCCTGGCGCTCGATCCCTGGGCGAATTGACATTTCCTCTATTCCGGAGATCCAAGCGTACGGATTCCAAACATTGTTTCGGATGATGCCGAGTGTCAAATGGTCACCAAAGTCAGCATAGAGACGATAGGCTATCGACTTCTCATGCTTGCCCAACACCACGTTGTACCCGCTCTGCGAAAGGAAGGACACAAGTGAGTCATCACGCGAGAGCTCCTCACGCGTCATGACTGTGCCGACCCTTACGTTGTCTGTAATCGGGAATGACAGGTCAGCACCGATGTAGTAGCCCGGCTTGTGTATGGGTTCGGTGTTGAAGCCCAACATTTCAGCCGAGGTCCTAGTGATACCCCACGTGTAGTGAGCCAACTCGCCGAAGACTCGTACGAACGGGCTTACTCGATACTGGGCTGACAGAACAACCGCATTGTCATTTCTCTTACTAGCCCAGTAATTTGGCAGTCGCTCCACTTTCGACCCTGTATGACCTTTCTTCCAGGAAGCCCTCAGATCTAGATCTTGAAAGGGTTTCATGCGTGCTGAAAGCAAGGTGCTCAGCGTCGAGTTCGAGTCCAGCGATCCGTCCTGAAAGTAAAAATAATCGTAGTCACGGAACTTATTCCCATCTCCGAGGAACGCGGCGGCCGTTGCCGTCACTGGTCCGAACTCACGCGCGATACTCAGACCGAAGTTGCTTTCGGCATTGATACGCTGGATGTGTGGCGCGTCTTTCGCGGTGAACGATCCAACCTCTTCCCAGCCAAAACCGAGCGGGAGTACGAAGCGTCCGAACTGAAGGCCGAAACCTCCGGTGTCGTACCGAAAATATGCTTGCCGGATTGGCCCTTGCTGATTCATGGGGTCCAAAGCGACCGAACGATAGTCGTCCACGCGGAATCGACCATCGGGGTGGCATCGCACCCTAGGACCGAAATCCTGCGGTGTGTTGGGATAGAAGAAGTCCTCCTCGCCGCACGCCGGTAGCGGACTCGACTCATTGACCGGATTGACCTCAAAGACATAACTGAGGGCATCGGTGAGTCTCCCGGACACATTGACGATTCCGTAGCCGATCCGTCCTTGCCTTTCGTATCCGAGTGAAGCGACCGAGGAATCGTGGATGTAACCGCCCATAAAGCTGAGCGTGACTCGCATTCTGTCCGAGTCGGGAGGCGCCAGTCCCGGTGCGTGAACGGTCTCCTCGACATCGGGGCGTTTATCTCGCTCCGGGTTCGTGGCGGACGTCAAAATCTGCAGAGCGGGATCGTCGTCTTGCTCGGGTTGAGCGAACGCCAATGGTTGAATGGTCACCGCCAGAAAGGCCACTGATAACCAGATTTGTCTGCAGTTACTTCGATTGGTCATCTCGTGCTTCAAGACGCAGGCGCTGGCAATCTCTGCATCAATGTCCAGAATGCTGAAGATAAATCTCGCATTTCAAAATTTTGCAAAGGGTCGACGCACCGCGTCTTTACCCCATGTGTTCGGTACGGACCCCTAGAAAATGGTACGCCCGGCAGGATTCGAACCTGCGACCCTCGGCTTAGAAGGCCGATGCTCTATCCAACTGAGCTACGGGCGCTTATTGGTCGCAAGGCGTAGTCTATCAGTGAGTTACCGGTCGAGGGCACTTCCGTTGTGGCACGGTCCCTAAACCGCTGCATACAGATGGCTAGTCGGGGCATATTTACTCAAGCCTGTTAAGCGGAACAGCCGGTGCCATTCAGAAGTTTAATTCCGCCACCGTTTGAATCACGGTCAGGTTGCCAAGAATGCAGAGGGGCCAGAACCAACACCTGGGCGAATACACAGGTAGACACAGATTGAACGCAAACGTCATCGGAAGGAGAATACGCGCCGCCGAACCCGGGTAGCCAGCCCAGACGATATCTCCGAGAAAGACCATTAACACACCGTATGTCACTCCGACTCTCCACCAGGGTTCGTGCCATGCGGTCCTGGAGGCCAGGTAGAGAACCTGCACAGTGAGGCTCACCAGTGCGAAGAGGCTGTACTTGAACGGTCCGGTCCAACCTGATGCTTCCAGCTCTGTGGTCGTCACTATCCATTTTTGCAGGTAACCCGTGAGAGGGGGTTGCAAGTTGCCGGTAGCGCCCAGCGAAGGTGAACCGAACACCCACGTCAGATAGAACCACCAAAGTAGAAGGGGCGCCGCGACGGCGACCATCATAACTAACTGACGGAACGGTTCTCGACGTCGCCAGATACTCGGCTGTGCGAACGCTGCGACTCCGAGAAGATTCGTATAGCGAGCCAGACCTGAGAAACCAAAAATCACGCAGGCGGTCACTACGCGCTGTCGCTCGATTGCGGCGATTCCAAGAAGAATCAGTAAGAGACTTGGTCCATCGGTTAGTGAAGACGTAACTGATGAAACAAGGCCGTAGCTGAAGAGGCATCCTCCCCAGCAGACGAGGTTTCGGAGATCGACCGGAGGAAGCCACCTGAGCATCAACCAACTGAGAAGAAACCACGCCACCACGTTCTGCAAGGCATAGACTTCGAGGATCCAACGTGGCTGACCCAAACCGAGAATGAAGGCTGTCCAAGAGAAGAGAATACGACGTGAGCGATACGGTGCTGAGTCGAGTGCATGCCTCAGGCCAGGGGCTCTGAGTAGCGGTGTAACCGCGAGTTGTGCATACCACTGGCCGTCGTAGCCAAACGAGTTCTCTTCGACAAAATGAGGTGTCTCTTGAATCGGCGGAAGCGCCTGCTCTTGGAACTGATCTCCGAAACGAATCAGGGAGGTAAATCCCGTTCCTGAGTTGTAGAAAGAGAGGATGGACACTGCAAACGTTACAAGTGCTGCGACATAGACGAGCCAGAGAATCCAGGAGGTACGCGGTTTTCCGACGTTCGCCTTCGCAAATAAGGAAACTGTAGGTGTCCGCAAGTTTCGCAGACCGCCTGAGAACCACGAACGCACGTGCCGTTCAACCGCTCTGGCTACCCTGGGTGCTACCAACCATGTCAGCAACAAAAGAGGAGGGAAGACCCAAGCGACGGCACTCCACTTTCGCAACTCCGCTAGGCGCTGGTGGTCTCGGAGCTGGCGGGCGCTTGGCCGTCTAGGAAATAGCGACTCTGCGTCGAAGTGGCGCGGGCGCTGACCGGCTGGCGCCCACTGAACATTGAGGCGAAAATCCCCTCGGTGCTGCTCGAAGTAGACGCTCAGGCGGTGGAGTCCAGCATCCAAATGCACTCGTTCAAAGGTCGTGTGTAGGCCGGAGACGATGTTTCGTCTAATGACCACGTCACCGTCGATTCTCACTACGGCGGAGTCGTCCGCCCCGCAGTAAATGTCGACCTCCTGTTCCTGCGAGACATACCAGACGCCAGTCCAACGCACGTTAAAGAAACGTTTAGGAAGCAGCGGATTCTCATCGATGAAACTTAGGTCGATGTTGGGCGTGACGTCCTGCTGAATGGGTGGGTGCTCGCGACCTGGGCCTCTGTAGAGGGATCGAAGCAAACCCGTATCGAGATCGTTACGGTTCTCGACCACCTGGCAAGTCGACGTTAGTGCGACTCCGACGACCAAGTAGACACCGACCAGCAGGATTCGAGCTCTTGGTCTTACCCGTTCGGCGCGCGCTGCGACTTGCCCTCTCATCATGGGTCTGATGTTTGGAGGAGCTTATCCAGTAGTCCTTAGTATGCAAAAAACAAATCGGAATATCAGCTCTGGCCTGTGACTTCCACGAATGCCCGATGCGCTGCAGTTTCTCATACTCACCGACGCCTAGCGCTGCCGGTTGGCGGCGCACGGCCAGAAGCTGGGTCGGCGGGTCCTGACAAAGGTAGGCGGTATCGTTACCCGGTGAAGTATGCGTTGAACTAGATGTCGGTTATGGCGACATTGATGTGAGCGAGTATCTTGTACACATGCGCGAGCAGCTTCGCCATCAGGCGCTGGCCTAAAATCAGTAAAACATTGACTTGCAACGCCCGCGGTGGCGTTCGTGACGAAGAATGTAGCGTTGGAGTTTGGCTGTGCGAGGGGAGTTAAAGTAGTCCGGACATTCAAGGAAACCTTGGTCCGTTATAAACTGCGTCAGTTACCGCTCCACTTGGACGTGTCTATGGAAGAAACCCAGTTCATGAAAGTCATGACGTGGCTGCAGGACAGCTCAATCGCGATCTGGGTCGCCGAGTCCGAAACTATCTGGGCGTACCCGACGATGCTGACGCTGCACACCTTCGGGTTGGCGATCCTCGTCGGGTCCAACGCGGTCATCGACTTCCGGCTGCTCGGGTTCTCTCGCGAGACGCCGATTCCACCCTTAAAAAAGCTCTTCGGACCGATGTGGGTGGCTCTTGCCATCAACGCGATCACCGGCGTGCTGCTCTTCATGTCTGGCGCAAGGGTCAAGGGCCTCGTGATCATGCTCTACGTCAAGCTGGTCTTCGTCGCGCTTGCCCTGCTTGTGCTGCTGCGGATCAGGCGTATCGTCTTCGAGTCGGAGACTCGGCCCGAGGCCGTCACCTCGCCACACGCGAGTTGGCTCGCGGCACTGTCGTTGTGTTTGTGGGCGGCCGCGACGTTATCCGGGCGCATGATGGCATACTGGGACTGGTCCTTCGGAGAATACTAAGGGGCAGATGACTTTTACGCAGTGGATCGAGGCCACGACACTCTCGGAGACGTTGCGCTCGATCAGGTGGCTGTGGCAGTGGGCCGAAACGTTCCATTTCATCGGGCTGACGCTGCTGATCGGATTCGTCGGGTTCCTCGATCTGCGGCTGATGGGTTTCATGCAGGGCGTTCCCATTTCGGCGGCGAAGAAGTTTATGCCCTGGGCAATATTTGGATTCGCCCTGAACGTCGTCACGGGCTTGAGTTTCTTCCTGACGTTCCCGGCACGCTATACAGACAACGGCGCGTTCTTCGCCAAGATGTTGTTCATCGTCATCGCAGGTCTGAATGCCCTGTTTTTCGAGACTAGGCTTGGTGCCCGGGTCTTGGCCATCGGGCCCAACGATGACCCTCCGATGTCATTCAAGATCGTGGGGACGTTGTCGATCGTGTCCTGGCTGGCTGTACTCTATTTTGGCCGGATGCTTCCCTACCTCTGGCAGGGCATCTTGTGAAACGGGGTTACGCAGAGACTAGGCCCTTAAGATTGCGTTCTACAAAGAGATACAGGACCACCAGGGTAAAGGAATGTCGGTAATTCCCGGTGGATTTTTTCTTGTGGGATGGTAATAATGCATTGTCACACTGGCCACAGATTCAGGAGGAAAAGTGTTATGAATATTTGTCGCACTATCGGAACCGCGGTAATGGGGGCGACGCTGCTCGCTATCGTGCCGATGCTGGCGCATCACGCGCCGCAAGGCGAGTTCGATCTTCTTAAGGAAGACACGATCGCGGGCACGGTCAAGAGAATGGAGTGGATCAGTCCCCATCCATCATTGGTCCTCGACGTGACGGATCCGCAAACCGGTGATGTTATTACGTGGCAGTTCGAAGCCGATGGCATCCAGACGATGCGCCGCGGGGGCGTGGGACGGAAGACGCTCACGTTCGGCACAGAGGTCGCGGTGACCTATTGGCCCTCGTTCGATGACGCGGAGCGCGGCTTCATTAGGGCGCTGCAGACGGCGGATGGGAAATCCTACACGGTCTACTTTGGCGAGTCCGAGCCGATTGCAGAGGATCTCCGCGGACGCCGCTAGTGAATCCAGGGAGACTGATATGCGAAACAGGCTGGTGATCGCACTGGCGCTTGCGGCGATACTTGTGGGCGTCGGCCACGCGCAGGAAGCGGAGGAGGCAGCCCACGCGTCCGGTTACAGTCTTGGCCTGTTACGGGGCCTGCTAGAGACTGACTACATCATCGCGTCGCAATACGACGGGGCCGGCACGATGCTCGTCGATGGACAGATGGTGGAGGTGCCGCGTTATCGCGCGTCGATCCGGTGGGATATTCCTGGGATGCGCGTGGACTACGACCTCGGCGTAGGGGCTCAGCAGCAGCGGAAGGGCGAAGTGTTTGCCGGCGAGTACGCGTGGGACGAGGATAAGCCCGGTGCCGGACTGACCCCGACCTCGGGCACAGCCACTTCGGCGCCAGACACCTACGAGGAACGGTTGCTCCAGATGTGGGTCACGCCTCAAGGGGCCGCCAAAGCGGCGAAGGCCGCAGCAGACAAGATCACCCTCACGACCGTGAACGACAGGCCTGTCCTGACCTTTTCCCTGCCCGCACCGCTCCAGGATACGGTGATGACACTTACGCTCAATGGGCAGACGGCGCGACCGGAGATGGTCCAAGTACAGACGCCAGGTGGCCTGCTCGAAGCCACCTTCTCGGAGTACGCGGACTTTGACCTCAGTGACACGGTCTACCCGACACGTGTTACGCATACGCTCGACGGCGAAACTGTGTTATATCTCACGCTGAACGCTGGGCGGGGCTATAACCCGTACATGATTTTCCCCATTCCGGAGAGCGTCAGCGCAGGGCCACCAGGTCGGATTGGCCGCTAGAGGAGAACAACGATGAACCAGCGACTGTTAGTTGGATTGTGTGCGGTGGCGGTGCTGTCTCTGACGACGGCGGCCTTCGCCCAACGAATGCCGGCCGACGAGGCGAATCCCGAGTGGAAGGCGGAGCTTGAGAAGAAGCCGACGCCGCGCGGGCCGGACGGCAAGCCGGTGCTCGTAGGCATGTGGCAGCGCGGCGGTTCGAGCTTCCGCAAGTCGCACGGTCCCAACGTGGACTCGGTGAGAGGTCTCAACGCCGAGGGACAAGGCGTCCAGGGCTGGAAGGGACGCGGCGAGGGCGCGGTCAGCTTCATCAATTTCGAACGGGACAGCGGTGTCTCGCTCCGGGCGGCCACGAACAAGCCGCAGTACAAGCCAGAATGGTGGGAACGTGTGCAGTGGAACGATCTGTATGGCAACCAGGAAGACCCGACGATGAGCTGCCTTCCGTTCGGCGTGCCTCGTCAGGGGCCGCCCGATCGGATCGCGATGCTTGGTCCGGATGAATACATTTTTATGCAGGACGCCAGATACACGATGTATCGACTCATCCCGATGAACAAGCCGCATCCTGCGTATGACGACTGGCAAGGCACGTCCTGGCTGGGCATTCCGTCGGCCCATTGGGAGGGTGACACGCTCGTCATCGAGAGCGTCGATTTCGGGGAGCTCAGCTGGCTGGAATTTCCAGGTTATGTCCACAGCATGGAGATGCGTGTCACCGAGCGCTACACGCGAACGGGCGACGTGCTCAAGTGGGAAGCAACAGTCGAAGATGAAGAAGCGTTTCTTGAGCCGTGGGTGTGGAATCCATGGTATTTACGGGTGCATCCTAACCCCGACGAAGCTATCGTCGAACACTCGCCGTGCAGGGACTACGACAGCGAACACCTGAACACCGAACGGGGTAACTGAACCCGGGAGCGTGAGGCCGGTCGTCCCGCGCGACGGCCGGCTTGAGCCTTGCCTCAAACTGCATTCATTCGGACCACTCTTTGTGCCGCAGCGATTGTCGTCGCTGCGTGCCAGTCACCGCCACCCAGTCGACGCGAAATCACCACGGCCGATGGACGACGACTCGGGCCGCCCAGCGCGGTTATGTCCGATGCAGAGGCGAGGGTCACGTTGGTCGATGTCTGTCACCTTCATGGGTCACCTGTCTTCAAGGGGTCATCTTCATTTCCCGCCCAAAGAAACTACAGCCCGTCT
>CAUZDY010000053.1:0-17776 GCA_963578805.1 Vicinamibacteria bacterium | reverse complement strand
GACGACCGTCACCATCAAACAGGCGCAGGCTGGGAGAACCGTCTTCCGCCAGTCGAAGACGGAGCCGATTTCGACCTGTCTCGAAGAAACTCAGTAAGGGACTGCCACCAGCCGTACCGAACACGCCACTGT
Source organism: Vicinamibacteria bacterium (assembly GCA_963578805.1). Classification (GTDB taxonomy): domain Bacteria; phylum Acidobacteriota; class Vicinamibacteria; order Vicinamibacterales; family UBA8438; genus CAUZIB01. The sequence goes on along the minus strand of CAUZDY010000053.1, from coordinate 17,644 downwards.
GCGCGGCCTGGTCTCCTGTGATCACCAACCCGTCATCGTCCTGCACAAGCATACTCAGGCGACTCTGGCCCACCTGGTTAAACAACCTTACGAGTGGCGTCTCGTTCTCGTCAATACCAATGATCCCGCGCACCTGTCCAGCCGTATCGTAGAACGAAAGTGAGGCCATTCTTCGCTCGTCCTGACCAGCCAGGACCGCGCGCAGACGACCATCCTGGTCAACAATATTAACCTGTGTTGCCGTTACGACCTGGGCTCCTTGGGCGCGGACCGTCACTGTAGTCGAGGTGACTAGCGCACCACCACAGACGCCACCCAAAAACGATACAAACAGCATGACGGCGACGAGATGAGTTCCTTGAAGGTGCATCAGTTTCTCCTTGGAAGCCCGGTACTGGCGCCGGTGTGGCGAACCGTGCCCAGGCGAGATACTATGGCGCATCGGCGAACGCCCGGCCGCGGGTCTCTGGCCCGATCCAGATCATTCCCGCCACCACCAGCCCTGACGTGACGATACACAGCCGCATCGCTCCGGTCAGCGTCATTCCGGTGTCCTGGAGCTGACCCACCACAACCGGAGTCAACGACCCGATCGCTGCACCTACATGGTACGCCAGACCCGGCCCGACTCCCCTAACTTCGGTCGGGAACCGCTCCGTCAAATAGGACGGCGCCATGCCCCAAATACCGGCACCCATCGCTCCCATGAGAATCGCACCCAGCCAGAGCAGGCCAGAATTCCCTCCTGCCAGGAATAGCGGCACGGACACCACGCCTATCAAGGCGGACAACGACACGGCGCCGCGGCGACCAAGTTGCGTTTCGGACGCCCGCCCCCATGCAGCCATCCCTAAAATCGCGCCGAGATTAAACGTAATCAAGTACCCGAGTGGCTCACGACCAATCTCGATCAGGAAGGTTGGATACCAGAAGGTGATCGAGTAATACGAGAACATGAAGACACTCATCAAGAGCGACGACTGTATCGTCGCACCGATGAGATCAGGGCAAAAGAGACGGATCAGCGACACGCGGTTACCTGCCTCACGATCCGCACGTGTCTGCAGCTGTCGCTGGCGTTCGATCCACACCGGGCTTTCGCTAACGCCGGACCGGATCCACAGTACCAACAACGCAGGGAGAACCCCGGTCCAAAACATGACTCGCCAGGCGATCGTCGACTCCAACGACTCGCTAAACGGGTCTGGAAACTGGCTAAATATCGGATAGATAAAGTGAAACGTCAGCGCTGAAACGATAAAGCCCCAGTACCAGCCACCCTGCAAGAGACCGGACGCGAGGCCACGGTAGCGGGCCGGCCAGTGCTCGAGCGCTAGCGGCATACCAGCCGCCCACTCGCCGCCCATACCTATTCCAAAGAGTGCACGGAAAGCGAACAGCATGGCGTACGACGTCGAGAACCCACTCAAGAACGCGAAGATCGAGAACCACAGAATCGACCATATCAGGGGCCGCTTGCGACCCCAGCGGTCGGCGGCCATGCCTGCCCCCAGACCACCCACCAGCCGGAACATCAACGTCACCGTCCCAAGGGCACCGGCTAGGGCTCGGTCTACTGCAAAACTGTTCTGGATGTCGATCAAAATAAACGTCATGATCGTGAAGTCGAATCCGTCGAGCAGCCAGCCGAAAAACGTCGCCAGGAATGCCTTCCATTGCTCCCCGGTGATCTGGCGATACCAGGGCAGTTCAGTCGAACGAGTCGGGAGCGCCATGGGTGAAAAGTATGACATTCCTCAACGATTGGCCTGGTACGCCTTTGATGGAATGCAGCGTCAGTCGAACAACCAGCTATGTCGACCTCAACCCGCTAGGGATACTATTGCGCTGTGGCTGTGACGCCTCGTGAGCCGGCCGCACTGTTCAGGCTCTGCTATGACGACGAACCGCCTTTCGAAACGATCGCCCCGCTGTCCTCGTACTTGTGAGCGCCGGCGGGAGCTTCGTAGACAAACCACAGCTTCTCGTCGATGCGACAGAACTCATCACCAAAGTCAGCCAGCGAACTGTTGTCAGATCAGCAAGGTCGATACAGAACACCGTGAACAGAGCAAGTCAACCAGACAATCTCACCCTGTGTGTGGTGAAGTGTAAGCCTGAGCCAGCTGAACTCTGGCGTCGGCTCGCCGATCAGCTTGGGGTGTCGGTCTTTCTTGTCCGGTAGGTATCACGAGGGGGACCCGACACTAGTTCCGTTTAGGATGGACGATCCCGTAGGCGTCACATGGACTTTATACCCCTGGCCACGATCATCACCTACTTCGCCGTCGTCACCGCCGTCGGCACCGCGATGGCGCGCCGCTCGCGAACCGCGGCCGGATGGGCCGTCGCCGGGGGCAGCATGTCGACGGTCATGGTCAGCGTCGGCGTCGGCGGTACTCGTATCGGTGGCGCTGGCACCTATGGTGTAGCCGGCGATGTCATCACCGGGGGCGTGTGGAATTTCTGGTGGTACGGAATAAACACCTTTCTCGCCCTTTCCTTGGTCGGCGTGCTTTTCGCGGTCTACTACAGGCGTCTCAAGCTGCACACCGTTGGCCAGTTGTTCACGATCCGCTGGGGCACGCGACGATGCCAGTGGCTGACCAGTCTGTGTGTGCAAACGGAGTACGCCCTGGTTAACCTGATCGAGGCATATGTCATCGGCGTCATCCTCAGCACGCTGACACCGTTATCGATGTTCGGTGGAACAATGGTCGCAGCGGTGATCTTCGCGACATACGTCTCGTTAGGCGGTCTGTGGGGCACCGCCTTCACGAATTTGATCCATTGCACGGTCGTCTTCTTCGGACTGTCCACCGTTGGTCTCATGGGGATCGCCCAATTCGGCGGGTGGCAGCAGGTCACGAGTGCCGTTGGACACCACCTCCAGGCGGCCGATCGGAGTGAAGCCGCGTGGTGGAGTATCGTCGGCACCGGCTGGCTTCCGATTCTTGCGATGTTTTTCTCCGCAGCCGTTCACACCCCAGCCGCCTCCGTCTACACGAATTTCGCAACCGCGGCACGCACCGAACGATCGATCGCCCCGGCCTTTATCCTGGGCGGCGCCATCGCTGGACTGACACCGCTGCTGGCAGGAGTCATTGGCATACTGACAACTGCTCGATACGGTCTCGACTCCGGATTGAGTGGGTATCGGAACCTTACCACCCTGGCTTCCGAGATTAGTCCTGTGGTCGGGAGCATCGCCCTGGCGGCTGTCCTGGCAGCGGTGATCTCGTCAGGTGGGCCAATCCTCCTCTCGAGTGCCACGATGTTTGTGCGCGACTGGCTACCCGTCACCTGTTGCACCACGTCCGCGCGACGGCTCCGCGCCTACCGCATCACGACTATCGTCTATGCGTTCGCAGCGGCCCTGGGGGCGTGGCTAGTGGCCACACGAACGACGGTCTCGATTCTCGATTTACTACTTTTCGGGTTCTCAATGGTCGTTCCTCCCGCCGTCGCAATCGGATACTTGATTTACTATCAACGTACGACAGAACAGGGGGCGTTCTGGGGCATGGCGATGGGGTACGTCGGAGGACTACTGTGGTTCGGACTCCTCAAACTCGCACTGGTATTTGGCTTCGAAGCACCGGAGGGATCGTCGACCCTGAGGCACGTACTCGCCTACTGCTTCACAGTGAACGGCAAGGGTTTCGATCCGTCATATTTCACGTTCTTCGTTCCCCTCATCGTAGTGCCTGTTGTCTCACTCATGACGCCCGAGGAGCTTCAACGTAAGACGAGCTTCTACGCGATGCTTTCCGGCGACGCGAAGGTCGAGTAAGCACAGTGATTGATAAGTCCATGGCTGCCCTCGGAACCACTTGACCAGCCCGTTAATATGTCCGGTAGAGTGATGCACACTATCTGACACCTTATGACACCGCCATGAACGTTGACCTCGCCTACGGACGTGGGCGCCTACCCATCGACTTTCCAGTCGATCGAACAACGGTGCTCGAACCGACCTATCTGGACGGACTGCCCAACCAGACACAGGCTGTGCGTAACGCCCTTCGCGCGCCACTCGGTACGCCCCCACTTCGCCAGTTGGTCCGTCCGGGCCAAACCGTGGCCATATCAATTTGCGACAGCACACGACCTATGCCCAGCCATACCGTGCTCCCCGTCGTGCTCGAAGAGCTGTCACATATCCGAACCGGTGATATCGTTGTGCTTGTTGCCACCGGAACGCACCGGGCAACCACCCCCGCTGAACTGGAGAGCATGGTCGGCTCCAACGTCCTTGAACATGTCACGGTGATCAACCACGATGCCTTTGACCAAGCCGGGCTGTGCCAGCTTCCAGACGTCCAGCCGGAGGTGCCGGTCTGGCTGAACCGCCACTGGATGGAAGCTGATGTTCGAGTGACGACCGGCTTTGTCGAACCGCATTTCTTTGCAGGATTCAGCGGCGGGCCAAAAATGGTGGCGCCGGGACTCGCCGGATTCGAGACAACGATGCGACTGCATGACGCAGCGATGATCAGCGCCCCCCAGTCCTGTTGGGGCGTGACCGTGGGTAATCCGATTCACGACGCCATTCGGCGCATTGCACTAGCTAGCGGAGTCGACTTCAATGTCGACGTCGCAATCAATCGTGACCGCGAGATCACCAGCGTTCAGGCAGGCGACTTACTGTCGGTGCACGCGGCGATGTGTCACACCGTTAAGCAGTCAGCGATGCAGGTGTTCAGCTCACCGTTCGAAGTCGTCGTTACCACCAACAGTGGTTATCCGCTCGACCAGAACCTCTACCAAACAATCAAGGGCGTCTCGGCCGCAGCCCAGGTCGTGAGACACGGCGGTGTGATCGTCTGTGCTTCCGAATGCTCAGACGGCATTCCCTCGCATGGTGAATACCGTCAGATTCTCTCGGAGCGCCAGACACCAGCTGAACTTCTCGAGATGATCTGCACGCCGGGGTATCGACGACACGATCAGTGGGAAGTGCAGGTCCAGACTCAAATCCAACAACGCGCTCAAGTGTTTCTCAAGGCCGAGGGTCTCAGCGACTCGGAGATACGAGCGGCCCACTTCTCACCCGTCGACGACATAGGCACGTCCGTACGCGAGCATCTCGCGAAGGGCGGCCCTGACGCTCAACTGTGCGTCTTACCCGAAGGACCTCAGACGATTCCGTATCTACGAACCGACTAGTATGAGTTTCGAACCGTCACACAAGACCACCAGTCTCCTCGCTCAGCTCCGTGCCTTCATGTGCGAAGTGGTTTACCCGAACGAGACAACCTTCGCCGATCAAGTGCGAACGTCAAGTAATCACTGGGCATCGCCAGCCGTGATGGAAACGATGAAGTCTCAGGCGCTGGCGGCGGGTTTATGGAATCTGTTCATGCCAGACAGCGAGCATGGAGCCGGCTTGACCAATGTCGAGTACGCCCCACTCTGCGAAGAAATGGGGCGATCTCCAATCGCGCCAGAGGTTTTCAACTGCGCAGCCCCTGATACTGGCAACATGGAGGTCCTGGTTCGGTACGGCACCAGCGATCAACAGACAGAGTGGCTCGCGCCATTGCTCGCTGGACGTATTCGGTCGGCGTACGCCATGACGGAGCCACAGGTCGCGTCGTCTGATGCGACGAACATCAGCGCGAGTATCGTGTCCGAGGGAGACGACTATGTCGTCAACGGTAACAAGTGGTGGATCACAGGCGCCGGCCATGCGAACTGCCGTCTGTTCGTCTTCATGGGAAAGACCGATCCCTCAGCTGAGCGGTACCGGCAGCAGTCGATGATCCTCGTCCCGAGAGAGACAACGGGGGTCACCGTCGTCCGCCCACTCACGGTGTTCGGCTATGACCACGCGCCACAGGGGCACTGGGAGGTCAAGTTCGAGGACGTTAGAATCCCCAAGCACAACATCCTCCTTGGTGAAGGACGTGGATTCGAGATCGCCCAGGGACGGCTCGGGCCCGGCCGGATCCATCACTGCATGCGGATGATCGGACTGGCCGAGCGATCGCTGGAAGGAATGTGTGAGCGGGTACGCTCAAGGGTTGCCTTTGGCCGGCCGCTCGCCGAGCAGGGTGTCATGCAGGAGGCTATCGCTAACTCAAGAATCGAACTCGAGCAGGCGAGGCTCCTTACGTTACACGCGGCACACATGATGGATACAGTCGGAAACAAGGCCGCCCGGGCCGAGATCGCAATGATCAAAGTCGTCGCGCCAAACATGGCCCAACGGGTGATTGACCGAGCGATTCAGGCTTACGGCGGGGCAGGCGTGAGCGCCGACTTTGGACTGGCCGCCGGATGGGCTCAAGCGCGGGCGACGCGGCTTTTTGACGGGCCAGACGAGGTTCATCGTCGAACGGTAGCGAGAGTAGAGCTCAGTAAGGGAGTCGAGGGCTCCTGACTTCTGTCTCCTCTTGCCTCACGCTTCACGCGTACACCAGCGTGATCGCCTCCGCGATGCATACCGGCTTCTCGATCCCCTCGGCCTCCATGATGAATTTACTCTTCGTGCGGAGCACGTCCGGGGCAATCCGTTCGGCCACGAGCAGGCTTTGCGTTGCCCGTAGTCGGCTCCCTACCGGAATCGGAGCGGTAAAACGTACCCGATCGTAACCGTAGTTGATGAACCGCGCGACACCGCGAAGCTCGAAAATCTCGTAGCGAAACTTCACGATCAGGGACAATGTCAAAAGCCCCTGGACGATTGGGCCACCAAACGGCAGTTCGCGACGGGCCCGTTCAACGTCAAGGTGAATCCATTGATGGTCCCCCGTTACTTCGGAGAACGTATCGACCATATCTTGTGTCACGGTCAACCAGTCGCTGGTCCCAAGATCGGTACCTGCCAAAATCTCCAACTCCTCAAGTCCATTGACCACCCGTTTCACACAGACCTCCACTTGGACCATCGTGTCAGACGATGCCCCCCCCACTTACATCACGCGTATTATATGACTGTGATTTTCCGGTCAACCTGGCGTGCGAAACGACCCCGAACTGATTAACGTTCGACCTGACGAGGTTCTGGACCTGACTCGCCTTGAGCCATGGCTCCGGACCAACCTATCGCGTACCGACGGCCCCCTCACCGTCCGCCAGTTTCCCGGGGGACACGCCAATCTCACCTACCTCGTGAGATTTGGCGAGACCGACTACGTCCTCAGACGGCCACCGCTCGGTCCCATTCCGCCAACATCACACGATATGGCCAGGGAGCATCGCGTGCTGACACGACTGGGAGAGGTTTTCCCACTCGCACCCACGAGCTTTGCGCTGTGTCAGGACCGATCAGTTATGGAAGTCGACTTTCACGTCATGGAGCGACGTCAGGGTCTCATAATTCGTTCGTCGCTACCGCCAGACCTCAAAGACGAACCGTCCACGGTTCGTCGGCTGAGCGAAATGATCGTGGACACGCTGGCCGATCTGCACACAATCGATTCGGACCGTATTGGATTGGGAAACCTCGGACACCCCGATGGTTTCGTGGATCGGCAGCTCGCGGGGTGGTCGACCCGATGGCACGCCGCCAACACTCAGGAGTGTCCAACCGTTGACCGTCTCATTCGCTGGCTGCACGAACAACGACCGGCCTCACCGGTAACGTCGCTGCTGCACAACGACTACAAGCTGGACAACATCCTGCTCGACCCGAGCCAACCCGCGACCGCCACTGCCGTGCTCGACTGGGACATGTGTACACGAGGAGACCCCCTGGTGGATCTCGGCTATCTACTCAACGTCTGGATCGAACGTGGAGATCCGCCTGAGTGGAGAGAAAACACGGCGATGCCTAGCTATGAAGACGGTTTCATGACTCGAAGCGATGTCGTCGAGAGATACGCGAAGCGAACCGGCTTCGACGTCGGTGGAGCACTCTGGTACTACGCGTTCGGAGTGTTCAAGCTGATGGTGATCTTGCAGCAGATCTATGTCAGATATCTACGAGGCCAGACCAAGGACCCGCGTTTCGCCGACCTGGGACGCCGGGTCCAGGGATTAGCTGACAAGGGAGCGGTGATCACAAACCGAGACCGGTCACTCTAAAACGGTTTCATCACCGCCATACTCACCGCGAGAAACACCGCGATGAGGGTAAGGACAGTGAGCGATCGGCCCTGGCCCGGCTGTCGGTAAGCCAGACTTGTCAACAAGGTCAGCCCCAGCCAACACGCCAGCTTGACGATGACCCATCCCTGCATGGCAAGTCCTAGTCGAGCCAAGAGTCCAAACCCGCTCACCAGTGCGACGACCGCCAGAATGCCAGACCACATCATCGAACGGCGCCGATTCTCAGGTCGAGGTGACGCCAGCGCCGAAAAGGTCACGGCCGTCATGAGGATCACCGAGAAGATATGGACAATTTGGTACAGTTGAATACTCATCGTGTCTCCGGCGACTACGTTATGGCAATGGGACGCTCGAATAGCTCAGTTCCGGGTCGTATCGCAGCACCGTCCGTTGGACCGAGACCACGACCCCTGCGATCTCAGCGGTGACGGCTTCGGCCTGATCACCAAACGCGCGGGTGACGATACCAGGCTGAACGAGTTCGGTGAAGCTCGCATGATTTTCGGCGATCTGCCACGATGTTGGTGACGGCCCAAACACTCGTTGGTACACACCGAAAACGAGACCCGCCTCACGAAACTGCTGTAACCGCTCTTCGAGAAACGTGGTCCATTCTTGGCCTCGACCCGGTGCGACCTCAATAGTTGTAACCCGCGCCAGGAATAGCCGTCCGACTTCGTCCGATTCCGCGCTGAGATCAGAACGATATTGCATCGCATAGCTATCGCGCGAAACCGTACACCTTCTGAGGCGGTCGACGAGACGCTGAAACGCGCCGGGCTCCATCACCCGAGCCAACGGCCCTCCTATATCGTAGTCGGCTAGGTCTCCGAGCGGGCTTACAAACTGCAGTTCGTAACTGTTCCCAAACTCCGCAGTTCTCCAGACCGAACGCCACGGAATTCCCGCCGCCTGCAGGCCAGGCGTGACTTCGTCGAGTTGAAGTTCAATATAGTCTTCAAGCCGCTCAGGGACTACTTTAACGACGTCCACCCGTAACCAATCAGGGCGATCTTGAGCACGCAGACCGCCCGCGGAACCGGCGTCGACCAGTACAAGCAGCCCAGTAACGATCGCAACGCGCACACCCAGAGATGTCATCGGCCCGTCCCTCCACTTCGGATGCATCAGTAGCGACGTGACACTACTCTATCACCGAGGGGTGGGCGTCTGATTTTTGACGCCGGCGATACGTTCGTCAAACTCAGCGTGCCTCACCGTGAAGACCCTCGTGCTCGTCCACCGTCATCAAGAGCGCCCCTCCTACGATAAAGAACAGTATCACGCTAAACACACCGACACGTTGAGAGTAGGCATCGCTCAACACCCCCAAAAGCCACGGCCCGGCAAATGCCGTCACCTTTCCGGAAAACGCGAAGAATCCGAAGAACTCCGACTCGTGCTGCTTTGGCACAAACCGCCCCATGAGTGACCGACTCGCCGACTGGGTGGGTCCCAGGAAAAAGCCGATGCCGATCCCTGCCACCCACAGCCAGAAGCGGTCTGATGCGAAGGCGGCCAGCATCGTTGACAACGCGAGAAAAACCAAGCTGATCATGACGGTCGTCTTGCCACCCAGGCGGTCGTCAACAGAGCCAAAAATCCACGCTCCGGCACCCGCGACGACATTCAGCACGCTACCAAAGACGATAACCTCCGAGAGCGTGAAACCGAAGGTCCCTGCCGCGTAGATCCCACCGAACGCAAAAATCGTCACGAGCCCGTCGTTATAGATCAGACGGGCAACCAAGAATCGCCTGATCTGGCGGTGGCGGCACAAGTGAGCAAATGTCTGCCTCAGATCAACGAACGCTGCGCCGAGATCAGATCGGGGGCGATAAACATCCGAGTCCCGAACTAACAGAAAGAAAGGCACACTGAACACCAGAAACCAGGCGCCAACTAAGAGATTCGTCGCCCGGACGTTAAAGCCATCCACCGAGCTTATGCCGAGTGGTGGCGGGTCCCAGGTCGCAAACGGGAAAGCCAGCGCAAGACAGATCAGCCCGCCGGCATACCCAAGACCCCACCCGTAGCTGGACACACGGCCGAGACGGTCTTCCGAGACAATGTTCGGTAAAAATGAGTTGTAAAAGACCAGTCCAATCTCGAACGCTACATTGGCAACAACGAACAGAACGATCGCGATCAGCGCCGCATGGACCTGACCAGGACGAACGAAAGTAAGAGCAGCCGTCATCAGACAACACACGAGCGTGCAGCTGAACAGATACTTCCTCCGGTCGCCTCGATCCGCCAGGACACCCGCAAACGGAGCCACGACGGCAACAATGACCGCACTCACGATGATGCCCCGCGACCACAGTGCCGTTCCGCGACCCGGATCGTCGGCAAAGGTCTGCGTGAAGTAAGTGGAATAGACGAACGTCACGACCAGGGTGTTGAAAGCCGAGTTAGCCCAGTCGTACAGACACCACGACGCAATCACCTTGGGGTCGCCACGCGAAGAGGGATCGGCCACAGTTCACCGATCCTGACATACAATTCTGCGGGGTTGCTAAAATCCCGTTCGGTAACAGGACGTTCTGGAGACTAGACATGCCCTTCTATACGTTAATCGCGCACGACCGAAAAAATGGTCTCGAACAGCGCATGGCTCACCGGCCGGCCCACCTAGAGCACATGGCTCGCCTCGACGCAGTTGGCCGTATTCAATACGGTGGACCGCTCCTCGATGAGAACGGCAACATGGTAGGCAGCCTGATCATTATCGAGGCCGACGACCTTGAATCGGCCCGCGCCACGTTTGCGAAGGACCCTTACGTGATTCACGGTGTGTTCGAGGACTACGATGTGGTTGGAACCAAAAAGGTCTTCCCCAGGGGGAACTGATGACGAGTCCCCACCGACGGACACGGCTCCTAACTGCTGTTACCTGTCTCGCACTGACGGCGGCGTGTGGAAGCCGTGGCGCCGACGAAACAGACGGCCCAGGTGACCACGCGCCAGATGGCCGAGCGGTCCATGTCAGCGGAGGTGCGATCGCTGGAACGACCTCAGACCTCGATCCAGGAGTCGCCGTCTATCTGGGGATCCCGTACGCGGCGCCTCCGACCCGTCAATTGAGATGGCGTCCACCACAGGATGTCGATCCTTGGGAGGGAAGCCGAGCCGCTGACAGCTACACCCCTGGGTGCCCTCAGATCTTTCGTGAGGCTGATAGCTTCTTCGGTCCTGGTGCCGACACGACCGCCGAAGATTGCCTCTATCTCAACGTGTGGACTGCGGTAGAAGATGCGACGGCCGGTCTCCCCGTGATGGTCTGGATCCACGGCGGGGGTCTCACCAGGGGTACCGGAGCGCTGCCAGGGTATCGGGGTGACCGACTGGCCGCTCGCGGGGTGGTCGTGGTCACCGTTAACTATCGGCTCGGACCGTTCGGCTACCTGGCGCATCCACTCTTGAGTGCAGAAAGCGAGCACGGTTCGTCAGGCAACTACGGCGTGCTCGACCAGATCGCAGCCTTGCAGTGGGTACAGGAAAACATCGAGGCATTCGGTGGCGATCCAGGTCGTGTGACGATCTTCGGCGAGTCGGCAGGTGCGTGGAGTGTGAATACACTACAGGCTTCGCCCCTCGCTCGCGGGCTGTTCCATCGCGCGATCGGACAGAGCGGTGGCCGCTTCGGCGACACCACTTACCTGGCGGATGCGACAGTGACCGGCCCATCAGCCGAAGAGGTAGGGTCTCGGTTTATTGAGGGGATGCTTGCCAGCAACCAACGTCTGACTATGGAGCTCGGAGAAGATGTACCGGTGGAGCTCGAGTTCATGCGGCGCACCACGACCAACGAAATCCTCGACTTCATGGCGGGTAGCGACACGCCATTTCGCACGTCGGAAAACGTCGACGGCTGGGTACTCGAGCAAAATATCTACGATACCTTTGCCGCTGGAACGCAGCATGACGTGCCGGTCCTCGTTGGTGCGAACGCGGACGAAACTACGGTGTATGCCGACCGAGAAACACTCAGCCTGGAAAGCTATCGAGTTCAGATTCAAGAGGTATTCGGCGATCTCGCCACTGAACACCTTCGGGTTTACCCAGCAACCGATGACGAGTCGGCTCGTAAAGCCAGGATCGACAGCACCTCAGATCTTCGCTTTAACTGGGAAATGCGTACCTGGGCTCGCATGATGGCGACTGTCCCGTCTGATGCGTATCTCTACTTTTTCACACGCCAGGCGCCTGGCGAGCACAGCGCGCTTGGGGCGTTTCACGGAGCCGAGGTTATCTACGTCTTCAATAACCTTGGGTTGACCCCGTGGCCACCGAACGTCAGCCGGCAATTCGACGACATCGACCGCCAGCTGGCCGATCTAATGGCATCGGCCTGGGTGAACTTCGCCTCCACGGGAGACCCGAACGAGTTTGGGAGTGCTGAGTGGCCGACCTACGACGCTTCAGAAGATCGGGTGATGGTGTTTAGCGACACGGCAGAATCGATGCCACACCCCCGGTCGGCACAACTGGACATGCTCGACCGACATCAACAGAGCCGTCGATCCAATGAAAAGAACTAGAAGCGGTTTTACAACCTTTCAGCGCAGAGGGTGGCGCAACCCCTGGGTACAAGACTGACCCTCGACTACCTGCGCTCGACATCAGGAAAGGTCTCAGTGTCAGGTTCTCTCTGAACACCGAGAGTGTTAAGCACCATCGAGACCATCCGATAGCCGGCGACAGTAATCACAATGTCGATCAGCTCTTGCTCACCGTGCGACTCGGCCAGTGTAGCCCAGGTCGCATCGGAGATGGTGTCATCCCGGTAGAGCTCGTCGGTAGCCCTCAGTAGGGCAGTGTCGATCGGGCTCCAGCCTGAGGCGTCCGGACCGACCGATACATTTCGTACCTCATCGTCGGTCAGACCTTCCTCCCGCGCGATTGGTGCATGCTGGGCCCATTCGTATTCGGCACCGCAGAGCCATCCAATTCGTAAGATGAGCATCTCACGGACACGACCTGAAAGGGTCGACCCGGTGCGGATGTAGGTCGACTGAACCGCACGTGAGCGGTAGAGCACTGGGAAACGAACCAGCGTGGCAAACAGATTAATCGGCGGCTGACCGGTCCCGTCGGGATCCAGGAGTGCTCGCTCTGCCTCGGTTCGCTCCTCTACGGGCACCGGAACAATCCGTGGAATCTCCAGACGGAGAGGCGTCGCTCGAGCCAGCTCTATCCGGCCGAGAATGTCTGTCGGCCGGCGGTCGGCGAAGCGATCATCGGGCTGAACCCCAAAGCTATTCGCCATCATCGCTAACATCGTGTGTTCTGCAACCGTGAATAGGACGTCGACGATTTGACGTGCGTTGTAGACCTGACCGAGCGCTGCCCACGTCTCGTGGGACAGGAATGAATCACGGTAGAGCTCGTCGGCCGCTCTCAGAATCGTACTGTCCCAACGCCCCCATTCGGCCTCCCGGCCCTCCGCGACACGTCTCAGGTCCTCATCCTGCAATCCAAACACCCGAGCCTTCTCGGCTTGCTCGGCCCACATGACATCAGAGCGAGTCAGCCAGGCCACTCGAAGAGCCAGGAGCGTTTGGTCGACGACCGTCGCCATAGCTCGCTCCCTGACATACTCAGCTAGAGGACCGATGCCGGCCGCCGCCGCCGGGTGACGGCCAAGGGTCCTGATGAGGTTCGTCGCCGAGTTGGCGTCCACCCCAAACGCCGAAAACGTTTCTCGAAGGCCATTCGCCGACGACTCGGCTGCCGCTTCGACCGGTTGAATTCTTGGTGTGTTCACGCGTATCTGCGCCCACGCGGTTACGGAAATTACCGTGACCGTCACCACCACGAAAGCTAGCTCATGCCGCATCACGATCTCGCACCCGTGGGCGGATTTCAATGTCGTCGAGTGTTGGGATCATAGCCGATCACAGACAAATCTCACCGCACTCGGCACGCGAACTCGACGCCGTCCTGGTCTACAATGATGCCTCTCATCAATTCGCCAATGTCCAGCATCGACATAACGACGCTCTTCTCTCTGTCTGGAAAAGTTGCGCTCGTGACAGGTGGCTCTCGCGGCATTGGACGGATGATCGCGGAGGGCTTCGTCCGTTCCGGCGCAACGGTTTATATTACGTCGCGCAAACGGGAAGCCTGCGAACAGACCGCCCGCGAGCTCTCGGCCATCGGTCCGTGTCACGCGGTTCCAGCTGATATCGCGACCGCACCCGGCCGCAGCTCACTCGTTCGCGCCGTCGAAACACGCGTGGCGGCGTTACACATTCTCGTAAACAACGCCGGAACAAACTGGGCGGCGGCGTTTTCCGACTATCCGGAGGCAGGTTTTCAGAAAGTGATCGACCTGAACCTAACCGCGCTCTTTTTTCTGACCCGGGACCTGACGCCGCTGTTGGAACGGGCGGGGCGCCCAGAAGATCCGAGCCGAGTGATCAACATCGGATCGATTGACGGGCTCTGCGTGCCAACGGTCCTCCCAACACCCACCTTCGCCTACACGGCTAGCAAAGCAGCAGTCCACCATTTAACGAGAACGTTGGCCATCTTCCTGGCACCAAAACAGATCACAGTGAACGCAGTCTCGCCAGGCTTTTTCGAGAGCAAGATGACGGCGCAAACCCTGCGGGAACATCGCCGAACGATCGAAAAAGCCTGTCCGCTCCACCGGATCGGAAATCCAGAAGAGATGGCCGGTGTGGCGATCTATCTAGCGTCGAGAGCCGGCGCCTATACGAATGGCGCCGTCATTCCAGTTGATGGCGGCACCAGCATCAGCTAGCGGAGTGTCTGAGACCGGGCTCTACCAGAAGCCAGTGAGGTGTCAATGATCTATCGCAGCCCATTTCCAGACGTCGATATCGCAACGATGTCTCTGCCGGCTTTTGTACTGGAACATGCCGACCGCCGATCTGACAAGGCGGCATTGATCGACGGACCAACGGGCCAAACGCTGACATACGCCCAGCTCGCGGGAGCGATCAAGCGCACCGCAACGGGGCTGGCAGCGCGAGGATTTGCCAAAGGTGATGTTTTTGCGATCTTCAGTCCCAACCTGCCGGAGTACGCCGTTGCGTTTTTTGGCGTCGCGGCCGCCGGCGGTATCAGTACGACAATTAACCCTACTTACACGGCGACGGAACTCCGGCGGCAGCTCCAAGATTCAAGTGCCAGATATCTGGTGACCATCCCGCAGTTTCTCGACACGGCACGGGAGGCCATCACCGAGACCGTCGTCGAGGAAATCTTCGTCTTCGGCGACGAGGAGGGCGCGACGCCGTTTACCACGCTCATGGTGGAGGGTAACACTCCAGTAATCAAAATCGATCCCAGAGAAGACCTTGTGGCATTGCCCTATTCCAGCGGAACGACAGGCCTACCCAAGGGCGTGATGTTGACCCACTACAACATCGTGGCGAACTTGACGCAGATTAACGGTGTCGAACAGACCGCCGCTACCGAGGTCCTGATCGGCATTCTGCCCTTTTACCACATTTATGGCATGGTCGCGATCATGTGCAGTGCACTCCGGGTCGGCGCGACGGTCGTGACGATGCCGCGGTTCGATCTTGATCAGTTTCTGGGTCTGATTTCGAGGCACGGTATTACGACCGGCTATTTGGTCCCGCCGATCGTGCTGGCGCTGGCCAAGCATCCGGCGGTCGACCAGTACGACCTGTCGACGCTAAACGACATCATGTCTGGCGCGGCACCCCTACCTGAATCGGTCGCCACGGCGTGTGCCAGCCGTAATAACCTCGTTGTGCGCCAGGGCTACGGGCTGACCGAGACCAGTCCTGTGACACACATTAACCCACGGACGTCAGCGCTCAAGGTTGCATCGGTCGGTACGCCTCTACCGAACACGGAGCATCGAATCGTCGATCTCGCGACGATGAAAGACGCACCGCAGGGAGAGCTGGGCGAGGTTTGGATCCGTGGACCACAGGTGATGAAGGGATACCTACACAATCAGGAGGCCACCCGGGAAATAATTGACGAGGAGGGATGGTTGCACTCAGGTGACATCGGGAAAACCGACGGCGACGGCTACCTCTACGTTGTCGACCGAGTCAAAGAATTGATCAAGTACAAGGGGCTTCAGGTCGCACCGGCCGAGCTCGAAGCAGTTTTGCAGTCGCATCCGGCGATTGCCGACGTGGCTGTTATTCCTAGCCCCGATGAAGAAGCAGGTGAGGTGCCAAAAGCGTTCGTCGTGGTCAAGCCTGAAACCACACTGACGGCCAACGAGGTGATTGCATTCGTGGCCGAGCGAGTGAGTCCACAGAAAAAGGTACGCAAGGTCGAATTTATTGACGCGATTCCAAAAGTCCCGTCGGGAAAAATCCTTCGCCGAACGCTGGTCGAGCGTGAGCGTGCCTCCGTTGGTGGTCGATGAAATCGCTCAATGGCTGACTCGAAGGTGTCCTGTATGACGACATTCAGAAACTCATAAACGCCCAGGATCTCGCCTCGTCTCAACCTTACGCTCAACAGCCGGAATGATCTGCTGCTCGACGAGGTCGTATAGAGACCGTAGATGTGCTCGGCGCCCCTCACCTGGAGTTGGCAAAGAGGTCGTCGTCACTACTAGCCTGAGGTCTGGCACGACAAAGATGAACTGTCCGCCATACCCCCACGCATAGTACGCCTGATAGCCGGCCAGCGTCCGCATCCACCAGCCATAGCCGTACTCCCGTCCGGACCGCTCCGAGCGCGACCGAGGCTCCAGTGATGCGAGGATCCACGCCTCGGAGACAACCCGCGTGCCGGCGTACGTCCCGCACGACAGCACCAGCTGTCCCACAGACACCATCGCCCGCGGTGTCATCTGCATCTCGTTCCCTCCGAAGTAGACTCCCTGCGGGTCCCGGAGCCATCCGGGAAGTGAAAAGCCCAGCTTCTCAGCAAGATAACGGCGTCCAAACTCGAGCGTGCTCATCCCGCTTGCCTCGGTCAAAATCGCCGACAACAGATGGGTGTTACCAGTGCTATAAATCCGCCGGCCGCCAGGCTGATCGATCATGGGACGCGTGAGAATGTGCTGTATCCAGTTACCGCTCTGGACCCACCGACCATAGTTGCGATTGCTGGTGGTCTCGAGCCCAGACTGCATGGAGAGTAATTGCCCCACTGTAATCCGGGTCTTCGCAAAATCAGCATCATCACCAAAGTGCTCGGAGAAGTAGTCACCAATCGTCTGATTCACACCGGCGATATAACCAAGGTCAATGGCGATACCGACCAGGAGTGAGATAATCGATTTGGAGGCTGATTTCAGGTTGGCCACGCGCTGCGACGAGGCACCATGATAGTAGTGCTCCTCGACGAGCTGGTTGTCGACGGACACCAGTAGACTCCGGAGACGTGGCAGCTGGTCTGCTCGCGACAGGAGCTCGGTGCGAAGCGCGGGGTCAAGTGGTGAGGTGGGCAGGCTGTCACCAGGTGGCGCCGCACCGGATGCCGCAACCAGCACACCCATGACGACAACGGCGAGGACAACACTGAAACCTACAGAGAAACCTACGGATGGCCGCTCGACATCTTGCATCTCTTGACCCGGCTACGTGAAGCGAGTATCCCTCAGTTGTCCACCGCT
>CAUZDY010000052.1:0-18276 GCA_963578805.1 Vicinamibacteria bacterium | reverse complement strand
ATGTCCGACGAATTGTGGAGGGCGGCAAGACTGCGGTTGTCCTGGCGCTCGAGGGTGGATTCGACATGGAGGGGGACCTTGATGTTCTCCGGCTGTTTTATCGCTTAGGCGTCCGGAAGGTGCAGTTTTCGAATCACAACACGACGAATGCGTTTGTGGATGCCGGGCTTGGTGATCAAGCGTGGGGCGGCATCACGGACCACGGCCGGGCGGTTGTTCGCGAGATGAACCGTCTGGGGATTCTGATTGATGTTTCACATGCGTCGGACGCTGCGCAGTTGGCAATCATCGAGGCGAGTGCGGCGCCGGTGGTGGCGAGCCATCATGGACTTCGACAATTTTCGAATCACACGAGAACCCTGTCGGATGCTGTGCTCACGGCGATGGCTGCCAAGGGTGGACTGGTTGGCATCCACGGACAGAACCCGTATCTGAGTCAGGCGTCCCGGGACTGGCAGATTGCCCAGCGGCGATCCTCCACACCTGACTTCGATTGGCTCCAGGATCTGATTCGGTCGCCCAGTCGAGACTATGGCCAGTACATCGAAAGGCTCGATACCGAGATGCGGGAGAACTGGACCCGTGGCTCCGGCTTCGCTGTTCCTTGGCGGGAGCTGCAGCAGCAGACGGTCGACGCGGGTGGACCTCTTTCGACCGTGGAGGACTGGGTCAACCATGTGGAGTACGGTCTAGACCTGGTCGGAGAGGACTACATCGGGATCGGGTTAGACCTCTGGGCTGGAAAAGTGTACATGCGCGACTTCGACGCGACGAGCTACCCACGCCTGACCGGGGCCTTGGTGGACAGAGGATATGCTCCTGAGAGAATCCGTAAAATTCTCGGGGAGAACTGGCTGCGGGTGCTCGATGCGGCCAAGAGTACCCAATAAGAAGAACTTTGTCCCTGGCGCATGAGGGGTACAGGAGTCGTTACCCTTCGGCACTAGTGTCGATATCGACCTCGATCTGACCGGCCAGCTCGGTCGCTTACCACGGTCTCGTCACGGTGATCGCCGCAGCGACTTGAATTTTTTTCAGTGGCTTTTCCGATCGCACGATCCGCCAGATCCCTCGCGGCACCCTCGAAAATGCACGGCGCGCCATTATCGTCATCCGAAACACGGGAATGGCGTCGATGGCGGTGGGACTGGAAGATTCGGAGAGGCTCACGGTTATTCTCAATTGGCATGAAGACCTAAAGGTGAGGGTTCCGGTTTTATTGTCATGCCATTGCAGCCCGGTAACCGGTAATATGAGTTGGGGAATTAACGTCAGGAGGTTTCAATGCGCTGCGTCACAGTTGTCACGGCCAGTACACTCGCGGCTCTTTTCATTACGCTCTGCCCCAACGTTGCCTTGGGGCAGGGTCACGTCATTGTCGAGCAGGACGTCATCTATGGTGAGGCTGGCGGTTCTGCGCTGATGGCCGACGTTGCGTATCCAGTTTTAGAAGAGCCACTTCCCGCCATCATCTATGTCCACGGTGGTCGGTGGCGTGCAGGCGAGCGCACAGGGCGTGAACGGCTCGACGTCTACGAATGGGCGACTAAGGGCTTTTTCGCGATGACGATTGACTATCGGTTGGTTCCGGGGTCACCGGCGCCCGCGTCGTATCAGGACCTTCTCTGCGCCATTCGGTGGATGCATACCCATGCAGAAGAGTATGGCGTCGATTCGAATCGCATCTATCTCATTGGAAACTCCGCCGGGGGACACCTCGTCTCACTAGTGGCGACGCTCGGCGACGGGCCCTACGAAAAGACCGGTGGCTGGGACGACGCACGAAGCGACGTCCGAGCGGTGATTAGTGCGGCGGCGCCCTACGAATTGAACACACTGTCGTGGGGGAACCTCTGGGCACCTATCGCGGGTGACATCCATAGGCCTGGACGGTATTCGCGTAGCTCTGCGCGTGGCTCTGAGGAATACGAGATGTCCAACGTGGAAGAGCAGAGGAAGATCGCGTCACCGATTAGCCAGATCAATGCAGATACTAAGCCGATCTTGATCATCCACTCTGATGACGATGGATCCGTTCCCGTCCAGCAGGCCCATGACATGGTCGCGGCGATGAAGGCCGCCAATGCACCGCATCGATTTGTGCACTATACCGACCGGGGACATATGCGAATCACGGACGAAACCATCGCCGAAACGCTGGCGTTTATTTCTGAGGTCGAGGGCCGTTAGGTCGCCGACCGCCGGTGTCTTAAGACTGGTCTGGTCATCCGTCAGAATCGGGTGTATAAAAACGTTAGCGTTTTATGACCAGAGTGCTAGGTTCGCCTCACGAACCTCTGGAGTCAACGTAATGGC
This sequence comes from Vicinamibacteria bacterium, assembly GCA_963578805.1. Taxonomy (GTDB): domain Bacteria; phylum Acidobacteriota; class Vicinamibacteria; order Vicinamibacterales; family UBA8438; genus CAUZIB01. The sequence continues at coordinate 15,960 of CAUZDY010000052.1, read as the reverse complement.
CAATCGCCGCCCGTGTCTTATCCTCGGTCTTGTTCTGACGGTCCTAGTGTCTGTGGCAGCGCAACAGACGGAGTCGCCACCGACCACGGAGTCGCTGCCGACCGTTGATTTCCAGAGGGACGTTCGTCCTATCCTCTCCGACAACTGTTTTCACTGCCACGGCCCGGACCAGAGCACCAGAATGGTCCGGCTTCGGCTTGATACCGAGGATGGCGCCTTTTCGCCGCGACCGAACGGAGTCCCGATCGTTGCGGGTGATTTGGAAGCCAGTCTGCTCTATCAGCGCATCACGCACCAGGATGAGCGGAGGCGGATGCCACCAGCGGCAATGACCAACAAGACGCTCTCTCCAGAGCAGATTGACGTGCTGCGCCGGTGGATTGACGAAGGTGCCGCGTGGGACCAGCACTGGTCATTCAAGCAGATCGAGCCGCGTGAGCCGCCCGCCGTGAACGATGCCTGGGTCCGCAGCCCGCTAGACCGGTTTATCCTCGCACGGCTTGAGGCCGAAGGTTTACGGCCGGCGCCGGAAGCTGACAAGCGGACCTTGGCCCGCCGCGTCGCCTTGGATCTCACAGGGTTGCCACCTGACCCCCGCACGCTCGCCACCTTCCTGAGCGACACCTCGGACCAGGCGTACGACACGCTGGTCGACGGGCTGCTCGACTCAAAACATTGGGGCGAGCACCGCGGCCGGTACTGGCTGGATGCCGCGCGATACGGCGATACTCATGGCATCCACTACGACAACTACCGCGAGATGTATCCCTATCGCGACTGGGTGATCCGGGCCTTCAACGACAACAAGCGGTTTGACGAGTTCACAGTCGAGCAGATCGCGGGTGATCTCTTACCGGAACCGACACTCGACCAGCTGGTTGCGACTGGTTTTCAACGGAACAACATCACCACCAACGAAGGCGGAGCTATCCCGGAAGAGTACGCAGCGATCTACGCGAAGGACCGCGCTGAGACAGTCGGGAGCGTATTTTTGGGGCTGACGGTAGGCTGCGCCACGTGTCACGACCACAAGTTCGACCCGATCGCGCAGAGCGAGTTCTACGCGATGACGGCATTCTTTCGGAACACCACGCAGCACGTCATGGATGGCAACCTCGCTGATCCGCCACCTGTCCTGGTCGTTCCTGAAGATGACGACCGAGAGCTCTGGCATCAGCTCAGGCGGGAAGCGGTCGACATAGACGGTCAGCTTCAGGCACGGGCAGCGTCGATCGATCCGATGTTCGTCGAATGGCTCACGCAGGGTGGACATCGCGAGCTGAAAACTCCGCTTGATGCGTCTGCCGAAATACTCACTTTGGCGTTGCAGGACCCTGATGGTCCTGCAGTTTGGCTCGAGGGTGACCGGCGACCGATCACCGTGGAACCGGGTGCCGTGATCACTAAGGGACCTGACGGGAACCCGGCACTGATGTTTGACAGCACGTCATGGGCCGAGCTCCCGTCTCTGTCGCTGGATACCGACACGCCGTTTTCAATAGCGATGTGGGTCTATCAGCCCGAGGACGAAGGACGTTTTGTCGTCGCCGGTCAGTACGACCAGCAGGATGGCTCGCGTGGATGGGCGATGACGCTCAGTGCGCGGCAGTTGACCTTCCGCATGACCGGCGCCCAGGCGGCGCCGGGGCGCGTCGCCACGACCTTGCAGGACCGCGACGGGAGAACGAACGTACGGGCCCAATTGTACCACTCCCGGATGCCGACCGGTGAGTGGACGCACATCGTCGTAACACACGATGGCACCGGTGAGCGAGGCGGCCTGCACATCTATCGCAATGGCGATCTGGTCGAACAGCAGGGGAGCGAGTTTTTTGCGAAGGCAGAGGGCAGTATCTTAACTGATCAACCGTTCTATCTGGGCCGCGGCGACGCGCTTTCCAGAAGCGGCGAACCTGAGATTAGGCACTTTGGGGGGGGCGGCATCGCCGACGTGAGGGTGTTCGATCGGGCGCTCACGGTGCAAGAGGCGAAGGTCGTGTCCAGCTGGCGCGCGCTGCAGACCGCGGCGGCGAAGTCGCCCGAAGCGCTGACGAGTGACGAGCGTGCGGTGCTGCGTCTCCGCTACCTCAGCATTGAGGACGACGAATACCGTCGCCTTGTCGCGCGGAAGCAGGACATCGAGCGCGAGTGGCGGGAAGTCCGGCGGCGGGGCAGCATCACCCAAGTGATGCAGGAGATCCCAGACACCGAGCCGGCAGCATACGTGCTGGCTCGCGGCATGTATGACGATCCGCTCGAGCTGGTACCCGCCGGCACGCCAGCAGCCCTGCCACCGATGGCCGAGTCGCTGCCCCGCAACCGCCTCGGGCTGGCGAAGTGGCTCGTCGACGAGACGAATCCGCTCACGAGCCGGGTGACCGTCAACCGCTTCTGGCAACAGATCTTCGGGGCTGGACTCGTAACCACCAGTGACGACTTCGGTGGGCAGGGGGAAGTACCGTCGCACCCGGAGTTACTCGACTGGCTGGCGCTCGAATTCAGGGAGTCCGGCTGGGACGTTAAACATTTTTTCCGTACGCTGGTGACGTCGGCCACCTATCGGCAGGCAGCGATCCCAACTCCTGACAAGCTCGAGCGAGACCCAGAAAACAGATTGCTCTCACGCGGCCCGCAGTTTCGAATGGATGCGGAGATGGTGCGTGATTACGCACTCGCGGCTAGCGGTCTGCTCGTTCGCACGATCGGCGGCCCGAGCGTAAAACCGTACCAGCCAGAAGGTGTCTGGTTGGAGGTGGCGAGGGACGCGGGCAACACCCGTATTTATGAGCAGGACACGGGTGACAAGCTCTATCGGCGTAGCCTTTACACCTTCTGGAAGCGTTCGGCGCCACCTCCCTCGATGGAGATCTTTAACGCCCCGACACGCGAGCACTCGACCGTGCGCCGTATGCGCACCAACACGCCAATGCAGGCGCTGGTGACGATGAACGACCCGCAGTTCGTCGAGGCAGCCCGCTACATGGCCCAGCGGGCGATGCGCGAGGCGGGAAACGATTTCGACCGGCGGCTCGACTACATGACCACCCGCCTGTTGACGCGTGACTTCACCGACCTGGAGCGCGCCGTCGCGAAGCGGACCTACGATGGGTTCGTCACCTTGTATCGCACGGACGCCCACGAGGCACGGAGCCTGCTTGAGGTCGGCGATTCGTCGTTCGACGATGCGCTTCCGGTCACCGAATCGGCAGCGTGGACCATGCTGGCGAGCCAGCTAATGAACCTAGACGAAGTGCTGAACAAGTAGTTGCGACCGGTGGGACTAGCGTCGCCGGCAGCGCCAAGAGGAATCTAATGCACCCATTCAGAGAAGCCATCCGCGCGGAAACGAGACGCCAGTTTTTCAGCACAGCCGCCAAGGGTATCGGCGGACTCGCGCTGGCCAATCTACTGGCCGACGATGTGTTCGCGTTGCCCCAGACCAACGAAGCGATCGGCGGCTTGCCGTCCCTGCCGCACTTTGCCCCAAAGGCGACGCGGTGTATCTACCTCCACATGATGGGCGGCCCGCCGCAACAGGAATTGCTCGACTACAAGCCCAAGATGAAGGACTTGTTCGACACTGACCTGCCCGCGTCGATCCGTCAGGGTCAGCGCCTGACGACCATGACGTCCGAGCAATCACGTTTCCCGATCGCCCCGTCCTTTTTCGAGTTCTCGCAGCATGGCCAGAGTGGCGCGTGGTTCTCAGAGCTCCTGCCGCACACTGCAAGCATGGCCGACGACATCGCTGTCATTCGCTCGATGCATACCGATGCGATCAACCACGAGCCGGCCATCACGTTCATTCAGTCCGGTCAGCAGATACCCGGCTTTCCATGCATCGGGTCGTGGTTTGCCTATGGCCTCGGCAGTATGAACGAAGACCTACCCACGTTCGTCGTCATGAACGCGGAAAAGAGCCACCCCAGATCGAACATACAGGCCATCTCGGCAAAAATGTGGAGCTCCGGTTTTCTGTCTCCAAAATACTCCGGCGCTGGGCTCCGCGGCGGGGACGACCCGGTGTTGTATCTCAAAGATCCGAACGGGGTGTCGACGGACGTGCGCAGGCAGATGCTCGACGGGTTGGGCGAGCTAAATCGGATCAGGCACGAGCAGGTCGGCGATCCAGAAACGCTTGCCCGCATCGAGCAATATGAGATGGCGTTCCGTATGCAGACGTCTGTGCCAGAGATGGCCGACCTCTCGAGCGAGCCGGACAGTACCTTCGAGCGTTGGGGTGAAGAAGCGAAGCAAGCCGGCAAGTTCCAGAACGCAGCGTTGATGGCCCGTCGGCTGGTTGAGCGTGGTGTGCGGTTTGTTCAGATCTATCACCGCGGCTGGGACGTGCACTCGTTTTGCCCCGAGGTGATTCCAGCGCAGGCCGCCGATGTCGACCGCGCGGCCTGGGCACTCATCCAGGACCTGAAGGAGCGAGGTCTCTTCGACGAGACGCTGGTTATTTGGGGTGGCGAGTTCGGGCGGACTGTCTACTCGCAGGGCAAACTGACGCCGACCGACTACGGTCGTGACCACCACCCTCGCTGCTTCACCATCTGGATGGCTGGAGGTGGTGTCAAGGGCGGCGTCGTCCATGGTGAGACCGACGACTTCTCGTACAACATCGTCAAAGACCCGGTCCACGTCCGGGACCTCCAGGCGACGATCCTGCACCTGTTCGGCGTCGACCACGAGCGATTTACCTACAAACACCGTGGTTTGGATGCGAGGCTCACCGGTGTCTTGCCAGCGCGCGTCGTGCGAGAGATCCTGGTTTAACGCGCTTGAGCACGTGACCGCCAAGGATGTTGAAGTGCGGCGCACCAAGCCGATCAGTGGGTCATGCCGTACAGTAAGTAGTTGACACCGATCTGAAAGCCTGTGTTTTCGGCATCAATAGGAAAGAGGCCTCGTCCGGCAAGTTGCCAGTACTCGGCAAGGTTGGTGTTGTAGTTGACAATTGCCATAAGCCGGCCGTTCGGGTCGTTGTCTTCGAAGACACCGAAGTATTCTGGCGTAAGGCCTCCAAGGTGATGGTTGATCGGGTTAGGGGCGTCAATCTCTTCAAGTGCGAAGAATGAATTAAAGATGGGATGAGTGGAATCCAGCGTCATGAGCTGAGCGTCGGGCAGTACGCGTTTTAGCTGTGCCTCAAAATTGACCCATTGACGCCTCTCGAAGTCATTGAAGATGATGAAGCCGCCTTTTTGCATGTAGGAACGAAGCACGGCGGCTTGTTGGTCGGTCATCACCCAGAAACCAGGCTCCCACATCATCGCGATGGGGTGTTTGAACAGATCAGGATCATCCAGCGACAGGATGAGGCTGCCATTAGTGCGGGCGTTGACGGCCGTGAACTCACCTACTACCGACATGAGGTTGGCTTCGGCACCGGGAAACTCGTGTAGCCACATGTTGAAGCCACGGCCGACAGGGGTCGCGCCGTAGGTGCCGGATGTCCACTTTAGCCGCACGAAGGTCAAACGTCCGTCGTAGGGAAGGTCGCTACGGCCCCAGCCGGTTGAGCGAGGCTGGGCTGCCACCGCGGCGACCCCGCAGAGCACGATGACAGCGAGCACCCGAAGTCTGCGACGCATCTCATTCAGTCCGTGTCGGCAAGTCGTGCATGATGCCCCGGCGTCCCCCGACCGCTATCATCATGACAGCACCCTCTATCTGTCACCATCCTGACGACGGCCTACAGCTTGGGAGCGTGCTGTCTGATTACCCGGTTTTGACGCGACTCTACCAAGAGTCAACCACAAGTCTCTCGATTTTGCGTTAGGATCGCTAGGCTCATGGGGTGCCGGTCGATTTACCTCGCCGTCCTGGCGGCTACCGGGCTCGTGGTCACCGGTTCCGTCGAAGCGCATCCGATCCCCTTCAGCTACCTCGATTTGCGTGTTGAGAAGGGGGAGATCGAGGCCTCGTTGGTCGCGCACATCATCGATCTTGCGCACGATCTCGAGGGCGTTTTGCCAGAACAGTTACTCGACCCAGCGGTCGCAGCGGAACACGCAGGTGCGATGGCCGAGCTGGTCGAGCGTCGGCTCAAGCTGTCGTCAGGGCAGCAGTCGTTCACTCCAAACTGGCTTCCACCGGAGGTTCTCCCCGACCGACAGTCGGTTAGACTTCAGTTCCGCTACGGTCTCGACGAGCAGCCCGGCATGCTTGAGGTTAGCACCGTTTTATTTCCGTACGACCCGCAACATCAAACGTTCCTCAACGTCTACGAAAGTGGTGAGCTTCGGCGTCAAGCGATCCTCGACGTGAGTCACCCGCGTGTCGATTACTTTCTCGGCACGTGGCAAGGGACACAGGCGGTGGTGCAACGGTTCCTTCCGCTTGGCGTGCACCACATCCTGACCGGCGCCGACCACCTGCTGTTTCTTGTCGGGCTGCTGTTGTTGGGCGGAGGCGTTCGTCAACTATTGATCGTGGTTACGGCGTTCACGCTAGCCCATAGCGTCACGCTCTCGTTGTCGGCGCTCGATATTTTTAGTCCCCCGACCAACATCGTCGAACCGGCAATTGCTCTCAGCATCGTGTGGGTCGGCGCTGACAACCTACTGGTTGGCGGAGGCCGAGACATGCGTGCCTGGATCGCCTTCGTCTTCGGCTTGATCCATGGGTTCGGGTTTGCCGGTATTCTTCGAGCCATGGAGTTGCCGAGCCGTAGCGTCGCGTGGTCATTGGTGTCGTTCAACGTCGGTGTGGAGATTGGACAGCTGGTCGTGGTCATCGCCGCGGCGCTGGCCTTGGCGGCGCTTCGGTCACGCAGTGAGCTGGCTGGACGACGGCTTGCTTGGGCCGGGTCGGTCGTGGTGATTGCGGTCGGCGGATTCTGGTTCGTGCAACGGGTGTTCTTCCCATGGGGGTTATCTTGAGGCGTGTAACTGTAATTGTTTTGAGCATCTTGATGCTCACGCTGGCGAGTTCAACCTTGCGGGCTCAAAACAAGGTCACAGCGGTGCTATTCGATTCCTACGGGACTCTTGTCTCGTGGGAGGGGGTCGAGTCGGCCGTAGCTGAAGTCTTTCACCGCAAGGGTGTCGCAGGTGACCCGGCTGCTTTCCTCAGGCTCTGGCGGTCGAAACAGCTGGTTTACATTCTGTACAACACCCTCGTGGATAATGGGTTTGAACCGTTCTCGTTTGTGACCCGCCGCGCGCTACACACCGCCGCGAGGTTCCACGATGTTGACTTGACTAAATCTGAGGAAGATGAGCTCATCGAGGTGTGGCACAAGCTTGACCCGTATCCGGATGTTATCGAAGGCCTCAAGAGAATTCGAGCACTGGGCTACCCGATCATGGGACCACTGTCGAATGGTGACAGCGAGATGGTTCGGGTCGGAATCGTCGATCGTTTCGCAGAGATGGGGTTCGAGTTTGATACTTATCTCACGGCGGATCTCTGGGGGAAGAACAAGGTGCATCCGGACATCTATCTCAAGTCTGTGGCGAAACTGGGCCTCGAGGTCGACGAGGTTGTGTTTGTCTGCCGCGGGCAGTTCGACATCGTTGGCGCCAAAGCAGCTGGTTTGAAGGTGATCTGGGTAAACCGTGCCGGCGAGCCCCTTGAGGATCATGGCTATGTACCGGATTGGGAGGTTCGGGATTTTTTCGAGGTGGCGGAACTCCTGAAGCGCGAGCAGCTCTAACGGAAGTTGGGCGTCGTTTGAGACATGTGACTAATCGCCTTGGCACATAGGGGAGTGTTGCAATGACAAGTCAACAGGTTGGAATCTTGCTCGTCGTGTTCGCGGCAGGCGTCTTGGTGTGCCCACCAGCATCGGCACAGGGCCAGGGGAAGACGTGGACGGTACCCCGGACGGCGGATGGGCAGCCGGACCTACAAGGGATTTGGGCCAACAACAGCGCGACGCCATTGCAACGCCCGGAGCAGCTTGCTGGGAAGACGGTTTTGTCTGACGAGGAGTTAGCCGAGCTGACTCAACGAGTGAACGAGTTCCGGGAGAGTGAGCAGGCTGGCGATCTACTTGGGGATCGCCTTATCCAACAGGCGCTCGGAAACTCTGAATTCAATGACTTCGATGTCATCACCGGCAATTACAACGCGTTTTGGCTGGTCGAGCGCCATCTCGATAATCGCACGTCGCTCATTGTCGATCCGCCGGGCGGTCGTATCCCGGCGCTGACGGCTGGGGCCGACGCGAGGGTCGCGGCCAGACGTGCGTATGCGCGGGAACATCCGTCCGACGGCCCAGAGGACAGGAGCCTTGGCGACCGGTGCCTCCATTTCGCTGCACCGCGTTTGAGCGCCGGCTACAACAGCTACTTTCAAATCCTACAGACCCCAGATCACGTGGCCATTCTGCAGGAGATGGGACACATTTCGCGTGTCATTCCGCTCGATGGACGTCCTCATGTCGATGACGATATCCGGTTGTGGACTGGCGACTCGCGTGGGCACTGGGAAGGCGACACGCTGGTGGTCGAGACGACCAACTACTCGCCTGAGACCAAATATAACGATGCCTCTGAAGGACTCCGTCTCGTGGAGCGCTTCACGCGCGTGGGTCCGGACACAGTTCAGCAGGAGGTCACACTCGACGACCCTGCAACGTGGACCCAACCCTGGACCGTGGTGCTGGTGCTGAAAAGCACAGAGGACCCGACATTCGAGTACGCGTGCCACGAGGGAAACTATGCGATGCCGGGCATCCTCGGCGGGGCACGCCTCGAAGAGAAGATGGTCCAGAAGCGATAGCGATCCTAGCCTCGGCGGGCGAGAGACGTTACGTCCGAGCGAACCGAGGGTCGCGCTCGCTTTGTGCGTCGAGGTCGTGGCGCGGTGTGCAGGGCAACCGCATTGAGGGCATGCTCGGTGGCCTGAATCGCTGCTACGAGCTGATCGGTGTCCACGCCACGCGTTGTCAGGCCGCCCTCCCACTGGATGGTCGTCTCGACGAGGGCGTCGGTCTTACCGCCTGGTGGAATTCTGACCTCATAGTCGAGCAGCTTCGGGACATGCAGTCCAAGCTCTGTTTCGACGCTCCGCAACGCCTGCATAAACGCATCGTACCCACCGTCTCCGGACGCGGTCGCCTGGATCTCCTTGCCGCGATACCTCACCAGGATGCTGGCGGCTGGACGCAGTCCCCGGTTGCTAACGATCGAGTAGTCCTTGACCTCGAACACCCGTAGCTCTGGCGTCTGCAGGAGCTCGGAAATCAAGAACGGCAAGTCGGCGGTGGTAACGTGCCGTTTCTGGTCACCTAGTTCTACGATGCGGTGAAGGAGTTGGGTCTTTTGTTCGTTGGTCAGCGAGATGTTTAACCGCTGGAGGTTGAACTCCAGACTGGACTTACCCATGAGCTTGCCCATGGCATATGTGCGTCGGAGGCCAAATCTTGACGGGCGGAGTTTGCTCTCATACAGCTGCCCCTTCATGTCACCATCCGCGTGAACCCCGGCTGCCTGCGTGAAGACGTTCTCCCCGACAATCGGTTTGTTGACCGCGATGCGGCGTCCGGAGAACACCTCGACGAGCTGGCTCATCTCGGCAAGTGCTCGCTCCTTGACATGTGTCCTGAACTCTCCGTGGTCACGAAGCGAGACGACGACTTCGTCGAGTGAGGCGTTGCCAGCCCGTTCACCCATCCCATTGACGGTGACGTGGACACCCCGAGCGCCGGCCAGTGCTGCCTCTAAGGTGTTGGCCGTCGCCAGGCCGTAGTCGTTGTGTCCGTGATAATCGCAGTGACTGTCCGGAAACGCCGCCGTGACCGCGGAGACATGTGCCCGAGCGAGGGCTGGACTGAGGATCCCGAGCGTGTCGCACAACATGATCCGCTTCACCGGCAGTGTAACGATCGCCTGGAGGTGCTCCATTACATAGTCTGGCGAATCATGCATCCCGCCGGACCAATCTTCCAGATACACGTTGAATGTCAGCCCGTGTTTTGTCCCGTAGTCAACGGTTCGCCGAATGTCATCAAGGTGCTGTTGGGGCGTCCGGTGCAGCTGCTCCTCGCAATGCAGTCTGGAGCCCTTCGTCAAGAGATTGATGACACCGACACCCACGGCGCGGGCCCAGTCCACCGACACGTTCGTATCGACGAAACCCAGCACTTCGATGCGGTCGGTGACTCCTTCGGCTTCGGCCCAGTTGATGATGTCGGTGACAGCCACCCGTTCGCCTTTACTGGTGCGGGCGGACGCCACTTCGATCCGGTCGACCTTGACTTCCCGGAGGAGTCGGCTAGCGATCGTCAGCTTCTCAGCTGGGACCAGCGACACGCCTTCTGCCTGCTCCCCGTCGCGGAGCGTGGTGTCAAGGACTTCGACAAACCTGGCGCGGCGTCTGGTTTTGCGAGTTAATCGCGTGGCCATGGTGGAGTTCGCTTTCTACCCGTCTTATCGGGTTGTCGTCTGGACAAGCCAATCTTTTATTATTGCCGCCTAGCCATGTCGCCGCCAAGGGCAGACGACAAACCAGATAACATAACGTTCGATGTCGTTTCCCGATTTGCGCCGGTTCATGGACCAGCTTCGGCAGGACGGGGATCTCGTCGAGATCCGGGCACCAGTCGACGCTAACCAAGAGGCGGCCGAGATCCACAGGCGGGTCGTGGCAGCGGCTGGGCCGGCACTCTTTTTCACCAACGTTAAGGGGGCCGCGTTCCCCCTCGTGACCAACCTCTTCGGTACATCCCGTCGTGCCGAAGTGGCATTCGGTGAGCGCCCACAGCGGCTGATCAGGCGCTTGGTCGATCTCGTAGAGACGGTTCTTCCGCCGACCCCGCTCAAGCTGTGGAGGGCCCGTGATCTTGGCTACGAGTTGCTTAAGGTCGGAATAAAGCGTGGAGGCAGTGGCCCGGTGACGGAGGTCGTGACGGGCGACGTCCGGCTGGACAAGCTTCCGGCGCTGACAACATGGCCCGACGACGGTGGTCCCTTCATCACGCTTCCGCTGGTCTTTACTGAGCATCCCGATGGTCGTGGGCACAACTTGGGGATGTATCGCCTCCAGATTCACGACTCCCGCTCAACCGGGATGCACTGGCAAATTGGGAAGGGTGGCGGTTTTCACTACCAGGTCGCCGAGAGCCGTAACGATGCGCTGCCGGTTACGGTATTTCTGGGCGGTCCTCCCGCGCTGATGCTTTCGGCGATCGCCCCGCTTCCGGAGAATGTACCAGAACTAATGCTGGCGTCGTTGATTGCCGGTGAGCGCTTACGCCTTTTGGAGGGCGCGTGGACGCACCCGCTGGTTTCGACAGCCGAGTTCGCATTGATCGGCGAGGTGCAACCCTACGCCAGGCGGCCAGAGGGTCCGTTCGGTGATCACTATGGGTATTACTCGTTGAGGCACGACTACCCGGTGCTCGACGTGCGAACAATCGCACACCGGCGCGATGCCATCTATCCGGCGACGGTCGTCGGGAAACCCCGACAGGAGGACTTCTTTATCGGCGACCTGCTGCAAGAGCTCCTGTCGCCCTTGTTTCCGCTCGTCATGCCGGCAGTGGAACAGCTGTGGTCGTACGGCGAGACCGGGTACCATTCGTTGACAGCTGCTGTTGTCAAGCAACGATACGCACGTGAGGCGATGGCCAGCGCATTTCGCATTCTGGGTGAGGGTCAGCTCTCGCTTACGAAGTTCTTGCTGCTAACCGACCAGCCTGTCGACCTAAAGGACTTTCCTAAGACGTTGGAGCATGTGCTGGCCCGAACCCACACCGAGACCGACCTGTACGTCCTCTCCAACCTCTCGATGGACACGCTCGACTACACCGGGCCGGAGGTGAACAGAGGTTCCAAGGGTGTGTGGCTCGGTCTTGGTAATCCCGTTCGAAACCTGCCTCGAGAGTTTTCTGCGACTGATGTGCCACGAGGCCTGACCGACGTGCTGGTGTTCTGCGGAGGGTGTCTGGTTGTGGGTGCCGGGTCGTACGCGGACGATGCGGGCGCGCCAGAGAGAATCGCAACACATCCGGCTTTTGCCGACTGGCCGCTGATTGTTGTTAGCGACGAACCGATACGAGCGGCGAAAAGTTCGATTAACTTCCTGTGGACAACGTTTACCCGGTTCGAGCCGGCCGCTGACGTGTATGCGGCGTCAACCCGAGTGGTTCGGAACCACCTGGCATATACATCACCGGTCGTCATTGATGCGCGGACGAAGCCAGGTTTTCCGGCGGAGCTCGCCTGTCGACCTGATGTCGCCACAACCGTATCGGAGCGCTGGCGCGAGTATTTCCCGGGGACCGCCGTCGAGATGGGCGACGCGGAACGTGGACATCTGGACTAGAGTCGCGTTGCAGTGACTGAACGTGAATCGAGCGACTGGTCCCCGTCAAAGGGATCGCTAGGTGTGATCCCGTCCTCGAAAAATCAGGTCGAGACTGATCGGGCCAGAGCCCCGCGTCACGAAGTACAGAAAGATAAAGCAGTAGAGGATAGCCCGCTCACCGCCGTTTTCGGTCGGCCAGAGGCCCCGCGGCTGGTGAGAAAGGAAGTAGGCAAACGCCATCTCCCCGCTGGCGAGGAAGGCGGCCCAGGGCGTATAGAGTCCAACCATGATCAAGCCACCGGCCACCAGTTCGATCATACCGGCCACCCCAGCTTGCGAGAGCAGCTCCACCGGCTCGTCCCGCGAGAGCACTCCAAACATCTTCTCGACGCCATGGAGGAAGGAAGGAGAACCCCACGACGATCCGAGCGATCGAAAACACGACCTCCGAGATACTCCTAAGTGGTTTCATTCTAGCCCCATCCGGATCTGTTTCCCCATAATCCATTCTACAGCCGCGTCTCAGACGCTCCGAACTTTTCCTCGGTCACCTTCCGTATACGATGGGCAGGGAGGCACGGTATGACGCGTCAGACATTGTGGATGGGCACGCTGTTGGTCGGTATCATTGTCACCGTTGCGCTCACCAGCGCTCTAGAGGCGCAGAGCTGGCTGCACCTCCACATCGAGGGCGGTGGTAACAGCGAAGGAAACGTCGCAGTTGATTTGCCGCTTCAGGCAGTGGGCGCCGTGATGGCCATGACTCCGGACAACATTATCTCGCCGGATGGGCACCTAGTCGTCGCAGAAGAGCACGGTCTGTCCGTGAGTGGCCTCCGACAGGTCTGGCAGGGTGTTAAAGACGCTGGTAACGCCGAGTTCGTGACACTCAGGGAAGAGAAGCGGATCGTACGTGTCGCAAGAACCGGTGACCAGATCAAGATTCGCATCCAGCACGAGGATGAGACGGTTCGTGTTGACCTCCCGCTGGCTCTTGTCGACGCGCTGCTGTCAGGTGCGGGAGAAACTCTCAATGTCGCGGCGGCACTCGACCAACTGAATACGCTGCGTGGTGACATTGTCCGGGTCACGGACGAGGAACGACAGATCCGCGTCTGGGTCGACGAACAGTCGGTGCAGTGACGGAGCCGGCAGTCTAAACGTTCGTCGGAAAGCGCGACCACTCCCCGTGCGGCTCTAACAGGCAATCGGATAGGATCGAGCTGTGGCGGTCGTCAACCAGCTGGAGCACGAGACCTGGATGCGCTTGGCCCACCGCGAGGCGGGGCGCGCCTTCGATGTTGGAGAGGTTCCGATCGGGGCGGTGCTTGTCTGCGACGGGCAGGTGGTCGGATCTGGTTACAATCAACCGATCGGAGCCGGCGATCCTACGGCCCATGCCGAGGTCGTGGCCCTTCGGGCCGGTGCCGCCAATATCGGGAATTATCGTCTGACAGGAGCCACGCTCTATGCCACCGTCGAGCCGTGCCTGATGTGTGCCGGTGCGCTCGTCCATGCCCGGGTGGGCGTCCTTGTCTTCGGTGCAGCCGAACCACGGACCGGCGCCGTTAGGTCGGTAATGCAGGCGCTCGATCATCCGTCTCTCAATCATCGAGTGAAAGTGGTCGAGGGGGTGCTTGCCCAAGAGTCCCGGGAGCTGATGCAGCGATTTTTCAAGGAGCGACGCGAACAACTGGATACCGCGGCATCCTAGGTAGTTCGGCGCCAGAGTCTATCCAGCAACTAACGACCAACCAGTAAACGACCAGCGACTCATGACTCTTACGGAGAGGTACCGAAGTGGTCGTAACGGGGGCGCCTCGAAAGCGTCTTGTCGGGCAACCGGCACGTGGGTTCGAATCCCACCCTCTCCGCCATTTTCTTTTCCAGCTCTATTCCACCACATCCAGACACTCCAATTATAGCGCCAGTTTTATTAAGTATTATTAGGGACTTACTCTCTCAGTGCATCCAATAGAGTCCATTGACAGCCAAGATGCAATGTGTATAACTTAGGTATAACTTCGTTGGGATCACCGCTATATACGGTGTGAAGGCCTTGTAGTTATACACATGCCACTCACGGAGAACACTCTCCGACACGCTAAAGCTGGCCTGAAGCCGCTATCGATCTCAGACACCGGTGGGTTATCCGTGCTTATCCAACCGAATGGGTCGAAGTGGTGGAGGTTCCGATACCGTTTTGGGGGCAAACCCAAGCTGCTCTCTCTTGGCGTCTACCCCGCTGTCAGTCTCAAAGAGGCCCGTCGAAGGCGCGACGAGGCCCGTCAACTCGTCGCCAATGGCGTGAACCCGAGTGATAAACGGAAGGCCACACATACAGCCTCGATGGACGACACGGCCGACAGCTTCGAGACGGTTGCGCGTGAGTTTTACGACTCACGGCTCCCGAGTTGGTCACCGGGCCACGCCGCTATCGTGCGGATGCGGCTGGAAAAATATGCCTTCCCGACACTTGGGGCGCAGTCGATCGCGGCTGTGAGAGCCAAGGACATCCTGGCGGCACTCCGGCCGATCCAGGAAGCAGAGAAATACGAAACCGCGAGTCGGGTTTTGATGGTGGTTCGGCAAGTCTGTCGCCACGCCATCGCGACGGGGCGCATCACAGGCGACCCTAGCGCGGCGGTTCGCCCTGCGCTCACTCCAGTGACCCCCACGCATTTCGCTGCCATAACGGATCCCAAGGAGATCGGACCGTTCTTACGGAAGATCGACGGATATGCGGGAACGCCGGTGGTCACGGCCGCGATTCGTCTGGCACCTTTGGTGTTCGTCAGGCCAGGAGAGTTGCGGCAAGCGAAGTGGGCAGACGTCGATCTCGCTGCCGCCGAGTGGCGCTTCCTCGTCTCGAAAACGAAGACCGATCTCGTTGTGCCTCTCAGTCGTCAAGCCGTTCAGATCCTCTGCGACTTGTATCAACATACCGGCCACCAGGAGTGGGTCTTCCCGGGGCCGAGGAACGGACGGCCGATGAGTGAGAACGCTCTTGCGGGCGCGATGCGTGCGCTAGATATTCCCAAAGAAAAAATGTCGGTCCACGGCTTCCGGGCGATGGCGAGGACGTGCCTGGACGAGCAGCTTCATTTTTCGCCGCCGGTGATCGAGCACCAACTCGCCCACCGCGTTCGGGACCCTCTCGGGCGGGCCTACAACCGCACGACGCACCTCCCGGAGCGTCGAGCCATGATGCAGCGGTGGGCGGACTACTTGGACACCTTACAACGCCTGAGTGACACCGCGAAACTTAACAGCGGAGTCTGACCGGCCAGTACGGCGGAGGAGATCTTAGAAGCGACGCTTGGCGGTGACCTGATAACAGCCGACGGTGCCCAGGACGGAATCAGGCTGTTTGGTGACGACGCGGCACGCCTTTGAGTAGTCGTCTTCGTTGCGACGATCCATGTAGACTGAAATTTTTGTGCGCAACTTTTTGTGCGCAACAGTGCGGCAAAGCTCAGGGTGACGGACGGACCAGCATACTGGACTCAGAAGGGGCCAGACTCGAATGGTAAAAACCGAACTCGGCGTGCAACAGTGAAACGACCGAGGTTCTCTGCGCTGTGGATCATCGCCGCTATCCTGCTGGCAACCGATGCGGGTCTGGGGCAGCAGCAGGCCGACGGCGACGAGAACGGTCGCGAGTCGCTGGAAGTCCCGCTCCTCCGGGCGGTGCCCGTT
>CAUZDY010000051.1:0-18945 GCA_963578805.1 Vicinamibacteria bacterium | reverse complement strand
CGGAATCATCGTCGCCGATACCAAGTTTGAATTTGGGTTAGTGGACACAGACAACGGTGAATCTAGTCTCGGCGAATCGGTTATTCTGATCGACGAGGTCCTCACCCCGGACTCGTCTCGGTTCTGGCCGAAGGAAAGTTATGAACCTGGCCGAGGCCAAGCCAGTTTTGACAAGCAATTCGTCCGTAATTACCTCGACGAAATCAAGTGGAATCGTCAACCTCCTGTCCCGGAATTGCCGCCAGACATCGTCGAAAAGACCAGAAAGAAATACCACGACGCGTTCCACGTGTTGTCCGGCCGCGAGCTTGACTAGCAGACCACGCGTGAGCACTTAACCGGTTACGATTCCCTCGATACCAAATCTTTAGGAAGGGCAGCGACACGTGCGGGATCAACTCGACCGCTTTGTGGACGAAATGTTGAAGAAAGGAATTCCCTATGATGATGCGCGCCAGGCTATTGAACGCCGCTTCATCAGTGGGGCTTTGACACGCTCCAAGGGCAACCTTGGACAGGCGGCGGAGTTGCTTGGAATCCACCGAAACACCCTGTCCCGTAAAATCGCTTCCTATCGACTTAAACGTACCGGCTAGAGTCTCAGGACTTGACCAAGGCCGAGTTCGCACTATAATTAGCAGTCGGCCGCTTAGACTGCTTATTCCAGCCGCCGGCGCAAACTAGACCTTATCCCAGGTTTTTCAACATTTTGAAGGGAGCTTATGGTTTATGGCTGTCAAAGTTCGCCCACTCCACGACCGCATCATTGTTGAGCGTATCGAGGAATCCGAACAGGTTGTTGGCGGAATCATCATTCCGGATACGGCCAAGGAAAAACCTCAACAGGGCAAGGTTATCGCCGCTGGTAAGGGCAAAGTCAAGGATGACGGAACGCTCACCCCGCTCGATGTACAGACCGGCGATACCGTGTTATTTGGGAAATACTCAGGTCAGGAGATCAAACTGGATGGCGCCGAGTTTCTGATCATGCGTGAGGACGAAATCCTCGGAGTCATTGAGGACTAGGACATCGGAGTCATTGAGGACTAGGACACAAGAGCCACGGCTCGCATCAGTTACATGCGTGAGGACGAAATCCTCGGAGTCATTGAGGACTAGGACACAAGAGCCACGGCTCGCATCAGTTATTGGAGTTATCGCACATGGCTAAGCAGATTGTTTACGGTGAAAACTCACGACAAATTATTATTGAAGGCGTCAACCAACTAGCGAACGCCGTCAAAGTGACCCTCGGACCCAAGGGGCGCAACGTTGTCCTCGACAAGAAGTTCGGGTCACCAACGATCACGAAAGACGGCGTGACAGTCGCCAAGGAGATCGAACTCGAGAATCCGTTAGAGAACATGGGCGCGCAGATGTTAAGGGAGGTCGCTAGCAAGACGTCCGACAACGCGGGTGACGGGACGACGACAGCCACGGTCCTCGCCCAAGCGATCTATCGGGAGGGCTCTAAGAACGTCGTGGCTGGCGCCAACCCTATGGGTATCAAGCGCGGCATCGAACGCGCTGTCGAGGCGGTTGTCGGTGGCCTGCAGTCGATGTCCGAATCTGTGAGTGGCGACATGATTGGTCAGGTCGGAATGATCTCGGCCAACAACGACGCCGAGATCGGCACGATCATCGCCGAGGCGATGGACAAGGTCGGCAAGGATGGCGTCATCACGGTCGAAGAAGCCAAGACGCTTGAGACGTCGCTTGAAGTTGTCGAGGGCATGCAGTTCGACCGCGGCTATCTCTCACCCTACTTCGTCTCCGATCCCGAGCGGATGGAGGTAGTGCTTGAGAACCCCGTTATTTTAATCCACGAGAAAAAGGTTAGCTCCATGAAGGACCTGCTGCCACTGCTCGAGCAGGTGGCCAAACTAAGCCGACCGCTACTCGTCGTCGCGGAGGACGTCGAAGGCGAGGCCCTAGCGACACTGGTCGTCAACAAGCTGCGCGGGACCTTACAAGCCGCTGCGGTCAAGGCCCCGGGTTTTGGTGACCGCCGAAAGGCGATGCTCGAAGACATCGCGGTATTAACGAACGGCAAGGCGATTACAGAGGACTTGGGTCTCAAACTCGAGAACATCCGTATCGAGGATCTAGGGAAAGCTAAGAAGATTACTATCGACAAGGACAACACGACGATCGTCGAGGGTGAGGGATCGAAAGACGCAATCGAAGGCCGAGTTAAACAGCTCCGTGCCCAAGTCGAGGAAACCTCCTCAGACTACGACCGCGAGAAATTGCAGGAGCGACTGGCTAAGCTGGTAGGTGGCGTGGCCGTCATCAAGGTCGGCGCCGCGACCGAGACCGAGATGAAGGAAAAGAAAGCTCGGGTCGAGGACGCCATGCATGCCACGAAGGCGGCAGTCGAAGAGGGCATCGTCCCAGGTGGCGGCGTCGCGCTGCTTCGGGCGTCTGCTGTTCTCGACAAACTCACGCTTGAGAACTCCGACGAGCAGATCGGAGTCGATATAATCAAGCGCATCCTCGAAGAACCGATGCGTTGGATTGCCCAAAACGCCGGACTGGAAGGCGCTATTGTCGTGCAGCGTGTGCGAGAGTTAACCGGGAACAACGGCTTTAACGCTCAGACCGAAACGTACGAGGACCTGGTAAAGGCTGGGGTCATTGACCCCACCAAGGTGGTCCGAACAGCGCTTCAGAATGCAGGGTCGATCGCGGCCTTACTGCTGACAACCGAGGCGTTGATCGCTGAAATCCCAGAAGAAAAGACGGCGGCACCGGCCGGACCGCCAGGAGGCATGGGCGGAATGTATTAGACAAGGTGATCAGGATTGAAAACTCAGAGGTCGGGAGACTTCTGTGGAGCGCCCGGTGGGCACAACGCTTGCCGGGCGTTTTTTTCGCGGATCCGCTGAGAATACGTCGGCATATGTAAGCCCGCTACAAGAGCAATCAGCGCTGGCCTTTGCCGAACACCATACCCTTCAGTTCACGATACTAAAAAATATTAAAGAACACTTCGATAACCACCCGAACCGCTACCGGCTCCCCAAATCGTGTGCCGGGAGCGAAACGCCACTGCCTAACCGACTCTACCGCTTGATCGTCCAGGCCAAAGACCTGGTCCAAGGATTTAACGACCTTGATGTCACCCACCGTGCCGTCTGCCAACACAATTGCTTCGACCCACACCACGCCGTTAATCTGGGCGCGCATCGCGTCAGTGGTGTACTCAGCCTCGACCTCATGTATCAACCGTGGGTTCACGATGCCCGAACCGGGACGATAGACGCCGCCGCCAACACCACCACCTTGCCCTGGACCAAGTCCAGGACCATCGCCTGTCCCGACCCCTGTCCCTTGACCCTCGCCACCCCCACCACCGGTTCCGCTTCCCTGCGACAGCTTCGACTCGACAAGTGCCTCCATGACCCCAAGGGAGGTCCGGAGGGCAGCCGCCATCGATACAGCCGGAATATTAAGCCGCTCGATCTCGAGAGTCTCAGGTTCGACCTCCGGCTCGACGAAGTCTGGCTCCGGAGCCACAGGCACGCTCAGCTGGGTTTCGTCGACTCCCTCCAGCTCAATCTGCCGCGGTAGCTCGAGCGACTGGTTCCCTCCACCGCCACCACCACCGCCAAACCCCTCCTCAGGCAACCACACCATGCCGTAGTTCTGTCGGTTGGGTTCGACGAGCTCGAATACTCTTTCGGGTGCCAGACTGATAAGGAAGAGAACAAGACCGATCCCTGCCACATGCCCAGCGAATGACGCCGCCATCGAACGACCCATTCGCTCATGGGTCGCGCCGAACAAAAACTGGACGTCCCGCGGGCCAGCCGTGTCCGGTCTGATCGAGAGCGCCGCGGCAGCGGAAAGTTCCGACTCGGAACTAAGCGCCTGGACGGCAGTCCAGGCGCCGGGGGCAACATCGTCAGTCTCGAGGGGCTTAGGCTCCTGGTTACGGCGCATGTCCAGCCACAAACGGTATCTGACCGAGACCTAAACTCATCCCTACGTAACTTAGACGCATCGCGTTGTCGCTCAACCGCGTCCGTCCGCTAGACGCGGCCGATCCAGGCACCGATTGCGGCGTTGCCGCCGCCATACGAATGAAACAAGGCAAGGGCGTCGGCAGCACGCGACTCACTCTCGACCGCCACCATTACTCCCCCGCGCTCCGTAAGCGTTTGAAAGATGAATCCATCGTGAGCCTGGAATCCCGCTCGGTGAATGGTTGCGGCCACACCTGTGCACCCCAAGCCATCATCGGAACCCTGAAGGGCTCCAACGAGCGGGCCGCGGGCCACAACCGAACCCAGTCCTTTAACCTCTATCGACATTGGCTCCACGCCAAATGCCTGCTCGACCAAGGCGGACGAGTCGGAGGTCTGCCTAGACAGAACGGAGATTACCGTGTCGTCGAACCCTCTCTTTTTGAGCGCGTCGAGTCCTCGACTAGCCCAGTCCGTGTCCTGAAACACACAGATGGTGAAGCATTCTCGACTCTCAGATACGGGCATTATTCTATCCTTGTGTGAATCGTTGAGGCACGCCTGCAGTTTACTGGGGAGCTGATCAATTTTGCAAAAGACGTAGCGTCATAACAGTAATCGTAAGTTTCCGACGCGTCGCGTCACCCGTTCTCGGTCCAGATAACCAAGCAAGGGAATAGCAAACTTTCGGCTAATCTCGAATTGTTTTTTGAAAGTGGCTACGTCGAGTTCCACGCGTGCCGACGCCGGGTATTTGCTTTTGAGGGCGATGACCGTTGATCTAAGGCGTTCGAGTTCGTCGCCATGAAAGATCAACGACTCGACCTTGACTAGCACCTGTTCGCGCAGCAGAAGCTTAACCATCCGGTCAACGGTGTTCTGAGATGTGCTCGTTTCCGACGCGACCGTTTCGAGATCGGGCGGCGATAGACCGGCTCGTCGATAGCACCCCTCGATACCCTGACAGACCTGCGTCTCCTCTGGGGACAGAGTAATCCGATGCGATGATAGAGCAAGGTGGTCGCGAGCTATCAGCGTTCCGTCTCGAACAAGAGTACCGACAATAGCGTCAAACACCTCGGAAGACGAATGGTGACTGAAGCGCTCGCGTGCCTCTTCCCTGGGTAGGCCAGGTTCGAGCGAATGGTCCCTGTGGAAGGTTGAGACCCACTCCGTCACCATGTCCCTCAACTCGAAAACCCGTTCCGGTGCGATCAGGACCGTTCCAACGGCAGCCACTTTTCCCTCTCTCACAAGCGACTCGACCACGAGATCGACGTTGGCGGAAGCAATTCCACCGCGTGGAATGAGTTGTGAGCGCGACAATCCCCGTGAGCCACCTTGGTCGACCATGGCGACGAGGAAGGTGTACGCGTCTCCAGATTCGCGCAGTCGGCCCAAGCGTTTAAAGCCTGCCGGGGAGCGCAGGCGGCCGCGCCCTGGCGCCGGATCGAGGACACGGCCACCACCGATGGTCACCACCGGTGAGTACGCACGGATAACGAACCGATCCCCCCGTGTCAGCGCGACGAGGCGCTCGAGGCGGAGACGTACGTAGGACTCACATCCCGGGGTAAGAGTTCCCGGCAAGAGCTCGCCTGGATCGGTATCGACCAGCGCAGCCAGTGACACCCGTGCCATCACCTCACTGGTCCCTGAGTGAAAGCGGACTCGGCTGCCGTGCTTGAGAGGTCGCATATTTGGCAAAAGCATCAGCGTCGCATCGAGACGACGGCTGCTCTCCAGCCCGCCGGGCTGGACCAGCACGTCGCCGCGGGACAGGTCACCGACATCGAGACCGGTGAGGTTCACCGCCACCCGCTGACCGGATTGGGCCCGGTCGGTCGATTCGCCGTGAACTTGGAGCCCTCGCACCTTCACATGGTGGCCGGCCGGTTGCACATCGAGCGTCATCTCGGCTGCGATCGTGCCGGAAACAAGCGTGCCCGTGACAACGGTCCCGAATCCTCGCACGGTGAAGGCGCGATCGACGGGCAATCTCGCGATCCCCGTCGTCGCCGGTTTACCTAAGTCACCGGCGATTCCTCTCAACGCCTGACGAAGATCGTCGAGACCGGCGCCAGACCGAGCCGAGACCGCCACCATCGGTGCACCGTCAAGAAACGACCCCTGGACCAGTTCTCGGGTTTCCATCTGCACGAGCTCGAGCGTCTCCTCATCGACAAGGTCAGATTTCGTCAGCGCAATGAGTCCGGACTCCACACCCAACAGTCGGCAGATGTCGAAGTGCTCTCGGGTCTGCGGCATGATCGACTCGTCGGCGGCCACGACGAGTATTACGCAATCAATCCCACTAACTCCTGCGAGCATGTTTCTGACAAACCGTTCGTGGCCAGGGACATCGACAAACGCTAAGTTGAGGTTCCCCTGACGATAATTCGCAAATCCCAAATCGATCGTGATGCCGCGGGCTTTTTCCTCTTTAAGACGGTCGGGATCGGTCCCGGTCAGCGCCAGCACTAGAGCGCTTTTTCCGTGGTCAATATGACCAGCGGTTCCAATAATGACGTTCTTCATTTTCTTTATGGGTCAACGGTCAGGGGTTGCCGATGAACAAGAGTCGTGACTGCCGGCCACCACACCTGATCCTCGACCTACTCTTTGCCACCCAAGATCCATGACTCATACCCTACGGTCACGGCGGGCTCGCTTTGGGCGACCTGTACTCTTCCTTGGACGCGGTTTCGCTTCGTGGTGCCGCACCCGCTCGAGAACCTCGACCAACGCGAGCTCCAGCTTGCGGTGATCCGAATCGACACGCACAAGCTGAACTTTAACCACGTCGCCGAGACGATAGATCTTGTGGCTGTTTTCACCGCGAAGCTCATGC
Organism: Vicinamibacteria bacterium; assembly: GCA_963578805.1. Taxonomy (GTDB): domain Bacteria; phylum Acidobacteriota; class Vicinamibacteria; order Vicinamibacterales; family UBA8438; genus CAUZIB01. Next base: position 12,126 of record CAUZDY010000051.1, on the reverse strand, counting down.
CGACGCTCAAAGAATTTGTAGTAGTCATCGGCCATGCTCGAAATGTGGACGAGCCCCTCGACAAAATGCTCAACCAACTCGATAAATAGTCCAAAGGCGGTCACGCCGGTTACGTAGCCGGTAAACTCGTCGCCGACCTTGTCGACCATGAACCTAACCTTCTTCCATTGAACAACCTCACGCTCGGCTTCCTCCGCCCGACGCTCCATCTCTGACGTGTGCCGCGCCATCTCTGGCAGCGCCTCCGCACGAGCGGTACCGGGGGAGACACCTCTTCCTCCGACCCGCGTCTCACGCAGAGCCCTATGAACGACGAGATCCGGGTATCGCCGGATCGGTGACGTGAAATGTGTGTAGCTGGAAGCTGCCAACCCAAAATGGCCCCGGTTCTGAATGTCATACCGTGCCTGCTTCATCGTCCGGAGCATCAAGAACGCCACGGGACGCTCCTCGGGTTTACCTCGCAAGCGTTGTAGTAGGCGCTGGAAGTGTCGAGGCGCCACGCCCTCTGACGGCGCGCCGAGACTGTACCCAAGTGACGCCGTGAAATCCTCAAACTCCTCAACCTTGACCGAGTCGGGTGATTCATGCACCCGGAACAACGACGGCATACCCTTGTCCTCAAGATGGCTCGCAACCGTTTCGTTGGCGATCAACATGCACTCTTCGATAATGCGATGCGCCTGGTTTCGTTCTTCCGCTACGATCGCCTCCACTCGACCCTCGTCATCCGTTAAGAACTTGGCTGCCGGTAGATCGAAGTCGATCGAACCCCGCCGGCGTCGGCGGGCCTTCAGAACCCTAAACAGATCACTCATTAACTCCAACATCGGAACGAGGCTTTTGTATCGGGTTCGGGTTTCGGGGTCTCGGCCCACGAGAATTGCATTGACGTCGGTATAAGTCAGCCTGGCGTCGCTATGAATCACGCCGTCGTGCATCTCATATCGACGAACCGTGCCGCGGGTATCGATCTCCATCAAACACGACTGCACAAGTCGATCGATATTTGGATTTAGACTACAGAGCCCGGTCGAGAGTTCCTCTGGGAACATGTGCACAGCTCGGTCCGGAAAGTAAACCGACGTGGCACGGTCGTAAGCGGCAGCGTCAAGGGCGCTACCCTCTTCCACATAGTGACTGACATCGGCAATGTGAACGCCTAACCAGAAGTGTCCGGTCGGAAGCTTCTCGAGGGTAATCGCGTCGTCAAAGTCCCTCGCGGTTTCGCCATCGATCGTAACGGTTTGACGCGCCCGGAAATCCTGTCGGCCCTTGATATCGCGGGGCCTGATTTTCGAGCCTAGCTTCCGCGCCTCGGCAACAGCGGCTTCTGGGTGGTCATCTGCTATTCCAACTTTTCGAAGGATCAGTTCCGTATCCACTCCAGGCGTTTCGAGAGTCCCTAATACCTCAGTGATACGTCCGACCGGCCCTCGAGTTGGTCCTGGAAATCGCGTCAACACCACCGTAACCAGCTCTCCAGCCTTCGCCTCGCCAGTCTCACCTTGCGGAATATGCACGTCCATGACGAGACGTCGGTCGAAAGGGACGACATACGCCAATCCCGATTCGTCCATTTCCAATCGGCCTACTAACTGGTCGGTTACCCGCTCCAAAATGCGCACAATGCGTCCCTCGACGCGCCCTTCGGAGCGCTGGTGTTCAACACGTGCCAGTACATGGTCGCCGTGCATGGCCTGGTTGAGGTTTCCCCCGGCTATGTAAAGGTCGCCGTTAAGGTTGACGACCGCCTGGTCAGGTGTCACGAAACCGAAGCCCCGAGGGTTTACGGTGACCCGCCCCGGGATCAACTGCATCCGATCCGGGAGTCCATATCGATTACCTCGAACTTTGATGAGCGAACCCGATTCCACAAGCGCCGCCAGTCGCCGCCTCAAAGTCATGCGGTGCTCCGGCGACAACTTGAGCCGCTGCATCAGTTCGCGAATGGTTGCCGGGTGATCCACTTTCGACTTAATGGCGTCGAGGATTTGCTTCGGCGTCAGCATCACTTCTCCGGTAACAGGAAGACCTGGAGGTCGCCAACGTTCGTCTCAGTTGGGCCAGTGATAACCAGGTCGCCCAAGGCCTCGAAGAACGCGTAGGCGTCATTGTTATCAAGCCAACTCGCCGGAGTGCCAAGGCCCCTGGCCTGTGCCCGCCGTCGGGTCGTCCGATTCACGACGGCACCAGCCGCGTCAGTCGGCCCGTCGATTCCGTCGGTTCCGACACTTGCAAATGTCACGTCCTCCTCCATTTCAGTCAGCCGATCGACCAAGGCCAATCCAAGCTCTTGATTGCGTCCCCCGCGACCCGAACCTGTTACCTCGACGGTAGTTTCTCCTGTAGAGACGACGCACGCCGGTCGACCCAGTCTCGACGCCGCGTCGATCACCAGATTGAAGTAGACATCGGCGACGTAGCGTGCCTCACCTATTACCGGGTTATCGATGACGGCGACATCAAATCCCAAGGCTGTCGCCTGGGTAGCAGCCGACTGCATGGCATCACGACGACCACCGATAACACGGAACGACGACTTCGCGAGACGCGGGTCCCCAGGCTTCGGCGTCTCCGCGTAGGCACCCCGCCGTCCCTTTTCCAGTACCGCTCTGGCGGCCGCCGGAAAGTAGGGGCGAATTTGAGGGCGATCGGCGATGCGCACCGCGTCCTCGAAGTGCGTGGGGTCGGCCGTCGTTGGTCCCGATCCGATCACCGCCGGGTCATCAGCTACGGGCCCGACCACGTCGGAGACCGCCAACGTAACGACACGCCCTGATGTCGCGGCGGCCAACCATCCCCCTTTGATAACCGATAAATGTTTCCGAACACAGTTGATACCATCGATGGCAACTCCGCCTCGAAGCAGCGCTTCGGTTGCCTTCACCTTATCGCCTAGCGTCAACCCGTCGACCGGAGCTGCGAGCGAGGCTGACGCACCTCCTGACAGCAGCACGAGTAGCGTGTCGGACGGCCCAACCGATCCGGTCACTTCCAGCACGCGCAGCGCGGCATCGACGCTCGCCTGCGTCGGGACTGGATGCCCGACAGAAAAGAAGTCCAAACGGTCGTCGGAGTACGCTTTCACCGGCGCGGCGACCACTCCACCTCGCAACTGGCCCTGCCAGTGGTCGCAAAACGTCGTGGCCATCGGGACCGCTGCCTTTCCCGCGGACACCAGCGTCAAGGGGTGGTTACCGATGAGGTCGCTGATCTCAGCGTCGACGAGGGAGCGGGCCACGAGACGGGATCCCGAAGCTCCAGCGATTCCAGCGTGGATGACCTGTGCAAGGACGTGACGTGCGTCGGTGGTACTCAGTGGTGTTTCTTCGGATCGGACCACGCGGAGAGCCGCGTCACCCCATCGATTTTGTAAAGCAGCCGGCCGACGAGCTGATCCCCATCCTTCCGGGCACAGAGTCGGTCAACGTCCGCAATCAGCCGCGTCAGAACTGCTTCGAGGTCAGTGATCGCCTTCTCAGAGTAGTACTCACGCTGCTGCTCGAGGCACTGCCGGTGCTTGAACAGCTCCTCGCGGTAGAAGGCAATTCGCGCTGACGAAAGGGAGCGGCTCACCAGCCGCTTCGGAAAGACGGACAGATTCTCTCGACTTGGTGGCAGCATCGATCTTGAGCACTACGCAGCCTACAATTATTTAGTGTAGTGGACCGCCGCGGTCATTTGCAACGAGATCTTCAGCCGGGACACTCCGTCTGGTAGCATCGTTTCCCAGCCACCGGTACGTAACTGGCTCTCTCATCGCGCCTCGCAAGACCGCCGTCCTCGCCTCTACCCTTTTGGTTCAGCGCCCATCGAGCTGCTGCCGTAGAAGCTCATTGACCCTCTTGGGGTTAGCTTTACCCTGCGTCTCTCGCATCACCTGACCCACGAGAAACCCCAGCGTGCCGATCTTCCCTGACCGATAGCTTTCGACCGCATCGGGCTGCGTATCGATCACGCTCTTGACCGCAGCCGAGAGGGTGTCGCCATCGTCGATCTGGGTGAGCCCTTCCGCCGCTACCGCTACCTCTGCCGACTCGCCAGTCTCACACATACGCTCGAAGACCCGCTTGGCAGCTGACCCACTGACTTGGCCGATGTCAATGAGACCTATCAGCGCTGCAAGCGCCGGCGGCTGGACCTTTAATGTCGCGAGTTTCACGCTTTCTTCCTTTATACGTCGAAGGACTTCCCCCTTCACCCAGTTGCTCGCCGCTTTGGGGAGCCCGGATGCACGGGCCGTCTCTTCGAAGTACGTCGACAACTCGGCCGACTGGGTCAGCAGTTTAGCGTCATCCTCGGACAGACCATAGTCGGTGATAAGCCGTTGCTTCCGCTGCTCGGGCAGTTCAGGTAGCGTCTGTCTAAGTCCCTCCACCCATTCGCGCGCCACCTTGAGGGGTGGGAGGTCTGGCTCCGGGAAATACCGGTAGTCATGGGCTTCCTCTTTGCTTCGCATCGACACCGTTCGCCCAAGTACCGTGTCCCACAGACGTGTTTCTTGGACCACGACGCCACCGTCACCGACAACCCGGACCTGTCGGTCGTACTCGTAGTCAATTGCCCGCTGTAGGTAACGGAAAGAGTTGATGTTCTTGATCTCGACCTTCACGCCTAATTCCGTCGAACCAACTGGACGGATCGAGACATTGGCGTCGCACCTGAGGCTCCCCTCCTCCATGTTGCCATCGTTCACCCCCACCGCCTGGAGAATGGTCCTAAGCCGAGCGAAGAAATCCGCGGCGGCCACGGCGGTACGAAGGTCGGGGTAAGTGACGATTTCGATTAGCGGCACACCGCTGCGGTTAAAATCAACGTGACTGAACGCCTCAGACTCCGGGAACTCATCATGCAGCGATTTACCTGCGTCCTCCTCGAGGTGCACCCTAATGATCCGGACCGCCGACGTCTGGCCGTCTGACTCGTACGTCAGGAGACCATCAACCGCCAACGGTTGCTCGTACTGCGAAATCTGATAACCCTTCGGCAGATCGGGATAAAAGTAGTGCTTGCGAGCGAAGACCGATGTCGGCCGCACTGTGCATCCCAATGCCAGGGCGGCACGCACAGCAAACTCGACGGCGCGAGCATTAAGAACCGGTAACGCGCCTGGGAGCCCAAGACACACCGGGCATACCTGGGTATTGGGCGCCGCGCCGAACGTGGTCAGACACCGGCAGAATATCTTGGTGTCGGTGAGAAGTTGCGAGTGAATCTCAAGGCCGATAACCGACTCAAACGTCATCGGCATACGACCACCGGCCGTATGTCTTCGAGGTGACCGTGTCCTTCTCTTACCCTGAGCGAAGCAGCGCTAGCGGGGACCGGCGCGGACGACATCAACGTCTGCCTCGGACTCGAACATTTTGAAGTTCTTGGTGAACATTCCGGCGAGGGTTCCGGCCTGTGCGTCATAGTCGGCGCTGTGACCCCACGTGCTGCGAGGACGTAACATCTCTGATGGCACATTCGGGCACTGAGTGGGAACATCGACGTTAAACACCGCGTCACGCTCAAACGTAACACCATCAAGCGCACCGGACAACGCCGCATCGACGATGGCACGGGTGTGCTCTATGCTGATGCGTCGACCGATACCGTAGCCTCCCCCGGTCCAGCCGGTATTAATGAGCCAGACCCGCGACCGATGCTTGGCGATCCGCTCACCGAGCTGCCGAGCATAGACACTCGGGTGCCACACCATGAACGGCGCTCCAAAACAGGTACTGAAGGTGGCCTTCGGTTCAGTGACCCCTTTCTCGGTCCCGGCTACCTTTGCGGTGTAGCCAGACATAAAGTGATACATCGCCGCAGCGGGGGTGAGCTTCGCAACAGGTGGCATAACGCCGAACGCATCGGCGGTCAGCATGACAATCGTTTCCGGATGCCCACCCTGCCCAGACGCCACGCTGTTGTCGATGAATGAGATCGGATAGGCGCCCCTCGTATTCTCCGTGAGGCTATCGTCATTAAGATCTATCGCGTGCGTCTCCGGGTTGATCGCAACATTCTCCAAGACCGTGCCGAACCGCCGGGTTGTGGCGTAAATCTGAGGTTCCGCCTCCGATGATAATTGAATTGTCTTTGCGTAGCAGCCACCCTCGAAGTTGAACACACCACGGTTGCTCCAACCGTGTTCGTCGTCGCCGATGAGGCGTCGGTTCGGTACGCTAGAGAGCGTCGTCTTTCCCGTACCTGACAGGCCGAAAAAAAGAGCAACGTCGCCCTTCTCGCCGATGTTGGCGGAACAGTGCATCGGGAAGACGTCTCGAAGCGGCAGCAGGTAGTTCATGACGGTAAAGATCGACTTCTTGATCTCACCGGCGTAGCTGGTACCTCCGATAAGGACTAGTCGCTGCGAGAAGTCCACCACGATAAAGACGCCAGAGTTAGTGCCATGCACAGCCGGATCGGCCTCGACTGATGGAACGTCGATCACCGTAAACTCGGGCACGTGCTGGCTCGGCTCTGTGCCAGCCGGCAACGGAAGAAACATGGTCCGCGCAAAGAGGCTGTGCCAGGCACATTCGGTAATGATCCGTACCGGTAATCGATACGATGGATCGGCGCCGGCGAAGCAGTCCTGCACGAATAGCGGCTTCCCTTCAAGCGAGGCGAGCGTTGTCTCTTGAAGCGCACGAAACTGCTCGACATCGATCGGTCGGTTAACGCTACCCCACCAGACGTTATCCTGGCTGGACGGCTCCTGAACGAGGAATTTGTCATTGGGCGAGCGACCGGTGTGAATGCCGGTCTGACACACTAATGGCCCGCCTTCGGCGATCACGCCCTCACCGCGGCGTATAGCTTCCTCATACAAGGCCGCCGTGCCTCGATTCCAATGCACCGGTCCAGGCCTAGTGATTCCGATAGTTTGTAAGAGAGACCCTGAAGACATTATTCAAAGATTTTATCGTCCCAAGGAGATTGTTCGCAACTGGTCGCGCGCGGGACGAAGGACCGAGACCGACTATTCCGAGCTCCGAAGAGCAGATGCAAAGCTATACAATCAATGAGCCAGCGCTCAGGCGACGACCCAAACTAGCACGTAAAAACGATACAAGGGTCGATACAATAGCAAGGGCGACCGGTCACATTTAGCGTCGAACCTGTTTCGAAACAATGACTCACTCTAAACGACGAAAAACACGACACGCACTTCCAATCCTGCTCGGGCTACTGGTCGGCACGTCCTGCGTCGCGAACCCTCCTCGCCTCGACCCTGTGCCACCTTCAGACCCTGTGGTTCGGATCGAGCTCACGCCGGGCGGGGCCGTGGTAATGCTCGGCTTGGAGGATTACGTGATAGGCTCGATTCTGGCTGAAGCGGACGTCCGCGGTCTCGGCGCGAACGCCGCCCAACGCGTCGCACAGGTGCAGGCTGTCCTGGCACGCACCTATGCGCTGGCTAATCGGACCCGGCACGCTCACGAGGGGTTTGACCTCTGCTCGACTACCCACTGCCAGGTTTATCGTCCACCGGACGCGCTCTCCGCTCGCGGCGAAAGTCTGGCTAGGTCGGCGTCGAGGGTGACGGCCGGACTTGTCATTACCTATGACGGGCTGCCCATTAACGCTCTCTTTCACGCTGACTGTGGCGGAAGTACTAGTGATGCGACTGTTGCGTGGGGTGGTCCTACCCCGCCCTATCTCAAGGCGGTCGGCGACCCCTTCTGTATAAGGGACACACCGACACGCTGGCGATTTACGGTGGACCGAACAGACCTCCAAGGCGTCCTAAATAACGACCCGAGGACACGGGTCGGCACTCATCTTGACACGGTAGAGACGGCAAAGGAAGACCAGGCCGGCCGAATTGTAAGCGTGGTGATTAGCGGAGAGAAGTCGGTAACTACAGTCCGTGGTGAAGTGCTACGTCAGCTGCTGAACGAACGCTTCGGACCGAAATCGATCAGAAGCACCAGATTCTCCGTGGTACGTCGGGGTGATCAGTTCGTCTTTGAGGGACAGGGATGGGGTCACGGAATCGGACTCTGTCAGCGAGGGGCAGCCGCCAGGGCGCGCGCCGGCCACACCGTAGCTCAGATCTTTCATCACTACTACCCAGCCACTTCATTGACACAGTATTATTGAACTCGATCTCGTAAATCATAGGGTCCGAGTAAATATCCGGTTACTCGAGTCGTCTCAAAACAATATGCGCGCTAGTGTGCAGCCTCAGTCTGATTCGAGCGAAGGTGCGGCCATTGATAGCCGCCTCACCGGTGACGTCAAGGCCCTTATCGCGGCCGGCGATCAGACCGGAGCGTGCGAACGCTTCGAGGAAATTGTGAAGAGACATCAGCGCCGCGCCACTCGAATCGCCTACTACTACCTCCAAAACGCCGCGGATGTCGATGAGGCGGTGCAAGACGCCTTCTTGAAGGCGTTCGTCCATCTTTCTTCATTTCGGGAGGAGCTCCTCTTTAAGCTCTGGCTCACGAAAATCGTGGTTAACGGTTGTCTTGACCGTCTCAAGGCCAAGAAACGTCGGGACCGGTGGATGATCTCGATGGGAGAGAACGAGCACGCAATAATCGATCGTCATGTCAGTGCCGAGGCATCGCCAGAAAAGACGCTGCTGTCAAAAGAGATGGGCGCCCAGCTCCGAACCGCAGTTAGCCAGCTGCCCGATCGACAACGTGCAGTGGTGGTGTTGAGCCAGTTCCAGGGACACACGACCGGAGAGATCAGCCAGGTGCTCGGACTTAGCGAGGCCACCGTACGCGTCCACCTGTTTCGCGCGATCCGATCGCTGCGCAAACTACTCGACCGCCACGCCTGGCTCAGCCCTGCGTCTGGCGCCACGGGGACCTCGTAGCATGGGGCTCTGGTTGCGACTTCGAGACCGACTTGGCCCCGGTCACCTCGTAGACGACGTGATCCTCCAGCTGCTGATACCAGCGACCTCGGACACACCGTCACCAGCGGCGCGTACCCATCTGGACCAGTGCAGTCGATGCACGAAGCGCTCGGCGAAGCTGCGCGCCTTTCTGAATAGCTTGACTGAAGCGAACGAAACCACGCTGGCCGGGATGTTTCCTGTCGACCGGGTCACCACTCAGCGAACCCGGATCATGCGACGGCTTCGACGGTCGGTCGAACCGGCAAGACCGGCCCGCATCCTCAGTTTTCCGACGCGCGCCCATCCCGCACTCTCGGGCCTGTACCGTGTCCGGTATTGGCTTAGTGGCGCCGTAGCGGCGGGATTGCTGATCGGGATAGCTGTCGGGCAGTTATTCCACAAGCACCCCCAACCTACGAACGGCACGTCGAGGATGTCGACCGAGGCTGTGGTGTCGGCCTCTCGACCACCATTAACAGTATCATTCACCGATCCGGGTCTAGAGTACGATGACCTGTTTCTCGACGAACTTGAGCTGATGCTGAATAGTCCTCAAGTGCTAGGACTTACCCCGCTCGACGAGATCACGCCGCGTGTTCGAGAAATCTCCGTTAACGTCTGGTGAACAACGAGTGCCTGCTCCTATTTTTCGAAAAGGTTTAAATCTCAAGCACGCCGTGGCTGGCACGCTGGCTAGGGACTATCACAGCCAGCTCATAGCCGAGATCAAGAGCTCAAATTTCACATGGCGGAACGGACGTCTAGTGGTCCACCTCGCTACGGAGTTCGGCTTTTGCTACGGGGTTGACCGCGCTGTCGACTACGCCTATCAGACACGGGCTCGATTCCCAGACCGGCGGGTCTACCTAACGGGTGAAATTATCCATAACCCTCAGGTCAACACTCTCCTCCGACAGGCTGGCATCGGCTTCTTGAGCGACCCGGGACAATCAGTTGAGCAGGTCGACTCTGCTGATGTCGTCATCTTGCCGGCCTTTGGAGTATCGATTGATGCGCTGCAGCAACTCGATCGCCGCGGGTGCACGCTGATCGACACCACCTGTGGATCGGTGCTCAACGTGTGGAAGGCCGTCAAACGCTACACGGCGGAAGGCTTCACCGCGGTGATTCACGGTAAGGTGCATCACGAAGAGACGAAGGCGACGGCATCCCAGGCACTTATTGCCGAGAACGGAAGATACCTCATTATTCTCGACCGCGATGAGGCGACGCTAGTGTGCGACTTAATTCGTGGCCTGGCCAGTGTTAACCAGTTTCAAGCAGCGTTCAGCGAAGCATGCTCTCCCGGATTCGACCCCGTCGCCGATCTCTGTCGTGTCGGCTTGGCCAACCAGACGACGATGCTGATGTCGGAATCGCTGGAAATCGGTGAGATGATTCGTCTTGCGATGATCGCCCAATACGGCCAGAATGCCGTGGGTAATCACTATCAGGCATTCGAGACGATCTGCAGTGCCACGCAAGACCGGCAGGACGCAGTGAACTCTCTGCTGGGTGGCCAGCAGTTTGATCTCGCGGTCGTCATCGGCGGCTACAACAGCAGTAACACTCGAAACCTCGCCCGAATCTGTGCGGAGCGACTGCCGACGTACCACATTGCCGAGGCGGACTGTCTCATCTCGGTCGAAGACATCCGGCACCGACCCGCCGGCGGCCCACCTTCGTCGGGAGGCCCGGGCAATGTTACAGAAATTACTTCGAGTAATTGGCTACCATCCAGCGACGTCGTGCATGTAGCAGTCACCGCTGGGGCCTCCACCCCCGATAGTATCGTTGGGAACGTTATTAGCCGTCTCGCCACATTTGCCAACGCATAGTCAGTTCCATCATGACAAAGCGTCTCGCTCCGTGTACGCTTGCCGGTCTCGCTGTCGGTGGTGGGCTGATATTCCGAACGAAAATTCCCGTTCAGCGAATGGATCTTGGACAAGATCTCTTCGTAAACCAGGCCGCTGTGATCGAGGTGAAACTTGGCCACAGCCGTAGTGTACTCCTCGGTCTGCGGGCCCAATACCGTCGTCAGTCACACGGCACCTTTAAACTGCTGTTTAACTCCCTGTTCCTGGGGGTCTTGCGATGACGCCGCTGGGTAAACACCTTCGGCGGTCGCGCCGTCTCTTAATTGAAGGGACCTCCCGTCGACCGGAAGCGGCAGCCTCTGGGCGGCCCCAAGGTCTTGAGGGGGGGCGTAAGCGCGATGAAGAAAATGCAGACATGTGTCCCCATGACGTGCCTTCTGGCCATCGTCAGCATCCTGGCGGTTTCTTTAAGCCACGCCAACGCCGGTCAGCGACGCAAGTGGTGGGAATCTGGCGACATCAAGGTTGAACTCAATATCACGGATGAACAGTCTAACGCGATCGAGGAGCTGTATCAGACGACCCAGCCGAACCTTCGCGCGCTTATGGACACGCTCTCCCGCGAAGAAGAGTCCCTCTCTCTGCTCATCGACGCGGACAACGCTCAAGAATCAATCGTGGTAGAACAAATCGACAAAGTAGAGGCGGCACGGGGAGCGCTCAGTAAGGAACGCCTGCTAATGATCTACCGCATGGGTCGCGAGCTCTCCATCGAGCAACGTACTGAACTCCGGGAACGGATCAAACAGAACCGCCGGCGGAGCCGGCCTTCATCCCAGAACCGCCGGGAACGCCAGCGTGCACCTGTGAATCGTTGAATATCTCCGGGGCTCGCTGACCGTGGCACCAGACTGCCAGAATCCCACAATAGAAAGAGAAAGAACCGAGTCTAGAGAGTCAATGCTCGACTATCCGCACCGTGCACGATCTGCGTGATCTATGAGCGCCACAATGATTGCAGTAACGGTTGCCGTTAGGAAGGAAATGATTGTGGTCGGACTAATCACAAGTGCAGTGGGTCTCATCCTCTTGGTGGGGTTGGCCCAAGACGCACAAGCACAAATCGGTAAAGAACCTGGAGGCATTGCTATCCGGGACATCACGGTTGCCGGTACGCCAAAGCTGGTTCGCGAGGGACTAGAGTTTTTAGCGCAACCAGACGAAGTTCGGCGATTCGATCTGACACTGGATGAAGCGATCCAGCGCGCCCTCAACCGTAATCTCGACATTGCGGTCGAACGAATTAACCCCCAGGTGTTTGACCTAACCCTAGCCCAGCAGGAAGCGTTCTACCGACCCACCTTTGGATTCAATGCCGATAGTACCTCGCGCACTAATCCATCCTCCACCCAGCTCGATGGCGGAAGGATCACTGAAACCGACGCATCAAATTTCGAC
>CAUZDY010000050.1:0-19709 GCA_963578805.1 Vicinamibacteria bacterium | reverse complement strand
CTACGAAATCTCTACGAAGGCGCGTCAGTCTTGGTTCTCCCGTCGTTTCACGAGGGATTTGGTCTTCCGGTTGTGGAGGCGATGACAATCGGGGTTCCGGTGGTAGTCTCGGATCGCGGGGCCCTCCCCGAGGTGGTTGGCGACGCGGGTCTGATCGTCGAACCGACAGAACCGATCGCATTAGCCGAGGCCATCGAGAAGATGCTGACCGACGAACCCTTTGCCAGAGCGTGCGCCGAACGTGGGTTTCAACAGGCCGCTCGATTCAGCTGGCACGAGTCGGCAAAGATCTTGCGGGCAGCGTACGAACTCGCGGCGAGCTGACGCACGACCATGCGTATCGGAATTGACGGACGCGAGCTACTTCACAAGCGAACCGGTGTCGGACGGGTCCTTGCGGAACTGTGTCGAGAGTGGCTCACGTCGGACCAGGCAAGTGAGCATGAATTTCTCCTCTATACCCCAAAGGGTGGCACCGATTTGTCTGTCCTGGGACCGCCATTCTCCGACAATTCGCACCGCCGATTCCGTCACCGTTCTGTTCCGGGTCGACCGGACACCTGGTGGGAGCAGGTCACCCTCAGCACGGCTGCCGCTGGGGATGCCCTCGACCTCTTCTTTGCACCGGCGTACTCCGCCCCGCTGCGCCTCGCCGTTCCGACGGTCGTGACGATGCACGACGTCTCATTTATTGCCCATCCTGAATGGTTTGGATGGCGCGAAGGTCTGCGTCGTCGATGGCTCGCCGAGCGCACCATGGCACGTGCCGACGCCATCATTAGCGTCTCCGCGTTCACGCGCTCAGAAATTCTCCGCTTTTACGACGTTCAGCCCGAGCGAGTTCACGTCGTCCTCTCGGGTGTCACTCCCCAGGTTGCGCCGGTCACAAAACATGACTCGCGACTTTCGGTACTCTTCGTCGGTTCGATCTTCAACCGCCGCCATCTACCAACTCTCATCCGGGCCTTTACTCGCGTCCGACGGACATTTCCCGCAGCACGGTTGACAGTGGCGGGCGCCGACCGGACCTCCCCGAAGCAAGACCTTCCCTCGTCGGTTCGGCAGGCGGGTCTCGAAGGCAGCGTCTCGTTCCGATCTTATGTCTCTGAATCGGAGCTGAGCGAGCTGTATCAACGGGCGACGGTCTTCGTTTTTCTCTCAGAGTACGAGGGGTTCGGCCTACCCCCTCTGGAGGCCATGTCGGCTGGCGTGCCCGTGGTCGTCGCCGATACTCCGGTGGCGCGTGAGCTTTACAAAGACGCGGCCCTGTTCGTCCCGGTTGGCGATACGATAGCCACGGCCGAGGCGATCCAAACACTTCTCGCGGACGAGAGCGTTCGCGACCACCAACTCCAGTACACCGCAGCGCTGCTCCCAGCCTATGCCTGGAAACGAACCGCCGACGAGACGCTCGATGTATTCAAGTGGGCGGCGATCGCCCGGGTCGGCACATGAGCGACGTCGCGATTATCATCGTGAGCTACAACACGCGTGAGCATCTCAAGGCCTGCGTCCACTCCCTGCACAATCCCGCACCCGACGTCGCCCACAAGATCGTTATCGTCGACAACGGGTCGGTCGATGGGAGTGCTGACGCCGTGCGGGCCAGATGGCCAGACGTCACGGTGATCGATGCGAAACGTAACGTTGGATACGCGTCGGCCAACAATCTCGGTATTCGCCACACACAGGAAGAGTTCATTCTACTGCTCAACAGCGACACGATCGTGCCACCGGGCGCCCTAGATGCACTTGTCCGTCGTCTCCGAGACCTCCCCGATGTCGCGGCCATTGGACCCGGGTTGCACGACGGCTTGGGCCGTCCTGAGCTGTCGTTCGGCCCTATGATCGGTCCAGTCAACGAGTTGGTTCAGAAGAGTAAGGGCATCGCTTTGGCTCGCAAGCTACCTGTCTTCGGAACGCGAGTCCTGGCGGCACTGACTCGACCCGGCTATCACGACTGGGTGAGCGGTGCCTGCCTTCTAGTCAGACGCGCCGATGCCGAACGTGTCGGACTACTCGACGAGCGCTTCTTTCTGTATTTCGAGGACGTCGACTTTTGTGCGGCGCTTCGCGCAACTGGGCGACGTATCTTTTGCGCTCCGGCGATTCAGATCGTGCACCATCGGGGCCAATCAGGCGTGGCCAAGCCCGAGCAAACGCGCACTGCCTACCGGCGGAGCCACTTGACCTTCTACGAGAAGCACCATCCGGTCTGGACGCCTTTGCTGCGCCTCTACCTCAGACTCCGGAGCAGACTCCCGAAGTAGCTCGAAGCCTACACTCTCTAAATCCCACCCTGCTATAGTGCTTCCCGTGCGAATCGCCATCGACGTGCGCAAGCTTAACGACTACGGCGTCGGCACATACGTACGCAATCTCGTGGGACAACTCGCCCTGCTTGACCACGACACTGAATACGTACTCATGTGCAAGCCAGACGACCTTGAGTTTGCTCAGAGCCTTGGACCTAATTTTAGGGCAGTGGCTGATGTTTCTGGACAATATTCCGTGCGAGAGCAAATCTCGATCCCGACTCATCTGTTTCGGACCTCTCCCCAGCTGTTCCATACTCCTCATTACGTGCTCCCGGTTTTGACTCCGTGCCGGTCGATCGTCACGATTCATGACTGCATTCACTTAGTTTTTCCGCAATACCTTCAGGGGCGGATCGCTCGTACGTATGCGCGGAGCGCTTTCTGGACAGCCGTCCACCGCGCGAGCCGGATTCTTACCGTGTCCGAGGCCTCGAAGAGGGACATCCTGCGATTCTTCTCAATCGCGCCAGAGAAAGTGACGGTCATCTACAACGCCATCGCTGACCATTTCTACGACGAGCCGCTAGAGGAGAAGATGGCCCAGGTCCAGGAACGGTACCAGCTTCACGAACGGTTCGTGATGTACGCGGGAAACGTCAAACCACACAAGAATCTCGAGCGACTAATCGACGCGTTCGTCCTGCTGCGTCAGAATGCCGCATATGACGATCTCAAGCTACTGATTACCGGCAGCGAGATATCGACACATGCGCCCCTCCGCCGAGCTGTGCATCGCTACAATCTTCATCAGCATGTACGTTTTCTTGGCTACCAGTCCGAACAAACCCTCGCGGTGTTGTATCGTCTCGCGGACGTGTTTGTCTTTCCGTCCCTCTACGAAGGTTTCGGATTGCCTCCACTCGAGGCGATGGCGAGTGGCACGCCGGTGGTCGTTTCTAACGTCTCGTCACTGCCGGAAGTCGTAGGCGACGCGGGTGTGTTAGTCAACCCGTACGATGTCACGTCGATCGCCGGCGGGATTCGGCGGGTGCTCGACGACGCGGTCTTGCGAGACGCACTACGTACACGCGGTGTCGCTCGGGCGCGGTCGTTCTCGTGGCCGGCGTCAGTGAAGCGCATCCACGATATCTACAAAGAGATCGTCAAGTCCGCATGACTGCAACGCAGCCAGAACCGGTCGACATCGGTAACCGACGAGTTGCCTTGGTTCACGATTGGTTAACCGGCATGCGTGGCGGAGAAAAAGTCCTCGAGGCGCTGTACGAGCTGGTTCCAGACGCGCAACTGTTCACTCTCCTCCATGTTCGGGGCACTGTGTCAGAAAAGCTTGAAGCCGCCGGCGCCTCCACATCTCTCATCCAATGGCTACCGGGGGCCGTTCAGCATTACCGCCGATATGTTCCCCTTTTCCCATGGGTGATCGAGCAGTTCGACATGGACCACTTCGATCTGGTGATCAGCACCAGCCACTGTGCCGCCAAGGCGGTGGTGCCCACAGGACGGGCGCGGCATCTGTGCTATTGCCACACACCAATGCGTTATGCCTGGGACCAGTTCGCGACCTATTTCGGCCCGGACCGAGTAGGGCCTCTGCGCAGCCGGTTGTATCAGCTGGTGTTTCGGCGTCTGGCGCGCTGGGACGCCTCCACGGCCGGCCGCGTGAGTCGCTACGTGGCGAATTCACAACATGTTGCCGCCCGAATTCGCCGATACTATAATCGGGCGGCAACCGTGGTGTATCCACCGGTCGACACCTCATACTTTAGTCCCAGTGGGTCAGCTCCTGGCCCATACTATTTGATCGTTTCTGCACTGGTGCCATACAAACGGGTTGAGGTAGCAATCGCCGCGTGCAACCGTACCCACACGCCACTCAAGATCGTCGGCGACGGGCCTGAGCGGAAGCGTCTGGAAGCGCAGGCTGGGCCTAACGTGGAGTTCCTGGGTGCGTGCGCCGATGAGAGGATCAGAGAGTTGTATCGCGGGGCCAGAGGCTTCATCCTTCCAGGTGAGGAGGACTTTGGGATCGCACCGGTTGAGGCGCTGTCTTGTGGACGGCCGGTGATCGGGCTCGCGCGCGGCGGCGCGACTGAAACCGTGGAGGATGGGCGCACAGGTGTCTTGGTGGATCAGTTGACGCCTGACGCTTTCGCGGAAGGTATTAATCGCGCGGATAAGCTGTCGTTCGACAGCGGTGACATTCGCGAGCAGGCGCTCCGTTTCTCGCGAAGTCGATTTCAGGGTGCGATGCGTCGCTGCATCGAAGAAACGGTCCACAGCCAGAGACCAGACCCCACGTGGTGACTAATCAGAACCGTTTACTCGTCGTGACCCACGTCGGACTTGACGCCCTGCTTGCCATGGTGGCGTTCTCGTTGGCGTACGCGGTGCGGTTCGAAACGGGACTACTCGACGCCCCCAAGGGACAACCACCCTTCGCCCAGTACCTGGTGCTCATGCCGTTTATTGGTATCCTGGCACCTCTCGCATTCAACCTTCAAGGCGCGTATCGTCTACGTCGAAACCTGACACGCGTCGACGATTTCTTCTCGGTCCTGGTCGGCACCGTCATGTTGGTTGTGATCGGCGTTCTCGGTACGCTCTATTTCCAGGTGTACTACGCCAGCAATGTTGCACGGGGCCAAGGTGTGTATGAAGTCTCTCGTATCGTGTGGGGCCTATTCGGTCTCTTTAACGTCGGGTTAACCTATGCCTCACGCGAGATTATTCGAACGCTCGTTCAGCGTCGCTTTCGCGCTGGCCTAGGTCTGAAGCGGGTGCTTATAGCGGGCACTGGCGATCTGGCCCGCCACGTGGCCGATCGACTCCTAGAACATGCCGAGTTCGGATATCAGCTCGTAGGTTTCGTCGACCACCGAGACAGCACTGACATACTGGGCTATCGTGGCCTCCCACTGTTCGGCTCACTCGATGACGCCGAAGAAATTATCCAGCGCGAACAAATCGACCAGCTGTACGTTGCCTTGCCCCTCGAGGAACACGTCAGCATGCTCCGATTGATCGAAGTAGCCAACCGGGAGTGCATCGACATCAAGGTCGTTCCCGATCTACTGCAGTTCATCGCGCTGCGTGCTCGACTCGAAGAGCTGGATGGTGTCCCGATTATCAACATCAACGATGTTCCGCTCCAGGGACTCAGTGGTGCGCTCAAGCGCGCGATCGATATTTCGGTGTCACTCGGCGCACTGGTAGCACTCGCCGGTCCGTTTGCTATTATCGCTGCCGCCATCCGTCTTAACTCACCGGGCTCCGTGTTCTATCGCCAGGAGCGGATGGGACTCGACCGGCGGCCGTTCATGATGGTGAAGTTTCGATCGATGCACGACGACGCTGAACGTGACACCGGCCCGGTCTGGACTCGAGAAAATGATTCGCGGCGCACGTTCGTCGGGACATTTCTACGTCGGTCCAGCCTCGACGAACTACCGCAGCTGTGGAACGTTCTGCGCGGCGAGATGTCTCTGGTGGGCCCGCGTCCAGAACGGCCGTTCTTCGTTGAACAGTTCAAGGACCGCGTGCCGCAGTATATGCTCCGTCACAAGGTAAAGTCGGGCATGACGGGCTGGGCGCAGGTGAACGGTTGGCGCGGCAACACGTCGATCGAAAAGCGGATCGAATACGACCTGTATTACGTCGAGAACTGGTCGGTGTCGCTCGATTGTAAAATCTTGTGGCTCACAGTCCTTCGTGTATTCTTCCACAAGCATGCGTACTGAGACTCGAGGGGTCTGGAGTCGTGGACTTTCAGATCACGGAGCGTTGACTCGGTGAGCGGGCGGGTTGTTGTTACAGGTGCCGCGGGATTCATCGGCTCTCATCTCACGGACACACTACTTGATCGCGGCTTCTCTGTCGTTGGTATCGATAACCTATTAACCGGTGACCTCGCGAACATTGCGCATCTCGCGGGTCGGGACTTCACGTTCATTAAACAGGACGTCACAAATTACATAAATCTCGACGGTCCGGTCGATTTCGTGCTGCACTGGGCAAGCCCGGCTAGCCCGATCGACTATCTCAATTTTCCGATCCCGACGCTGAAGGTCGGCGCCCTGGGTACACATAACGCACTCGGTCTCGCGCTTGCCAAGCAAGCAACGTTTGTCATTGCGTCGACGTCGGAGGTCTACGGCGACCCACTTGAACACCCGCAATCGGAGAACTACTGGGGAAACGTTAACCCGATCGGACCACGCGGTGTCTACGATGAGGCGAAGCGATTCGCCGAGGCGATGACCACCGCGTATCATCGCTATCACGGCCTAGATGCAAAGATTGTTCGGATCTTCAACACTTACGGACCTCGGATGCGTGTCAACGACGGTCGCGCGGTGCCAAACTTCATCCGGCAGGCTCTCAAAAACGAAGACGTGACCGTCTACGGGCGGGGTGACCAGACACGCAGCTTCTGCTTCATCACCGACCTTGTTGACGGTATCGTCAGGCTGATGCAAGCCGCGACCAATGACCCGGTCAACATCGGTAATCCAGTCGAGATGTCGATCAAGCAGATCGCTCGTGAAATCATTGACGCGGTCGGCTCTTCGTCACAGATCGTTCACCAGCCACTCCCGATCGATGATCCGAAAGTCCGTCAACCCGACATCACGCGTGCTCGAACTTTACTCAAGTGGGAACCGAGGATCGCGCTTAAGGACGGCTTGGCGTCGACGATCGATTACTTTCGGGGACGGGTCTGAGGGAGATTTCATCGATTTCGCGTCACAGACAGCGTCGTCGATAACCCTAGCCACGATTGAGCGCTCGAGCGGCGTGCAAGATGTAGTGTAGCCCCGAGCCAACGGTGACGAGCAACGAGGCGTAGATCGTGACGTCGACGAGAAACGACCTCTGACCTAGGTAGTTAAAGAAGAGGGTCGTGATTCCGGTAACGACATACACTACCGTCGCCACTTTCCCGAAAATTGAAGGCGTGAACGTGAAGCGTTCGACCGCGAGGTTGACCACCGCCACTGTCACCACGATGCTAACATCCCGACTGATCACGAGAACGGTGAGCCAGACGGGCAGCTGATTCACCAGACCGAGCCCTGGAACCGTCAGCACGACAAAAGTTGACATGAGGAGCAGCTTGTCCGCCATCGGATCGAGCAGGGCTCCAAGGTCAGTGCGCTGACCGGACCTCCGCGCAATCACACCATCAAGGGCGTCCGTAATACCGGCCACGATGAAGGCAATTAACGCCCACCCGTTATAGCCGTAAATGACGAGAATCACGATGGCCGGCACCAGTAACAACCGGCCCAGTGTTAACTGATTAGCAAGAGTGAGGGTGGCCACGCTGGATGCAGCTTATCTCGAATCGAACACTAGCTCAGCGAGTCGGTCGACAGTTTTAGCCACCTCCGGGCCGGTAACCAATCGAGACGGCTGAAATGTGTCGTTGTCGAGTATTGCCATTACACCGGCTACGACAGCGCGCTGCGCGGCGCCGTAACTTAAGTGGGTGGCGCTCATGTCAGTAAAGGTTGGTGCCCGCACATCACTTGACTGCGTGTAGTCCAGCCCCTGAGTCTCAATCAACTCAAGTGTCTCGATCACGATTTCTGCCAGGTCGCCTCGGCGCACCGGTCCAGACGGATCGAAACGATATGCCGCGTCGACATGCATTATTTTCGCATCCGCCACGACCTGAACCCACTCACCACCCCAGTGATCGCGGGTGTCGGTGATGATCACCGGCCGGGAGTCAACCATCGCTAGCAGTTCCCTGAATCGGACGCCGATCAACGCCGCCAGGTCGCCGCGGGTCACGCTCGGCTTGAATGAGATCTCGCCAAACTCGCTCGGAAGTCCGGCTAAGAACATCAGGTCTACCACCCGGTCAATATTACTTACCGTCTGTCCCGTCGGGTCGGCCGCATGGGCCTGTTCATATGCCGTCAGGGCCGACGGTAGGTCACCGTTCGCTTCGTGAATCTCCCCCTCCAACAAGAATGCTGCACCGTCCTGCGGGTCAAGACGGGCCGCCTCTATGGCATGCTGAAGGGCGACGGTCAAATTCCCCTGTTGTTGTTCGATTCTCCCGATTTCCACCTGAAGGAAACCACTCTCAGGCGACACGGCGATCACTCGCTCATACGCCTCGATCGCAGCGACGAACCGACCAGCTTCTGCCGCTTCGCGCGCAGCCGAAAGCTGTTGACTGACGACGGTAAACCGCAGTCCTTCGACTTGACGGCCCAAACCCGGTAACCCCGGTTCGACCGCAAGAGCCAACTCGAATAGGGTCAGTGCGTTGGCAGACCTGTCCAGACCAAGCATCGCACGGCCGTGCCCGACGAGTGCAGATACATACATTGGATCGACGTCGGTGGCACGGGTGAAGTACTCAGCAGCAGCCGTGTGGTCCTCACGGGCGAGGCTCATCCACCCGAGGCCTGTAACGGCTGGGTAAAAATTCGGCATCCGTTCCAGCAAAATGGTAAACCGAGCCTTGGCTGTGACCGGATCTCCGACCTGGAAATATGTCCACGCTTCCTCGTGTCGCCTACCAGCGTCTGACCCTTCATACTTCGCTGGCACCGGTGGATACAGATACTCGGGATAGGCTGGGTCGGTCACGACCGGAAGCCGGGCCGCGCATGACCCAGACAGCAGTGCTACCACGACAACGACAACCCACCAACCTCTCCTCACCAACTCGTCGCCTCCCGACTCTCGGCTCTACTTCCATGATTCTGCGAGCCTCTCCGGTCAGTCATGATCCGGCTGAGCGGTTCCACCTGCCGGTCTTCAAGGAAACACCCTATCACCATCAGATTTTCTCAGTTTCAACCAGTCGTATCGATAACCTGGTACCCCTTCGGGTCTTCGGGCGCCTCGCCCTGAACGCATCGCCACCCGTGCCACCTTAGGAATAAGAGCTCTAGAGCCGGCGTATTCTAAAAAGAGGGTGGACCGGCTTTCATTAATCTTGGATGAGCAGAGGCGAATCGTAGCATCCGCTGTCGTCGTCAGACCAGTCAGGTCGTCTGGGAACGAATCAAGCGTTGCTCAGTGACGGTCACCGCGCACTCCAGTGGTGGTGCGTGTCGTACGTCCGGCGCGCGGCGTCTCATGCAAGCGATTGTAGCACGCAGTCCCACGGCACTTTTCCTGCCCGTAGCAGAACCGGCATACTTGTTTGCACGTCAACAATCGTTGATGGCTCGCCACCTTCAGTCACTCCACCATCGAGTACAATCCCGAGTTCTGGACCCAGCGCGTCAACCGCTTCAGTCGCCGTTCTGGCCGCGGATGATCCACTCCGATTTGCACTCGTCGATGTGACAGGGTGACCCAGTTCGTCAGCAAGACCCCGAGCAACCGGGTGGCTAGGCACCCGCACGGCGACGGTGTTTCGCCCGCCGAGCAACAGACCAGAAAGTGTGGGATAGGCCGGGATAACCAACGTCAGCGGCCCGGGCCAAAAGGAATCGGCCAGCCGATGCCCGATCAGCGGTAGACGACCCACGTGAGCCTCGATCTGCTCTCGGCTACCTGCGACGAGGGGCACACCGTGTTCCGCCGACCGACCCTTTGCCCGAAGCAGGCGCTCAAGCGCCGCGGACTGCCGCGGGTCGGCGCCCAGTCCGTACAGCGTCTCGGTCGGGTATGCGAGGAGTTTGCCCTCGGTCAATTGACGGACCGCGGCCTGGATGATAAATCGTTCAGGATTAGCAGGATCGACGACATAACAGATCAGCCTATGATGAGACATGGCGGTTGGCGCGCTTTCCTCGAAGGCTTCGAAACGCGAGCCGCCTAGTCGCTCCAAGCTTCCGCTCCCTCGCCAAAAAGGTAGTCCGGTCCCGGACACGTCGTTCTTGACCCTCCTGCTGCATCGACGCACCCTGACACAGCAGCCCCACCAACGCCACCGTTAAAACCCGGATGCTCCTCGTCTGCGCGCCCATGCGGTGTTGAATCAGAAACGCCCGCGACACATCCCTTTGCCTAGATGCTCTTGTGCCATGTCAGGAGGCTCCGACCGGCGGCAACTCACATCGAGTCGGCTTGTCGACCCGATACTCAAGCACGTAGTCCGCTTGCATGACTTTATGGATTTCACGAGTGCCTTCATAGATGACCGCGCCTTTGCAGTTTCGGTAATACCGTCCGACCGGATACTCATCCGAGTAACCGTTCGCACCATGGATCTGCACGGCATCGCCCGCTGCTCGCTCCGACGCCGCCGAAGCAAACCATTTAGCCAGACCGGTCTCTCTCGTGTTCCGGCGGCCGAGGTTCTTCAGCCAACTTGAGCGGAGCCACAGCAAGCGAGACGCCTGGTAATCAGACTCCATCTGCGCGATCATTTCTTTGACAAGTTGATGCTGTCCGATTGCGACACCAAATGTCTGCCGTTCGCGTGCGTAGGCGGCGCTTGCGTCGCGACAGGCCTTGATCAGCCCGGTAGCGCCGGCGGCAACGCTCAGTCGACCCTGATCCAGGGCAAACATCGCGATCTTAAACCCCTCACCCTCGTAGCCGAGTAGATTCGCCTCAGGGACTTCCACACCATCCATCTTGAAGAAGCCAGTATTTCCAGCCAAGATACCCCACTTCTCGGTGAGGGTTCCGCTTGAGAACCCGGCAAAGCCGCGCTCTACGATAAACGCGCTGATGCCTGACACGTCACGCCGTTGCTTTTTTTCCTGATCGGTCCAGGCGAACACCAGGAAGTGGTCGGCCACGTCGGCCAACGAGATCCACATCTTCTCGCCGTTGAGCACCCAGAGGTCACCGTGCTTGACGGCAGATGACTGCATCCCCCGAACATCGCTCCCTGCCGATGGCTCGGTGAGACCGTAGCTCGCGATCGAGCGCCCCTGTGCCTGCGGCACGAGATAACGCTGACGCTGTTCCTCTGTTCCCCAGGTTAGCAGGCTGAGGCCGCTGAGAGCCACGTGAACGGACAGGACCACGCGGAGCGAGGTGTCGACATACTCAAGCTCCTCGCAGGCAAGTCCCAGGCTGACATAGTCCATGCCCGCGCCACCATAGGCGGTAGGAATACAGACCCCCAAGAGGCCCAGGGCAGCCATCTGCGGAAGAATGTCTGGGTCGAAGCGATGGGCTCGGTCGAGATCGTGGATTCTGGGCGCCATTTCGCGGGCGCCCCACTCACGTACGGTCTGCTCAAGCAGCAGGTGTTCCTCGGTAAGCTCAAAATCGATCATGCGGCCGTGTGCTCCGCTGCCATACCTGGCGCCCAGTCGGTGTCCCTTTCGGGTCGCAGGTTGGCCGTCAGGACTCGTCGCGACTGACAGTCACCGACGCCCCCCGCTCAACTTCGAGCCGATCCACAGCGCTCTGCGAGTTCGCCGCAAACTCGAGATGCTCCGTGCCCCCGAAAATGGCGCAGACCTCATTATTTCCAATATCGGCGTATGTATCGACAAGCCGACCGATGGCGTGCGCTCCTACTTCGATCTGAATACCGCCGCTGGAACCCTGCGCGTAGCTCTCAAAGGTCTTCCGGTCAATATTCGACACCACGTTACCAAAGCGATCAATCCGCATGACCTGGCCTGACAGTTTATCGTCCGTTCTGGTCGGTACCGGAATATTTAGTAGCTGATAATCGGTCACCGGTCGGCCGAGCGCCGACATCTGGATCTTCTTCCCCAGCCACGCAGCGGCGGGAGCGAACCGGTCACGACCTTCGAAGGTCTTGCTTACAGTCGGCCGCCCGTAGCGACGCTCGGTCAACTCCACAACGTTCTTCGGAGGTGTCTGTTGAAAAACCGCCGTCAGCACCCCATTATCCGGCGCAACAAATCGATAATCTCCCGTGTCGACGGCTAGACCTCGTCGGGTCGACCCAACGCCGGGGTCGACGACGACCAGAAAGATCGTCCCGGTGGGAAACAGACGATAGACCGCGGACAGTTCAAAGCCAGCTGTCAGCACGTCGTGGACGGGCACGTCATGGGTAATGTCGACGAGCACGGCGTCCGGACAGATCCCAAGGATGACGCCCTTCATGGCGCCCACATAGTGATCCCGCAGACCGAAGTCGCTCAGTAAAGCGACAGTCGCTCGCGCCATTTCGTTGGCTCCTACAGGAGATAACAAGCCCGAACACGGTTACGCCGCGCTTGTCGTAGTGGGAGGCTTACGAAGCACGACCTCCCGCATTCGACTCTTGAGCAAGAACGAATTGCTAATCGTCAGACCCTCGAACAAGTTCGTGAACGGCCGACTGTGCCAGACGCGTAACTCTGGCCGGGCCATCAGCAATGGACGGTACCGCAGTGTCATCTCGTCCACGATCTCGTATTGCACAGGACCGGCTACGACCGGCTTCTCGGGCCGATGACTCAACAGTGTCACACCTCGAGGCTTCAAGACACGAGCGACCTCGCGAGCCAGCGCCGCTGCACCGTCGTCATCAAGGTAGTCGAACACGTCCCAGCACAGAATCCCGTCCGCGAAGTCGCTTGGGTGTATAAGCGCCCGCGCAGCGCAACGCCGCTCGAACTCGGCGGCCACCTCTTCCGATGGCGGCTCGTCGGCGGCGTCATCCGGCTCTGGAGGTGGCCACCACGTCTCCACCTCCGACAGAATATCCGCCACGTGCAGCTTGCAGCCGAGCCGGTCACTGAGAAACGTCACGTTCGAGCCAACAGCCGGACCAAGATCGACCACGACCGGTGCGTCTCGCGCTTCGATCGCTGCTACAAACTCTGAAAGCGCCCGCGTCGAAAAGACTCCATCAGAGCCCGACAATCTCAATCTCACTCGAATCGCCTCTGCACCTCTGGGTCGGCCGTTGAACCGCTAACGGCACGGTCAGCACTCCACCTGCGTCGACCGTCCAGTCTCTGAGCGACCGCTCTCCTCGCAAGTACTGCTGGCTCTGGAGACCCTCGGAAGCCGGCAAAAACGTCCGTGACAGCAAAGCCCAGGATGTCGACAGGTCCAACCGTACTCAGTGCGCCGCGCCCGCGGCACGTGTCGGAGTAGACGGTACCGATTCGGACCGACTCTTCGCATGTGGCGCACCTGGGGACTGCCCGGCCTTCGGTCTCATTGGATCGGGTGACTGGTTTCCGGCTGTTGCACCCTGCCGTCGTTGCTGACTCTGCATATCAATGCTGCCACGAAACTGAGCGCCTTCAGAAATGGCAATCGTCGGTGCGTTGATGTCGCCCTCTACAGAACCGTTCTCTCGGATATTGATCTTGTCGGTCGCTGTAATGTTCCCCGTGACCGTGCCCATCACGATTACCGATTTCGCAAACACCTGCGCCTTGATTTTTCCGTTCGGGCCAACCGTCAGCACGTGATCTCGCAGCTTGATTTCGCCATCGACCTTACCTTCGATGGTCAGATCTTCACTGCCACTTAGCTCACCCTTGATAATCACCGATTTGCCGATGTTAACGACTGCCCGTCCTATCGGTCGGTTCGAGGTGATCTCTCCCTCGGTGCCCGCCACCATCGCTGATGACATCGGCACGTCAGCACCACTCCCCGTCGTGGGTGTTCCGGGTCTTGCTGGTTCCTCCCGTTTCCACATCAAGCACTCTCCACTCTACGCTGAGGAGCTGAACACACGCGTCGACCTACACAAGTCTATCTTTCAGTCAGTATACGGGAGGGTTCTCGATCCTGTCTAGCCCTTTCATTGCTGATGGTTAGAGCCAATGGTAAGATTATGGATTCATGAGGATTTATCTCGACCACAACGCCACCACGCCAACTGATCCGTCTGTCGTGGCGGCTATGACGAACGTACTGGGAGAGCAGTTCGGTAACGCGTCGAGCCTTCACTCGTTCGGCCAGGCGGCAAAGATCATCGTCGATGACGCTCGAGCTGACGTGGCCGGTCTTATCGGGGCGGGACCACAAGAGATCGTCTTCACGAGTGGAGGCACGGAATCGGACAATCTGGCAATCCGCGGTATTGCCGAAGCGCTGTTACCGACCAAGCGCCGGCATCTCATTGCCACCAGCATCGAACACGAGGCCGTACTTCACACGCTCACAGCCCTCGCCAAGCGCGACTGGATCGCCACACTGCTCCCGGTCGACGGCAGCGGCGTTGTCGACCCCCAAGCGCTCGAGGCCGTCATCACCGACGACACCGCTCTTGTGTCGGTCATGCACGCCAACAACGAAATCGGAACAATCCAACCACTAGCCGTTCTCGCGGCGATCGCCCATCGGCATGGGGCGATTTTCCATACCGATGCCGTGCAATCGATTGGTAAGATGAAGGTCAACGTGACCGACCTCGATGTCGACCTACTGTCACTCTCCGCCCACAAATGTTACGGGCCAAAGGGTGTTGGCGCACTGTGGATACGACGGGGATCGCGCCTTGTCCAGACGATGACGGGAGGCAAACAGGAGCGCAATCGTCGCGCGGGAACTGAGAACGTCCCTGGAATTGCCGGTCTCGGAACCGCGGCACGTCTCGCCCTCCAGAGGACTGAGACCGAAGCCGACCGAATCGCCGCACTGCGCGACATCTTGGAGGCCGGTATTCTTCGCCGGGTGTCCGGGACGCTCATCAATGGAGACCCTACGCGTCGAATTTCGAATACGACGAACATTAGCTTCGACCGTGTCGAGGCCGAGTCGCTGTTAATCGCGCTTGATTTGGAAGGTATCGCCGTGTCGACGGGCTCGGCATGCTCGTCGGGCACACTCCAGCCGTCACATGTTCTCCGGGCCATGGGTTATTCGTCTCATCGTGCTCAGAACTCAATCAGATTTAGTCTGGGCACCCGTAATACTGCCGCAGAGATCGACCGAGTCATCGATGTGCTGCCAAACTTGGTCGACAAACTGAGGAATACCGCACGAGCCTCGTCCGTCCTGACACAGCAGTCGTCGCTCGACGGCGGATAGTCCGCGACAGGAACTCAATGAAAATCGTCGCAGCCATGTCGGGCGGAGTTGACTCTTCAGTTGCCGCCGCGCTGCTGCATGACCAAGGGTACGAGGTCATTGGTCTTTCGATGCAGTTGTACGATCAGCGGGACGGCGAATCCAGCTTTGGGAGTTGCTGCTCGCTCGACGATCTGCAAGACGCCCGGCGAGTGGCGGCGGTCCTCAAGATCCCGCACTACATCGTCAACTTCGAACGCCAGTTCGACGCCCACGTCATTTCATCGTTTGTCCGAGACTACGCGGCGGCGCGCACACCTATTCCTTGCGTTCACTGCAACGGCGAATTGAAATTTACCAACTTGCTGGAGCGTGCTCGCGGACTGGACGCTGATAGCGTGGCGACCGGACACTATGCTCGAGTCACGCTGGAAGAGGACGGCCACTACGCTCTGCGCCGAGGGCTCGATCAGAACAAAGACCAGTCCTACTTTCTGTTCACGTTAACCCAGGCCCAGCTCTCATGTGCGTGCTTTCCACTGGGAGAGCTTCGTAAACCCGCAGTGCGCGCCTATGCCGCCGCCCGGCGGCTACCGGTAGCGAGTAAACCAGACAGCCACGAAATTTGTTTCGTTCCGGACGGTAACTATGCCAGTTTCGTCGAGCGGCGTGTCCCCGAGGCTCTTCACCCAGGCCCAATCACCGATACCGACGGCCGGGTACTCGGTCAGCACGGCGGTGTACACCGATATACGGTCGGGCAAAGAAAAGGCCTCGGACTCTCGAGTTCGGTTCCGCTCTATGTCGTGGCCATGGATGCGACTACGCGAACCGTGACGGTCGGCCCGCGCACCGCGATGGAACGTACGACGCTCACCGCCGCATCAATCAATTGGATCGCCGGAACCCCACCCACCGACCGGACACGCGTCGCAGCGCAGATCCGGCACCGACATGCAGAAGCACCGGCCACTCTGCATTTGGAAGGACCCACGACCGCACGTCTTGAGTTCGACGTGCCGCAATCGGCGATCTCGCCGGGCCAGGCCGTCGTTTTCTACGACGGCGATGCCGTGGTTGGAGGAGGGTGGATTGACTAGTGAGTAGTAGATCAAGGGTTATGAATGGCCGAAAGTCGTGGTGCTCGACTGACGAACTATGACGCATGACTTTTACCCTCGGTTACCTCTCCCTCGGGAAGGCTTTCCAGATAGCGCTCTGCGTCAATTGCAGCCATACAACCAGAACCGGCCGCGGTGATCGCCTGCCGATAGGTGTGGTCCTGAACATCGCCGGCGGCAAACACACCGGGGACACTCGTCCGCGCGCCATCGTACGGCAGGATGTACCCGTTGGCGTCTAGCTCCACCTGGCCGACAAACAGCTCGGTGTTCGGAATATGGCCGATGGCGACGAAGACCCCGTCGACCTGGACGGTCTTAGTTGTGTCGGTCTTGAGGTTTCGAATCACCACACCGGTTACGATGCCCTTCGAGGTATCGCCGACCTGATCGATGACACTGTCCCACTCGAAGGAAATCTTGGGATTCGCTAGTGCCTTGTCCTGCATGATGTGCGAGGCACGAAGCGCGTCGCGGCGATGGACCACTGTGACGTGCGAGGCGAACTTCGTCAAAAATATTGCTTCCTCCATGGCCGTATCGCCCCCACCGACGACGACGATCGGCTTTTCCCGAAAGAAGTACCCATCGCACGTCGCGCACGTCGACACACCGTGGCCCATCAGTTGACGTTCCGACGGAAGTCCGAGAAGCCGCGCCGACGCTCCGGTGGAGATGATGAGCGAACGAGTCTGATACGTCCCGTCGCACGTCGTCACAGTAAACGTCGGCCCAGAGAGGTCGACGCTCGTAACATCACCCGTGACAAACTCGGTCCCGAATCGCTCGGCCTGGGCCCGCATTGTGGCCATCAACTCGGGGCCCATGATCCCTTCTCTGAACCCTGGATAGTTCTCCACGGCGGTGGTCAACATCAGCTGTCCACCCGATTCGAGCCCCTCAATCAGAAGCGGTTCAAGATTCGCCCGCGCCGCATACAAACCGGCGGTCAGTCCCGCCGGACCGGAACCGATGATCACTACATTACGCATTCATCTTCCCTACTCTGTTATTCCTACGCCGTGCCACCAACGCTCTGTATTCTGAGATATACGTCTTCGCCGAAGCGTTCCACGAGAAGTCGCGTGCCATGCCTGTGGCCTGGAGCGCGGACCAACAATCGGAGTCACCAAACACGACAACCGCCATTCAAAGCGAGCCGAGCATCGCGGCACTCTCGAACTTGGTGAACTTAAAACCGGCTCCCGACCGATCGGTTGCGTCGTACTGGGTCACAACATCATCGAGACCGCCTGTCGCCTACACAATCGGCACGGTGCCATATCGCATACTGTACATCTGATTCAAACCGCACGGCTCGCATCGCGACGGCATCAAGAACATGTCAGAACCGGCCTCAATTAGGTAGGCCAGCGTCACTTGGTGGCCCCACCGTTCAAGTGCCTTACTGAGAACGGAAATCACAACTGCCAGCCCATCGATTTTGGCGAACGGTACACGTTCTGACGCCACCATCAAAATGGAGAGCGGGGATGGATCGGGCACAGCAGACGTCAGGGAGAATCCTTCCGATAATCCGTTGACTGAGACGTTGCAGAGTTAAGCGGCGGAAACGAATATATGTCCGCTAGTTGGCGGCGACCGCCTGTGGCGCGATCAGCGAGCGCCCCTCAGACGAGACCCAATCGGTCAATCGTCGTACTTCCGAGAATCGCCCCGAGTTCGATCGGGCACCAAGAACGACGACCGCCAGCGGGCCGGCATCAGGAACATTCACCATAGCAGCGAGACAGTAACCAGAAGCGTCAATATAACCCGTCTTGCCACCGATGACGTCGAGCCGCCCCTGCAGGAGGCGATTCGTGTTTCGGACCGTCAGCCGCCGACGACTCGTCCTCATTTGATAAGACTGTTTCCGCATGATCGTGGCTATCCGGGGCTGATTGGTCGCATACGACATCAATCTCGATAAATCGTACGGCGTCGAGAGATTGTTCTTGTTTAGGCCCGATGGGTCTGAAAACGTCGTATTGCGCAGCCCTAATTCATCCGCCTTGCGATTCATTTGTTCAATAAACCCTTCCGTCCCCCAAGATGAAACCCGGGCCAACACGCGAGCGGCGGCGTTGTCGGATGCCACGAGCGCTAAGTGCAAAATGTCGTGCAGCTGAATGCGCTCACCACGTCTCAGATATGTCGTCGACGCCCGTCGCGTATCACGTCTGGAAATCACGACGTCGAGACTCAGATCTGGATTCTGCTCAAGAAAAACAAGCACCGTCATCACTTTCGTGATGCTGGCAATCGGACGCTGAGCGTGACCGTCCGACTGCCAAAGAATCTCATGGGTCGCCGGATTGTAAATGATTGCCGCCTGGGCTCGGAGTCGTGGCGTTCGGAGATCACTAAAATCGAGGGCTCGAGGAGGATCATTAATCGGGTCGGGGCCAACTGGTTCGACCGCGACAGGAGCTAGCTCGACAAGTCCGACGCTGGGCGCCCAGCCCTCCGTGCTCAAGCACAGCAGGAATGCCGCTATCCCGGCAAGCTGATAGAACGACCTGACGGACTGAGTCCGCCGATAAACGAATCCTATAGCTCCTCCCGTTTCATGGCTGTCCCCTTAGTCTGAATTCTTGCGTATGTGTCACAGGAGGGTCAAGCAGATAACTAAAGTGACGCCGTTCTGACGCATACCTTGGTCTCCACCCACCACGGCCATGGCCCGGCCGTTAACATTCTTATCGAATGACCGCACCTCGTAATTTTATTCAGTCGTGGCGCATGCGTTGCTCACCCACCGGGCACCATCGATGCCGTTGTAGCACATCATCGCTTTTGCACGATTCAACGGCTCAGATATCCATTCGTTAAACCTTGGCACCCAGCTCGTCTGGCTTGCCGTCAAAACCTCCGTGAGCACTACGACCAATGAGTAACTCGCGCAGAACGACATCCCAAAGCCACTTGACAGCTTGCTCCGGTTTCCGGCACCGTGAGCGCTCATGTCATCGCCGCTACGTCTCCCGAAACCCACGGCCACCGTTCGCGCTGGTCCGACTACTCTTAGGTTCTATGGCGGTGACTCCCTCGACATTTTGGCTCAGATCGATCCGCGCTCTGTCGACGTGATCGTCACGTCACCGCCGTACAACTTGGGTGTCCAGTATCAGTCCTATCACGACTCCTTACCCGTTGAGCGGTATCTTCGATGGACGAACGCGTGGATCGGGGCTGCGGCGCGAGTCCTGACTGAGACGGGCTCAATGTTTCTTAACGTTGGCAGCACACCGGTCCGACCCTGGACCGCCTTCGACGTCGCGACCGAAGCCCGACAACACCTCAAGCTCCAGAACACCATCCACTGGATCAAGTCGATCGTGATCGATCAGGCACAGGCGGGAGCACGGAGCCAACTTAAGCGTGACCTCGCGGTCGGCCACTACAAACCGATCAACAGCGAGCGGTTCGTCAATGACGG
>CAUZDY010000049.1:0-20244 GCA_963578805.1 Vicinamibacteria bacterium | reverse complement strand
GAGCAGGCCGGGCAGATTGCGATCCGCGGGGTCAAGCCGTTGGCGCACAACGGCTACAAGGTCTCACTCCTCAAGAACCTCGTGATTCGTTCGATTCGCGGCGCCCAGACGTAGTCACCGCGGTTATCTGGCTAGTGGCACACTCAGCGTGATGGTACTGCCTTTCAACGGAATACGGGTTCAGGTATGTTCTTTCGTTGCATCTTGACAGGAGAGTCGCGCTCAAACGATCGCTGCTGACTTAGTCGATACAGGCCACTAGCATTTCCCGTCTCGGCGAGAGATACCGGTCAAACCGAGGACGCGAGCGATAACACCCTGTCGGTGAGGTTATTTCTCGCTTTCGCTTAAACGCCGTCGCTCCGACACAATGAGGCCGTACTCGGCCGCCCGTTTCCATACGCGATTGGCCATCTCCGTGAGGTGTACCGCTCTTAGGCCGTAGTACACGAAAATCCCGCCAAGGACTCCCACCGACGAGTACTGCAGGCTGCGAGCCCAAAGCTCACCGAGCTGCGGCGTCAACATGCCGAGCAGACCATAGATCACGAAGCCGCTGGTCGCGAGGAGCGGCGCGGTGAGAGTTCGCACACCCCACGATACGACCCTGGACTGTTTCTCCATGAGCGAGCCGACCGTCCGAAGACGCTCGACCGAGCGTTCGAGGAGCTCGAAGTCTTCGCTGTTGAAGATGTCTCGTAGCGACACCTGGGCACGGCAGGCGTTCATCACGCGTCGATCGCCGTGCAAGTACGAAGGCCGTTTGGTCTTAACGCGATACATTGGAAACCGCTCTCGCAGCTTCTGAATAACCTGCAGAAGCGAGTCGACCGAATGCTCCTCGGCGGTCGAGGCGATATCAATCTCGATGAGCCCGTGCGCCGGGACGACTACGATCTCGTGGAAGTCGTGCGACTTTGAATTTTCCACGTAGGCGGCGGCATGAGGCGGAATAGCCTCGTGCAGCATTACCTCATGATCGAGACAGGGCAAGATGGGTACGGTCGGCAGTGGTGCAAAGTTCACGCGGTAAAGCTTGATCGATCGGATGAGGTAGACCTGAGCCAGCGAGTCTAAGAACTGTTGGCAGGCGCGAGAGTCATTCACAGTATCTAGGGTACCAGCTTTGAAAGCGGGGAAAATCAACGGTAACTGAGGGGCGTGACAATGGTGGAGTTGCGACCTGTTTCGGAGCTAGAAACCAGACGTAAAACTACGTCTCGCCCGTCGGATGTCGCCGCCGCCTCTGTTCTGCCGTGATTTTTGTTGCGGGCTGCTAGAATGACTGTAACCTTTGTCGAATGTTGAATTTATTTGTACAGACACTCTCGCAAGGGCTGCAAGCGTTCGGCCGGTCGACGTGGCACTGATTTGGTGTCACCGACGCGGCGACACTGGCGCCGCGTCTGCCATACGTCGTGGGTTGCTACTGTCACTATCTTCCACCGCGCTCGCCGCCTGGGCCTTTCAGCAGAGTGCCAATCAAGCACTCATCGAGACGCTCTTCGGAGCGGTCGCTGCCAGCATTACTGCGTTGTGCGTACGTGAAACGTGGCGTGGCGGTAGTCGTCGGTTGTTGGCCTCTACGGGAGCGGGTGGCGTGCTGGTTGCCTGTGCGGCTGCTCTCATCGCCGTAGGGTAAAGCCAGGAGCTGTCGTCCGTCCTGTGAGTGGCTATCGTGGAGTTTAAGGTCGATCTCCCCCCATGACGGTCGTACTGGCCGGCTACGGGCTGGTACGCGGGTGTTCGCGTTTACCTTCCTCGTGCAGGTGCTTCTGTTTGGCGTTCATGAAGGTTCAGGGACTGGCGTATTACCCTGGAGTGAGAGCGCGCTCGCCGCGATCGAAATGTATGGACCGGATGGGAGATAGGGTGTCTATCTGAGTGCCCTGATCTTGCTTGCGGCGTTCGCAGTCCTGACGTCGACATCGCTTGATTCAGACTGAAGCCAGCCGGTCGGTCTGAATAGGTGAGCTGGCGCCACGGAGCTGGTCTGACAAGAATAAATGTATCGGTTGTGCATAAAATTATCTCCATCGTGACCAGCCAGTGCGCTCGGCGTTGGACTCCGACACGACCGCGACTTGGTGATCCGCTCATACCGAAGAGGTTGTCACTCTGCAGTGAAGGAGCTAATCATGATTAAGCGATGGTTGTTCATCGTCGCCCTTGTATCTATCCTTCCCACCCTTGCGAGCCAGCAACAGCTGGATACGCAGCCGCATACACCGACGTCCAACCTGGTTACAACGGACCGTCTCGTGAATGCTGAGGCGGAACCGCATAACTGGCTGATGTATTCGGGTGACTACAAGAGCCGACGCTACAGCGGGCTGGATCAAATTGATAAGCAAAACGTATCTGATATAGAGGTGCAGTGGATTTATCAGCTGCAGGAGCCTGGCCGTTCCGGTACGACTCCGCTCGTCGTCGATGGGATGATGTACATCACCGAATCACCAAGTAGTGTCATCGCTCTCGATGCCGCGAGTGGACGGCCGTTCTGGCGATACGATCATCCGCTGCCAGATGAGCTCAACTTCTGTTGCGGACCGAGCAACCGCGGTGTCGCGATTTCTGGCGACCGGCTGTTTATGAGCACGATGGATGCCCATGTCGTGGCACTCGACGCCAAGACCGGCAGCGTGATCTGGAACGCCGAGGCGGGAGACCCGAAAGACGGCTATAACAAGAAGGCCGCACCACTGGTCGTCAAGGACAAGATCATCACCGGTATTGCGGGCGGCGAGTTCGGCATTCGTGGATTCGTGGATGCCTACGGGGCTCAGACCGGCGACCGTATTTGGCGTTTCAATACCATCCCTGGACCCGATCACCCCGACAACCGTACCTGGGAAGGTGATTCGTGGCGAACTGGCGGCGCACCGACGTGGATCACCGGTTCATATGATCCCGAACTGAATTTGGTCTATTGGGGTACCGGTAATCCGGGACCAGACTACAATGGCGAGGTCCGCGTTGGAGACAATCTCTACTCCGACTCTGTGGTGGCGCTGGACGCAGACACCGGCGAGATGGAGTGGTACTTCCAGTTTACGCCACACGACATTCACGACTGGGACGCCGTGCAGATTCCTGTACTGGCGGACGCGATGTTCGACGGACGCGAGCGGAAGCTGATGCTCTGGCCCAACCGGAACGGCTTTTACTACACGCTCGATCGTGAAACAGGGGAGTTCCTCGTCGGGAAACCCTTTGCCAAGCAGACCTGGGCGGAGGGCCTCGATCAGAACGGCCGACCGATCCGTAGGCCCAACACCGCTCCCAGCATAGAAGGGACGGTTGTCTCTCCGCCGGCGGGCGGTGCGGCTAACTATTGGTCGCCTAGCTACAGTCCAAGGACTGGCCTCGTCTATGTCATGGCGTACGACGGCGAAGCGAAGTTCTTCATACGCGATGACGAATACGAAGCGGGAGAGCGATTCACCGGCGGCGGCCAGGTTCAGACTCAACCCCTTGATAACGATGTGAGTGCCGTCCGGGCGATTGTGCCTCAGACGGGCGACATCCAGTGGGAGTACCGCGTACAGCCCAAGTCACGCTCGGGGCTACTCACGACCGCGAGCGACCTGCTGTTTGGTGGAACAGAAGACGGATATTTCTTTGCGCTCGACGCGGTCACCGGCAAGGAACTCTGGCACCTGAGCACCGGCGGAAGTGTGAACTCAGCACCGATCAGTTATGCTGTCGACGGCACACAGTATGTGACAATTCAGGCAGGCCATGCGCTTCTCACATTTGGCGTAAATGACGGTTCAGAGTAGTCAGACGGAACAGGTGACGGTTAAGGAGAATACGCAGATGAGGGATTTCGGTAGAGAAGGCACTGGTGTCTGGTTGAAGCTAGCGGTCGTCGCGGCAACTGCGGTCTGGGGCCTTGTGATCGACGTGCCGGTGCTGGCTCAACCTAGCGGCGACCTGCACTGGGTAGGCACCTGGGCCACCGCGACAGTGGCACGGGACCCGCAGCCTGAGAGCGACGGCTTTGGCCGGCCCCTGAGTGACCCTCCTTTAAATTTTAGTGACCAGACGTTGCGCCAAATCGTTCGCACGACCACGAATGGCAGTAGGGTGCGAGTGGCTCTGAGCAACACCTTTGGATCGGCTCCTCTTTCTGTGGGTGGCGCCTCGATTGCACGACGTGACAGCGAGGCAGCCATCGTGGCCAGTTCTACTCGAAACCTTACCTTTGGCGGGAAGCCAAAAATTATGATTCCCGCTGGCACCTACATACTCAGCGATCCGGTGGACTTCACCGTCTTGGCTGCTTCTGATCTTGCGGTCGACCTCTATTTACCGGACGACACCGGGACAGGGCCGTCGCCTCTCACGATGCACACCGTCGGGGTTCAAACGAACTATGTGTCCGAAAAGGGGAACCACGTCGGATCAGAGAACTTGCCGGTCATGACGACGACGCAGTCATGGTTTTTTTTGGCGCGCGTCGAGGTGATGGCACCCGCGTCAGTAGGGGCCGTTGTCGCGTTCGGCGACTCGATCACCGACGGTACACGGTCGACACCAGACACGAATAACCGTTGGCCAAACCATCTCAATAAGCGTTTGATGGAACAGGGGATAGATATGGGCGTGCTCAATACGGGCATCGCCGCCAATCGAGTACTGGGTGAATGGAGGGGCGTCAACGCGCTCGCACGCTTCGCTCGTGACGTCTTGACCCAGAGCGGGGTGACGCATGTGGTTGTGCTCGAAGGAATCAACGATCTGCGTAGGGACCCAGCGGTGACGGCGGAGGATCTGATCTGGGGCTATCGTCAGCTTATCGCCCGCGCGCACGCGCGAGGGCTCCGCATCTATGGGGCTACACTCCTACCGTGCGAGGGTTCGGGTCGGTGGACGCCGGAAGTGGAGACAAAACGCCAAGCGTTGAACGACTGGATCCGCACGAGCGGAGCGTACGACGGGGTGATCGACTTCGATGCCGCCGTACGTGATCCCAGCGCAACATCGAAAATGCTCCCGCAGTACGATTCCAGCGACCACATACATCCAAGCGACGCCGGGTATCAGGCAATGGCCGACGCGGTTTCTTTGGCGTTGTTTGCGGTCGACTGAGACGCAACTGGTACCGCGCGTTAAGTTCAGGAGTATGGCGGCTCCGTAGACTATCTGCGCCCGCATGAGTGGCATAGGTCTCAGTGTTGGGG
Organism: Vicinamibacteria bacterium; assembly: GCA_963578805.1. Classification (GTDB taxonomy): domain Bacteria; phylum Acidobacteriota; class Vicinamibacteria; order Vicinamibacterales; family UBA8438; genus CAUZIB01. Next base: position 15,055 of record CAUZDY010000049.1, on the reverse strand, counting down.
CTGATCGGTTGACGTCACCACGGGTGCCGTTCGGAGCAGTGTCCTCCGCTTGCCACGCCAGTGCCGTCCTTTCCTGGATCCAGAGTGTTATTGGATGTATTGAGAGTATTCTGAGAGCGCAACTGCGTGCGGATCAGGGTTTCCTGAAAATGGGTAAGGTCCATACGATGGGTGAAAAATCAGGAGGTCGGCGGATCGAGAATGTTTCGTCGGTGGATGTGATCGCGCACGGTCGCGAGGTGCGGTGCAAGCGGCGACCGACTTGGACGAACCCGCTTACCAAGGAACGTACCGACCTTTGGAGAAAAGGCTGGCATCAGGCCAAGGGTTCGGTGTCAGTCGCCGTACCCCGTGAAGACGGACCATCCACGATAAACGGAGATCGCGAGGCCTTCTAAGCCAAGACTCCTAGTTCTCTCGACCACGCTTCGGGTAGAATCTCAATGTGAGCCCTGGCCTACGAGGCCAGTACCGCTCACCGCGTCGACCGATTCGGTCAAAAAACGCACGATACCAATCCAAACTGGTAGGGAAAAGTGAGAGCAGTATGAGTACGTTTCAGCAAGAAGTCGACGAGACCCGGGAGTGGTTTACCAGTTCTCGCTTCGAGATGATTACCCGGTTGTATTCGGCCGACCAGGTGGTCGAGCAACGAGGAACGATCCACCAGGACTACACGATCGCCCGCGCCGCGGCGGAGGCGTTCTACCCGCGTCTGGTGGAGCTTTTCCAGAAAAGGCACAGCATCACGACGTTTGGTCCGTATTCCCCGGGACAAGCAGTAGCGATGAAACGCATTGGGATCGAGGGGATCTACCTTGGCGGGTGGGCGACATCGGCGAAGGGCTCAGTGACCGAGGATCCCGGGCCAGACCTTGCAAGCTACCCCCTGAGTCAGGTTCCAGATGAGGCGGCGACGATCGTGCGTGCACTGTTGATCGCCGACAAAAATCAGCGGTATCTCCGCTTGCAAATGACGGAGGAGGAGCGACAGGGCTCGGTTACCCATGACTTCAGGCCGTTCATCATCGCAGACGCGGACACCGGGCATGGAGGGGATCCACACGTGCGGAACCTCATCCGGCGTTTTGTGGAGGTGGGCGTCCCTGGTTACCACATCGAGGATCAGAGACCGGGCACGAAGAAGTGCGGTCACCAGGGTGGCAAGGTGTTGGTCTCGCAGAACGAACAGATCAAGCGGCTCAACGCAGCGAGATTCCAACTCGATATTATGGGCGTGCCAGGAATCATCGTTGCGCGCACGGACGCGGAGGCTGCGAATCTCATCGACGGGCGCGGCGACGAGCGCGATCAACCGTTTCTGCTTGGGACCGCTGCTGTCGGCTTACCATCATACAAGGTCGGCTATCTGGCGCTTCTGAATTACGTGCATGAGGCTGGAATGGAGGATGTCCGAGGACATCTTTTGTATGACTTGGAAGAGAACGACTACGCGCAAGCCTATGCCTGGTTTGAGCGCGCTGGTCTGTTGACGTGGGTTCAGAAGAAGATCCAGGAGCAGAAACGGAGACCGGACAAGAGCGCGGACTGGTTCGTCGATGAAGTGACCAATAAATTCGTTGACGTCTGGGTCGAGGAGGCTGATCTTACGACCTATGCTGAGGCTGTGGCGAAGGCGATCGAGTTGTGCCTCAGAGAGGGCGGGACATGTGCAATTAGCGTGGAGACCTGGAAGGCATTTGCTAGCCAGGCTTCGCTGGCAGCGGCCCGTGCCAAGGCGCAGAAGCTCGGGGTCGATATCGATTGGGATTGTGAGCTGGCCATGACGCCAGAAGGTTACTACCAGGTGAGGGGTGGCCTGCGGTATGCGATTGCTAGGTCGCTGGCCGTGTCGCCGTTCTCAGATCTCCTCTGGATGGAGACGAAGACCGCGAATCTCGATGACGCCCGAGAGTTTGCCGAGGCGATCCACGCGAAATTCCCAGACAAGATGCTGGCGTACAACCTTTCTCCGTCGTTCAACTGGGATACGACCGGCATGTCGGATGATGAGATACGCGAGTTTCCGGAAGAGTTGGGCAAGCTGGGGTTTGTCTTCAATTTCATCACCTACGGGGGGCACCAGATCGACGGTGTGGCGAGTGAGGAGTTCGCGACAGCCATCAAGCAGGACGGAATGCTCGCGCTGGCGCGGCTGCAACGGAAAATCAGGTTGGTCGAGTCACCCTACCGCACGCCGCAGACATTGGCCGGTGGCCCCCGACTCGATGCGGCCCTGGCCGCCTCGTCGGGACGCACGGCGACCACCAAGGCTATGGGGAAGGCTTCCACGCAGAGTCAGCACCTCGTCCAAACGGAGATCCCGACGAAGCTGCTCGAGGAGTGGCTGGCGATGTGGGCCGAGCACTACCAGCTTCCGGGCGGGCTGCGGGTTGAACTTCGGCCTCAGCAGGCCGGATCGGAACTGCTCGAGTTACGGATTATCGGGGGGTCAGGCGACAAGTTGGCAAATGTCATTTTCTCTCCGATCCGGGACCGAGTGGGTCACCGGATTCTGATCGTTCGTGACCAGAATACTTTCGATGAGGCGTTGCGGCAGAAACGTCTAATGACCTTGATCCATTTGTATCTAGTGCACCGGTACAAAGTGGAGTTTGTCCACTATGTTAGCCCAACCGACGACAACAGCTATCAGTCAAACAAGATGATGGAACACGGGATTTTCAAGACCGTTAACCAGGAAGTTGGCCAGATTATCGTGACGGAGATCAACGCAAAGCGGGTCTCCGAACTGCTGGACCTAGACCGAGTGGCGCTCGCGCGGCTAATCACCAAGCAGGATCAGATTGTCCGGGTCTGATGGAATACACGGTGTCGGTGAACGAAAGGGTGGCGCCTACTACTTCCAGCCACCCGACTTTCGCGTGAATCGTGCTGGTAGTCTCGGCTTGCTTTCAGTTTCGGGTTCCGTCTCTCCTGCAGCGGCGGTGATCTCTCGTTCTAGGTCTTCCTCGTTGGGAAGCCCTCCGAGTTGGTCGACGAACATCAAGGAGTGCTGTGAGGGGATCTCGAATCGCTTACCGCAGGTCTTACACGTGACCGCGTCGTCCAGGCGGAGCAGGTAATCTCTGAGCTTTTCGAACTTGGCCCGGTCGCCGCCGTCGGCGGCGGGTGGTAACCGGTCCTTCTTCGAGTGCCGCACCCACCGGATGTTGTAGTCGCCGCTCCGACTACATCTGGGGCACTGATACCGTCCCGATCGGTTCTCTGGTTTCTTTGTAAAGAAGTCATGTTCATCAAGAGCCATCACATATGGTAGCAGTGAATGGTGTGGCTGGCAGTGTTAGCGCGCGGTCGCTCCTATCGCACAGGAAGTCCCTTACCACTCAGCCTTTTCGAGACCATCAAAACTACGTGAGAAGCGTCGACGCCTCGACTCCGGTGGCGGCACGCTGGTTAAACGGTTATACCGCGTGGCACTTGAAAAACTTAGCCGAGCCGATGCCAAAAGTTAAGAGGCCGGCAGTTTTCTCTCTCCTTAAATTCTTTTGTAGTCTCCGTGCCTCCCGAGACCGCGCGAAAAACGCGTCGCGCCCTCAACCGCTTCTTCGTGCATCGGTGATTGGCCGTTCTTCCACTCGTATTTCATGGCTTCCCGAAGCGTCTTACCATGTTGCCGGATGGTAGACCGGCGGTCGGCACGCACACATGCCTGGGGAAATCGCGCGATTTCCTGCGCCATGGTCTCCGCGGCGGTGCGGCTCTCTCCGTTGGATACGACCGACTCACATGCCCCGATTTGTAGACACTCCTCAGCCATAACCTTGCGCCCGGTGAGGATGAGCTCTAGCGCTCGGCCTTGCCCTACGAGCCGTGGGAGGCGGACGGTCCCTCCATCGATCAGGGGCACTCCCCAGCGGCGGCAGTACACGCCAAGATAGGCGTCTCTCTCCATGATCCGGATATCGCACCACAGGGCGAGTTCCATGCCGCCGGCGACAGCGGGACCAGCAATCGCTGCAATGACCGGCTTGGAGAGCTCCAAGCGTGTCGGTCCGAGCGGGCCACGTGGAACCGCGTTGATATCTGGTGGATCCGGTTCCGGAAACGCCAGGTCGCGCTCCAGTGTGACAGGGGACAGGTTAGAAACGACCTTCAGATCCCACCCAGCACAGAACGCTCCGCCTTCACCCCACAGAACTGCCACGTGCGCACTGTCGTCCGCCTCGAACGCAATGAACGCATCAACCAGGGCATCTGCAGAGTCCGGGTCCATGGCGTTCCTGGCTTCCGGTCGACTATGAACCACGGTGGTCACGGATCCGTCCTTTTCTATCCTGATGGCCATGTTTCGTATCCTTTCTCGCTTGCGGCGCACCGGATAGACATGACCCTGTCACGACGGTGCAGGCCGGCAGTATTGTTGACACATTCTACGTAAGGAATGACGAGATGTTTGTGGTCTAGCTGAACGGATCTGGTCGACCGACTTGAAACCGTGGACGCTATTAGGGCTGATCTTCAAATGTGTACCTACTGCAAGGGATTCGTTGTTGCAGGCGCGATTGAGCACGACCTTCTGGCGGAGTATATCGAAAGTATTCGGTCTGTCGAGGCGGCTCGCGATTTAAGCGAGGTTCCACGGGTAGGACACAAGTATACGCTGTATCCGGAGTACGTATCTAACGGTGTTATCTCGAAGCGAGTGAAGACGTGAACTGGCCGTAAGAGTAGAATTTATCAGCTTTATTCCCGTCTGACGTACACCTTGGATCGCTTGTGGCTTGCTGACGACGGCAAAGAGATGTGGAGGTCTCCTTTATGTGGAACAAGGTGCTCGCGATGGTCGTCGCAGCAGGGACGTTCGTGGGATGCGTCGGTGAACCCGAGCAGTCCGCACCAGAACCAGACGCGGTGGAATCTGGGACTTTGATGCCGTCAGAGGTTACTCCGCCTGCAACGATCGTTGCGGAGCGTGGAGGGTTCATTCCTGAGGGTGTGGAGTACGACACGACAAACAACCGGTTCTTGACCGGGTCACTCTCGGAAGGTTCGGTGTTGGAAATCCACGATGACGGTCGGGTGACGACAGTGGTGAGTGATCCCGACCTGGTCTCATCGGTCGGGATCGAGGTTGATGAACCTAACAACCGCCTGCTCGTGGCGAACGCCGACCGGTCGGTCTTTGAGGGTGCTAGCGCGGGGCAGGCAAAGCTCGGCGTCTATAACCTGACAACCAGTGAGCGGATCGCCATGGTTGATCTTGCCGCCGCCATCACGGATGCCCCTGCCGACGCCGCGTACTTTGCGAACGACGTCGCGGTTTCGGATGATGGAACGGCGTACGTGACTGACACGCGGATGAGTACCCTCTATCGGGTTGGTCCCGATTACGAAGTTTCCGTTTTGCATCGATTCGACGGATTTGGACCGAACGGAATCGTCTACCACCCCTCTGGGTATCTTCTGGTCTGCGGTGGCCCTGACCTTTGGAAGGTCCCGGTCGACGACCCGGCTGGCGCGAGCAGGGTCACGCTCTCCGAGGAGATTGACGGGCAGGACGGAATGGTGTGGATGTCCGATGGTCGCCTCGCCATTGTGAGTAATTCGGAGAGCCGCGTCGTGACGTTGACGAGCGAGGACGACTGGGGCACGGCGCAACGGGTGGCGGTGGCACCATACGAGACGCAAGCGACGACCGGGGCGGTCGTCGGCGATCACATCTACGTTGTTCATCCCCACTTTGCGGACCAGGATCCCCCAAGCCTTGAGAGGGTGATATTTCGGTGAGGGTATGGCGGGTGCCGTTCGGAAGCGATCTACCGGGGACTCGGTTCGGTCTCGTCTCTGCCATCCAGCGGGGCACCTGTCCCGGATGATCCGGCGAAGAGTCGACGGCCATCTGGGAACGTAACGTCGCGGCCGTTAGCGCGAAATTCGCCATCCAGTGCCTGATAGCCCTCAACCAGCACTTCGATGCCAGGCGTGACCGAGTCGCGAGTCCAGCCACGTCGAACCAGTGCCCCTGGAGGCCCGGCTTCAACCATCCAGTTCTCGACGGTGCCGTCCTCGTTCGTGACCTCAAGGTGCATCCAGGCATGCGGGTTAATCCACTCCATTTTTGTGATTCGTCCGCGGAGGGCGACCGGCCGGCTGGCGTCGAACTCAGCCGAAAAAGCGTGATGGGCGATCACCGGCGCGGTGACGAGGAAGAGCCCGACACTCAGTCCCGCTCCGACCGCGATGCCTGCTACTTTGTCTCGCATGCCGTGTCCTCCACTATGGGCTAGCCACCTCAGCGGCATCTCGAGCCCGAGCACCGCTCAAGATGTTCGTCATACCGTAGTTTCCTTCGTGGCACGCATACTCCACGAGCTCGTACTGTTCGTCGTCTAAGTCGAAATGAAAGACGCCGGTCCACGGCCTGGTCCAGATCGTCTGATCGTCGATGGTGAACCGGTATTCAAGTCTTGTTTCACCAACACGTGTATAGCGTTCGGTGAGTCGCATATTCTCGCTCGACCCTTGAAACGGTGCGCCGCCGTTGAAGTTCGTCGATTCGATGATGAGTGAGTCGCCGTCCCATCGCCCTTGCGGGTCACCAAGCCAGGTCGTGATGCTCGAGCCGAGGCGCTGGCGTTCGGTGGTCGGAATAATGCGGGTCTCGTGGATCATCTCCTTCTGGATCGTGACGAACCCGGGGCCTTGTGCGATCTGTAAGCCATTGTTGTAGACGCCCGGCATCATCATCCGGGGTAGGCCACGGGTGATACACCGTACCCACGATGAAAGATCCTCAGGTCCTCCCGCGGGCCTGTCAGCGGTTCGCGCCTGTTCCTCTCGCACCATCGCCGCGAGTTTTTCTCCTGGCGCCGTCCGCGGCGGAATGCGGCCGTCAGGTGGATCTATGATCATCGCTACCTGGGTCGACGGAGCGGTCTTGACGTAGCCAAGCGTGGTGTCCCGCCACTCCCGCTCATACCCCCAGATGCTGCCGAGTGTCCCACGTTCGCGCCTGGCCTCGGCCTCTTCAGGGGTCAAGTTCTCGACGTCGCTCAGGTTTTCCGGGCGTTCGAGCGGAATGCCGTGCGAGGAATTCCCAGTCCAGACACCCTGCAAGTCGGGTTCACCCCACGGAGTGAGCGGAACGTTGTATGGAGCGGTATCGGTCGTGACCGCGTTAGCAGGGCGCTCGATTGTGATCCCGGCAAATCCTGACTCGACGATTGCCACTCGGACATTATCCGGACCAGCCACAAATGCGCGTTGCGCGGCCGTCCTGGCGTTCTCTGGCACCTTCGGTTCTTCTTGGAACACCACCCCCTGTTGCCGCATGACGGCTGCTGCGGCATTAAGGTCTGTTACCGCGAATGCGATGTGATCGATGGCACGTCCTCCTGTAGTCGCCGGTGTTCCACCGGGATGCTCGGAGGCTAATAGCCAGATATCGCCGAAACGTAACCCGTTCAGCGTGCCCTTGAGACTGGCCGGCTCTCCACCCATCGTGTCTCGGTACCAGGCTAACGTTGCCTCAGGGTCGGTTGCGCTCAGGTGGACATGATGAAAGCCGAGGTCGGCTTTATCCTCGACCAACTCGATCCGGGTTCCCCAAGGATCAAAAATGAATCCAATTTTAAACAAACCGGGAACATCCCGAAGCGTCGAACCATCAGGGAACCGCTGGAGTCTCACCCCGGACCCTCGGACGCCAACCGATTCGAGTGCGGCCATTTTGGTGGGTAGATCGGGGAAGGAGAAACTGATGTGATTCACCCCGGTGCCTTGGGTGCTCCCCATCGTCGGCTGCACCACGAACACGAACTCGACACCGTCACAGTCGGCGACGTCTCGGCGGTCTGAAATCGGCTGGCAATCCATGTATTCCGTGTACCAGTTGACCGCCTCGCTCGGGCTTGATGCCGTGATGTGCACGTGGTGGTAGTCGGCGGCAGTTGCCGCACCCGGAGTGCTGGCGACCGTTATCACCACGAGTAGAGGTCGTGCGACAAGTTTCCATTTCATGGCGTGGCACCTTGGTATTCTGGGTCGGTCATCGAGTTGGTTCGCGGCGCAAATGGCCATACAAGAGATCCTCTGTGAACTGGACGCATTTGAACTCAATGATGCGCACATGCTCTTCCAATCGTCGATAGAGGGGCATGCTGATCGTCCACGGCCCTGTAAACACGTTAGGGTCTTCGATCGTCGCCTCGTACATGATGGCGTTTGGCCCTATCGGCGTGTAACGCTCTTCTACCCTTAGTGTGTTGCTGGCGAAGTTGCCGGCCCGGTCAAACCAAGCCTCGCCGTTGAACCCAGCGACATCGACGACCAATGCATCGCCGTCCCATCGCCCGTGCGAGCGTCCCATCCAGCTGTCGATCGGAGCGGGTTCAGGTGCATCTTTGTCCATGTGGATGGTTCGGTTGGACTCTGCAAATCCGTACACCATCATAATCTTGCGGTCGCCTTGGACGATCTGAAACGGATAGGGAAGATAGGTGGCACGTGGCACGCCCGGCATGTAGCACTTTAGTTCTGGGTCGTTCGTCAGCCAGTTTTCGAAATTGGCCTGCCTCTGCTGGAGTGCCCAGGGCTGGTACGGGATATCGTTACCCACGACCACCCCCTGTCCAGGAGGGACGGCGCCGATTGCTCCCATGTCGGGATGGCCGGCGCTCGCTGGATGGTCCTGTATGTTCCAATGAGCGGTGCCGATCGCTTGCCAGATACCGTTCAGATCGGGACGACCGTCCCACGCCCGTGGTATCTCAGATGTCGTAGTCTGCGCTCCTGCCGGGCACAAAGGGGTCAACAGGACGGTGAGTGTAGTTGCCGCCGACACGAGGGCTATTCCTAGCCGGTTCCGCATGAATAATCTCCGTTGGGTCGCGATAACTGACGCAACTCTATATAGGCCTGTGGTTGCCGCCAAGTCAAGTACTGGCTTGATTAAAAGGGAGATGTTCGTTGGCGAGCGGCGTCCTAGCAGGTAAAATACCGTTCATTAATTATGTCGGCATCGAAGTAGTGCACGGACGATCATGGGAGTTCAGATGAACTATCGAATACTGGGAGTGGCGACGATGGCGATTCTCACGCTTATAGGAGCATCGTCAGCGATTGCACAAACAGGGTCGTCCGAGACAGGCCAGTGGACCGCGCCTCGAACGCCTGATGGGCATCCCGATTTACAAGGTGTCTGGGCAAACAATAGCGCGACACCGTTGGAACGTCCCGAGACTCTGGCTGATAAGACCGAGCTAACAGACGAGGAGGTCGCAGATCTTGCGCAGCACGCACGGGAGCTCTTTAATGGAGAAACCGATGCCGCCTTTGGTGACAGTGTCTTTGAGGCAGCCCTAGCGGGAAGCCAGGGGTATACCTCCTCGGATGCAGGAACTGGTAACTACAACCAGTTTTGGCTTGTAGATCGCGAGTTTGAAAATCGAACCTCACTCATTGTCGATCCGCCAGACGGGCGTGTGCCGGCGCTCACCTCGAGTGCCACGGCGGCGTCGGATGACGTTCGAACTCATCGGCGAGATCACCCGGCCGATTCTTACACCGACCGGAGCAACTCCGACCGCTGCATCACTTACGGGGTGCCGAGGATCCGTGCTGGATACAATAGCTATTTCCAGTTTGTGCAGACTGCCAATCACGTCGCGATCGTCAAGGAATTGATCCATGACGTTCGGGTTATCCCGCTGGACGGACGGCCACACCTTGAGGACGGCCTTCGCCAATGGATGGGGGACTCCCGGGCCCACTGGGAGGGTGATACCCTGGTCGTCCAGACCACGAATTATTCGGAGAAGAGCAACTTCCGGGGCTCGTCTGAAAACCTGGAGCTCTTCGAGCGTTTTACCCGCGTCGGACCCGACACACTCAACTGGGAGCTGACGTTCACCGACCCAATGCGCTGGACGCGGCCCTGGACTGTGCTCATCTCACTCAAGAAGAGTGAAGACGCCGTGTTTGAGTTCGCCTGCCACGAGGGCAACCACGCGATGGAGGGGATTCTCTCCGGCCACCGAGCCCAGGAGAAAGCACCGCTGCCGACCAGGTAGTGAGTCGAGGACAGCCGTCGTCGGCTCGGTGGATGGTCTGGCTACAGCGAGTCTAGATGATGTGACCGGTCCAGCGACCGGCCAGCAGGATTCCTGCCCACAAAAGTAACGATGCGGCACCTGCCGTTCTGGCCGCGATGGGCGTGACTGCGGCGCTGTCCCAGCTGGCTACATCTCTGAACGTCCGAAACTGAAACAGGGTCATGTTGGCGCACGCCAGTAGGAGAAGAACCAGCTTGACCTGGAATGCGGGATTCTCCATATAGACCGGTGCCCGAGTCACGAACATCCCGATACCGGTGACCACCGCCACGCAGAAGGCGCCCCACGTCCACGGGATAAGCTCCCGAGTTATTCGGCTCGCGGGGTACCGGAGCCCGGTCATCCCAAGGAGGCGCAGGTCGACCATCATAATCGAACCGACCACCAACGTGATTGCGACGACATGAAGCGACTCAATAAACGGAAACCACCACGAATAACCGATGTACTGCGATGTCGGATGGCTCTGCAGCCGTTCCCAGAAGTCAGTAAAAAGCATCAGGGGTATCGATATTCCTAATAAAACAAATAGTCCCAATAGGCAATCCAGCGACCTGCTAAGACGACGCCAATCCAGAGTAGCAGTGAGCACATCGCGATGACTCGCCCAGAGATTCGTCGAGGCAAGGTCCGCTCCCAGTAGCCTGTTTCCTTCCGGTTGAGTTGGTACACAACGACGGCCAGGGCGACGGCCGGAACCAAGAGCGAGAACTTGATTCCGAACACTGGGTTGTCGAAGTATCGAGACGGGCGCGCGGCGATAAACAGGCAGCCCGTCACGGCGTTCAGAGGCAGGGCCCACCAGGTCCAGGGTATCAAGCGGTCGATCATTTCGCTGACGTTTTGGCTGGGAACGGCCACGCCCAGGAACCGAAGATCGACCATGACGATCGACGCCATTACCGCCGAGATACCAACGATATGGAGTGTCTGGACGATCGGAGGTAGGCCGGGAACGTTACCGAGTAGATACCGAGCGACTACTTGGGCCTGACTGTCGGTAAGAGCGCTGGACAGATGTTCGAATAGAACCATGGGTCAGTAATAGGAGCGACGACGTCCTACGTAGCATACAGTCGAGGCACGTGATTTCGAAACGAGGGACCTAAGGTCGCCGGCTGGACCATTTCACCATCTTCTATATGGTGTGGCGTTCGAATGATTGAAGCAAGTAATCTCTGGACTTGGTTAGGCGGTTATCCTCGATCTACTGTGCCCTTGCAGCTGACCGAATCAGGTTAGCTTCATAGCGAACCATAGTGGGTTTAACGAGGACTTCTACGCCAGGATCAACTAGTGAGGTGGTGGGAGGGAGCCCTCGAAAACTGCGGCGGGAGACTGATTATTGATGTGACTTGTGGTTCGAACGAGTATCCCTGCTCAGTAAGCGTTCCTGGAGACAGTGGAGTGGTGAGATGTTTCGCTCGCGCACGTCGCGGCAGTTAGTATTCAGAGTCTCACCGGTACGACGCTGACCCGTTCAGTCTCTCGATGACTGACGGAGATTTAAATCTGTTTCATCTCGACAAGGCCGTACAGAGCGGCTTCTTGGTTGGGGGATCGGTCGTACCTCGTATTCTGTGTCGGTGTTGACCTGAGTGGCGGTTCTCAGATGACGCTGGAGACATTGTCCAGGCAGAGATAGAATGGTTGGGTTATTGACACGTCGGCTGTGTATCTGCGCCGACATTTGGTCGCCACGCGCGACAGGGGACTCTCAATGCTACGAGGCTCGAGTGTTATCCGCTATGCCGTATCGTGCGGCCTGTTCGTGTACCTCGGGGTGCTTCCGGCGATAGCACAAACCGGTGCGGTCGATGGGGAATGGCGCACCTATGGGGGTGATTTGGGAAGCACCCGCTATGCGGCGCTTGACCAGATCTCCGCCGAGAATTTTAACGACCTTGAGATGGTGTGGCGCTTCAATACCTCCAATCTCGGTCCGAATCCTGATTTTAACTATCAGGTCACTCCGCTGATGGTCGACGGTGTGTTGTACGCAACGGCGGGAAGCCGCCGAAATGCCGTGGCGCTCGACGCGGCGACCGGTGAAATGCTCTGGGTTTATCGGCTTGACGAGGGAGAGCGTGGAGCCAACGCGATTCGGCGTATGTCGGGTCGCGGCGTCGCCTACTGGACTGACGACCAGGGTGACGATCGAATTTTTCTCGTTACGATCGGATACCAGTTGGTGGCACTCGACGCGGCTACTGGGCGACCGATTCAAGAATTTGGCGACAATGGCATCGTCGATCTCAAGGCGAATAACGATCAGTTTATCGATCCGCTCACGGGTGAAATCGGGTGGAATGGCGCGCCTCTCGTCGCTCGCGATGTTGTTGTGATTGGCGCCGCGCATCGAGCTGGTTCGGCGCCACCGAGCCGCGAAAATGTTAAAGGATATATTCGAGGTTTCGATGTTCGCACTGGCGAGCGAAAGTGGATCTTTCACACAATTCCGCAGTCAGGCGAGTTCGGTCGAGATACCTGGCTGAACGATTCGGCGGTTTACACAGGAAATACCGGCGTCTGGACAAATTTGACCGTGGACGAAGAGTTGGGCATTGCTTATCTGCCGATAGAGATTCCCACTGGCGACTATTACGGTGGGCATCGGCCGGGCGACAATCTTTTCGGCGAAAGTCTCGTAGCAGTCGATCTTGAGACGGGTGAACGGCTCTGGCACTTCCAGTTTGTGCACCATCCGATCTGGGACTACGACGTACCGTGTCCACCTATTCTCATCAACATCACCGTTGATGGCCGAGAAATAAAGGCGGTCGCTCAGCCTACAAAACAAGGGTGGGTCTATGTGTTTGATCGGGTCACTGGGGAGCCGGTTTGGCCGATCGAGGAGCGACCGGTCCCGGCGGGAGACGTTCCAGGGGAATTGTATTCACAGACCCAGCCGTTTCCAACGAAGCCTCCTCCGTTTGAGCGGCAGGGCTTTCTTCTCGAGGAACTCATTGACTTCACACCTGAGCTCAGGGCTGAGGCGTTGGAATTTGTCTCGCAGTACAAGACTGGACCGATCTTTACCCCGCCGATCGTCATGCGTGACGGCGGCTTACTGGGCACGCTATTCGTACCAAATGGGGCAAATTGGCCAGGAGGGTCGTATGACCCAGACACCGGGATCATGTATCTGTATTCGCATACGCTCTCCCGGGCGATAGGGTTGGTGCAGGACGCTGATCGCTCAAGTATGGACTACGTGCGCGGACCAGGTGCCAGGCTTTCTGTTCGCGGTTTACCGCTGATGAGACCACCCTGGGGCCGTATCACCGCCATCGATCTGAACGCAGGAGAAATCGTGTGGCAGGTAGCTCACGGGGAGACGCCAGATTTTGTCAAAAATCATCCAGCGCTCAAAGGGATCGACATTCCAAGGACGGGCCGTCCAGGAGGTGCTGGAGGGAGCTCCGGTGGAATCGGAACGCTCACAACGAAGACGCTTGTTATTAGCGGTGAAGGAGGGGTGTTCCTGACGCCGTCTGGCGAACGGGGCGCGATGCTTCGCGCCTACGATAAGGGGACCGGCCAGGAACAAGGAGCCGTCTATATTCCGGCCGCGCAGACTGGATCACCGATGACCTACATGCTCGATGGAAAGCAGTTCATCGTGCTGGCGGTGGGAGGGGGCGCTACGCAGGGCGAGTTGGTCGCTTTCGCGCTTCCGTAGCCACCCGAGCAACATTTGTATAGATCGAGCTCCGAGTGTCGGCTTACGTTTCGTGACGTCTCGGTATTCAGTGAGGCTGATCAATAGCCTGAGGCACCATTTTCGGCGGTTACTGCAGGCAGCACTTCTTGAATTTACGCCCACTTCCGCATGGGCAGCGCGAATTTCGGCCGAATGTGGGCCTGCCTTGTGAAAACTCCCGTCTGAGTGCTGCGGCACGGGTGCGAAGATCTTGGTTGAAAACACGTTCGAGCGCCCTGTAGAGTTCCGGGTGTTTACGCTGCATGATGCCTGGCCGCTCGAAGAAATACTCTGACGCAACAGCAAAGAACTCCGCTTCGTTTGTCAGTGCATATCTATTGATGTCTGATTTTCCGTCTTCGATTTCAGCCATCTTACGACGGACTAAGTCGATCCACGGACCGATTGCTTTGCGGTCAAGACCCACATGCGGCATGCCATCGATCACGCCGTCACTTTTGTCTACCAGATGGGCAAATTCGTGAACGCCGACGTTACGCTTGTCACCCGCGTTCCTGAATCCATCAATAAGATCTGGCTTCGACAGGATCATTAAACGGTTCAGACTTCCGGTGCCGACCATTCCCAGGATACCGTGAGTCGGTGTGTGGCCAACTGAGAAGTTGTCGTCGAAGCGTGTCGGGTAGATGAGCACCTCGTTGATTTGGTCCCACTCCCAGTCTGGAAATCCAAAAATTGGAATCATCGCGCTCACGCCGGCCAAAACACGCGTAGTCGTATCGAGTGTGAGTTTGATGCCGGTGATCTGTTTTTCACCTAAGAACACCTGAAGCTGAGTTCGAAAACGCTGTTGTTCGACTGGGTCGAGGACACGGAAGAACACCACATCACTCTGCAAGACCGTTTCCCACTCGGGAGGAAATGGCTCACGGACGATGGCTTCACGGCGGCGAATCTTAGCCGTCTGCCACACATAGACGGCCATCGCGGCGGCCATTGCGAGGCCAACTGTTACAGGGGCCGGCCGTCCAGAGTTGATGATGACCAGTGCGAGTGGTCCCCAAATCGCCAGAGATAAGACGGCCAGCACGCGTGCCCAGCGTCGTGTGTTCTGCTCCCATGCTCTGAAGAGTTCCATCGTAACGGTCGAATCGGTCGGTCTGTTTTCGCCTTTATCTTGACGTGGTGAGGGTGTGGCCCAGCCAGACTAATGCAACACCAAGCGCGACATGAATGCCGGCGTTGAATGTTGCCCGTGCATAGTTTCCATCCCGCAGCATTTCAAAGGTGTCATAGCCGAACGTCGAAAATGTCG
>CAUZDY010000048.1:0-20344 GCA_963578805.1 Vicinamibacteria bacterium | reverse complement strand
CCGGATGCAGCGACGGTTGTGGAGGCAGCCTACTCGTACCCGTTTATCGCCCATGCCTCTCTCGAGCCGCAGAATTGCACCGCGCATTACAAGACGGATGGCTCACTCGAAATCTGGGCTCCCACGCAAGCGCCACAGGATGGTCTGCCGCTCGTGTCTTCAGTGCTTGGCGTCCCCGAAGAGAAAATCACAATTCACCTCGAACTGATGGGGGGTGCCTTCGGTCGGCGCCTGGTTAACGACTACATGGTTGAGGCGGCGTGGATTTCGAAGGTAGTGGGTGATCGGGTCAAACTGCTCTGGACCCGCGAAGACGACATGCGCCACGACTTCTACCGTCCGGGAGGCTTCCAGTACTTGTCGGGTGGCCTGGATGCGGCAGGTACACTCGTCGCCTGGCGGAATCACTTCGTGAGTTTTGGTGAGGGAGAACGCTTCGCTTCTCGAGCTGACCTTCCACCAAACGAATTCCCAGCTGGCTTCGTGCCGAACTACGCTGTCCATGCCACACTGATACCACTGGGAGCCCCAACCGGGTCGCTCCGTGCTCCTCGCAGTAATGCGCTCGCCTGGGTGAGCCAGTCGTTTATCGACGAGTTGGCGCATGCGGCGGGAGCCGACCCTGTTCAGTTCAAACTTGATCTGCTCGGTGAACCGCGGATGGTGACTGACGACGCAGGTCGGGACGTCTACGACGCCGCCCGTATGCGCGGGGTCGTCAAGCTCGCAGCGGAGAAGTCAGGGTGGGGCTCCCGTCGCTTGCCGACCGATACAGCGATGGGCATCGCCTTCCAATTCGACCACCGAGGATACGTGGCTGAGGTGGCGGAAGTCAGTGTCGATTCGGCAAAGCGGGTGCGGGTCAACAAGGTCTGGGCCGCCGTTGACGTCGGCCGGCAGATCATCAACCCCACCGGTGCGCGTGCTCAGGTAGAAGGCGCGATCATCGATGGTTTGAGTGAGCTCATGGCGCAGGAGATCACCTTCGAACGAGGTCGCACCGTGCAAAGCAACCTTCACCAGTTCCCGATGGTACGACTCGCGCAGGCCCCATCCGAAATCGAGGCGCACTTCCGAATCACCGACAACCCACCAACCGGTCTGGGCGAACCTGCATTGCCACCGATCTTACCGGCCGTCTGTAACGCAATCTTCGCCAGTACGGGCACCCGTATCCGCTCGCTACCGCTCGTGAAGCACGGCTTCCGCTGGGCCTAACCCGTCTCAAAAGCCCTCTGACGCTATTGAGGTAAGGGCCGAGGAATGCCAAGGAGTCTGGCATTCCTCGGTCAAGTTGGAGTCTACCGCGAGTTGGTGCTCTCGGCTTTGTCTGTAGCCCGTGCACCGAGGAGGACGTTCGGCACGGCGTAGTTTCCCTCGTGGCATGCATACTCGAACAGCGCACCGACCGTCGCCCCCATCGCCTCTTGATCTCCGCTCATGGGAGCCACCGCGGTCCAGGGTTGTGTGAATGTAGTCGGGTCGGTGACGGTGAATCGGTAGTCAATCGTATTCGCGTCGACGCGTCGGAATCGTTCAACCATGTGCAGCGTCGGGCGGGGCATACGCCAGTTGTTGGCCCACCGGTCGCTTCTTCTGTCGCTAAAATTGGTCGTTTCGACGACCAGCGTGTCGCCCTCCCAGTGGCCGCGTGGATCCCCGAACCACTGATCGATGTTCGCCTCGACATGCGGACTGCCGTCGACGGTGATGATGCGGCGTTCATTGTACTGCTCGTGAAGAATCGCGATGTATCCAGGAGACTGCAAGATCTGATAGTTGTTGTTGTAGACCCACGGCACATGCGGCATGCCGTCCGTGATACACCGTTCACCCGTGTCGAGATCGGTGTGGTCGTCCCAGTAGTCAACGCCACGTCCCTCGTTTCGATTCGCAGCAGATATGGGGGAATCTGGCCTCCACGGAATTCGCCCGTCTGGCGTATCGATGATCAGCGACGTGCGTCTGTCACCGACAACCTTTGTTCCCCGGTCGAACCAGTGTTGGTTATAGGTGCCAGGGTCGCCGGCTCTGGGAGGGCCATCCACTCGCCTTTCTGCCGTGACCTGTTCGAAGGCTGCAGCTTCCTCTTCGGTCAGGACCTCTTGCCCGGCAAAATCTACCGGTCGCTGCAACGGGGTAATCGTCACGTTGGTCCATATGCCCTGGAGGTCTGGGTCTCCCCACGCTGTCGTGTACGTTTGAGCCTGGCCAACCGCCGGAAGCAATAGAACAGCGAGAGCTGTGACGAACGCGAGATGTCGATAAGTCATCTTGGAGTCTCCACTATTCTGTCGAACCTAACACTACTGAAGGAATCCTGTCTAGTGCAGTCTAGACCTTAAGGGTAATCGAAGCGCCTCCCCCACGCTCAGCACTCTTCCGTCTTGGCCAGGCAACCCTAGCGTCAGCAAGCTGTCAGCGTCCCCGCCGAGATACGTCCGACCGAGGCGATCCCAGAGCGAGAAAATCGTACCGAAGTTCCGGTTATGGATCTCAGGACGCTCCGAGTGATGTGCCCGGTGTACTGATGGCGTCACGAGTAACCATCCCAGAAGACGCTCACCACTACTCGGAATCCGAACATCGCTGTGAACAAAGAGATTACAGAACCCGTAGATTGCTTCAAACACGATCAGCCCGAGGACAGGTAGCCCGGTCAAAGTCACGACGAACAGCTTGACACCGAGTGAGATCACCAGCTCGCCCGGATGAAAGCGGAAGGCTGTGGACGCGTCGAAGTGGACATCGGAGTGGTGGACCGCGTGAAAGCGCCATAGCAGCGGCCACCGATGATTCGCACGATGCCAGAGATATGCCACGACGTCCAGGACGACGACCGTCGCGGCCACTTGTGTCCAATACGGTAGCGCGGCCGTCTCGAAGACACCGATCCCATGCTGCCGAACAGTGCCGACCCAGGTACTGACACACGCACCGCACAGGAGCGAGAGTAACGCTGTGTCGATCACAGCCAGTGGCACGTTGACCTTCCAGTTGCTCACGAGCATCTGAAGAGACAGACGATTTGGACATAAAAGCTGAAAGGCGACGACGAACAGCACTGAGACAAAAATGCCCGCGGCCTTGTAAAGTTCAAACGCCTTCGTCAGCTCAGCTTCCATAACGCTCCCTCG
Source organism: Vicinamibacteria bacterium (assembly GCA_963578805.1). Lineage (GTDB taxonomy): Bacteria > Acidobacteriota > Vicinamibacteria > Vicinamibacterales > UBA8438 > CAUZIB01. The sequence continues at coordinate 17,207 of CAUZDY010000048.1, read as the reverse complement.
ATTCTGGCCGTACCGCAAGTGTCGTTCAAGTAGTACGCCAAAACGACCATCGGCTCAGACGGCGTCGCCGGCCGCTCGAATGTTTCCCGATAGGTGTCGACACCGAATGTCGTGGGCCACGGGGTTGCCGAAGTGTACCGCAGCATCTCCGGCCGAAATCAGCCATGATTGTGTCCCGCTGGCTGTGGGAGAATACATGGAGTTTCGTTGTACTCTTGCCACAGCTAGTCACGCAAGCAGCGTCACCCGCTATTGAGGAGCACTCGATGATCAACGCTCGCGTTTCCGTCCCCACGCCGATCAATGAATCGATCCTGACCTACGCTCCAGATTCCCCAGAGAAACAGGCCCTCAAGAACCAGCTCGACCAGTTCGCGAGTAGTCAGATCGAGATACCGATGATCATTGGGGGCCGCAACGTGATGACCGGAAACCTCGGGCAGTGCATCCTGCCACACGACCACCGGAAGGCTGTTGCCACCTACCACAAGGGTGACGCCGGTTCCGTACGGCAAGCCATACAAGCCGCCGCCGAAGCACGCGCCGACTGGGCGAATATGCCGTGGGAGGCGAGGTCCGCGATTTTCCTCAAGGCAGCCGAGTTACTCGCTGGTCGCTATCGACCGATCCTCAACGCCGCCACGATGCTGAACCAGAGTAAAACGGTGTTTCAAGCGGAGATCGACGCGGCCTGCGAGTTAATCGACTTCTGGCGATTCAACCCATCGTATCTGCCTCAGATCTTCGAGTCCCAACCGATCAGTGCGCCAGGTATCTGGAATGCTGTTGAATACCGTCCCCTCGAAGGCTTCATCTTCGCCGCGACGCCGTTCAATTTCACCAGTATCGCCGGCAATCTACCGACAAGCCCGGCACTGATGGGTAATACGGTCGTGTGGAAGCCAGCCTCCACCTCTGTGTACTCCGCCTACTGGATCATGCAACTCCTACGGGAGGCCGGCTTGCCTGATGGTGTCATCAACATGGTCCCTGGAAGCGGAGGTCAGATTGGTGACCCCGCAATCAATCACCCGGACCTCGGCGGCGTCCACTTCACCGGAAGCACCGAGGTCTTTCAAGGCATGTGGAGAGCAGTTGGCTCGAATATCGCGTTATACAAGAGTTACCCGCGAATCGTCGGTGAAACTGGCGGTAAGGACTTCGTCTTCGCCCATGCGTCGGCCGACCCAGACGAGCTCACCGCTAATCTCATCCGTGGCGCGTACGAGTATCAGGGTCAGAAGTGCAGTGCGGCCAGCCGCGCCTATATCCCCGAGAGCCTCTGGAAGACTCTCAAGGACCAACTGTGTAGCCAAGTCGAGGCTATCTCCTATGGAGATATCAGCGACTTCCGCAACTTTATGGGTGCGGTGATCGACCGAGCATCTTATGACTCACTGAAACAATATATCGAAGCCGCCCGAACCGACGTAGATGCAGAGATCATCTGCGGCGGAACTTGCGACGACAGCACCGGCTTCTTCGTCTCGCCCACCATCATCCAGGCCAAGGATCCTCACTACGTGACGATGGAGACCGAGCTCTTCGGCCCGGTGCTGACCATCTACGTGTATCGAGACGACGACTACGCGCAGACACTCGAACTCTGCGACACGACGTCAACATACGCCCTAACCGGTTCGATCTTTGCCAACGACCGACAGGCGATTAATCTTGCTCACACACGGCTTCGTAATGCGGCAGGAAATTTCTACATCAATGACAAGCCGACGGGAGCCGTTGTTGGTCAGCAACCGTTCGGCGGATCTCGAGCGTCCGGGACGAACGACAAGGCTGGGAGCTATCTAAACCTGATTCGCTGGGTGAGCACCCGTACGACAAAGGAGACGTTCGTGCCTGCCCGTGACTACAGATACCCTCATATGCAGGAACGCTGAAGCGGTGGACGACCACGCTCATCCCGACCGAACGTACTGAGCGCGAAGCTGGCGTCTCAGAATTTTATTCGACGCCGTGCGGGGCAAGGAGTCAAGCGTGACAAGTTCGTCGATCCGAAACAAAGGGTTGAGTTCGACGGCAACCCGTTGCTGCAACTCTGGCCGAAGGCCTTCGTCGTCATGCTGGGACCGGATCACCACGAAGACCACCAGCTTTTCCGGCCCTTCTGCCTCACTCTGTACACCAACAGCCGCCGCTTCCTGAATGGCTGGGTGACTCTCGATGACGCGCTCGAGCTCGACCGAGCTCACCTTGATCCCTCCCAGGTTCATGGCGTCGTCGGCCCGCCCCTGGGCCCTGAAATACCCGTTGTGTAATCGCCCGATCTCGTCGCCGTGGCGTCGGAGCACTTCGCCTCCAGGCCCGGAGGGGCAGCCAGCATAGTAGATCTCCTCGTGGTCGCGGTTGAGCAGCGTCTGTGACAGACCAATCGAAGGCGGGATCAAGAACAACTCCCCCGTATCTCCCGCATCCACCTCGTTACCCTCGTCGTTGAGCACGATGAAATCGATTCCCAGAGCGGGTGTCGTAAACGTCGAAGGCGATGCCGGCTGGACAACAGTCCCCGTTAAATGTCCACCGCCGATCTCTGTTCCACCGAGATACTCGATGGTTGGCGCCCGGTAACCGGTTCGGCTCATCAGCCACAGGGCATCACGCCGGTTCGAAGGCTCACCAGTGGAGCTAAACAACCGGACGTGCGGCCAACAGGACTCGTCGACGATATTGCCAGAGTGCCAGGCTCGCACCAGTGACGGCACGACTCCCAGCACGCTAACCCGAGCGTCGCTAACGAAACGGGTGAACGCCTTCCCGGTCGGTGACCCCTCGAAAAGCGCCATCGTGGCGTCGTTGACTAGTGTCGCAAAAATCAGCCACGGTCCCATCATCCAACCGATATTGGTGGGCCAGGCAACAACATCCTCACCGCGAATATCCTGGTGAAAGTGGCCGTCCATCGCACACTTGATCGGATTGTGGTGGGTCCATGGCACCGCTTTTGGCGTCCCGGTCGTGCCTGAAGAAAAGAGGACGGTGATCGTCTCGGACGGAGTGGACCCGACCGATTCATACTCGTCATGGGACGAGAGAAGTTCGTCAAAGCTCAGGTCGCCTTTGCGTCGCGGGACGGCATCCCAGGCCTTTGTAATAACGATCGCCTCTGGTATCTCCGCCTGCCGTACCTTCTCGTACAGTCGAATCGTACGACCAGCCCGCTCGAACCCGTCGACCGTCACGATACACTTCGCACTCGCAATCTCACAGCGTTTTGAGATTTCTGGCGGTGAAAAGCTGTCCGCGATACAGGCGACGCACAGCCCGGCGCGGATGATGGCCAAGTAGACCGCGACACACTCAAGAGTCATGGGCATATAGAGCGCAATGGTCTCCCCTGGACGAAAACCGTGCGCCTTGAACCCGTTCGCGATCCGATTCACCAACCGTTCGAGCTCACCATACGTCGTCACCCGAAGTTCAGGTGCAAACTCAGTCGCTGTTATCACAGCCGGCTTGTCGCCCGGTGCGGTGAAACAACTATCAACGATGTTAAATTCTGCTTTGACGAGCCATCGGGGATCCTTCACACCGCGGCTGAGATCGAGAACCCGGTCTGGAGGACGGGAGAACACGACACCCAGCTCATCAGTCACCTTGCTCCAAAAGGCCTCGCGCTCAGTCACCGACCATCGATGGAGTTCAGCATAGCCATCGATACCAAGCGACTTCATGAATCTGTCTAGGTTGGAGGGCGCACCTGGCGAGGGATGCCAAACGGGCGGAGGACCGCCCTCGGTCGGACTGTCCTTGAAAATTTCCTCAAAGCGCAACCACTGCTCGGCAAACGTCCCGCCCTGGCCACGCCGAACCTGCTCGACAAACTGCCGCCACGAGTGGTTCCGGGCTGCAGCCTCTTCAGATTCGGCCTGCTGAGATTCGTCTGGCACCAAACCGGGAGTCCTCTGGGCATTACGAGTTCCACGAGCCAGTTCGCCAGGTTCCCGCTCGGTGAACGCGCTGCCGCCGCTATAGTCTACCTGCGGCAAGTCTTGCCCATATTTTAGGATCAGACGTCATCCGTGCACTTGATTTGTATCGACCACGTCTACGCATATCGTGATATGAGACCCTGCACGTACGAACGACGCGGCAGTTCCAGTCCAGCTACAACAGAAGGGTGAACCCGAATGCAACTTCGTGTGAAACGTCTTGTCGCCACCGCAGTTCTCCCCCACTACGCTCAGCCGAACGATGCAGGTCTCGACCTGTATGCCGCGGTTGACGCCACTATCGCGCCAGGTAAGGTCGAGACCATCCCGACTGGAATCGCCGTCGAGTTGCCAGCGGGAACCGAAGCGCAGGTGCGCCCAAGGAGTGGGCTTGCGCGTAACCACGCCGTGACAGTCCTGAACAGTCCAGGCACGATCGACGAAGGATATCGGGGTGAAATCAGCGTGGTGCTGATTAACCACGGTCAGACGATGTTCCGGGTCGAGCGGGGAATGCGCATTGCTCAACTCGTTGTGCAGCCGCGTGTGGAAGTGGAGGTAGTGGAAACTGAGACACTCGGTGACACCATCCGCGGCGCCGACGGGTTCGGTTCGACCGGATCGTAAGCCGCAAAGGCGTGGTGCCATTTTCCAGCCTTGGATTAACGACACCAACACTTTATGACGGAATCCAAGAAGCTCGCCGCCATCGTACACGCCCGAACAAACCAGAACGTTATCTTCTATCACTTTTTCTGACACCCTTGCGTACACGTAAGACAGACTTAAAACAGATTCCACCTGACCTGATGGCGTCTGTTTCTGAGTCAGGGTTAGCGTGGCGTTCGGGTGAGTCCAGCTAGATACTCGGCAGGGGTAACAAAGCGAGTGTGGTAGGTCTGCCAGTCTTTAAAGTGCCGCCGATAGACCGGATCGTCGTCCAGCACCGATGAGTCGGCGTCACGATACTCCACTTGGTCGTGCGATGGGAGTGGCCCCACCGTTTTCGAGTGGGTCGTATTGAAGTCGCCGTCCTTTACCCAGCCATCGCCAACCAAGACAAAATCACGCCGCCATCCGACGGGTGGCGGTGCCGGAACAGGAAAGCGGAGATTGAGCTCGTCGCCGGCGTTCATAATGACGTAGCGATCGTCAACCTCTCTGAGCAGCTCTCTGACGTCACCAAATTTCGTGTGGAACCCGACGAGGTCGCGCCACCTGGGACGTGTATTGGCGATTTCATAGCGAGGAATCTCAAGTCCGCGCGGACCAAGAAAGTCTGTTCGAGAAAAGCCACGATATCGTAGTGTCGCCAACTGGGGGTCGAGCCTGACCGAAGTAGACGACGCCTCCTCTAATTTTGGGGCGTACCCGATCCAGTCCCAGTAAACCTCAAGATTGGTCCGTAATCTTAGCTGCCTCGGGAAGTGGCCGTCGGCCAATCGAGTCAACTCGATGACCATAGTCTTGTTCTTACCGGCCGGAAAACCTAGGTCGGGATGAACAACCCGCCACCTCCCGGTCTGATCTCTTGCCTCGAGCGCCACTCCGCGCGGCGTCGGATACCTGCTCTGCCCGAGCGCGACGTTGATGCTGCTATCAGTCGGATACACCCATCCATGCGCCAGCAGGTAGACCGCCTCATGGTCCGCGGCCGTCGGATCGAGCTCAACCTCCACCAAATGGTCGCGGGTCACTCCCTGGTATCGGCCACGCTCAACCGATGCTAGGTATCGTCCGTCGCGAGTGTCGACGATGTTGGTGACGTCGGCCCCCGTGTCGTCCCACGCGCGCTGCACCGGCCGAGACGTGCCGACCGTGTAGGTTGCAAGCGGAACCGGTTCACCTGCGAAACGCTCGTCAACATAAATCTCGGTTTCTTCCGGATGATCAACGACCATCAGCGACACTGCATCAAAGAAGTGCGTCTCCCACAGTTCGGCAGTAATACGAAGGTCGTACTGCCCATCTCGAGGCACCAGCTGCTCGCCTCGGAGCACAATCCGGTCCTCAGTCTGCGTGAGACCAGCGGTCTCCTGTGCGTTGATCCGCAACCCGAGTGGGGACCGCCACAAGAAGTCGGTCACGAACCGCATCTGGGTGCCGTCGTACGCAAAGAGCCAGGGACACGATCCTTTAAGCCGCTGATCCGCGATGACAACCTGACCGGTCGCCAAATCGAAATCGGCCTGCATGACGCCGTTCGGCCATACGATGCGGGTTACGTCAACAGACGGGTACATCCCAAGACCGAAGTGCACCGGTGCGCCGCTTATCACCTGCTTCTGTACGAGTAGGCCGGACCGTACCTCGATCTCACCGCCAACACCGAACGAATTGATCCGCTGGTCACCCGCCGCCAGCTGCGCACGAGGACGGATTTCCTGCCACTGATACCCGGCGGTCCCCCGACCGAGTATTTTCACCGCCGCTCCATCTTGAAGACCAACAAAATCCAGCCATCCGTCACCGTTTAAATCGACGACGCTGACGGCTTCCGCCGACAATGGCGTATCGAAAGGCTCGAGTACAGATCGCTCGTCCGCCAGCCAGATGCGCGTGTCGGGCCCGGCCGACCCAATTACATCGAGTCCGCCGTTGTTGTCAAGGTCCGCAAGCAGTAGACGGTGGGATGCGGGGTGCCTCCTCACAGGAAACGAGTCCCACGTCGCGACCCGTTCTGTCTCCCAATTGTCAGCACGCCAGGTTGAGTGCCACAGCGCACCAGTTCCGTCAAGCATTACAAGACCGAGACGGCCATCGGCATCGAGATCGCCAAGCGCCATCGCCATGACCCCAGTCGGTAGACCCAACCTGGGCCAGTCTGTAAATTGGCCGGCCTGCCGGTTCTCGAAAAGACTAATCTTGCCCTCGGCATCGAGCAGCGCCGCGTCGGGATCGCCATCCCGGTCGAGGTCGCCCCACGTGAATCCCACCAGGTTTGTAACAGTCGCAAACGGCTGGGTTAGGGCCCACGAACCGTCACCATTGTTTCGCAGGAGCTCGGGATCGGAACCGACGGTGCCCAACAGCATGTCGAGGTCGCCATCCATCTCGACATCCGCCACCCACACACCACTGGCCTCGGCCGCGACGATCCGAGCGCCATCCGCAGACACAAGCGACACAGCTTGAAACGTCCCAGCTTCGGTTTGTTCGAGTAAACTGAGACTACCACCACCGCTAACCGCAAGGTCGACCCTGAAATCACTGTTCCAGTCGAATGCCCTCAAGACAACAGGCATCTCATCCTCCAAACCCCCATCCGGAAGCGGAAATGACTGGCTGGTGTCGACCCTCCGTATTTGCTGTTCGTCGACGACGATGACCGCAGGCGTCGTCGCGTCATTCGACAACACGATGCCGGCAACCGCTTGTGCGGGCGGTCCGTCTGGATCAAGCGACTCTACCGTGTAGGTAAGCGTGTCGTCGATTGGCGCCGCCATCGCTGATGGAGACGGCAACCTGAGAAACTCCGAGAGTGGATCGGCAACCAACCCAGCTCGGACACTAATCACGGTCTGACCCTCGACAAACGCCGTGACGCGGACCAGAACATTACGGAGCAGCGCCGCCGCAGTCACGGCCCGTGGCAAGTCAGCCTCGGCGACCGCCGCCGTCAGCCCATCGAGCTGGGTCTGCGCAGCGCCCGGCCAATCGGAACTCATTACCGTCAAACGCTCGACCGTGTCGGTAACGGCCTGGACATCACCCCGCTCAGAGGCCAGGCGGACGTGCGCCACCAGCACCGCGAGGTTCCCCGGGTCGCGGTCAAGAATTTGCTCGAGTAGTTGCTGGGCCTCAGCCGCATCTTCCTCGTCACCGGTGCGCCCGAGCTCCTGTGCTAACGCGAAGCGGGCCTTCAGATTCTCGGCACTCAGGTCGGCAGCGCGGCGATAATGAGTGACCGCGACGTCGAACTGACCACGAAAGCCTGCGAGCTGCCCCTCCAAAAGTGCGACCTCGGCGCTGTCGGGGGCAAGTGTCTGAGCGATGTCGAGCTGATCGCCCGCCAGATCGTCATCGCCGAATCCCACGTGAATAACCGCAAGATTCGCGGCGATGGCGGGCTCGGCTGGAGCCAGCGCCGCGGCAAGCGAGAACTGCGTTCTGGCATCGTCGAGCAATCCCACCTCGAGCGACGCCAGACCGCGGTAAAACGCGCGGACCGTGTCTCGATACACGTCTGACCCCACTGGCGGCAGTCCCGCGGGGGGGCGAGTGAGCCAGAACATGGCTGCCGCGAGACCGACTGTCGCGAGCCAGAACACCCAGACGCCGACGCGCCAGGGAGACCCGCGCTCACCGGAACGACTCACCCCTGCCCTCGCACAATCGGCGTAGCGTGCAATACACCACGGCCCTCCTCGATAATGAGGAACTGGTTAGCGGTGATCTCATCAATTTCATCAATCAACCCGCCGGGCCAGATAACCCGAACCGCATCGACGGTCATGGTGTCGCCAAGACCAAACGTTAGCGGAAGCTCGCTCTGTGACGCGAAGCTCGACCCGGTCTTTACGACCTGCCAGCGCATCTGGCTCCCCGTCGTCACCTCGACACGAGCACCGATTCCATCCCGGTTCGAATTAACGCCAACGATTTTTAAACGTAGCAGGTTGTTAGCGTTTCCGCCGTCATTACGTAATAGCTTGGGCGCACCCCCGTTGGAAGTCACGAGTATGTCGAGGTCGCCGTCGTTGTCCAGATCGCCATAGGCCGCACCACGGGCGACCATGACCTGTTGCAGCGCCTCGCCTACGCCACCGATGATCTCCTCGAATCGACCTTGGCCAAGATTGCGGAACAACTGAGGCCGCTGCGCATGCGTAACCCGTGACTGCACGCGGTCGACGTCGTCGGCAACGTGGCCGTTTGCGGCGAACACGTCGGGCCACCCGTCCAAGTCAAAGTCGAAGAAGAAGCATCCAAAAGTCAGTGTCAAGAGGGTAGCGCGACCGATTGCCGAACGCGGCGCTTCGTCAATAAACAGGCCATTACCCTCATTGTGATAGAGCGCCATCATCTCGTTCGAAAAGTTACCAATGATGAGACTCGGCCGCCCGGAACCGTCGTAGTCTGCCGCATCGACGCCCATACCAGCTCGCGCCACTCCGGCTTCGCTGAACGCCACGCCAGCAACAACCGCCACATCGTCAAACGTGCCATCACCGCGGTTCTGGAACAACTGATTCGGCTGGGTGTCGTTGGTCACGAACAGGTCCATCCACCCGTCGCTGTCGGCATCAAACATCGTGGCCGATAACGCCTTGGCAGACAGACTGCTGACACCGGCCGCCACCGTCACGTCGTCGAACGTCCCATCACCGAGATTTCGATACAACGTTGAGCTTTGGCCGCGATACGATTCCGGCGTGCAATACGACTTCGTCTCCCCGTCAAGCGTGCAGTAAAGATCATTCTGCGGGGTCCATTCCACATAGTTGGCAACAAACAGATCGAGATGACCGTCGTTGTTATAGTCAAACCACACCGCACCGGTCGAAAACCCTGGATCGCCTGTTTCGCTCTCGTCGGTCACATCGACGAACGTCCCGTCACCCTGCCCTCGTAGCAATCGGTTCTGCCCCAGTGCGGTCAGATAGATGTCGACTCGCCCATCGTTGTCGAAATCGGCGGCCGCAGCTCCGATGCCGTACAGGGAAATATCGAGACCCGACCCGGCGGTGATATCGGTGAACGTCCCGTCCCCGTCGTTCCGATAAAGCGCGGCATGCGTCCTTGCATCGACCTGTCCGGGGAACGACGTCGAGTTCACAAGAACAATGTCCTGCCACCCATCGTCATCGACATCGAGCCAGACCCCACCGGCACCTAGAGTCTCTGGCATGTATTTTTTGCCAAACTCGCCGGTGTGATGGACGAAGTCCAGACCCGACGAACTGGTCACGTCGGTGAACACGACCGGGGTGGCAGCGGACACCACCACAGTTGCCACTACTCCGACCCACACGAACCACGCACTTTGTCTCATCGGTGTTCGGACTGCCTCACGACGCCGGCGTCGACCCGTGTTCGTGGACCGACTGCCGTTCGTTGTTGTCTTCGGGCGAAGCCAGACGATATGGGCCGGTAATCGCCTGCGCCGCTTCGTCGGCTTTGAAGCGCTCATAAAGCACACGCTCGGCCGCGGCGCGCTCCGGATCCCCAGCACCCTGATACGACAGCATCAAATTGTAGTGAGCTAAGAGATCTTCCGGGTCGATCCTGAGTACCTCCTCGAGCGCCTCGATGGCATCATCAAACCGGCGCTCCAAGAAGTGTAGACGTCCGATTTGACCCAATACGACCCGATCGCGAGGATACGCCGCACGCGCCATCTCGAGATGCCCCATCGCCTCATCGTACTCCCCAAGCGAACGGAGAGCGGTTCCGAGAAAGAAGTGGGCTCGTGCCAACCCCGGCTCCAGCTGCAAGGCCTGCTCAAGTAGTGGGATCGCGGCGTCGACGTCACCCTCCTGCAATCTGGTGCGAGCCACGTTGACTGGTCCGTCGACGTAACTCGGATCGATCGCCATCACCTGCCGGAATGCGGCCTCCGCCCCGCGCAGGTCGCCCTGAAGCAGCAGACCGATTCCATAGTCATTCCACCGCTCGCGCACAGCCACACCGGTCGATGGAACCACCGACGGAAACGCCGCGGCGGCATCCACAACCACGAGCGATGCCTCTGCCTCGGCCATGACGGTGGTCGGGAGATCTGGAATGACCTTGGTCGATCCAGAGACATCGGACGTGTCACCGGTAAACACCCACTCCCCGTCGTCAAAGGACGGGGCCACCGCGGGGCTGGTATCGGCCGGGGCCCGCACACCCGCATACGACCACTGGGTGAGCCACCAGGCAAACTTCCTGTAATTGACCTTTGCGCGTAGGACGATACGGTCTCCGGCATCCTCTGGAATCTGAAGTCGGTAGTGAACCGTGTCGGCAGCCCCAGGCGGAATAAGCCGCACGTACGCAACCGAGCGCGTCATCCACGCGTTCCGCTTGTTGATTGGATTGCCCCGCTCGTCGAGCTGGAGACTTCGGTAGAAGTGAGCCCCGGGATCAACCGGGCCGCTTCCCCCATCCGCAGCCTCACCGCTGTGAAGAAGGACACGACCCTGATCATCAACCGCCTCGAACTCCACCCAGACATCGAACGCATCGACCGTGCCACCTGGAAAAAAGTGGCCAACCTTTCGAGTCCGCACAACCACTTCGATACGCACGGACTCACCGCGGCGCACCGCCCCCGACGTCCCGTCCAGCAGGACGACGACTTCAGCTGGAGGCGCACCGCTTGGCATAGTGCGCCCGACCCCGAATTGGGCCGATTCCTCACCAACCGCAAACGTGCTCGACAAGGTCGGTTCGGCTCCGCGCGAGCCGAGACCTACCGACCGAACCGCCTCGCTAACTCGCGCGACACCGAAGATATCGACGGAGATTTGATCATCGCGAAGAAAGTCCTGTACCGCCTTAAGCTGTGCCGAATCGCCATTGACGAACGGCAGGGCGGTGTTCGCACCAGGAAATCGGTGCGAGCGTACAAACCCATCGTCCGCCGCCGGATCGTCCGACGGCACCAGCGGCATGTGACAATCGCGGCAGGTTTGTGGCGTCGGTGGATAATAGAACGACCGGGCACCCTGCCCGGAAACGCCAGACGCCTGCCAGTTGTCATACGCATTAAAACCCCGCTGCCACCGATAGTCGTTGACGGGCACGTCAAGATGCACCTTGTGACAGGCCGAGCAAAATTCGGCGCTCTGCTCCTGGTGGAACGGTTTCATAAAGGTCCGGCGATGTGGCTCAGGTGAGAGATACGCCAGCTTGTCATGCAGGCGTTGCAACAGCGGATTCTGACTCACAGCTAAATCGTGGAGCGGCGGGTAGCCGATAACAAAGTCGCCCTGTCCCATTGTGCTACCAACATGCACGACCGCATGACACGAGGCACACCCGAGACCGGCCTGCGCCTCCGGGGTGTCGATCTGCTCACGCGCCGGCTGGTCAAACTGTCCGTTGAAGAACATGGCGTGATCGTGACAGCCAGCGCACCACTTGGATGGCTCCGTGCCCACGACATCCTGCATATACTCAATCGATTTCCGATACCACTGGTTGTTGAACGACGAGAAGTGGTGAGCTGATGAATTCCACTGCTCGTAAATGTCGGTATGACAGCGGCCACAAGTGTCGCTGGTCAAAAAGAAGTTCGATGGGATTACGCCGCCCGCGGTCGTCGTAGCCGAAGAAGGAAAGAACGGGCTATCGAGCCCAGCACCCTCCTCCTCCATCCTGGTCGGCACTACGGTAGGATTTTCAATCCGAAATGCCTGGCGCCACCGGTCATAGAGAGAGGCCCGCACAACTGGGGCCGCAAGCCCAGCCACGACGACGACTACGAGGGCGGCGCGAACCATCCACGCCCCTCCTTCACCCGATGCGGCACCGCGCCATGCGGCAACGATCAGTAGTGCGGCACCCACCGCCGACGACACGATGTGAGTATTGAGAATCAGCTCGTGCTGTCGGGTGGCCCCAACAACAAACACAACCAACCCAAACACCAAACCCACCAGGACGGCAGCAGTACCGGCAAGTGCCAGGGGGCCCACCAGCCACGTGCGTCGCGCGAGACGCGAAGCCACTGCTAGGGCCATGACAATCCCCAGTACGGGATGGACAATCACGTTGGTGTAGTACCAGAGCGACGCGCTCGGCAAGGCGACGAGATAGGCAGTGTTCAGAAGGAGAAGAACACAGCCTGCGAAGAGAAGACGTGATGCGGTTGGCAGGTTTCCCATCTACTTACCGCGGCCTCCAACCACACCTTCAGTTTAACAGATCCCCTAAGTGGCTTGCGTAGAGGCTCTTGCTCCCGAGCATTCCCCTTGGGAAGCATCGGATCAGATCAGCTGCCGAACAACCACTGCAAGACCTGCGACCGCCGCCAGCGTCAGGACGACGGGGCGTACAAAGCCTCGGTCGACCACTGCCAACGTCCAATGCGATGCGATTACCCCGATCAACACACCTGGAAGCATGACCAGCGTGAGATAGACCTCGTCCTTGCCGAAACGACCCATGACACGGAGCACCACGAGCGACATCGCGGTCCCGATCCAAAAAAAACTCGACATCGTTGCGCGTAACCGTGCCCCTGTCCCATGCTGATATACCAACGCTATCGGAGGTCCACCAATCGACGCAACCGTGCCCATGACCGCTGACATCGCACCGGCGCCGACTAGAACCGACCGGCTGGGGTGAAATCGTAGACCTGATAGGCTCATTGCTACACCGACCAGCACAATGATGCCGCACATGAGCGGCATTCGATCGCGTGGAAGGAACATGAGCAGCGTCGCAGCCGCTAGGGTACCCACCGCGCGGCCTACGACCGCCCACCGCAGTCCACCAACATCGATGGCGTGACGTTCGCGAAAAATGAGAAACGTGGTCATGACCCACGTAGATAGAAGAATCGGCGCCGGAACAAATCGCTCGTCGACTAGAATCAGAATCGGTGACGCGAACAAACCCATGCCGAACCCGATCGAACCCTGAAGGGTCGCGCCGACCAAGACCGTTAGGCTACACAAGGCGATGTCAAGATAGGACAAAGGAACGCTCAGGTGCTTCGGGCCAAAGGCTATCGATCAGAAGTCCCTCTCGTAGCGCCAACCACTGTCGAGCATCCACAACCGGTGTCGAGGCCCGGACCTATCCAGCGCTTGTCCACCATCACAGTAGGCGACATCTGGCTCGTAGACAGCAACTCGTCCGCCGGTGACGTCGCAGAGCCGGCCAAGAAGCCGCTCGTTAGGCCATTCGTTTACGGCGCTCAACACCGACCGGACATCCGGGTAGCCGGCAAGTCGTGTCGTGAGGGCGAACGCCGGCGCCGCCAGTTGTATCGTACCGGCCGCCTGCGCCGCCAGCGCGTCGGCAGGCCGTAGCCATCGATAGTCGTAGATTTCCTGCCCGTCGATCTGAACAATATCGCTGGCTGTCTCGGCGATGAAGAACCAGGCCGAAAATCGAATAGGCCGGGTGAGAGGTGTCGTCCAATGCACAGCAACCACGAGCCCGTCGACCGCCAGGTCGAGGCCAGCCTCCTCGCTTCCCTCGCGCACCGCCGCGCGTTTCGCGGCCGTCACCTCGTCGTGTGCCCCACCTTCCGATCGGTCGGCTAGGTCGATTCGTCCACCCGGAAAGACCCAGTCCCCGCCATGGAATGCCAGCCCGGGATTGCGTCGGAGATACAAAACGACGGGACCGGACGGGTCAGACCGAAAGACCATGACCGACGCAGCCGGGCGTGGCTCCACCGATGTGAAGCGGAGACGCCCAGCTTCGGGCTCTGAATCGGTAACCTCGCCGACGGACACTAGATCTCCGCGTCGGACTCGATCGTGCCGTACATCAATCCCCCGGTCTCGCCGTGCTGCCAGCTGCCGGCGTACCGGTCGTCATAAAAAAGCAGACGCACCGTAAACGTGCCGAGCGTCGGAATCGTGAAGTCGGTGATCGCGATCATTGGCGTGTCGCCAGCCCAGACGATGGGGACAGTCACCGGCAGCGTAACGTCGACATTGGCATAGGTTATGCGGGCGTCGAACCGCCAGTCGGAATCGTTGACTTTCGCAACTTGTTCGATCTTGTAACGTTCTGGACGACCGCCCTCACTCTCGCGCCCGTCAATCGTAAAGCTACCGACCAGTGTCACGCTCCGCATCCGTTCCGTAAACGCACGCTCGAGGTCGGTCAGTGACACCAGCTCGACCGCCTGTCCTCCTCCTGTCTTCGCCACCGTCCATCCCAACGCGAACGTCAACACCAACACGACGATCAACAACACGAGTTTTAGTATCCTCGTCATCGTTCTACGCGCTCGTCTGTGCTGTCTTAAACCGCAGCCAGTGATCGGCCAACACTAAGGCGACCATCGCTTCTGCCATCGGCACAAACCGTGGCAGGAGGCAAGGGTCGTGCCTCCCTGTTGTGCGAATCGTGGCGGGATCGCCGGCACTGGTCACCGTCTCCTGCTCGAGCGGTACCGAGCTCGTCGGCTTGACGGCGGCTCGCATCACGATCGGCATACCGGTCGAAATTCCCCCGAGCATCCCACCGTGGCGATTAGTACGGGTCGCGATCCTGGGAGAGCCTTCAACATGTTCCAAATAGAAAGCGTCATTATTTTCCGTACCCCGCAGGGTGGCGCAGCCAAAGCCGATTCCGTACTCGACACCAAGGACAGCCGGTAGACTGAACAGCGCCTTCCCAAGGTCAGCCTTGAGCTTATCGAACACAGGCTCGCCGAGACCCGCCGGTAGACCGGTCGCGACAACCTCGGCCACGCCACCGATCGAGTTCTGCGTCGTCCGGGCCTCTTCGATGCGCGCCACCATCTGCGCCGCTTTCTTGGGATCTGGGCAGCGCACGATGTTGGGCTCACCGCTAGGTAGCGTTTCGACCTGGGCCAGAGTGATCGAGGCCGGGTCCGCTATCTTGGCTACGATGTCACCCACTTGCGTGACATAACCGACGACGCGGCCACCGCACTGGGTCCCGATCAGTTTCTTCGCCACCGCACCTGCGGCGACGCGTACCGTCGTCTCCCGTGCACTCGAACGGCCACCGCCCCGGTAGTCGCGTCGGCCGAACCTAGCGTCAAAACTGTAGTCTGCGTGACCGGGGCGATACTTGTCCTTGATATCGGTGTAGTCTTGACTCCGCTGGTCCCTATTGCGGATCAGAATTGCGATACTCGTGCCGGTCGTTCGACCTTCGAACACACCCGACAGGATCTCAGGCTCATCCGGTTCGTTGCGCTGAGTCACGATCGAACTTTGTCCCGGACGACGACGAGCTAGGTCTCCCTTCAGGTCGTCCTCACACAGTTCGAGCCCCGCAGGACAGCCATCGATGATCACGATGTTGCCAGGGCCGTGCGCTTCCCCGGCAGTGGTAACTCGAAACGCCTGTCCGAAGCTATTTCCGGCCATTAGAAGAAAAGGGCCTCCCGATTCACATCGACCACGTTCCCGACGTCCGGAAGTCCGTCGCCTTACCCTAAACGCGCTCAGACCGCTGAGCGGCAGCTCAGTTACGCACCGCCGACCGTCCCCACAGCGCCAGCAGCAGCACCGAATGGGGCTTCACAAGGTCGGCGACCAACAGGCCGATGGCGAGCACAAACAACTCGCACGACCGCAGACCGCGAAGAAACGCCTCCACGACCCGACCGGCTACCCGGTCCCTTCTCGCAGATGCTGGTTAAAAAACAGAGTCGTCCGCTCCCAGCACTGTCTCGCATACACCGCGTGATACACCTCGTGTCGCGTGTCATTAAAAAACCCATGGTCCGCGCCGTCAAGAACAGTTAACTCAACCTGCTTGCCAGCGGCGACCAGATCTGTCTCCAACCGTCGAGCCACATCGGGCGTTACGAACGCATCGTTCTCCGCGAAAAACCCAAGTACTGGCGCCTGGAGACTCCCGAGGTCCGGCTTGACGTTTGGATGAATCCCATAGAAATCGACACAAGCTCCCACCTTCGAGTTGGCGCAAGCGGCGTACAGTGAAAGCTGTCCGCCCATACAGAACCCGACCGTACCAACGGTCGTACCGCTCACATCATCCCGGCCCAGCAAGTAATCGATGGCGCCTCTGAGTTTCTGCTCTGCCGATTCAATTTCAAGGGCCATCATTAGCCGACCGGCGGCGTCGGGACTGTCGGTAGTCTGGCCGTCGTAGAGATCCGGAGCCAACGCAACGAATCCTGCCGCCCCCAACCGGTCGACAATGTCCTTGATATGGTCGACGAGACCCCACCACTCCTGGATAACGATCACCCCGGGGCCAACGCCAGATTTGGATCCAGCGAGATATCCACTCCCGGTCGTCCCGTTGGTTGAAAAACGAACCACGCTACTGTCCTGAGGACTAATCATTACGGCGCCATCGAGCCGGAAGCCAGAATATCACACGGTGAGCGGTCGTCCGGGCGGACTCAAGGTGCCAGTTCTAGCGGGAGCTCCTGCACCAGCTGCCCGCTCTCGCTGAAGAAGCTGACGCTCGGGTTTCCATCTTGGGCCACACCGATGACGAGCCGCATGCGCTGAGTGTCTGCCAAGTTGAGCAACGCCGTCTGCTCCTGAACGCCAAACGCAGCCCTGAGCTGTCCCTGATCGTGAAACGTCATCAGCGACGACCTGCTGGGATCGACAGTCATTCCAATACTTT
>CAUZDY010000047.1:0-20437 GCA_963578805.1 Vicinamibacteria bacterium | reverse complement strand
GCTGTCTTTTCGGGGGTTCTGCTCAAAGTTGGTTACGATGTTTTTGATTGGGTGCCGCTGCGCCAATACTGTTACCAAGTGTTGGGGCAGTCACGAACTCAGCCGCGACTGGTCAGTCACTTCGGGATGGCCTTGATCATAGGAACGACCCTGGTCACGGTATTAATCAACCTAAGCGTCGCAGTAATCGCATTTACAATTATCTTTTATGCGATAAGAAGATTTCTCAATCTAGAAGATCTCAGAGAATCGTTGGACTAATGTTTCAATCAGCTATCGGCGGGCCCTGCGGAAAGCGTTGCAGTTTATCAATATAGCTTTGTGCAAAAAAATGATCGGGGCGTTGATCGAAGGAGAATATAGAAACGATCCTTGGTTGTCGGGTCGAACCCACTGGGCGTACCCGATGCATGGAATGCCGACCGTTAAAAAAGGTAAAGGTGCCCGGTTCCAGCGCCAGTCTCGTTGCTTCAACGTCTGGCGACTTAAACAGTCGGTCGACTCCAGCGTAGTTTTGATCGTTTTTGTTGCGGATATTTGGTGCGTACTCAAATTCGCCCCCATTATCCGCAGTCTGTAGTACCAAAGTGATCACGCCATCGTTGGGATCATAATGCCAGCCGTCGGTGTCTCCCTCGTACGCCACTTTCATCGTCAGTGCCAAATGAGGACACTGACTGAGGAAAAGATGCTCAACGCTCAGCACTTGACGAATAAACTCTGTTAGAGGCGGCCATAGATAGATCGCCCTCAAATCACTGTGATTCGGAATCTGATAATTCAGGATCTGGCAGTATCGATTGGGATGCCGAACTGATCTCACTGCGGATTCGAGGCTGTCATCATCCGAGTATCCTTTATCATCTTCATCATAAAATGTCACCGAATCCCCGTCATAACGATGAGCAACCTGAACTAAACTTTCCGCCCCTTCCACCAATTTCGTAATCGCAGCCTGTCGCACGAAATTCGGCAACATTGCCGCAGCGCAGTCATCAAGGTCTGAGCGACACTGAGCCACCAGCAACTGAGCTGCCTTACTGTTTAGCCGATCAATCGGATGGCACGCTGGAACGTGGGGCAAAGTAGCTCGCGTGGGACAGCTCGACATTACGACGTCCTGCGGCGCATTAATGGCCGTCGTGACGGCAGGCTACGCCGGACTGCACGCTAAGACTATGGACCCCTTGGATGCGCAGCAATTCTTGGTCGAGCGACTCATGCTACCGTTTCTCAAGGAAGGCAACGGCAAATCAAATATACCGTTGATCGTTCAGGTAACCCAGTTTCTCATGCACCGAATCGACACAGACCTCGCGGTTATTCTGAACGAACTGCAGCAGCACTTCAAAGGGCAGATAGCCTGCATCACGGGAGTGACCATCAATACCGCCGACGGCAATTTCTTCTACCCGTCGATGCACGTCGTCCGTAATAGCCGTACGGTCAGCACACTGCCACTTTGAGCTAAAAACCAACCACGAAAACGGCTGAACCCAACCACTATATTTTTGACCACCTGTTCGAAAATTGAACAAAATAGGTCGTCCATGTCTGTCACGGGGGACGAGCGGGTTCTCTTTTATGACCCGCCAGACGTCTGGCAGGCATGGACACTAGCCCCAAGGAGTCCTGCTACACGTGACCACCCACTGCGAACATCTTGTCAACAAAATGGACGGGTTGGATTACTACAAATCAGTTACAGCATTGGTCGACGCCGGCCACGATGCACTTCCTGCCGTACGGGCTGGTATGGGTCATCCCAATTGGCGCATTCGCCGCGGCTGTGCGGCCGTACTCATCCAGGTTTATGACACTGAGTCGCTTCAACGACTGGTGCTTTTGACGCGAGACCCGAAGAAGAAAGTTCGAAAAATGGCTACCTGTCACTTGGTCTCGTCCGGTCCACGGAAAGCGCGAACCCGATCGATGTCGTGCCTCATCTGGCCTACAACGCCTTGAACGACCCGGCCGTACGCGTGCGTCGAATAGCAGTCGCCATGCTTGGGATCCAGAAGCCGCAACGTCGGATCGTCAGACTCCTACGCAAGATCCTCGCGACCGAGCAAGATCCAAAGGCTGTCCAATTTGCACAATGGGGCCTGACGAGACATCAGGACGTAGGAGCAAGAAAATCGTAATGTGACCCTGTCGACCGTTTATTTTTTCTTCTTTCTTTTAAACACGTACGCATCCGCTCAAGCCGTAATACTGGTCCAAGTTTCTGAACGCACTGCGAAAACTGACGATACGTCAGCAAGGTGCTCACCCTCGGTTTCTATCGTTTCCTTGCGGCGAGTTTCAATTGCGTCTATTGTGGCTATTGATTTGTCGGAGTGCGTAACCCGCGCCCAGACATCTGCCTCGCTTTAAGCACGCAATAACAAGGGGGTTTGGACTATGGAAAATGGATTTCTTGCGACCGTCTCGATTGCCGTTGGGACAGTGCTGTTGCTACCGGTTCAGGCTGCCGGCCAATCACCAGTCGCGAATGCGGATACCGTGAGTGAATCTCGCACGTTATGGGGAGACCCGGACCTGCAAGGCACCTGGAGCCATGGCACCGCTACTCCGCTCGAACGACCGGACGAACAGAGCGGACGGGAGTTTCTAACGGAAGAGGAAATTGCCGAGGTAAACCTGAATGCCACAACGTTCGCGAGTTCTGAACGCCGTGACGATCTAAGCAAAGACCGAGACGTTGGACTTGCGTATAACCAATTCTGGTGGGATCGGGGTTTATCGGATGGACGAACTGCGCTGATCGTGGATCCTCCCAACGGAAAGATCCCGTACACGTCGACCACGCAACCGGCACCAGGTTTCAGACGAACGCGTAGCTCCGATGGTCCAGAGGACCGGAATCTATGGGAGCGCTGCATCACACGCGGTGTGCCCAGACTCGGCGGCGCCTATAACAATAACTTTCGATTGATACAAGCTCCTGGTTACGTCGTGATTCTTCACGAAATGGTTCACGAGTCGCGCATTGTTCCTATGGACGGACGCCCGCACGTCAATGCTGACATCCGGCAGTGGAACGGAGATTCACGTGGTCGGTGGGATGGTGACACGCTCGTCGTCGAAACTACCAATTTTACCGACAAGACGAAGTTTCGAGGTTCGTCTTCAGGCTTGAAGGTAGTTGAGCGTTTCAGACGTGCGGATGTCAATACGCTCCAGTACCAAGTCACTCTTGAGGATTCGACTACGTGGACGCAACCGTGGACTGCAGCACTTGCACTGCCTAAGACCGAAGGCGAGATGTTTGAGTACGCGTGCCACGAAGGTAACTACGGGATGACCAATCTTCTAGCTGGCGCCCGTGTACAAGAGTTGGAAGTCGACGCAATCGGATCGCGATGATCGCTGGTCGATAATAAATCCGACCTTGCTCGTTTCGAGTCAGTTGCGCTTCATACGCGAATGCCCTCTGTGACCGTGGCTGGCAATCCGTTCGAGCAAGTCGGCCTTTAACTCGTCAACGCCGTCGCCGGTTTTAGCAGAGACGGCCAGGCCATTGTTCACCGTGCCGCATCGGTCCGTCTTGTTGAATACGGGCAACACGTGACTCATGTCAACGCCGAGGTCTGTCAGCACTTTCTCGCCTAATTCCATTTGCTCGTGCCACTTGGGATGGTTTCTATCGACGATATGAAGAATGATATCCGCGTGGCTAATTTCTTCGAGCGTGCTGCGAAACGAAACAACCAAATGATGCGGAAGCTTGCGAATAAATCCAACGGTGTCAACGAAGATGACTGTTGTCGCATCTCCGAGGAAACCCTTGCGAAGCCTCGAGTCGAGAGTGGCGAACAACTTGTCCTCAGCTCGAACATCCGCATGAGTAAAGCGGTTAAAAAGTGTCGACTTCCCAGCGTTGGTGTAGCCGGCAAGAGCAATGACCGGCGCGCCTCGCCGCCCACGGCGATGCAGTTTACGCGTCCTTTCGATCTTGGACAGTTCTTGCTTCAACTGCTTAATTCGAGTGCGCAACATGCGTCGGTCGACCTCAAGCTGGGTTTCACCTTCCCCACCTCGTACGCCAATACCGCCAACCTGGCGAGACAAATGGGTCCAGCGACCGGTCAAGCGAGGTAACTGGTATTCGAGCTGGGCCAGTTCGACCTGTGTACGTGCTTCCCGCGTGCGTGCGCGGCGAACGAAGAGGTCGAGGATCAAGGCGCTACGATCGATAACGGCACACGCGATAATCTCTTCAAGGTTCCTGATTTGATTCGGCGTTAGATTGTCATCGAAGATCACCACGTCGGCACCCAACTCCTCCGCTGCACGGGCGATCTCTTCGACCTTACCCCGGCCAATGAGAGTCCTTCCGTCCGGTGCTCGTCGATATTGAAGGCTTCTTCCAACCACTGCCATCCCGGTGCTTCTGGCAAGCTCCTCCAGTTCGTCGAGGTTCTCTTTGACGACGAAGTCAGGCTGTGTTGGCAACGCAAGGCCCATGAGGAAGGCACGCGATGAGGGCCGTGAGGATCGCTTATTCAAGTCGCTATCTGGACCAGCAGGCGGAACTAAAACTTAACCGAGACAACCGTCCTTGTCTTCCAAGGGTTGATGAATATAGCAAGTAGTCAGAAGAGCGTGCGGTGCTGAAAGCTCCAACTTGGATCCCTGAGTGGTACAAAAAGTCCAAGGAGCCTAACCGCGGCCTCACCGCATTGAGTCTTAGCCGCCAAGTCCGTTAAACCACCCACCGTCTCTCAGAAGGCCAGACAGATCCCTCGTCGGTATCCTAGTTCACGGGGCCTACAATCTCACCATGTAAAAATCACAGCCACCACCGCCGTCAGAGGCATCGCGGATGTAGGTCACTCACCCTCGCACATGCTCCCGAAATCACATCAGTCGATCGCAAAGCAGTACACGAGTCCAGCGCCGCCGGTCCCCACCAGGTTCTCTTGGCTGCAGCCGCGACTCGAATGGGCCGAATTCCAAGATGAATTGGGACCACCAAGACGGTCGTGATGGCCAACGATAGCCGCACCGTCACCATTGCTGGTCCAGTTGTCACAGGTGGTCGCTGCGGCCGTTCCGACGGGACCAATAACCCGACCATGGGAATCTGAACCGGTCAGTATGTCGTGTTCGTTGGGCTGATCGCCTACTCCCTTGACCTCTTCCCCATTTTCGTCCAGCGCAATAGGCTTTCGGATGTTGTTGCGGTCCCGCTGAACATCTCCGTGAAGATCGGCCACGTTCGCCGCAATCATCACTCCGTTGGCGTTGTACCACGGGCCTGTTCCGATGCGATCGCGAGCGTTGACCGCAGCCGGACCCCGAAAACCAGAAGCTTGACTGAGGTAGGCACGCCAGGTGGCGCTGCCCCGACCGACGCCGTCCGCAAGCATCTGACAGTGCGCGTCGGCACCGTCGAGTCCGCCGAGGTTGGCGCCGTCACCAGGTCCTGTGCTTGTTACAAAAAAACTCATGGGTGCTTCTTGCGTCAACAAAGGTGAAACCAGCGCGAAGAGCGCGGCCAGAACAATAGCGATTTGAACTCTCTTCATATCGATTCTCCTTACTCCGAGTGGTGTCCTTGTATCGCTCACTGCCAGAAATCGTTCATTCGATCTAATCGTAGAGGTGGCTGGAGTCGACCTCGTCTATAGCTCTCCTGCACCACCGACATTATCCTCTACAATTTGCTGCTGAAACGAAAAAACTTCGCCTCGCAGAGGTTCCATTCAAACCCGCAGCCTATGCACATATAGCTGGCCAAACGTCTCCACGCGCGTGAAGTTCTCGACCAGCAGCCCCGTCTCCGCCGAGTACAACGGCCTGTCCACGCGGAAGATATGCGTATCTCCAACTGCCAAAACAACCGGCCCCCAACATCAACGCCCCCAGTGTCAGACAGTGACCGAATTAAACAATGCTTCGACGAACACTGCAGGTCATCGGCACTCCTTAAGGTTCTTACGAGGCTAGTCCTTGAGCCCTCGACGGCTGACTAATCCAGACCATTAAGCCGAACAAACGCGAGCGCGTAGTTGCTATTCAGTGGAATGACCAGTTGGTTCTGAGTCGAGTCATAGCACATGGACGCAGCGCTTGGTATGCCAGAGGCGATGACTTCTGCCTCTTGGCCAGGCGGGATACGGGACACACTGCCATACCGCACGCTGCTCGCATACTTTGTCCCGTCGGCGGTAATCACAATGCCATCGTTCCCACCTTCGACGCTGTGCTCAATCCGAACGACCGCTCCATCTTCGTTGTAGGTGATGATGGCGTTATCCCCGACGTTGACCACCACAATATTACCGTCCTGGTCGATCGCGACGCCATTAGGGGCTGCAAGCGGAGCGCCCTCCGCAAACACCGACACCTCGCCGCCTGCGGTCACCTTCCAGATCTGCTCAGGATTCCGAGTATTGGACGCGTAGACGGTGCCATCATCCGCCACGGCAATACCATTCAGTATCGTAGATTCAGGAACAGGAATGGACCGCAAAGGTCGCCCTGTTTCCAGATCAAATAGACGGACGTGTCCCGAATCAACTGTATAGAGCACGCCATTGCTAACGGCACTGCCCAAGGGATCATGGAGCTCTAAGCCGTCCCGAGTAGCGCCGATCCACTTGGGCGTATGCACACTCCCATCGGGATTAATGAGAGAGACAAAGCCATCATTGTCGGCAGCATCGCCCCGGTTACCGGTATTCATGGCCAAAATCAGATTCTTATTGGGATCAAACGTGCAGCTTTCTGAAAAATGAAAGCTGCCGTAGACCGTGACGTTGTCCGACATCGGTTGCCACACCCCGTCCTCATTGTTCGCGCCGATCGGTTCACCAGCCGCAAACTCCTGGGCGGCAGCGGGGATCGCTGAGACAACGGCGATCAGAACCGCAAGAACAACTCGCCGACTCACTAGATAAATCATCACTACATCCATGATCAAAGACTTCTCCTTTTTCTCTTCAGATCGCCGTCGAACAGCGGCGGCCATTCTATCCCATTATTAGCCGTAACCCGACCGATCATAGAGGCGATCTAACTCAGCGATTCATTCAGGGTCACCGGTGGAACCACAACGACCGGTCTGTTTAAATTATTCGGCGGGAGATCCGCGTTTTATCGTATTTCCGTTCGGCGTAGTCCACGTGGGAAAAAAGCGGACCCATCGCTTAAGATTACAACCAGAAAGTCACTAAATTGTTCAGTCCAATCAATGGCCAGACGACTACAACAAGCGCTTCGTCAACTGCACGACCGGTTGGCCGCCGCCGAGGAGATATTCTTCACTTGGCTCGTGAGAGTCATGGCCGCGGCGGTCCTCGTCGGTTCCGCCTGGATCGATGACGCACCCCCTCTGGACATTGCAGCAATCATCGTCGCGTTCTACGTCGCCGTCCGGGTAGCCACGCAATTCGGCCACCTAGTCTCCGCTGCTCCCTTTAAAAACGAGGCATTAAAAATGCTCTTTGCCCTCTGCTCGCTAGTTCTCCTCGGCCTCTCTTTCTTAGTCGTCGTGACCTTCGTCGAGCGATTGGCTCGGTCGGTGGTCGACTGACGACAATAGAATCAACTTTGAGGCAAGAGCTTTCCTCCTGATTACCTATCAGACAACGGTGCTGTCTAAATCCGGACAAACTTTACGCTATGAATCTACCCTTCAAAACTGTGTGGCTCTTGGTCTCGGTGGTATTAGCGGCGACTTGTGGTGGGGGCGGGTCCAATTCTCCAACGGCGCCGACAGCGACTGTGACCGCCGCCACAACGACGGCGGTCACGTTTAGCGGCACAGTCACCAACATCGTCACAGGGGTTCGGGTCGGGGGTGCGACCGTGACAATTGGCAGCACGTCTGCCACAACAAGTTCTGACGGCTCCTGCAGCCTGCCGGTAACGGCGGCAAGACAGCCAGCGTTTTCGGTTGCGGCGACGGGTTATTACACTCGGGAATCGAAGGTCTCGATGACGGGATCGACCACGATCGATGTAGAGATCATTCCTCAGGGTGATGGATTTGACCTGGCCTTTTTCGATCACAGCTTCCGTGACGGTAGCCGAGGTACGACGCGATGGCTTACTCAGCCTTCTTTTGAAATACGGACTCAGATGTATCGGTGTATAGGAGATTGCTCAAGTTACGAGGCAACGGCGGCGCCGGCTTATTTCGAGACGCGTGCCCGAGAGGCGATCGCGTTGGTGTCTGATCTCACGGGCAAGACGGTAGTGAATCCAGTGATTACTACAAAAACTCACGCAGTCGGCACCAGTGTGGGTTTGAATCCGACTGGCCCAGGTAGCATCGCATTTATGTATGTGGATAAATTCGATAATGCCAGCGAGGGAGGGAGAACATCTGGTTTTCCTGGGTCTTCCGGTACAGCGTTCACCGGTGGCGTTGTCAGCTTTAATCAATCGCATGGCTCACCCAGTCGTGACAATTCAATCTTTATTCATGAGATGGCACATAGTCTGGGGTTTATTCCTGGACACACCGCAAATCTCAATCTTGTATCTGGCCCGTCGATTATGGGGCCGGATCCAGTGATTGTGACAGCGAAAGACCGCCTACATGCCAAGGTGTTATATAAACGCCCGATCGGCAATGTCAGTCCTGACCGTGATCCCCAGAGCGCGACGATCAACTAAAAGTACATGGCTGCAAACTTCACCACACACGATTCATAAGCGGTCTTGTTGGGAGTAACGCCCAGTCGCGGGAAATACATACATGTGGACGCATCATAGAGATGGACGCGACGAGGATTACGGAACAGAGAAGACCCAAATCGTCGCGTTTCGGTCTGGCGGGTTCTGAATCTCAGGCACGAGCACATCGTAGGCTTGCGACTGAAATCCGCCGGCGCCGACCACCATCGCAATGTAGTCCGTCCCGTTCACGGAATAGCTAATCGGCGAGGAGTTCGGGACATCGTTCAAGCGGGTCTGCCACAGTCTTTCGCCCGTCTTTGCGTCGTGAGCACTGAACATGCGGTCGAGCGATCCGGCGAACACCAAACCTCCCGCCGTCACGAGAGTGCCTGAGGTCAGCGGTGCGCGTTGGCGTTCGATCCAGACGGTTTCCTTGGTCTCGAGGTTGACCACTTCGAGACGCCCGTAGTTGCCATCGCTCTCCGGCCGTGGCCGCACGGTCCACCGCACCCCGGTCGTCAAGCTCCCACGTTCCCCCTCCGGCACGGGGACGAGATCCATACACGCTTCCGTGATCGGGATGTAGAGCATCTTCGTCTCAGCGTCGTACGAGGTCGGGAGCCACCCTCGCCCTCCACCCACATGTGGGCAGATCATCTTGGTTTCCCCGTCGCCAGGCACCAGCGTCTGGTCGACGATCTTCTGACCGGTCGTAGGGTCGATGGCCGTGACGACGTTCTGAAGCCCCAGGTCGATCGACGTCACGTAGGTGCCCGTGTCAGCTTCAAGGATGTCGAAGATCGACTGCTTCCCACCGGTCACCACGACGCGTGTCGTCACCCCGTCGAACGGCAACTCCATGACCTGTCGTTCGAACGCCCAATCGAGGTCCCACTGGCCGTTCGCCTGGTGCTGGAAGTACCACACGAGCTCGCCGGTGTCGGGGTTCAACGCGAGCGTGGAATCGAGGTAGAGCGCATCGTTCGTCACACCCTCCTGATCGATCAGATCGCGAAGCGGGCCCGTATCGTAGGTGTTCCCAGGCCCGAAGAGTGCCAGGTTGTTGACCGAGTCATAGCTCCCCGGTATCCAGACCGACCCTCCGTTGCGCTGCTCGAGCGGCAGTCCGTTCCAGGTGTTTCCGCCTGGCTCGCCGGGACGCGCAATGGTGTAAAAGCGCCAGGCCTCCACCCCTGTCTCGGCATCGAGAGCCACGATGTAAGGACCGCCCTCGAGGCCACGAAACCCTTGCGTCCCCATCATCACTTTCCCGCGGGCCACGAGCGGGCCGCCGGTCAGCCGGAGGCCGGTCTCCGGATCACCGACCTGTGTATCCCAGATGACCGTCCCGGTCTTGATATCGAGCGCAACGATACGGGTGTCCGATGTCGGCACATACAGGCGGTCGCCGTAGATCGACAAACCGCGCTTCAAACTTGGAGCAACACCCCTAGGTAACCGGTGCGAGTACTGCCAGAGACGGTCGCCCGTCACCGCATCGAGGGCCTGGAGGTGGTCACCGTATCCGTGAATAAATATGACGCCATCGTGGACGAGCGGCGTCGCCTGGTTGGGGCCAGGCGGCAACGACCACGTCCACGCGGGACGAAGTTCGTTCACGTTCCCGGTGTTGATCTGCGTCAGCGGGCTATAGCCAAACGCATCATAGGTTCGACGCCACAAGAGCCATGCACCATCCGCCGGGTCCTGCAGCATGGCGTCGGTGACCGGCCGAATGCGGTCCAACGGATTTACGCGGCCCGGAGCCGGCGGCAAGACCACGCCAGGTGCCAGACCTCCGCCCGTGACGCGGGACCAGTTGGGAGGCGCCATCGCCAGCAACGCGTCGGGGTCTCCCGGAAGATCGGTATCGCCTGGATCCGACCCATTCTCCTGAAGGACATAGGCGAGGATATCGGCATACGTGTCATCATCCAGACGGCCCGGCCGGTCCTGCGGCATCGTGTCGCTCGTCACGATGAACAGCTCTTCCATCGACTGCGCACGCCACTGTTCACGAAAATTGACACCCTTGAGAGGCACGAACTCGCCGTCATCCATGTTCTCGCCGTGACACGCCGCGCAGTTCTCTAGATACGCGATACGCCCCTGGCCAGCCTGCTCGACCGTGTAGCTCAACGGAGCAAGCTCTTCTTGCGCAGCAACGTGGCTGGCGCGTTCAGGTGGTGTGAACCAGAGGACAAGCCCCACGATGAGACTCATACGGACAAGCCGTCTCAGACGTTGCCACACGGCCCCAGTCAGCGGTGCCTCGTGGGTGGAGTGTTTCATTTTTCGTCTCCTGTTCGTCGCTACCGTGGACATCCCTGCAAGCCGACAATGAAAAATCAGTCAACCACTCGTGCGAGCCTCAATGGCGTACCAGCCTCCCCACGTCTCTGGTCGCAGGGACCAGCGCCACGCCCAAAGGCCGTGTGGCGTCGCCGTGTAATCTTAAATGTTCTCGGATTTCGATCCGAGAAATATTCCGTCCGGTGTGTATTGGAATCTGGTCGGCGAGGTAATTTCAACCAGCTGCGCGGGTAGGTCGCTCCTGTCGGTCGCGAGTTCTCTTTTTTTGGTGTGATTTCTTTCTACCACCCCGTAGTGTCTGTTTTTCACCACTTCGTGACAACGAGACATTCTTCGATCCTTTAAGCTTTCGTCTTGATGGGGGTGTCGGCTGTCGCTTCGACTTCCGGTTCGGTTCTAATTTCGAAGTATCCGTTGCAACAATGAATCCTGGAACCGGTTCCTGTTTAATTGGATTTTTGATGAGTCGCTCAATAGCAGCTAATTTCTTACGTTCCTGAGGCGCGACGAGAGAAATAGCATTACCGCTACCACCGGCTCTGGCTGTGCGACCAATCCGATGCACGTAGTCCTCAGGTGCATCAGGTAACTCAAAATTTACGACGTGGCTAATGCCCTCAACATCAAGACCTCGGGCAGCGATATCCGTCGCAACGAGGATGTCAAACTTTCCGTTTCGGAAATCTGCCAATGCTCGCATCCTAGCATTCTGACTCTTATTACTGTGAATGGCCGTGGCAGCGTGGCCGGATTTGTCCAAGACCTTAACTAATTGGTTCGCTCGGGCTTTAGTACGAGTGAACACCAAAGTTTGAGGCATGTTGCCGTTCTTTAGAATGGCTTTAAGTAACTCTTTCTTACGATCCGTTTGCACAGGGTGAATGACCTGCGTGACGCTACTGACTGGTGTTGCCCGGCGAGTAACTTCGACCATCACCGGTTCTCGACTGGTACGACGGATTAAGGCTTCGATGTCATCGGGCATCGTTGCAGAAAAGAATAGATTCTGACGTTTCTTCGGCAAAACAGAAAGGATGCGACGGACATCAGGTAGAAACCCCATATCGAGCATCCTGTCGGCCTCGTCTAGAACGATGGTGCGAATGTTATTGAGAGGTGCCTGTTTTCGACTAACATGGTCGAGAAGTCGTCCAGGGGTGGCAATCAACAGATCCAATTGTCCGGCCAGTTTTCGTTTTTGTGGTTCCATTCCGACACCTCCAAAAACAACGGCACTCCGAAGGTTTAGGTATTTTCCGTAACGCTTGGCCATGTCACCAACCTGTGCAGCTAGCTCTCGGGTCGGTGTAATGACCAGTGCCCGAGGGCCAACAGACCGCTTTTCGGCAAACAATTGCTGAAGAATGGGCAACAGGAATGCTGCGGTTTTTCCAGTGCCAGTCTGGGCACATGCGATAAGGTCTCGATTTTCAAGAACTACAGGAATCGCTTTTTCTTGAATTGACGTGGGTTTGGCATACCCTGTGATAGCTCGAACTATTTCAGAACGTAGGCCAAGTTCGGTGAAATTCATACGGTTTATACTCCAGCCCTCGCTCACCCACGCAAGGGCATCTACGCCTACTGATTCACATGAACTGCAGACGTTACTTGGATAAATAGGTAATAGCTGAGAACCGTTAGTTACGGTCGGCCAAAACTTACTAAATTTAAGCGGGGCCTCTGGGTGGGAGAAAACCTGATCGCCGTTTCACGTATAAGGCTAGCACGTTGTGCTAGATGAGGAAAGTGGCGTCCCTAAGGGTTCCCACTTGGAACCCGCCGCTAGGATGGCTGTAAGAGATGGCCGCACTGCGACAGTCTGTTGAATACGCGGGCTACAAGTTGACACCACTGGTCGAAGGCGGCGGCAGTCCGAACCTGGTGCCGAACCACTGTGCTTCAGAGACCGTCTTCATCGGCGTTTGTCCTCAGCGCGCCCGCCGGTAAGCGTGCCCGTCATGCCGTAATTTCCCTCGTGACAGGCGTACTCGAAGATCGGCCCCGCGGTCGCCTTCCACGGGATCTCCGCCGTCCAAGGGCTGGTCCACGTGGTCGGATCGTCGAATGTCACCCGATACAGCAGCGTCTCGGCATCGACACGCGTAAATTCTTCCACCATACGGAGACCGGTCGTGGCCCCCCGAAAGTTCGTCCGCTCACCAAAGTTGGTCGTCTCGACCACCAGTGTCCCCCCGTCCCAGCGGCCTCGTGAGTCTCCCATATACTGCCGAACACCTTGAGCCAAATGCGGAGTCCCATCCAGTGGAATGATCCGCACCTCATGAACCTGCTCGTGGAGCAGCGCGACGTGGTCGGGGGTCTGCACGATCTTTAGATTGGAGTTGTAGGCACGTCCGGAAATCCTCGGCAGCCCCTGGGTGATACACCGTTCCCACAAACTCCGATCCAACCACGAGTCGGCTCCGCGCCCTCCCTCGAAGCCACCCGTGGCCCGTAGGGGGCGATGGTCGCGCTCGACGGCGGCCCGTGCCCGCGCGTCTGGCGTCAACGGAGGCACCTTTCCATCAGGGGGATCGACAATCAGCGACGTACGTAACGTGGGTACGACGGTCGTCGCCCGATCCCACCAGAAGTCGTTGTACGCCTGCCCGAGGTCTCTGTCGATATCCTCTTGCCGCGCCTCGTCCGTCGTTTCGAAACGAGCGCGCCGCTCCAGTTCCGCCGCTTCTTCGGCCGTCAGAAACTCCCGCCCCGCAAACTCGTCGGGACGTTCCAGTCGCGTAATGCTGTGTAAGTCCCAGATGCCCTGGAGACTCGGCTGACCCGACGGAGTCCGGAGGATCTCAGAATCAGGCGAGTTCGTGCTCGACGGCGCGTTCGTCACCTGGCCCGCCGTAGAACCGGCTGCGACCAACGTCATCAACACTGTGAGTCCCAACACTACAACCGACGTCGCTCCACGACTCTTCATCCCCGGCCTCCTTTGTGAGCACTCGAACCTATTTGATTCCCTGTGCACCAGTCTAGCCGCACTTCCCCGCGAGTAGTCCCTCGTTATTATAGTGAAATACCCGACCCAGGCCGGTTAACCTACCTTCACGATGAATAACCCGGTGGCGGGGACGAACGACGGGGCGATGGACATCTAGCCCCTAGGACCCGTTTAATCGATGATCGCCTGATAGACCATCGTCCGCACTTTCTGGTGATCGTCCATGTTGATCGCCGGGATGAGCTGTGTGAGGTAGACGACGACCAGTTCCTCCTCGGGGTCGGCCCAATAAGTGGAGTGATAAGCGCCGCCCCAGCCAAACTCGCCGACCGAGCCTGGGAGCCCAGTGGCGGCCGGGTCGTGCGTGATGGAAAAGCCCAGACCGAATCCCTGCCCAGCACGGAAGGCAATACCGCCAAGGTGGTCACGAAGCATCGACTCGACCGTCTTCCTCGACAGGATGCGCGTACCGTTCAGCTCACCGCCGTTCAGCATCATCTGCAGGAACGTGGCGTAGTCGGTGGCGGTCGACAGTGCCCCCGCGCCGGCGGAGAATGCCATACGCGGCCCGCTCACGTAATGGCCCTGCCCCACCATGTGGCCCGGGTCCGGCGCTCGCTCGAAACTGCTGCCATCCCCGACAGACGAATAGACGGTGGCGAGCCGGCCCAGCTTACTCTCGGGCAGGAAGAAATGCGTGTCGCTCATCCCGAGCGGCTCGAACAGTCGCTCCTTCAGAAACTCGCCGAGCGTCTGGCCGCTGATCTTCTCGATCATCGCACCCAAGATGTCGGTGTTGTAGCCGTAGATCCAGCTCTCTCCCGGGTGCGCGTCCATCGGCAGATCTGAGAGGCGCGCCATCGTGTCAACCACCGGCTCGTCGCGGTTGGCGAAGTACCAGCCGGTGATCCCCGCCTCTTCCCATGCGTCGGCGGCTGGTCCACGGTCGCCCACCAACAGGCCCATACCGTAGCTGATGCCGGCGGTATGCGTCAGCAGATCGCGGATGGTGATGGGACGTCGGGCCGACACCACGTTGTAGCCACCTTCGTCGTTCGGTTCAGCTACGGTCGTCTCGGCGAACATCGGGAGGTAATTGCCGACCGGATCGGTGATCAGGAGCTTGCCCTCTTCCTGCAGCAGCATGACGCCGACGCTGGCAAGCGCCTTCGTCTGCGACGCGATCCTGAAGATGCCGTCGGAAGGCATCGGCGCTTGGACTTCCACATCGCGGTGGCCGATCCCCTCACGGTAGGCCATCTTTCCCCGCCTGACCACGATAGTGACCGCGCCGGCGAGTCGCCCCTCTTTAACGTAATTCTCGAGGGCCAGACTCAGGCGGTCGAGCCGTTCGGAAGACATTCCGACCTCTTCCGGCGTGACGCGGACCAGTCCCTGGGCGACCAGCGTCTGTGGAACAAGAAGCAGTGCGAACACGACGGCGAGCGCCGTCGAGCGATTGCGTGATGTCATTGCGTCACCTCGACCTACGGAAAAGTTGTGCCGGTTCGGACCAGATGCAGCACGACAGCTGCGCCAAACAGCCCGATTATAATATCCCTCCGGATGGTCGCGGACAACAGAAGTTAGCCTCGGCGACCGCGGCGGAAGAATCTGGTGCCCCGAGCATTCTTGAACGTTCTCGCCGCACACGATACGATGGCGCCTTCTCTCCTCACTACGTCACACAAGGAAACCCAATGACTGACCGTCATACGAAAGTGCTACTCACAATCATTTTCCGGGCCCTTAGACTTACCGTCGTCATTCTCACTCTCGTACCGGTGACCTTGTTTGCACAGGATCGCCCCCCCCACTCTGCGTTTGAAGAGGTTCGGCGTTTTTCGACAGAGGAGGCCATCCAAGGTGTCGCCGTGGATGGGGACCACTTCTACGCCATCGCCAACCGTCGCATCGGCAAGTACGACAAGCGTTCTGGTATGCGTGTTGGCCTGTGGGAGGGAGCCCAAGGCGGACCGATTATTCATCTGGATAGCGGCATTGTCCGCGACGGTCGGCTCTACTGCGCGCATTCCAACTACCCAGGCGTCCCGATGGTCAGTTCGATCGAAGTATTTGATACCGAGAGAATGGACCACGTCGGATCGCACAGCTTTGGCATCTTCGGTGGCTCGGCCACTTGGGTGGATTGGGCCGACGGACATTGGTGGGTGGCCTTCGGACACTACGCTGGGATCGGTGGGGTCCCCGACCAAGGCCCGGCCTGGACCAACGTAGTGCAATTCGATGACGGCTGGCGCCGCGTCTCCGGATATGTCTATCCAAACGATGTGGTTGAGAGATTCGAGGCGATGAGTAACTCCGGCGGGACCTGGGGAGCGGATGGACAGCTCTACGCGACCGGTCACGACGAGGGCGAGGTCTTTGTGCTTTCGGTGCCGACTGCCGGATCGGTACTCGAGTTACGGGAGACTCTCCCGGTAACTGCGGAAGGACAAGGCATCGCCTGGGACCGGGATGAGCCAAGCACGCTTTATTCAATCATCCGGAGTAGCCGCGAGGTGGTAGTCTCCAAGCTCAGGGACTGACCTGCTACTACCAGGGTTCC
This sequence comes from Vicinamibacteria bacterium, assembly GCA_963578805.1. GTDB lineage: Bacteria > Acidobacteriota > Vicinamibacteria > Vicinamibacterales > UBA8438 > CAUZIB01. The sequence continues at coordinate 3,965 of CAUZDY010000047.1, read as the reverse complement.
ACGACTTTGCCTAACAGGGACTCCTAACGTTGCATTAAGGCTCACGATATCACTTCGGTAATCCAGAATTTCCTGTCTTCCAGGCGTGTCGCGAGTTCTCAGGTGCATTGAACCGGAAGCACGAAAGAGACTTCACGAGCGAATAAATTCTTCGGCCAATTTTTCCATGATTCCACCCGCTCGTTCACCTAGGTGGATATAGTCATGAAAAATGATCGAGCCAACGGGCGTGATGCGTACCGAATCGACTACCGGAGCCTTGCCCGCCAACTCAATGAAACAGCACGTGGGCCAAGACCAAGGAGGCGAGCAGTCCTGCACCGAACCTCGCCACGCCCCTGTCTGGCGCCGCGACCAGGTTGCGCAGCGGGATTCGCCATCCCTGGCGCATAATCGTCGGCACGGCCACCGCGGCGAAGCTGAGCACGATGACCCAGCCAGACCGCACGAGGTAGCTCGTCTCCGGCCACACGAGCGTGAAGCCGAGGTACATCGCCATGCTGCCGAGCAAGGCGCCCAACACGAGGCGTCGTGACGGCCGGATGAGAAAGACGGCGGCGGTCACGATGACGACGAACCCATTCTTCACGTAGTACGACAATTCGTTAAACCAGTGGGTGAGCGGATCCGCTTGCAGACTCCCGGTCTTGAAGAAGACCACCGTAAAGGCAAACAGCACGCCGGTCACCAACGTCCCAAGGATAGCCATTTTGCCCATCCGGACGATGTCGCGCGGGGATGCGTCTCGCCGCAGATGGCGTTTGTAGATGTCGATGGACCACAGCGTCGATACTGAGTTAAAGATCGAGTCGACCGTGCTCATCAGCGAGGCGAAGAGCCCGCAGACGATCAGGCCGCGCAGGCCGACCGGGAGGAATTGGTTGACGAGGGTAATGTACACCGTGTCCGGATCATCGAGTGGCGCGTCGGCCAGAATCCCTGCCATCGCGATACCAGGGATAACGATGATGAGTATCATGACATATTTGAGAACTCCTCCGACCAAGAGTCCCACTTGGGCGTCTCGTAGGCTCTTCGCCGCCAAGGCCCTCTGGAGAATGACCTGGTTCGCACCCCAGTAGTTCAGGTTCAGCAGATTCATCCCAAGCAGAGCGGTCCACGGGACTGTCTGGTGTTCTCGCGGCAGGTGGAGGTGCATGAGGTGCCCCGTCTTGCCGAAGAGCGCTGCCCAGCCGCCGAGGTGGTGCACCGCGACCATCACCGTGATGAGGCCTCCGCCGAGGAGCAAGACGAACTGCGCGACGTCGGTCCGCACCACGGCGCGCAACCCGCCCAGATACGTGTATACCGCCGAGAACGTCCCCAGGACCACGACCAGGACGGCCAGTCGCACGGCCTGGCTGTCGCTGATCCACGCCACCATCTCGGTAAAGATGCCGTCAAGCGCGTAGGCCGCCCAAAACAACGCGGTGCCGAGATAGAGGAGTGCGTACAGGACAATCATCAGCATCGCATACGCGAGCGCAATCTTTGGCCCGAAACGCTGCTCGAAAAACTGGCTAATGGTCACGACTCTCAGCCGGAGGTAGAGTGGGATGAAGAAGAAGGTTGCGACGACGATGCCGAAGATGGCGTTGAGTTCGAAGTTTGCCATCGCCAGGCCGTCGACGTAGGCTGCGCCGGCCACCGAAAGGAAATGGCCGGCCTCGATGTTGGTCGCGATCGTGGAAAGCGCGATGGATGGCCACCGCAATGAGCGTGAGCTGAGGAAGTACTCCTCAGGATCGGCGGCCGAATCGGCACGGGCCCACACACCGATCGTGAAGATGACGGCGAAGTACGCGAGGACGATCCCGAAATCAACCATCGGTCGATTCTAGATCGCCCGCGAGTGCGACTGCATGCCGCGGTGAGTAATTGGCCCCCCTGACATCCCCACCGTAGGCGCGCCACTCCGTTGTCTGGGCGCCAGACGATGACGGCACGACCACACCGAGAGCCATGAGAGCCAACCCCAAGACACTCGCCCATCGATTCAGCCATTCATGCATGTGCGTCACTCCGTCTCCGTTCTCTGTCGAAGAATTCAGAGGCTTCAGGGCTTGGGCGAATGTGAACCGGCTTCGAGACTGGCTACTTCTGGATCGGTCGTTTCACGAGCCTGGGTTCCTGACTCCCGCCTCGCGTCTTGATCGCGGGCACGAACGACTCGTCGGGCATTTCCCGGACAAGACCTTTGGCCGCGTCCCTGGCCGCACGCGCTCTACGTTTGCCGGCGGATACCGCCTCCCTATGAGCATCGCTCAACACGCGCCTGCCCTTGACCGCCCGCGGGAGCACGGCGCTCGCAGTGTGTTCAGCCACGACATCTGGTTCGACTGGCCGCGTTTCGGCGACAGGTGTTGTGGCGCTGTTGAGAGCTACGATCGCTCTATCAATGGCGTCGAGCTGATCTGCCAGTTCCCGACGTTTCTCTACAAGCATGCTTCGCATGTGATTCGTTTCGACCATTGTCACTCCGAGGCTGCGCTGTGATGGGACTGTCAGATTAAGGCTGTAACCGGCACCATAGACGGATGATAAGTGCGGCGGCTGGCGGCACAGATCTTAGCGTACTCGGCCACCGTCTGATGAGCAAGGACCTGCTCGGCGAACCCGCTTTGGAATCGTTTTTCGCTCAGATCGATTGCAAAATAAATGTAAGCATTCTCATTTTTCTCTTCGATCTGCGAATACCAGCCGTGGCTGTGTCGCCGTTAATGAAGGGCGTGTCGCAAGGAGCTAATCTTTTTCCGCCTGAGATGATCTAAACGGGTGCTGTCGGTGACCTGATAGACCTGGCCGAGTCTCGCATATATCTTCGCTACTCTGCTCTCTGAAGCGCGCCTACCGCGAGTGCAAGCAGCCCGAGACTGAGCAGGATTACGTGCGCTTGGACTCAGATCAGCTGAAAAATGGCAGCACCAAAGCTGAGACGATCCATCGCTAAGGCAGTCGAACATAAGACAAGGGTCCACACAACTTTCGTCGATGTTCTTGTCCCGCGTAGCCACCGGTTCCGCGCTTCGCGGCGTATCAAATACGCGACGAGAAGGACATCAGCGAGCGCCAAGAGAATCACGGTCGTGGTCATTGGGCTTGCGACAGAGCGTTGAGGGCTACGTCCTGGTCGAGCCTTGTCTCCCGTGGTCTAGATGTCTCCCCCATGCCGCCTTCGCCGATCGCGGCAGTGACGGAATAGGAGCCGAGGGTGTTCAGGGTTGTAGAGACATCAGTCCGCAGGTACGAGACGCGTGAGTTCTTCGCACACCCACACTCAGCCGTGTTTTGGTTTCACCTGTTTGTCCCGTTTCTGCTTCTTCTTTTCTGCGGCCTTCGCGGCCTTCTGCTTCTGGCCCTTGTTCTTGTCCTTCTGACCACCCTTGTCTCCCATTGAATCTCTCCCTTGTTGCAGGTACGCGAATGAGAATAGCTCGGTTGGTGGACGGTTGGCTATAAGGCCATCTTGATTACGTTAGTTTTAAACCGGTGCCGCTACTGCGCCCGGAGGTCGTGGAGGACCTGTTGACGGAATGGCGGCGGCAGTGGCAATCGATGACCCAAGGCCGCGCACTTCCTGGCCAGGTTCAGCAATGTGATCGAGAAGGGTGCGGGCCCAAAGAACACACTACAGCAATATGAACGACCTGTCCGAACTGGGCCACAAGTCGGCTGTGTCTCCCCGTGACGATGACACCGCTAGGTGACATCGACCTGGGCCCGCGCGATTAACGCCCGTAACCGGTCGGGGTCGGTGGCCGTCGTCTTACACATGAATCCGCTCTTGTGCGCGAAGTGCACGTCCGGCTCTTGCTGCACGCGTGAGAAGTCGAAACGAGGATGGTCCTCATAGCGTCCGATGCCGTATCCCTCGCCGCGGCGGTCTGGGTACACGATGACCTGAATGACTTCGCCGAGACCCTCGGACCGAATGTAGTTGCCCACCGCCGTGCTCGGCTCGTCGC
>CAUZDY010000046.1:0-21050 GCA_963578805.1 Vicinamibacteria bacterium | reverse complement strand
CTGTGGACTGAGGCCTTTGCAGTCCGCAGTTACTTCGGCGTGTCAGATGTAAAAGCAGACGAACGTTACGAGCACTTCGCTGAGATCAGGCAAGGTCGAAGCGATCAAGATTCATCACCTTGTCCCACGCTGCCACAAAGTCACGCACGAACGCCTCCTGCGAGTCGTCACATGCATATATTTCCGCGATGGCTCGGAGCTGGGAGTTCGAACCGAAGATCAGGTCGACTGCGGTGCCGCTCCACTTGAGCTCGCCCGTCTCGTAGTCGTGTCCCTCGAACACGTGATCGGCTGTGGAGGACACCTGCCACTTAGTGTTCATGTCGAGCAGGTTCACAAAGAAATCATTGGTTAACATCTGAGGCCGCTTCGTGAAGACGCCGAGTGTGGACTGCCCGACGTTTGTATTGAGGACGCGCATGCCGCCGACGAGCACTGTCGTCTCAGGAGCGGTCAGTGTCAGCATGTGGGCCCGATTCACCAGGAGCTCTTCCGCCGATCTTCGGTGTCCAACTCCGAGATAATTACGAAACCCGTCTGCGGTGGGCTCAAGCACGGCAAATGAGTCCACGTCGGTTTGTTCCAGCGACGCGTCTGCGCGTCCAGGCGAGAAGGGAACCTGGACGTCGTGACCGGCGTTCTTCGCCGCGTCCTCGATGGCTGCGCACCCGCCTAGAACAATTACGTCAGCGAGCGAGACCATCTTCCCGTTGGGCTGCGAGCTGTTGAATGCCGTTTGGATCTCCTCCAGTGTCTGCAGCACCTTCTCCAGTTCGCCCGGGCTGTTCACTTCCCAATCTTTCTGCGGCGCGAGGCGGATGCGCGCTCCATTCGCCCCGCCGCGTTTGTCGGTGCCACGGAACGTTGCCGCCGACGCCCAGGCGCTCGAGACCAGCTGCGAAATGGACAGTCCTGATGCGAGTATCTTGCCCTTGAGGTCAACGATATCTCGCTTTCCAATCAAATCATGAGTGACGTCGGGGACGGGGTCTTGCCACAACTGTGGTTCTGCAGGAACCAATGGACCCAGACATCGCTTGCGGGGTCCCATGTCACGGTGCGTCAGCTTGTACCACGCCTTAGTGAAGGCGTCTGCAAACTCCTCCGGGTTCTCGTGGAAGCGCTTCGAAATCGGCGCGTAGAGCTGGTCCATTTTCAGTGCGATGTCCGTTGTGAACATCATGGGGGCGTGCTTCTTCGACGGATCGTGAGCATCCGGCACGGTACCCGCTGCAGATGCATTCGTGGGAGCCCACTGTGTCGCACCGGCAGGGCTCTTCACCTGCTCCCATTCGTAGCCGAACAGGTTATCGAAGTAATTGTTGTCCCACTTCACCGGGTTTGTGGTCCATGCGCCCTCCAAGCCGCTGGTGATTGTGTCACTGGCTTTGCCGCTGCCGAAGCTGTTTTTCCAGCCTAAACCTTGCTCCTCTAGGCTGGCACCCTCTGGCTCGGGACCGACATACCGGTCCCCAGCGGCAGCACCATGTGCTTTACCAAACGTGTGTCCGCCGGCAATAAGCGCAACCGTTTCCTCGTCATTCATGGCCATGCGCCTGAATGTTTCTCGGATGTCCCTTGCTGCAGCGAGCGGATCTGGCTTACCGTTTGGCCCTTCCGGGTTTACGTAGATTAGACCCATTTGAACGGCACCGAGAGGCTCCGCGAGGTTCCTGTCGCCGCTGTAACGCTCGTCTGCAAGCCACGTGTTCTCAGGACCCCAGTAAATGTCCTCTTCAGGCTCCCAGATGTCCTCGCGTCCGCCAGCGAAACCGAGCGTCTTGAATCCCATCGACTCCAAGGCACAGTTACCGCTAAATATCATCAAGTCGGCCCACGAAATTTTCCGGCCGTACTTCTGCTTAATCGGCCAGAGCAACAAGCGCGCCTTGTCGAGGTTTCCGTTGTCGGGCCAGCTGTTGAGGGGAGCAAAGCGTAGTGTACCGGAGGATGCGCCGCCGCGGCCGTCGCCGATGCGGTACGTGCCTGCGCTGTGCCACGCCATCCGAATAAAGAGCGGCCCATAGTGACCGTAGTCAGCCGGCCACCAGTCTTGCGACGTCGTCATCAACTTATCGATGTCTTTCTTCAGCGCATCCAGGTCAAGTGTCTCGAACTCCTCAGCGTAGTTGAAGTCCTTGCCCATAGGATCTGACATGGGAGAGTTCTGGTGGAGAATCTTCAGGTTTAACTGACTCGGCCACCAGTGTTGGTTCGAGATGGTTCCAACCGCCGTCTGTCTGTGAAGCCCACCCAACGCCGGGCACTTGCTTTCGCTCTCCATAGTTCTCTCCAATCGTGTTCTGCATTTTTCGCAACCTGCCCTATATACAATAATGAAAAAATTAGGCAGTCTGGTCTATTCAAAAACAGATCCGTTCGGGATACCACGCTAGACTATCCGTGCCAGCCACATGTGCACCTGCACGTAGTCTTGAGTCCCGCGAAATAAATCACTACCAAACACCATTTTCAGGGCTGCGCCGTCTCTGAGAACGACAAGGATTACTCCCCCTGGCCTTATTGTTGTCGACCGTCAGCGTGCCACTATAGGTGCTGGACGCCACAGGGAGAAACGTCAGCGTGACCGTTTCTGGCTCATCTGCCGCAACCGCGCCACTGGTCGCGTTGGCGGTGATGACTGAGGTCCCCGTACTGAGCCCGCTCCACGTAAGCCTGCTGTTCCAAGTGTTGGTGATTGTGGGGCCCTTGTAAAAAGCAGTTACGTGGTCGGTCAGCTCGTCTCGAAGAAAGCTGGTTGTGAGGAGAATAATGTCCCTCTGAGTGGTAATGATACGAAACCACAGGTCTTTACGATAGTTGTCATGGAGGGTGCTTACACGCTATGTGGCCATGGGTGACCTCTGTTCTGGGGGTACCATTGCTACACTTATGTCATGCTCTCGCATTTAATTGTTCTCGACAGTGTTGACGCGCTCGAACGTGTCATTGTGGCATCAGATGAACGCTTAGTCTTGTTGTTCAAACACAGTGTAACGTGCGGTACCAGTGCACAAGCCCACGATGAACTTGTGGCACATCTCAGTAAAGATCGAGATGTCACTCAATATGCCATCGTCACCGTGCAGACCCATCAGGATGTTTCTGATGCAGTGGCAACGCGCTTAAATGTGCGACATGAGACACCGCAGGTACTATTAATTCAAGAAGGACGTGTGGTGTGGGAGGCTTCTCACTTCGGTGTTACCGCCGACACAATTAAGGATGCTGTCGAGCGGCACTCCTCTTCGTAGCAATTCAGTAATTCAGTATCATGAAAAGCGAAAGACAGACGCTATGGGCATGCTCTAATTTATTCCAATAATTCAATAGTTTGTGCGTGCGTGTGACCATGTAGGAGATTTCCGATAACGGTGGCGAGGGTAGCACCGAGCACCCGTTAGAGCGTCGCCGGCCATAATTCGAGCACTGTCTCGCATCCCGCGCCCGTCGCACACTTCCACTTCCCGGCACCGAATCGAGCGATTTGGTGCAGATGAGACCTGGATTTCAATTTAACATCTCCGGAGAATTGATGACGCTACTAAGTGAATCAGAAAATCCTTCGCCGACGAAGCGCCATTGGCTTTATGTACTGGTCGCAATGGTTCTGACGGGCGGTGCAACGTACTTTCTTTTGCTGGGGCCGTCGGTGCAGCCCGAGCCTGAAACGTCGCCCGTGCCGCCACCTTTATCAGCACCACCAGCAGCACCAACGGCAGTCCCCACCGAGCCCGAACCAACTCCGATCGAGCCAGAGGTTACTGAGACACCGCTGCCGATTCTCGAACCAGCTCCCGCGGCGATACTGGACCCGGTATCTGCGCCGCCACAGATTGTGTTGCAGATCGCGGCCGATATCGATGGGGCGGATGTCTTTATAGACCGCCAGTATGTGGGAACAACACCGTTCAAGTCAGCTGCACTCGCTCCCGGTCGATACCGTGTCAATGTCTCCGCACCTGGCTACGAGACCCACGTAGAGGACGTCGAAGTCACTGGAACCCCAGCCTCGATGATGGTGACGTTTAAAGAAGTACGTCTAGATGAACGGACTGCCGTCGTACACAAACACCGATTCGGCGACTGTGCCGGAGTACTTGTGGCCACCACGAGTGGTATCCGTTATCAGACTAGTGACGACGATGCATTCGAGGTTGCACTCGACGCTCTGGAAGAGTTTACGGTCGACTACCTTGAACACAACTTACGCATCAAAGTTAGAGATGGCCGCACATACAATTTTACAGACGACCAAGAAAACGCAGATGCACTTCTCGTCTTCCACAGAGAAGTCGAGAACGCGCGCAATCGTCTCGCCCTGGGCGATAAAGCGACGTTACCCTAGAAAAGTGAGATAGCAATAGCGTGCCTGGCCGAGGGAAAAGGAGTTGCTATGGCTGCGCGATTGTTGGCTCGAAGGTCCAGAGTTCTCGGCTAAGGAGCACGCCCCACGTGTCGTCGAATGGATGAACCTCGTCGACTTCGAGTTCGCCACGGTATACGGGTAGGCCGGCATTGGCCCAGGCAAAAATTGAGCCGTCAAGGTTGACCGCATTGGCGACACCTTGTTCGTGAAGGTCCTTTACAAATGCAGCAGAACGATAACCGACGGAGCAGTAAGCAACGACAAGCGTGTCCGGGGTAGCGTTCTCGAGCATGACAGAGGCGCTAGCAGTCGATGTTACCCGTTGTGCCCCTGGCAGATGACTCACGGCAAATTCCGCCGCCTCGCGGACATCGAGGAGTAAAACATGACGCCCATTGGCCAGAGCGTCGGCGAGCTCGGCAGTTGTCACGCTGGGCACATCAGGGTGGTCGTTCTGAATTAGCCGATCGACCTCGCTCCAATCAAGCTGCCTATCCCCGCCGCCGCAGTTGATCGATAGTGAGGAGACCAAGGCCCAGCCGACGCAAACGAGCGAACGGTGGAAATTGCCGTAATGCATCGCTTACGAGTTTGCTGGTGATTAGGGCTTGCAACCAGAGGCTTCACGGGCGACTCGGTCGAAGAACTGGGTCCCGATCGTCAGGACGCTTTCATCGACGTCGAAGAAGGCGTTGTGGACTGGCACGTATTCCTTATCAATCCCAGAGGTATCAAAACGCGTGGGCGGCACACTAGGTGTCGTCGGCGCCTTGTTTAAGTCTGTGCCGGCTGACTGCAAGGACTGTGTCGCGGAGCGTCGGGTCAACCACTCCCTTGAAGTAGCAGCCTTCGTCCATGATCAGGCTAGCGGTCACGATGCGACCCTCCACTTTACCGCTCGGCAGGAGCTCGACCCGTTCCGTCGCGCTGAGCTTACCCTTTACGGTGCCTAAAACGGTGACGGTTCGGGCCATCACCTCCGAGCTGACGTTGCCATATTTCCCGATGGCTAGTCCGTGGTCCGGAACCATGACGCGTCCTTCGACCCGCCCCTCGATGATTAAGTGTTCACCCGAACGAACCTCGCCTCTTACCGAAATTGTCCGACCGATAGACGTAATGCCCTCAGGGACGTCGAGGTCAGGCACCGGGATGAGGTCGTCAGCCGGTATGTTCAGGGTTACGCTCCTTTTCAAGAGCCGTACGATCCATCGAAGCCAGCATCAAGTTCCGCTGGGCGTGTCAGACTGGCAGCGAGTTGTTTGTGGTCTACAACGTGCGCCAGGATGCTCTGGGTACGCGGTTTCTGGAGGCCAAGAACCTGGTGTTGAACGTGCAAATTAATCGCCTATTCAGGCGTTAGTGGCCTGTACCGACTGCCAGGGTCGATACAGACCACCGGTGTGCGACTAGGTTGACGGTATGCGAGTCCCAGTCTGTCGTCTGTCTACTGGCTCCATGGCGGCACGATTTCATTCGTCCGCGCGTAGGCAATGAGCTGGCCGAGATGCTCGTGCATATCGCCACCCACGAACAGAATGATGTCCGGAGTTGTACGCTCCTGCCCGAAGAGCTCGCGTGAGCCGACCAGGGTCGCTGGGTCGATCGCCTCAATTTCCATCCTCAGGTAGTCAAAGCCCTTGTTGAGGTGGTCAATCACTTCGGCCTTGTCGGTAAGCATTCTCAGTTCGCCCTGTTCGTCTCGGCTTATGGCTGCCGTTCCACCGAGTGCCGACGGGGCTAAATTGTAGCCTTCGGTGGCGATGAGCATCAGCACTTCTGAAACCGAGCGAACACCCTCCATCGGGCGCCAAGTGTAATTATCCTCTGGAAAGGCTTCGGCGAGTCCGAGAAATTTCTCCCGCATCACTTCGACGTTGGCGAGAAAGGATGCTTTTTCGCCGGCGGCCGCTTCAGCGGTCGCTTCCGCCCTCGCGTCAGCTACCATCTCAGCTGCCATTTCTGGCGTCACTCCATCCTGGCCGCAAGCCGTCGAGAATAGTGTGACGAGAGCCAGACTTACCAGGCACAGAGCTGGAGCGACTCGCTCAGTCGAATAGAGACGTTGAAAGAATCGTAGAAACATTAACTAGGCTCCTTGGCTTATACAATTTATAGGGACACGTCGGGGGACATGCTAACCCGAGGTCGAGCGCGACAGCAAGGGCCGCATCGCCAGCTGTCAGGGTATCTTGCAAGGCGAAGAATGCGGTGGGAGGGTGTGAGTCTTACTGCGAAGTAGGGGCGCTGAAGGCGGTCAACTGCTTGCTATACTAGCTGTTGCTGCCATGTCGAGCGGGAGTAACTCAGTGGTAGAGTGTCAGCTTCCCAAGCTGAAGGTCGCGGGTTCGACCCCCGTCTCCCGCTCCATTCGTTTCAATCATGGGTATATAGATGGGCATGCAGTAGAGGGTGTATGAACCACCTGTGACAGCGCCACGGCGAACACCTCCACCGGTTTGAGTCGTTGCTGTCACGGGGTATCAATTTATGTTGCCCCAGAGCTGCTTCAACCTCTTCTCTCGACCGCACTGATAGCTGTAGAACTTGTAGCGAAGGGGATTTTTCATGTAGTAGTTTTGGTGATATTCCTCTGCCGCATAGAACACTGTCGCCTCGGTTATTTCGGTCGCAATTGGTTCGCTGAAACGCGCTGACCGTTCCAGCGAGTTTTTCGACTGGCGCGCCAGTCGCTCCTGTTCCTCATCGTGGTAGAACACCCCGCTGCGGTACTGTGATCCGGAATCGCAGAACTGCCTGTTTCGCGCCACCGGATCGATATTTCGCCAAAACACATCGAGCAGTTGCGGGTATGTAATGACGGCGGGGTTGTAGAGCACCTGCACGGCTTCGGTGTGACCGGTAACACCCGCCGACACTTCTGCGTAGGTCGGATCTGTTGCGTGCCCACCGATGTAACCAGACATGGTGGAGATCACACCTGTCAGCTCATCGAACGGAGGTTCCATGCACCAGAAACAGCCGCCCGCAAAGGTGGCTGTGTGAAGCCTGGCTTCGGATTCCTGCCCCAGGGCCACACCGGTTGCCAGAAGCAGCGCGAATAAGAGATTGGTCATCTTCATCGTCATGTCCTCTGCAGTGTAGCTGGAATGCTGTCACCTTCGTCGATCTTGACTGAGGGAACTAGGGCTGTCCGATCGGCGATCGACAATGAGGTTGTCGATAATAGGCCACTAGCCGCGAATTAACGACAGGACTTCGTCCCGCCGTGTCTCCATCTGTTCCTGTGTATTCCCTTCGAGGTTCAGTCGGATGAAGGGTTCGGTATTGGAAGGCCTGACGCTAAAGTGCCAAGTGGGGTACTCCACCGACAGGCCGTCTATCCGGTAGGTGTGCCCGTCCCGGTAGTGCTGCTCGATCCGAGCGATCGTTGACTGGACCGCGTCTGAATCCGGCATTTCAGTATTGATTTCACCCGAGATGAAATACCTCTCGCGCAGTGGCGCCAGTAACTGGCTGAGGGTCATCTTCTTAACCGACATGAGTTCTAGGATTAGAAGTGCTGGAATAAATCCGTTGTCGGCAAAGAAGTTGTTCCGGAAGTAGTAGTGTCCAGTCACTTCGCCACCGAAGGCCGCGTTCTCTTTGCGCATGCGCTTCTTGAAGAAGGCGTGGCCGACCCGGTTCATTAAGGCCGATCCCCCAAACCGTTCGACCGTCTCTTTTACCGCATGGCTGGCCCTCACGTCGTAGACGATTGTGGCCGCCGCCTCTTTACGTAGGAACGCCTCGGCCAGGAGCGCCGTGATGAAGTCACCTGGGACGAACTCACCGTCACCATCGACAAAGAAGCATCTGTCCGCGTCGCCATCCCACGCCACCCCCGCATCTGATTGCTCAGCGAGTACCCGGTCGATGAGGCCCCGTCGGTTTTCCTTGAGGAGCGGGTTGGCCTGGTGGTTAGGAAACGTGCCGTCGATCTCGAAGCACAAACGCGTGGTATCACACGGAAGCCGGTCAAAGAGTGGAGGTCCAACCAGGCCACCCATCCCGTTCCCGGCGTCGAGGACGAGCCGGAAGGGTTGAATCACAGAGGGATCGATGAATGACATGACATGGTCGATGTAGTCATCAAGGAGGTGGCTTTCGGACAACGTTCCTAGTGGTCCCGCTGTCGGAAGCTGGTCGGCGAGAATCATGTCTCGGATGTCCGAGATGCCCTCGTCGCCGCTCAACGGGATTGCCTGCTGTCGCACTAGTTTTATGCCGTTGTATTGTTTCGGATTGTGGGATGCCGTGATCTGGGCGCCGCCATCGAACTGATCGCGCGCGACGGCGAAGTACAACATGTCGGTGGCGAGCATCCCGAAGTCGACTACGTCTGCTCCTTGCTCACGAGCGCCCTCGATGAATGCCGCCGCGAGAATGGGTGATGACAGACGCATGTCGCGAGAGACAGCAATGCGCTTGGCGTTCAGATATACCACGAACGCTTGCCCAATTTGCTTCGCGATGTCCTCTCGAATCTGATCGGGATAGAGCCCGCGAACGTCGTAGGCCTTAAAGATGCTCGGGTCGACAATCGGTGGCGACATAGTCTCTCTTGGTCTCTCGTGAGGATTTACCAGACGTGGGTATAGCGGGTGATAACCGACTTGTCACCGATGACGGCCCCCGGCCCGACGACTGCCTGTTCTTCGACGTTGACGTCGTGGCCGAGAATGGCATGCCGAATCGTGGCCTCCGATCCGACTGCTGAACCCGGCCACAGGACAGCCCCGTCGATAACCGCTCCAGTGCCGACCGACGCCGATGTCCCGATCACACTATAGGGCGCGATTCGTGCGCCGGCGTCGACCCGGGCGTGCGGCGCGATGTAGCAGGGCCCTTCAAGCCGGGCTTCTGGATCGACGACGGCGTCGACGGCGACGCGCGGCTGGCCAGTCGTGTCATCGGCAAAAGGATAGGCGCGACAGATTCCGGTCATGATGTCGCGATGGGCCTGCATGTACTTTTCTGGTGTCCCGATATCGATCCAGTAGCCGCGGTGGACGTAGGCGACAAACGTGTCGCCGCGCGCGACGAGTGATGGGAAGTACTTCCGCTCAATCGACCAGTTCGTGGCCGCCGGGATCCGGTCGAACGTCTGGGTTTCCAGGATATAAATACCAGCGTTGATCGTGTCGCAGGTGATCTCATTAGCGCCTGGCTTTTCGAGGAAGCGCCGCACATCACCGGCTTCTTCCGTCTCTACCAGGCCGTAAGCCGAAGGGTTCTCGGTCGGTGTCAATACGATGGTGGCTTGGGCGTCGCGACGCCGATGGAGATCGAGGACAGCCTGAAGGTCGGTGTCGGTGAGGACATCCCCGTTCAATACGACGACGGTGCCTTCGATACCGCTTGACGCATATTTAACGGCGCCCCCCGTGCCGAGTGGTGTCGGTTCGACTACGTATCGAATGTGCAGACCGATGTCGGATCCGTCGCCGACCACACGCTCGATCGCTTCCGGTTGATAGTTCAAGCTGAGAATCACCTCGTCGATTTCAGGCAGCTGCTTGAGGAGTTCGATCTGGTAGTGGAGAAACGGGCGATCAAAGATTGGAACGACCGGTTTCGGCGTATTGAGGGTAAGCGGCCGGAGACGCGTACCAAGCCCTCCAGCCAGGAGAACGGCCTTCATGATCAGAGATCATAGCCTACCGTCCCGCAGCCGGCGTTGGATTCAGTCCGGAGTTGGCGGGTTACAATGTAAGTGGGCAGCGTGTTGCAGACGTGACAGTGCGTGTGATGAATCTCCCGAATGTACTGACCCTGGTTCGCATCTTTCTTGTCCCGTTTCTCGTCGTCGTTCTGCTAACGAGATTCGAGGCCGAGCTAATTTTCGGTCTTCCCAAAGAAGTCGTCGGCGCGGCAATATTTGGAGTGGCGGCGTTTACCGACTGGCTTGACGGATACCTGGCGCGTCGGCGTCGCCAGGTGACGGCGTTGGGACAGATGATGGATCCGCTGGCCGACAAGCTTCTAGTCACGGCGGCGCTGGTGTCGCTCGTCTGGATGGAGCTGGCAGCTGCGTGGATGGTGTGGGTGATCCTCGGCCGCGAGCTTGCGATCACCGTACTCCGGAGCATTGCGCATGGCCGGGGCGTAAACATTCCCGCCTCACGCCTGGGTAAGGTCAAGATGGTAATGGAGATCGTCGCCATCCTACTGTTGATGCTTGGTAGCCAGGTGGAACTGTTCTACATCCTCGGGACGGTAGCCCTGTGGGGTGTTTTGATCGTGGCGCTTGTCTCGGCCGCCGACTACTACCGGCGCTACAGTCAAGTACTGTCGGACCCGAAGGTTGCGGATTTTGAACAGGCGAGGCGCCGGGTGACCCGCTCATCGAGACGCGCCGGCTGACGCACGAGGTGGAGCAGGTCCTCACTGTTACTGTGCCACCAGGTCACCGATTTTTACAATATCTTGAAGGTGACCAATGGAGTTGTCGTTGTGTAGGTGCCAAGAATGACGGTACCCGCCTCGACAAGTTCCGTCACGGCACGTAAACCACGAAGCGTGTGACGAAATCATAGCTAGGCATTGACCAGGGGATCCTTCCGTGGGCATCGTCGAGACTGCGGACTAAGTAGCCGTGCCATCCTGGCCCAGACGACGGTTAGCGTGCGGTCTCCGACTGCTTCGGCGACGCGGGGCGCACACGCGGTCTCTGTTGGTTCTCCCGCCTCGGAATCTGCCTCTGACCGGCAAAGAGTCCTGAAAGGCAGGACCGCCTCAGCGCCGAGGCGGGGGCTACTTGGAGATAGGAGATTCCACGACGAAAAAACCGTCGCCGTTGTCCTCCTCGTTCGACTCGAGGGGTGCGGTGAAACCAGCTGCTAGCCGCGTTTCGATATCCGCGAGAGCGGCGGTGGCTTCTTCGTTGAACTCCGTACCCGGGAACTCCTCAAGCAGGATTTGAAACGCCGGCAACGCCTTCGCAAGCTCACCGCCTTGGTAGAACGCGTCGGCTAGATAGAAATATGTAGACTCGCGACCGGTAAATGCCGGATTGGTGTCGATCACCGTCTGCAGGCGCTCGATCGCTCCTGGCCACCACTCATGTCGGTAGTAGTACTGCCCGACGACAAACTCTGATTCCGACAAACGATCTTTGGCCTCTTGGAGGTAGCCTTGGACTTCGCCGGCTGTCTCACTGTTTGGGTATCCTTCGAGGAACAGCTCGAACTCACGAATCGTTGACTGGGTCCACGTCTGATCCCGCTGAGGTGGTCGCATCTGGTGATGATGGACCATGCCGAGCTTGAACTGTGCGTACTCGGCGCGGGGATGTGTCGGGTAGAGGCGGAGAAAGTCCTGATATTCTGCGAGAGCAGAGACGTAGTTGGCCGGGCCTCCCTGACTCTCGTAGCTATCGGCGATACCGATCCTGGCGTCGGCCCGAAGCCCACTTTGCGGGTAGTTGTCTCGGACCTGAAGAAAATACTCGCGTGCCTCTGCCCACCTGCCTTCCGCAAGGGTAGCGGTTCCGAGCTCGAACAGAATCTGGTCGCCGCCGACGGTCGCCGGTGTGATCGTCGGTTCGGAGGACCCGCAGGCAGCACCGATAGTCGCCATGGCGATGCCTGCCAACCACGCTAAACGCCGGCGTGCGCCGATCGCGAAGTGTCGATTGTGTGATGTAGTCACTTTGTCGGTACCGGTATCGTAGATATCCATTCGAGCTCGGAGCGAATCCCGTCCTCCAGTTCCACGGCCGGAGTAAAGCCGAGATCCTGTTTCGCCAGTGTCGCGTCGGCGTGCGTATCGTGCATGTCACCCTTCTGCAATGGTTGGCGGGCGACGATCGGAACCTGCCCGGTGACGGTTGCCATCAGATCCAAGACGTGATTCATTGAGACGCGTGCCCCGCCTCCGATGTTATAGACGCGCCCAGAGCTTCCGCGGTTGCCAGCGGCGATGGTAGCGCTTACTGCATCGTCAATAAACGTAAAGTCTCGAGTCTGCTCGCCATCACCATACAGCGTTATCGGCTGGCCGTTCTGAATTGCACGGAGAAAACGATTAAAGGCCATGTCGGGGCGCTGACACGGGCCATAGACGGTGAAGTAGCGCAGTGAAACAGTTGGGACCTTGTGGTTTACAAAGTACAGCTGGCACAGGTGCTCCGCGGCCAGCTTCGTCACGCCGTACGGTGACACGGGCTGAGGGCGAGCATCCTCGCGCATCGGGATAGCAACGCCGTCCCCATAGACTGACGAACTTGAGGCATAGACAAAGCGTTCGAGGTTCCGCCCAACACACGCCTCAAGGAGTATCTGTGTCGCGTCAACATTACAGGTCGTGTAGATCGCGAAATCTGCGCCCCAACTTTTCCGGACGCCCGCCTGCGCCGCCAGATGAAAGACGTGAGTCACGTCGGTCAGCAGCTCGGTCCAGTTTGCTGTCGCGATCTCGGTCTCGACGAAGCGGCACCTAGGGTGATCGCGAAACCGCTTTACGTTCTTCTCTTTCAATGCCCGCGCGTAGTAGTCGGTGAAGCAGTCGACACCGGTGACGCGGGCCCCGACGTCAAGTAGTCGTGTGGTGAGGTTTGATCCGACAAAGCCGGCAGCGCCGGTAACGACCGCCTTCACTTCAGGACCGCCTGAATCTCTTCGGGCAGTCGGCGGGGTTGCCCGGACGTATTGACGGCTCCATGCACCGTTCGACCTGTCGCCAGTGGCGTGCCATCCGCTCGCCGCGAGACGTCGTAATCGAACTGCACCCTGACCGGAGACACCAGTGATCCTGCCGTGACGATTTCAACATCATCGTCGTACCTGGCCGAATCGCGGAACGTGCAGTGGGCTTCGATCACCGGTAAAAGGATTCCGTCGCTCTCGAGGTCGCGGTAGGTGTGTCCCAGAGACCGTAGCAAATCACATCGTCCCACTTCGAACCACACGAAGTAATTTGCGTAGTACGCCACACCCATTTGGTCCGTTTCCGCGTACCGGACTCTGACATGCGAGGAATGTACAGGCACGACACTGATTACCGTGACCCACGCAAGGCTATCGGTGTACCCGCGAGTGCAGCGCTGCGTAAGGCTTGCGTTGCTGCTGCGGGATTGTCGGTTCCGTAAATCGCCGATCCGGCGACGAGGATCTCGGCTCCCGCTTCCACGACGTCAGCAGCGTTTCCCGGTTGAATGCCGCCGTCAATCTCAACCGGTGCGTCGTTGTGTGCCTCGTCAAGAAGTGCTCGTACCGCGCGGACCTTCGCTGGGCTTGAAGGAATATAGTCCTGACCGGAGAACCCTGGGTTGACCGACATGACCAACACGAAATCGACCAGATCGGCTACCGACGCTACCGCCTTAGCAGGTGTCGATGGATTCAGTACGGCTCCAGCTTGAACTCCGAGCACCTTAATCGCTTCCAGGGTACGACGTAGGTTGGGTGACACTTCCACGTGGACGGATAGCATTGCCGCACCTGCGTCGGCGAATGCCTCGACGTGTCGTTCTGGCTCGACGATCATGAGGTGAACATCGAGCGGAACCGTGACAACCCGACGGAGCGCACGCACGACTGGAACTCCGATCGTGATATTGGGAACGAACCGTCCGTCCATGACATCGACGTGAACCAGGTCGGCCCCTCCACGCTCAACCTGCGCGATATCTTCGGCTAGGCGAGCGAAGTCGGCCGACAAAATAGACGGCGCAATGCGCAAGGTCACTGGCTGACCTCAATAGAGATCGATTCGCCAGGGGCGATCTGGAAACCGGCTTCGGGAGACTGGCGCAGGACGATGCCAGGTGGGATGCCTGGGTACGGATGGTCGGCGACGACCGCGATACGGAATCCGCGGCTCCTGAGTACGTCGGCGGCGGCCGCGCTATCGACACCGATCAAATCCGGCATCACAAACGTCCGGCCACGCTCACCGCGATTGACCAGGAGCGAGATCCGCTGGCCATTGCTGTCGGGGGGCTGCTCCTGGGCAACCACGGCGTCGATCTGGTACTGATTCGATCGAATCTCAGAAAGCTTGTGTAGGGAAAACCCGTTCTCCTCCAGGCTGCGCCGGGCTGCCGGCTCAGAGGCTCCGATCAGTCCGGGAATTGAAGCCGGTGTCGGCCCGGAGCTGAGCCACGTCTTGACGCTGCGTTGGCTACGAGTGGTCAGGCCTGAGTTCGGGTCCTGATCGGCGACACGACCAAGGTTGACTGTGTCGTTTACTCGGCGGACCGGGTCGATTCGCAAGGTGAGTCCCGCATCGGCGAGGACGCCCTCAGCCTCCTCCGGGGTCAGCCCTCTCAGGCTGGGGACGGAAACTTCTCTGCTCTTTAGAGCCAGCTGGAGCGACGTCAAGGCAGACAGTCCATAGGTGGCCCCGAGCGCACCCAGGAGGGCGACCAGCTTCCCGACTCTAAAAGCCCACTTCGTGAGTGGTACTTTTGCCGCCATCCAGTTTACCAGTGTAGCGCAGGTGCTTATCTTGTAAAAAGTTCATGGCACGTGGCGTCTGAGCGTGGCGGCAAAAAACGCCTCGAGACGATCGCGGTGGGTAACCGTCTGGAAAAAGCCGTCCTGATCGATAAGTGGAGCGAGGCGAGGGACTGATGGTCGTTCGATTGTGAACGTCGGGTGGCTCTCCAGAAAGCGCTTGACGACGGCCTGGTTTTCCTCAGGTTCACTGGAGCAGGTGGCGTATAGCAGTCTTCCCCCCGGTTGTACGGCAGTTGCCGCGCCGTCAAGCAGTGCCGATTGCGTGGCGACCAGTTGGGATAGGTGGTCAGCGGTTCGTTTCCATTTGATGTCTGGGTCGCGTCTAAGCGTGCCAAAGCCCGAGCACGGCACATCCAACACGACCCACTGGTGAACCGGCCCGAAAGGCGGATACCGAGCGTCGAGACGTACAACCTGGGTGCACAGAGTTCCGGCCTGCGCTAGAATTCGCGAGAGCAGCGCCGTTCGATTGGGACGGATATCAGCCGAGACGAGCAGTCCCTGGTCCGCCATGGCCCCGGCGACGATAAGCGATTTCCCACCGGGGGAAGCGCAGGCATCCAGCACATGGTCGCCTGGCTCCGCTGTCACGAGTTCAGCGACGAGCTGAGCCGCCTCGTCCTGGAACCAGAACAGACCACGGGTTGCGAGCGCCGAGCCCAGTGGATTTCCCCGGGTCACGATCAACGCGTTTGGCGTCCACCTGCCGGTCCTGGTCTCAACACCGTCGCGCGCAAGGTCGTTGGCCAGCTGCTGGGCTGAGATAACCAAGGTGTTAACTCGCAAGGTAATCGGAGCTGGTGTGTTGTTAAAGCGGGTCCACTCAATTGCGGCCTCAGCGCCGTATCGGTCGTACCAGCGCTCGACCAGCCATCTCGGGTGCGACCGCGTGACGCTTAGGTAGTCGAGTGCCTGCTGACGGCAGCCACGGTCCTTGAGACCGATGGCGGGCGGGAGCGACGGAAGGCGGGAGGAAAAATCTCCCTTGGTAATTGCACGTAACACGGCATTGACGTACGTCGCCGCACTGGTCTTACCTAGATCACGGGCCAATTCAACGGCGTCGTAAACGACCGCATGGTTAGGAATCCGCTTCAGATAGACAATCTGATAGGTGGATAGTCGGAGAAGATCGAGGACATCGGGATCGACACGAGTCAAGGGCCGCGATGAGGCTTCCCCGATGATGAAATCGAGGCTAGCTCGCCATCGGAGGGTACCCACGGCGATTTCAGTCGCGAGGGCGCGGTCACGTTGGTCAGACAGGGTCGTACGTACGCGCGCCTGAGCATCCGAGAGGTTGGTGTGTTTGGTGTGGACGTCACGAAGTACTCTGAGGGCGGCGCGGCGAGCGGGCGCTGTCATGAGGAAACAGGGAGAAAGACCGCGCCGGGAGCGAGACGATGCCCAGCCAGGAAGGCGCGGGTCGTCAATGGGTGTCGGCCCTCCGACTGGAGCTCCAGGAGTGCGAGGGCCGTTTGCTGCCCTGTCGAAACGATCAGGCGATCCTTCGCCGCTTCCAGCACCTGACCGACCACGGGTGGCGGGTCGTTTGGACTCGGAGCCAGGCTCGCGACGACTCTGGTGCGAAGCAAAAGATAGCGGACGTTATTGAGGTAGCCGAAGGCGTGAGGCCATGGGTGTAGGCCGCGGACCTGGTTGTGGATCTGAGGCGCCGTTTTTGTCCAATCGATCCGGCCGTCGTCACGGCTGAGTCTGGGCGCGAATGTGACCTGGCTCGGATCCTGGTCACGGGCGACGACCCGGCCCGTATCAAGTGCGTCGATCGTCTGGACCAGCAGCTCGGCACCGAGCTCGGCGAGCCGCGGCTCCAGGCTGACACTAGTCTCGTCTGGTCCGATCGGAATTGGCTCCCGGCGAAGCATCGGTCCAGCATCCATCTCGCGTACGAGCTTGATAATGGTGACACCGCTCTCTTTCTCGCCGGCCATTACCGCCCGATGAATCGGTGCGGCGCCCCGGTACTTTGGCAGGAGCGATGCATGCACGTTGATCATACCGAGTCGCGGAAGATCCAGCAGATGGTCGGGAAAAAACTTACCGTAGGCCGCGACCACACCGAGATCAGGTTGAAGTCTCCTGAGAGCTTCGACGAAGTCAGGATCTGTCATCCGCTCTGGTTGGAGCACCGGTAAGTGGTTGGTCTCAGCGACTGCTTTCACCGGCGACGCTGACACTCGCTGGCCTCGACCGCGCGGTCGGTCGGGTTGTGTGACGACGCCGGCGACGTCGTGTGGGGAAGTGAGAAGCCGTTCGAGGATCGGTACGGCGAACGCGGGCGTTCCGAAGAAGACCGTCTTCACCATTTCCCCGCCCGTTGGAGTTTTTTGATCTTTCGTACGATCATGTCACGCTTGAGTCCACGTAGATGGTCCACAAACAACGACCCGTCAAGATGGTCGATCTCGTGCTGGAATACTCGCGCCAGGAGTCCGGTTCCTTCAACCGAGTGCGGCGTGCCGTCGCGGTCGAGGCCGCGTACGACCGCCCTGGTCGGGCGAGGTACCGGTGCTTCGAAACCGGGAACGCTCAGACATCCTTCGGATTCTGCCTGAACCCCTTCACGCTCGACGACGTCCGGGTTAATCATGACCAGCAGGTCACCGGCTCGGCGCCCGGACGAAGGGTCGGCGACAAAAATTCGAAGAGACACATCGATCTGAGGCGCGGCCAGACCGACGCCTGGCGCGGCATACATCGTTTCAATCATGTCGTCGATGAGCGCCTGGACATCAGCGGTGATATCCATCACTTTCTCGGCACGGGTTCGAAGCACCCTGTCACCGTATTTCGTGATCGGCCGGATCATAAGCCGAATCTTAATTCGTTTCTGGTAAACACCGAACGAGCACACCACCTTGTCGCTCTCATGTACTAAAAATAGCAGTCCCCGACGAACAGCCGGCGCAGAGACTGCGCACGTTAACTGAAGAGGTCTCGGCGGGCGGGTTTGTCAAGATTCCCTGGTCCGGCTCGCGGTTGTCAGGCTGGCCGTTTCCCCGCTGCTAACCAGGACGAAGACGTTACCCTGCTGGCGAAGCGTTTCAGGGCGAAAGTCTTGGTGCGGACCGGTGGGTACTCGGTATTGGGCACCAACGCGCTTACGGTTTTCACCCGTCACGATTACCCAAGAAATGTCCGGGAGCGAGGGGAAGGCTCGGTTAGCGACGTGAGATTCAAGAGCTAGAACCGGCTTGGCAACAGTGACCCACCGGTCCATAATTGATCCGCTCACGGGCGCCATTCGGTAAAGCGCAACGGTAAATGGTACAGGAGGATTTATGGCGAACATTTTGGACGACGACCTAGTCGCACTCGTATGCGATCATTGCGGTGAAGAGACGCATGAGAAGGTCGGTCTTCTGAGACTGAACCGATCGGTCGCGTGCCTCGCCTGCGGCGTGTCGTTGGAGTACGAAGCGGCAAAGTTCAGGCCGGGCGGTGCGCGTGGCCAGAACTCGGGCGGGGACTCCAGAGAAACTCCCGCCTAGCACTACTCAGGTAATCGTGCTGCTGCGGAGGCGGCCCAGATTCAGCGCCTGAGAGAGTCAGCGTATCGGTTCGAGCTACTTCTCCAAGCGAGTGGCCGGTTAACCGATAGGCGCCATCTGGTCGTGTAGGCACCTGGCACCGCCTGCGTCTATCCAGACAATGGCACTTGCCTTCCGCTGGCCCAGTGGTATGCTGCGGCCACCTACTATTACCTTCAGAGAGGTGCGTACAAAGGCACACAAGGGAGATTCATAGATGACGAGGATGGCGACCATCACTCTTGGGACAGTCCTGACCGTCGTCGGAGCTATGTCCATTCTGATCCTGTTCGGCGTCCGAGTGGCGGTTGATCTGGCCGCCCCAGTAGAGGCGGCGCAGGGGCCCACGTTGACGAGCGATCGGGCGAAATTCGTTGGGACGTACAGGCTCATTACGATCGAGGTCAAGGATACTGACAGCGGGACATGGGCCGAGACCCCAGACTTTAATCGAATCGGATACATCACCTATGCCGACACCGGTCATATGGGCGTGCACATCATGCCCCGGAGCCGGTTGCCGTTTTCTTCCAATCCGCCGACCGCGGGAGAGGTGCAGGTTGCACTGCGAGGGTACACAGCGTACTTCGGGTCGTTCACGGTCGACGACCAGCAACAGTTTGTCGTGCATCAACGCTTTGGCCATATCAACCAAGGCGCCATCGTGGACGTGAAGCGTTTCTACGATTTCGAGGGCGACCGCCTCATCCTCACGCCGGCTCCAGCAGATGGCGGCGGCAAGCTCACAGCGACCCGCCGCCTGATCTGGGAGCGCCTGCCGAACGCGCCGCTCTCGGTTGAAGAGAAGCAATTCGTCGGGTTCCATAGGTTGTTGTACACAGACCGGTACAGGGAGAAAGACGGACAGCAAATATTTCACGGAGAGCGCAACGAAGAGCGTGCCGGCACTTCCTACATCATCTACACACCAACCGGTCACATGATGGTTCACCTCATGCACAAGGAGGGCCGGACGGAGTACGCCGGCGTTCGATCGACTCCAGACGAGGCGCTAAAGGCGTTTCAGACCTATGGAGGCTATTTTGGGCGTTTCACGACTTACGAGACCTACGAGCCGCGGTTTCTCATGCACAATCAGCAAGGTCATCTGCGCCCGGCCCGGAACGTAGATGCCACGAAACGGTTCTATCAGTTCACCGGTAATGTCTTGAGACTAGGCGGCCCGCCGAGTCTCAACGAGGCGGGCGAAATGGAGGGCGGCCACCTCTACTGGGAGCGGCAGCCTCCGATTCAGTAGCGGCAATTGGTAGCCTGCGATTGCGCCGCTGCCGGTCCAAGGCCCCCGGCCTTACCGTTGGCAATAGATGCCTGAAAATGTTGCAATAAGGGTCAGTCGCTGGTAGCTTTGCAGAGAGTCCCAAGTCGTCGGTCCTTCTGTCAGGGCCCCGAATTTCTGAGGAGGTCGTCTCATGGGAGACGTGGAACAGATTCAGCAGGAGCAGCAGGAAACATTCCCTGACGGGTTTTCGCGGCGCACGTTTATCAAAGGGGTGATTGCGACGGGCGCGAGCGTGTCGGCGTCGAGCTACGTGTTTCGGGATGGCACGGTGGCGCGGGCGCAGGCGGCGGGGTCGGTGGAGCGGCTGGTGACGTTGACAGTCAACGGGCAGCAGCGGCGGGTAGATGTGTTGCCGCAGGAGACGCTGGCGACGACACTGCGGTACAAGCTGGGGTTAACGGGAACGAAGATTGGGTGTGACCGGTCGGAGTGTGGGGCGTGCACGGTGCTGGTGGACGGGGTACCGCACTACTCGTGCTCGATGCTGACGCATCAGGTACGGGGGCGGGCGGTACAGACTATTGAGGGGCTGGAGGCGGCGGATGGGACGTTACATCCGGTGCAGCAGGCGGTGGTGGAGGAGCAAGGGTTCCAGTGTGCGTTCTGCATGCCGGGGTTTGTGATGAATATGGTGGCGCTGGTGGAGGCGCAGCCGACGGCAACCCGGGCGGAGGCGGCGCAGTATCTATCGGGGAATCTGTGCCGGTGTGCGGACTACAACAAGATCTTGAATGTCGCGGAGCGTGCCGCGGAATTGTCACGGAGGAGCTGACGTGGCCGACTACAAGTTAATCGGGAAAGACTATTCGACGCCGGACCTAATAGCGAAGGTGACGGGGCGGGCGAAGTATGCCGAAGACTTTCGGGCGGAAGGCATGCTGTTTACGAAGCTGCTGCTGAGTCCGATGCCGCATGGGCGGGTCCTGAATCTGGATACGCGGGCAGCACTGGCGATGCCGGGTGTGGAGGCTATCCTCACGGCGGACGATCTACCGGTGGTAGAGGCGCCTGGTGAGCAGATGCTGACCAACGAGCCGCTGTATGAGGGGGAGCCAATTCTGGCGGTTGCGGCGGTGACCGAGGAAGTGGCGGCCGATGCGATTGAGCAGGTGCGAATCGACCTTGAACCGCTGCCGTTTTCGCTCGACCCACTCGACAGTCTGCGACCTGGTGGGGCGAACGCGCGTCTCGAAGGGAACACACTGGACGGTCGGGAACTGAAAGACGTGACGTGGACCAACGTGGATTGGTCCGAGGTTGACCGCGGCACCCTGCCGACCGATGGTGAGGTGACCGATGAGTGGGAGGTCGGCGATGTTGAAGCTGGGTTTGCGGCCGCCGACCACATCATCGATGAGACGGTCTTC
>CAUZDY010000045.1:0-21386 GCA_963578805.1 Vicinamibacteria bacterium | reverse complement strand
GACCGAAACACGATGCTCATCTTCTTTGATTTCTGTGGTAACAGCGACCAGCATGGTGCGATCCTATCGCACCGTAGCCGCCCGCAAGTAATCAAAGGCGATGGTATTCCGATCCACCTGGGTTAGAATGGCGCCTTGAGCGATAAAACCACCAAATGCCAAGCTGGCAGTCTCACGATACCCACCGTGAGCGCTCGAAATGACTAGAAACGCCCGATACAAATTGATCGAACGGCGGGTTAAGGCCCGCCGGAGCACACGATGAACACTGCCGTCCTGGCTTGCCTCGCACTCTTGCCGATCGTGGTGGTTGCCGTTTTTCTGGTTGGTCTACGGTGGCCGGCAAGCCGCGCGATGCCACTTTCCTACGCCGTCGCGATCGTGCTGGCTCTGGCTGTGTGGCGGGTCCCGGCGCTCCAGGTCGTGGCGGCGTCGATAAACGGCTTAATTGTGGCTCTTACACTCCTCTACATCATCTTTGGGGCCATCCTCTTGCTCAACACCCTCCAGGGGAGTGGCGCGATTAAGACGATCCGGAAAGGGTTCACCGACATTACGCCCGACCGGCGCGTACAGGTGATCATAGTCGCCTGGTTATTCGGGTCGTTCATCGAAGGTTCCGCCGGTTTTGGCACGCCGGCGGCTGTGGCGGTGCCCCTACTGGTCGGCCTGGGCTTTCCCGGAATGGCGGCAGTCATGGCCGGCATGATCATTCAGAGCACCCCCGTCAGCTTTGGGGCTCTTGGAACACCGATTCTCGTGGGTGTCAACACCGGACTGTCCGCCGATCCGGCGATCGCGGCCTACGCCGCCGGTCTCGGCTATGCGGAATGGACCGACTTTTTGAGAGTTGTCGGTTTCAGAGTGGCCGTGCTTCACGCGATCGCCGGTACGTTCGTCCCACTCATTCTCGTCTCATTTATGACACGGTTCTTCGGTCGGAACCGATCATTTGCCGAAGGCTTGCAGGTATGGCGGTTTGCCCTCTTCGCGGCGTTCTCGATGACGATTCCATACGTCGCTGCCGCCTATCTTCTTGGACCTGAATTTCCGTCGCTCATCGGGAGTCTCGTCGGGCTAGCAATCGTCGTTACTGTGGCGCGATCGGGATTTCTCCTGCCAAGTCCAGACCACACCTGGGAGTTCGACGAGAGCTCGAACTGGCCCTCGGACTGGACCGGTTCACTGCAAATCACAGACTCCACCCATCACAGCGGCTCGATGGGGATGTTCAAGGCTTGGCTTCCCTACGTCATCGTCGCACTCCTACTCCTGTCGTCGCGCATGGTTGACCCATTCCGGACCTTTCTACAGAGTTGGACACTCAGCTGGGGCAACATCCTGGGCAGCAGCATTAATATGAACGCGGTCCAGCCGCTTTACCTGCCCGGGACGTTGTTCGTCGTCGCATCGCTCCTTACCTTTATGTTGCATCGAATTCCTGGGCCTGCCTACCGACAGGCCTGGACAACATCGCTCAAGGTCTCGGCCTCGGCCTCCGTCGCCCTCGTCTTCACTGTCCCGATGGTTCAGGTGTTTCTCAATACATCCGGAGGGATGGCCGGTTACGATCGAATGCCGATCGTACTCGCCGACGGCGTCGCGTCACTCACACGCGGTGGTTGGCCTATTTTTGCGCCGTTTATCGGCGGAATCGGTGCCGCCGTAGCGGGAAGCAACACGGTGAGCAACATGATGTTCTCACTCTTTCAGTTTGAGATGGGTGTACGCATTCTGGTCGATCCTATATGGATTGTGGCACTACAAGCGGTTGGCGGGGCGGCTGGAAACATGATTTGCGTGCACAATGTCGTGGCCGCTTCAGCGGTAGCCGGTCTGCTGGGTCGCGAGGGGGCAATTATCCGTTTGACCCTCCTGCCTTTCTTCTACTACGCCCTCCTGCCAGGATCGATTGGCTATGCCATCGTCTGGTACTCTACGACCGGTGCCATCAACGCAGGCTCGATCATCGCAACTCTCATTGTGGCGGGCGCGGTGTTCGTTATCGTTCGACACGGTAGCTTCCCACGTAGGATATCCTGAGCGCGGCATGAAGCTATTTCACGCGCTCAACCACCTCCCGCAACCAGTCGACCCTCGTACGTTCACTGGCGATGCGACAATGGCTCGCATGGACGGAGTCAGCGTGAGCCCAGACATCAATATCTATCGCGTGGCGTTCCAAGCCCGCGCACGCACGGCCTGGCACGCACACACTGGCTCACAGTTACTCCTTGTTGTCCAGGGATCGTGTCGTCTCCAAAAGAAAGGTGAACCTATTCAGGAAATCGCGGCTGGGGGTGCGGTACGGATTGAACCCGGAGAGCGCCATTGGCACGGCGCTACGGTCGACGCTCCGATGACCCACCTAGCGGTGAACATCGACGCCGCGACCACCTGGTTCGAGCAGGTCACCGACGAAGAATATATTGGTCGCTCGTAGACGCGTAGCCCGGCCGTCTAGCCGAAGTCCCACCCGCACGCCCGGTCTTCGTTCTGTTGATCCAACCAGATAGAGAGCGGCGCGAAGTAGTCCAAGATAGCGGTCGCATCCATTTCCCGCGTTCCGGCGATCCTCTCAAGCGCCTCAGGCCACGGCTTACTCGCCCCCATTTCCAGCATGGCGGCCAGCCGGGCACCAGCCTCTCTACTGCCATACACCGAGCACCGATGCAGCGGTCCCTCGATGCCGGCGGCCGCACACAGCGCCCGGTGAAACTGAAATTGCAGAATATACGCGAGAAAGTAGCGCGTATACGGCGTGTTTACCGAGACGTGATACTTGGCACCAGGATCGAAATCATCTTCACTTCGTGGGACCGGTGCCCGAATACCTTGATATTCACGGCGTAGTTCCCACCAAGCGGTGTTGTACCGATCGGGTGTGATTTCCCCGGAAAACACCTGCCACCGCCATTGATCAACAAGCAACCCGAATGGGAGAAAGGCGATCTTGTCGAGAGCCTGGCGCAGGAGCAGGCCGATTTCAGTGTCCGCGGATGGGATCCCATCAAGTAACCCGACCTCCACAAGATACTCGGGTGTGATTGAGAGGGAAATTGTGTCGCCAATCCCTTCGTGAAACCCGTCGTTCGCACTTGTTCGATAAAGCGGGTCTTGGCTACTATAGGCCCGCTGATAGTAGCTGTGGCCAAGCTCGTGATGAATCGTGTCAAAGTCCTCGCTGTTCACGCCGATACACATTTTGATCCGGACATCCGACTCAAAGTCGATATTCCATGCGCTCGCATGACAGACCGCGTCGTGATCGATCGGTTGCAAAAACAGCGACCGATCCCAAAATGTCGTCGGAAGCGGCGCAAAACCCAACGAGCTAAAGAATCGTTCGCCGTATCGCACCATCTCGAGCTCGTCAACCCCTCGACGCTCCAGCTGCCGAGTCAGGTCGTATCCGCGACTGCTCCGGTTCGGTCTTACCGTCTCGTAAATATTGGTCCAGGTCTGGCTCCACATATTGCCAAACAGATGGGCCGGAATCGGTTCTCCCTCTGGCACAACCGCGGTCCCGTATTCCTGACCCAACTGCGCTCGCACGTGGCAATGAAGCGACTCGTACAACGGTCGCACCTGTCCCCACAACCGTTCGAGCTCATCAGTAAACACATCCGGCGGCATGTCGTAAGCTGAGCGCCACATCTCTCCGGTGTCAGCAAAACCCAGCTCACGCGCGCCTGCGTTCGAGATCTCTACGAAACGCTCATATCGAGACCGTATCTCCCGTGACACCCGGCGCCACCCAGACCAAATGGCCAACAGTTCGTCCGTCTCACGAACATCGGCGAACATCCGTTCCATTGTCGGTAAATCCAGACATGTTTCCTCGCCTTCCGGACAGAATTCGCCCTGCCCGTAGATACTCTCCATCCGAGTCATCAGCTCAGACAATTCCTGCTGAAGTACAGGGTCGCTCGGCGCGACGGCCGCGAGCGAGGTCTTAAGCAGTGCCAGTTTTCGGTTCACGTCACCAGGCAGCACTAGACTGTTGAACCGTGCCGCGGCCGCGGCCAGCTCGGTGGTCGCTGCCATCACGTCCGCGTTTGCTGACGCTGCCAACGTGTTGGTATCTGGCGTAATAAAGTTATTCTGCACCCAGGCCGCTCGTCCCGCGTCTATCCAGAGTGCGAGTAAGCGTGACTCCGCGTCGCGAATGAAGATTTCGGCGTCTTCGACCGTCGGACCAGCAGGCACCAACTCCATACACCCGCTCAAGATCACCGCGACCGCGGTGGTAGCCCCTAATTGTCGACGCCAGCGGCGGCCGTCTCTGCTTCGCATGAACGCTCTGCTCCTGCTCGCGCGGTCTTTTGGCCGCTAGGAGGACAACACTAGGCGAGCCACTGCGCGACGAGCGACCCCTCGCGAACAATCGTATCGGCACGGTCTGAACCGGTTGATACGATGGCGATCGGTATCTGAGTGAGTTCCTCTAGGCGCGCCACGTACGCCCGAGCCTCCGCCGGAAGATCCAAGAACCGCCTAACGTTGGACGTCGGAGCAGCCCATCCAGGCAGAGTCTCGTAAACCGGCACGCACGTTAACAGTTTCGCTGTGTCAACCGGAAACTCCGTCACCAGTTCGTTACCGCATTGATAACCGGTACACACTCGGATCTCCGGAAGACCGTCCAGTACGTCGAGCTTCGTCAGGGCAAACGCCTGGAGACCATTAATTCTGACCGCGTAGCGCGCAACCACGGCGTCGTACCAGCCACAGCGACGCGGTCGTCCGGTCGACGCCCCAAATTCTTGACCGCTCTCGCGCAGCCTGTCGCCATCTCCCCCAGTTACCTCCGTCGGAAGGGGTCCTTCACCGACCCGAGTCGTGTAGGCTTTGATTACACCGAGCACCCCTCCGATACTTTGGGCACCCACGCCGAGCCCCGTACAAACTCCTCCGATCGTCCCGTTTGATGCGCTGACGAAGGGATAGGTTCCGTGGTCGATATCTAGCATCGTGCCCTGGGCACCCTCGTAGAGCACCCTCCTCCCGTCACGACTTGCGGTCTCCAGATACACCGACACATCGGTTACCAGCGGTCTAAGTCTTGCCCACGCAGCGATGAGGTCCGAATAGACCGACTCCCAGTCGACCTGAGCTCCGCCACCCGCGTCATTCCAGGTCTTGACGTTGGCACGCAGGGTCTCGGCTAACACTCCGTTAGGATTGTGGTCACCCAGATCGCGAATGCGGACACCGCGACGCCCTATCTTGTCCTCGTAACTCGGTCCGATTCCACGTGCGGTAGTCCCGATACGCCGTTCGCCTCTGGCCGCTTCTGACGCCGCCTCGATCTCTCTGTGATACGGCAGGATGACGTGGGCTCGATCACTGATAAAGAGTCGACCCTCGGGCTCGATGCCTTCACCACGTAATTCGTCGAGTTCCTTAAACAGTGCGATAGGGTCCACCACGACACCGTTGCCAATGAGACACGTTACGTCCGGGTGCAAGATGCCAGATGGAATCAGATGGAGGACGAACTTTCGACCGTTGACAAACACCGTGTGTCCCGCGTTGTGCCCGCCCTGATACCGAGCTACGACCGCGAATGCCGGGGTCAACAAGTCAACAATCTTCCCTTTGCCCTCGTCACCCCACTGCGCACCGATGACCGCAATATTTACTGGAGGCATCCGCTTGGTCCATTCAAAATCGGCATAATAGCAGAACCCTTACACGCGGCGATCGCATCGCTGCAAGCGCGAAGGATCTTGTTTGAACAGTTAAGGATCTTCATGACGAAAACCGTCACGGAAAATCTCGTCGGTAAAAGTCAAGGATCTTCTTGGCAAGAAAGATCATAACGTTAAAACTATTTCGAATTGACAACATGCGCAGTGTTCCATATGTTCTAGGCTCTTGACGTGCTCTTCTTACGCTATCTCACGCGACGACTTCGAATCGATTTAGTTAAAGGATAGAAGTGATTCCAGAACGGCCACTCATCGAACGCCGAATCTTGGCTGCTCTCGATGCAACTCCCCCGCGCATACCTGTACTTCTCGGCGGATGCGGCAGTGGTCGGACCTCTCTTCTACTTCGTCTCGCAAAACTCCTTGGAGATAACGGGAGTCAGTATCTGGACATCGAACGTGCCGCATCGACACCAGAAGAATTCTGTGAATCGATTACACGCAAGTCGCCCTACGCGCTTGAGCCGGCTAACGGAAACGCTCATTTTAAACTGATTCCAGGAGACGCTCGAGGTGCTTTCGATAAAATCTTCAGATTTTTTCAGGCGGCACAAGCCCCCAACGGTCGCACGCCAGTTTTTCTCATTGATGAAGTCCTCGAGCTTCGAACTTTCGAGAGCTTTCCAGGGCTCCGGGGTATCCAACGCGAGCTGATGCAGCCGTTGGTTGCGAGTCGAAACCATTTCGTGCTGGCCACGCGATATACAAGCCGCGCCCATCGCCTGCTACGAGATGCGCCCGATCGATTCGAGGTCATTCACGTTCCCCCTCTATCACCCGCCGAGGTCTCCGCGACTCTCTTGACGAACGGCGTGGGCCGCGATGATAACGAGCGTCATGATTTAAGCCGAATGGTTCACGTGCTAGCCGATGGCCGCCCAGCGTATGTGCAGGCAATCACTAAAGCCCTAACATCAATGGATGGACCAAGTAGCGGAGATCCTGTCAGTGCACTCGCCTCCCAGTTGGCCGTGGGCTCCCACCTCACACTTCTGTGTCGATTTTCCTACGAATTGCGGCTTCATCGAGCACGCGGCTACGGTGCCTTGAAGGCGATTCTGCAGGTGCTGTCACAAGAGGAACCACTGACGCTCACCGAAATCTCCCATCGTCTTGCCAGGACTCCGGGCTCGACCAAGGACTATCTCACCTGGCTGCAGGATGTCGACCTGGTCAGCGTCCACCGCAAAAGATACTCCTTCACTGACCCGCTGTTACGGTTGTGGGTCCGGCTTCACTGCTCTCCGGCGCCACCAGACGAGATCGACCTCTCCCGTGAAGTTCAGGAGTACGCCGTCTCTCGCCTACCACAGATGGAACCCGCACCCGAGAGCGGAAAGGCTACACGTGATCCCGAGGCAGCCGAGCAGGACGAGGGTTGGAGCCTCATACAGATCGACTAGCAGTATGCCCGCTTACCGGGTCATCCTGGAGCACGTCCAGCGCACGCGACGCCGCCTCCTGCTCAGCTTCTTTCTTACTCCGACCTTCGCCCCGGCTGATCGTCTGGCCATCGACGGCAACTTTCACCTCGAACAGTTTTCGATGGTCCGGTCCCTTCGTCGAAACGAGCGCATACACTGGTAGAGGTCTGTCGCGGCTCTGTAACCATTCTTGTAGACTTGACTTATGGTCCGCGACGCCAACGCTGAAAGCGCGACCCGCTCGGACGTTCTCAAGCGCGTCCCGAAAGCGGCGCTCAATAAATGCATCAGCAGCCTTGACACCGCCATCGAGATAGACGGCCGCCAGTACGGCCTCAAAAGTGTCAGCGATCAATGAAGGTTTCTGTCGCCCACCGGTCTTCTCCTCTCCTCGACCTAGCAAGAGGTAGGCACCCAAGCCGAGTTCTTCACCAATCCGCGCCAGTGTCGGGGCGGAGACGAGTAATGCTTTGGCCTTCGACTTGCGACCTTCGTCGTACTCAGGAAACTCTCGAAAGAGACGGTCGGAGATCATCAGTCCTAGCACCGCGTCGCCGAGAAACTCAAGTGACTCGTTGTCGGTAACACCACCGCTTGCGTCCTCGTGTGCTCGTGACCTATGAGTTAGCGCGTGTTCGAGTAAACCCTTGTCACGAAATTTGTATCCCAATGATGTCTCTAGTGCGTCGAAGTCGTCGCGCAGCTCATCGACCTTGGCCGCTATCTTATTGCTATAGTCGGCAATCAACTGCTTCGCGGTGTCAACATGCTCCTCCCGAACCGAGAGCCGTACCTCGCCCAGACCATTAATTGTTAATGGGAACACCGCGTGCGGCACGTCGGAGACCAGACTCGCCTGTATGCCATGTGTTTCGAGTAGTCCACGAACGACGCTTGCCTCGATATCCGACTGAGTGCAAAAAATAACGATCGGACCACCTGTCGTCATTTTTCAGCCCTCCCGATTCGATAAAACCAAGACATCCAGATACTTCGGATTGATTTTAAACAAACCAACATCAACTTGAAGTTCCACGCAATGAAACCCGATAGCCACAAGAGGTCTTTACTGGCAGTGGCGACAACCAGACACCCAATGACCCGCTTCGACAAAGTCTCCACGATAAGGGCGCGGGTCACCAACATGTTCAACGTCGACCATCGGTTGTATCGTACCGTGATACCGTCCTAGAAGTCTGCTACAGTCGGATACCCCAATAGATGCCTCTGCTCCACGCAATAATTGACGCACCGCGTGCTCTGTTGCGCCGTGCCTACGACTGGACCATCCGCTGGGCCAATACGTCACAGGCACTCGTCGCGCTTTTTCTTATAGCCCTCGCGGAATCATCGTTTTTCCCAATTCCGCCCGACGTGTTGCTCATCGCCATCGTTGCCACTCGACCGACTCGGTGGCTACTGACTGCCGCGCTCTGTTCGGCTGGCTCCCTTCTTGGGGCAGCTATCGGCTACGCGATTGGCTTTGGATTAATGGCCACGGTTGGAGAATCCATTATCGGTTTTTACGGTGCGGAACACCACTGGGACCGATTTGTAGTACTCGCCGATAGCTGGGGCACGTGGTTTCTTGCGGCTGCCGCCTTCACACCCATTCCGTTCAAGGTTGCCACGATTGCATCGGGTGCCATCGAGATGCCGTTTGTTTCGTTTCTCGTGATCAGTTTAATTGGACGCGCCACGAGATTCTTTCTGGTTGCGGGGATTCTCCGTTTGTTTGGCGTTCGGATCCGTCAAGCGCTCGAGGATAATTTCAATATGGCGACTCTCCTGTTCTTCACATTCTTAATCGGGGGCTTTCTTATTTTAAGAGTCTTTTAACCGATTCAGTCTGAACCCTGCTCGATTTGCGTTGACGCCTCCACGTATTCCAAGTATGCCGCCGACCCGCCGTTGATCGGCAGAATCAAGAATTCGGGAACGTCATACGGGTGGAGCTCACCTACTCGCCGTTCGAGGGCTCCAACGCGGTCTACTGTCGTCTTGATCGTTAGTTGATACTCAGTGGCCTTTTCGATCCCGTCTCTCCATCGATAGACCGACGTGACACCTCGCTGTGTCGCCACGCAGGCCGCCAGACGTTCTGAGACCAGCGTCTGCGAAAACGGCGCCGGGTCGTCGTCACCCGGAAACGTCGTCCACACCATCACGACCTCAGCGCCCTGCTCTCTATTCATTTCAGACCTTTCTGCCGAAAACAATGTACGACCATTAAGCTACATGTCCTGTGGAAGGTGTAGTCAACAGTAACCGTAACTACAGACCTAACCCCGTTTATGCCGCGTCGCAAGGTACGCCTCAAAAAGCAACAGTCCTCATTTGTAGCGAAGTTCTCCGTCTGGCTCGGTCGACTGGTGCGCTTTACCCTAATATTTGGTGCATCCGCACTCGCCGCCAACGCTCTGCTCGGCGAGGATGGCTTTCTCGATACACTCGAGGCTCGACAGCAGCATCGCATTCTTCGCGACGATCTCGACCGACTCCGCCGCGAAAATGCAAAACTTCGCCAGACGGTAAACAGACTTCGACAGGATCCACGAGCGATTGAAGAGGTAGCTCGAAGGGAGCTCAGCCTGATCAAGCCAGGCGAACTTCTTCTCCTCTTTGCAGAAGATCCTAAACCTATCCGTTGAGCGCAACCACTTCTCAATCAGGTTTATACTGCTCTGCGTTTAGTTTAAGACTCCTCTAGGCGGCCTCACCAAAGTGCAGCCTTTGACCAGGCTAGGGCCGCATGGTACCATCGAGGGTTGAAAGAGTCTGCATGGCGCGGGGTGGAGCAGTCCGGTAGCTCGTTGGGCTCATAACCCAAAGGTCGGGGGTTCAAATCCCCCCCCCGCAACCAACTTCCACCAATAGAATCAAGAAGCCACGGTTAAACACCGTGGTTGTTCTTGTACTAATCTTCAATGCACAAATATTATTTAAGGAGTACTGTGCCTCCCAACAAAGTCGCCGAACTCGTTTTTCGACGCAAACTCGTCGAAGCTGCCACAAGGAAAGGCTGTTATGAAAACAACCGTCTTCTTCGTCGCAATCTTGACACTAATCGCTGTGGGCCCCGCACAGGCGCAGGACAGTGGTGTCTTCTTATTCGGCGTCAGTGGAACCGTACCCAACCTAGGTTGGGTGGCTAAGGGAACTAAGATTACGGTTGCGATCGCGACCGCTCGTCTTGGTGCTGGGGGTGTGGGTACTTGCCCGATTCGGACGACCATCCTTCTTAATCAAATCAATGCTGGCAGTAAACTTCAGAAGGTGACAAAAAAGCAGAACGCCGCACTAAGCACCACCATTCTACCGAAGGCGAAATTTCATGGAGATGCCCTCTGTGTCATCCAAGCCCAGAATGCATCCCACCGCTGTATTTCTCAATCGTACATAGACGTTGCCGCCTCCAACGCCGATCGGGATTCGGATACACAGGATCTAAGTATGGAGGGCATGCCGAGCGATGACAGGACCGTTGACGTTTGGACAGGTGATGAAGTTCCCGATCAGTCCATTCCCTTGCAGAGAAACGATCTTCCCCAACAGTTACTCGATTACCTGGATAATACGCCCTACTAAACCGACCTGAGAGGACCGGCGGTGTCACGATCAAGCCTCGGTTGATCGTGGGCCGGTACTGCACAAACGGCCATCTCACCGTCGCCGTCAACTGAACCGGCAAGCGTCGATAACCGACAGGTGTTCGTATGACACTGGCGCTCCTGGTTTTCGATAGACGTCAGGGATCTTCTCCACCTGCAGAACAATCCGTGAGGTGCGGACTTCCCGTAGCATCAGGACAGATGGGAATCGCTCTGAGAGAGATACCCCTACCTTACTCTCTCTTTTTTTGTCACATTCCTTTGTACAGCGCCCCCGCCAAGATTGGTGGTTGACAACCTTTCTACTCTAGCGATAATGACGACTAGCTGATCCGAGCGACTTCCGGCACTGGTCGTAGTATCCCCAGGATCGATCGCTCATCGCCCCATTCTTGTCAGCGGAGTGTGAGCGCACGCCCGAGTGGGTGTTGGAAAAGGAGACTCCGATATGAGAAACCGATACATCGATTTACTGATGGTGATTGCTGGGGCCACGATGCTCTCAGCATGCACAGACACTCCAGACCAGGGAGAAAACGAGCGGCCCGCTCGCACCGCGGACGACAAGCCAAACTTTAACGGTATTTGGCAGGTCACGAATACGGCCAATTGGGACCTTCTGGCCCATACGATGCGTCCGGCGGTGGCCCACCCAGGGGTGTACGAAGGCGTCGAGGTTCTTGGGGCGCCGGTACTGGCTCTCGGCTCAGTGGGCGGAGTGCCCCCGGGGCCAGGGGTTGTCGAGGGTAACGACATTCCATACACGCCCGAGGCGGCAGCCAAAAAGCAAGACAACGCCGATCACTGGCTCGACCGCGATCCTGAGGTCAGGTGTTATCTGCCCGGGACGCCACGAGCGATGTATATGCCCTACCCGATGCAGATCGTCCAGGGGACGGATACCATCTTTATCCGGTTCGCGTACGCCAGAGCCAGCCGCACGATCCATATGGCAGAGGCTGAACCTCCTCCCGACGACATGTGGATGGGATTCTCACGCGGCCGGTGGGAAGGGGATACGCTGGTCGTCAACGTGACGGATTTCAACGACCGCACGTGGTTCTCCAGAGCCGGAGATTTCCACAGTTCTGCGCTGCAGCTGGTCGAACAGTTTACGGCCATCACGCCAGATGCGATTCGCTACGAAGTCACCGTCGAAGACTCAAACGTGTTCACGCGTCCCTGGACAATGAGCATGGTCCTGTACCGTCATCTGGAAACGAACGCCGAACTGATGGACTACCACTGCGTGGAGATGGTTGAAGAAACGTTTCTTGGGCACCTTCGCAAGGAGCAGCTGGTGCAGCGCTGGGAGGGCGACACCATCATCGTTGATATCACTCGTAAAATCCCACCCATTGCCGACTTGTACAATCGATGACGGGTAAGGATGGCCGCGTGTAACTAACACTCACACCGAGCGAACACGTTGCCTGCGCTCGCGTGGTGAGGTGCGCGGTATTCGTGAGCCGATCTCAGGGGTGAAAACGGCTCACCGGTGGGTCATCGTGAATCCAGTTAGTGTGTTGTGTGCTCAGGGTGTCGGCGCAACGTTCGGATCGGGCGCACCGGTGCCGGACGAGCCGAGGAAGAAACTCTGACCATCAGGAAGTGTAATGTCACGGCCGTTCATTCGATTGGAACCGTCCTTCGCCTGGTACCCATCGACCACAATCTCGATTCCAGGCGGAAACGTCCGCTTGTTCATGCCTCGACGAAACAGCGCGTTCGGATTTCCGGCTTCGCACGCCCACTCCACCACCGTACCATCCGGCTGCTCGACCTCAATATGAAACCAAGCATGCGGATTGACAAACTCCACCCGCGTCAGCGTGCCCTCAAACTTCAGCGGCTTGTTCGCATCAAATTCTGCCGCAAAGGCGTGATGAGCCCACACGGGCCCAGTTGCTGCCACGACAAGTCCCACACCCAACACCACACCAGTTAGCTTTCTACGCATTGCACTCACCTCCTGCTGCTCGCGTGTTTTCCTCATCGTTCTCCCGCTGATTTCCTCAGGGTAACCTATTCCACTACCTCGAGCTCGATACCTTTGCCGGCGGTATCGAAATCATTTGCTCCGCCACCGGAGTAACTGTCCATCGAGAAGGGATCCGGGCCTGTCCCGTCCGCGAAGGCCCTCTCCGCGGCACGGTGGCCAGAGAGAATGCCCACCATCCCATAGTTCCCCTCATGACACGTTTGCTGAGTCAGGACAAGGCTCGCCTCCAGTGGGTCAACTATGTCGAGTAAGAGCATCGCCGTCCATGGTTCCGTCCATGTCGTTGGATCCTCCATCGTGACTTTGTACTCAAGAGTACTCGCGTCGAGGCGTGTAAAGCGTTCGGTCAGGTGCATGTTCTCCCGGGATCCTTGATACGACCTGCGATCGCTGAAATTAGTAACATCGACGACCAGCGTGTCGCCTTCCCAATGCCCGCGCGCGTCGCCGATATCCGAGCGAATATTCGAAGGTAGATGCGGCTTATCCGTGATCGGGATGACACGACTGAACCCTCCACCTTGACCGAAGGCGTAAAAGATCCCCACCGACTCTCGGGATTGCGTAATTCGCGCCGCACCACGAAGCACTGGCAGCTGGCGCCCCAGACAACGTTCGCCGATGCCTCGATCCTCTGGACCATCAGCGCGATTAAATTTGTTCAGATTGTACCGCTCTGACATCTCTGTTCTTCTACTCCCATCCCGCATGTCAAGCCGTAACTTCATGTCTCTGTCGGCCGCCGCTCGTGCCGCCGGCACCATCGGCGGAATCTTGCCATTCGGCGGGTCCACGATCAGTCCCGTACGTCCATGGTTGAGCTCCCCAGCTCGATCCTGGAAGATCGCGTTATATGCGCCCGCCACGTCTGCCGTCCCCGTTCGACGTTCATCACGACCGGCCTGCGCCAGGACCGCCGACACCACCCTTGCCTCTTCCTCTGGCGTGAGAACAGGTTTGTCGTCGTAATTCGTCGGTCGCTGCAACGGCGTCAATGAGTGGCCATTCCAATCGCCTTCTAAGTTTGGGTCGCCCCACGGCGTGCGGAGCGCTGCTTCGCTTGTTGCACCGTCACTCGCCTGACCCGCGAGGGGAGCTGGTGCCAGCACTACTCCACTAACGATGACAAGGGCTAACGCACCGGCGAACCCAAGATATCGACTGCGCATCTGAAACCTCCTGTCTTGTATGCAGAACTCAGCTGCTGCGACGACGCTTCTATCGAGTTCTTCGCAAATCTAGTTACACCCATGTTGTGTATACGCCCTAGCGATGTTGAAGTCAATAAAAGAACCTGCAACTGGTCAAGGCGAGACAATACATGGGTGAATGTCACTGGAGTGAGGAAGAGAACTTCAGGTTGAGCACCTGCCTTCATATTTCAGGATCTCGAGGAATCGCCAGTCACGCAATGGCACCACACGAGGTATGGGACCGCGTCACATCAGTTCACGGCACTAACCATCATCCACACTCCAGCACCCGCCAATGCAACGCCCGTAAGCTTCGCCACAAGCTCCCCGGCTGGTATCATTTTCTCCACGAACACGAAACCGGCAATCACAGCAACCCAGAGCAGGTTCATCACGCCCCCGACGAAAAGTAAAACCATCAGCGCCCAGCAGCACCCCGTGCAGAATACACCGTGCCGGAGACCCATCAATAAAGCCCCGTGTGCCCCGTCGCGCCACTCGGTGATGAGGAATCCCAGCGGAGAACGACACTTGGCTAGGCAGGCGAACTTAAGCGGTGTCCATTGGTACATACCAGCGACGATCAACAACGAGGCACCTAACCACGGACTGGTACCAATCCCCATCGGAGAGAGCAAGACCACAGCCTGCAAGCCCCACTGAGTCAGCGTCGCCGCGGCTGAAAATCCAGTCCATGCAATTAGGTAACCCAGAACGAACAGACCTGTGGGGGCATACGACTCGCCTCGCTCACCGCGCTTTCGGTGGATTGTCGCGAATACCATAACCATGGGCGCGGCGGACGGCAGCATCATACCCACCATCATCACCGTCCACATGACGAAAGTGAATCCGAGATCTGTAGCACCCCAAGGTCGCGCGATCGGCCCCATCGCATCCATGGTCGAAGTCGATTCCATGCCACGCGCCAAGTGCAGTAGGTACCACCATGCTAGTACCGTCACCAGTAGCAGACCTGCGCCGATGCAGATCTGTCCCCAATTAATTTTCCACGAAACGGCACTAGTGAACGCCAGGCCTGTCCTGTTTAGTTCCATTTAAAACGCGCTAGTTGGTTACGTTTGCCTGGGCGCCGCAACCATTCATTACAGTTCAAGCCGACTTCCAACTGAACGCGGCGTAGTGCCCGTTATTGCCCCCATTCCTGGCATCCAGCTTGATGTCGAAGACATCGAACATCGACCCCGTGGATTTTGCGAGTGCCAGACGTGCCGATACCGGGTGCACCGTATGGTCGAGCATGATGGGTCGGTCCAGTGATGCCGGACTCGCAACGCCCTCCACCGACTGCTCGACAAGACCGATCACCGAAAGTGAGCGCTTCATCCCGCTGGACTCGAAGTAAATTGGTTTGACTTCCACGCCGGCAAAGTTCGCAATTGACGGCCCGAGACCCGCCATGGGTCCACCTGCCTGACCTGAACTATGCCGACCAACGCCTCGCGCTGCTTATCGCTAGCCTGCTCGTCCACAATAACGCCTACCGTCCAGTTACTCTCAATCATGGGACCCGGGGTAATCGCGACGACAACGAAATTGAGTCCGGCAAGACCTAGGTCGTCGAAACTTCCCTGGTTCACGTGAAAGCCAGCGCCACCTTGCACTCACTGTGTGAGTCCACTGCAGACAAGTTCGAAGTGATACAGGGGTATACATAGTCACAGTTGCACGTCTTAAAATACTCTCCGGATATCTGCCATTTACTTAAGGTCATCTTTTTCCCCAACTATTCGCTCGTGTTCGATCTCGGTGACAGGCAGGACGCAGCTTCGGCAGCGCGGAAAGCGTCGTAGCTCACGTCTCGTCTCCCTCTCCTAGTAAGTACCTACCTGTCGGATGATGTGCAGGCCTCTGCACCATTACTGGCACGGAAAGGTCGCCTCGCCTGGACAGTCCTTTACGGTTCCACTCGCAAGTGACATCTACCAGACGCGGATTTCTATGACGTCCTGGCACACAAACGACAAGGCTCCGTATCCGTGACAACACTCTCTCCCTCGGTACCATATCTTCTGGTAAGTCTCTGGCCTTCCAGCACGAAAAGTCAGGTAACATTGATTTGCTCTCGCCCCAGTACGTGTCGCAGAGCATCTTCGAGGTCCGGATAAGCGAACCCGAAACCAGTTTCGTTTAAACAGGTTGGCGTAACCCGCGTACTGCCTAGGAGTAATTCATCACCCATCTCCCCGAAGACTAACTTGACCGCGAACGCTGGCATGGGAAAGACCGTGGGTCGATGGAGCACTTTACCGAGCGTCTTGGTAAACTCATAATTAGTCACCGCTCTCGGCACAACAGTGTTCACGGGTCCCCTGACCGAAGTGTCAGTCAGCGCGTGAAGCACAACCCCCAGCATGTCATCGATCGCGATCCAACTCATGTACTGATTACCCGATCCTAAAACACCACCGACTCCCAACTTGAAGGGAGTCAACATCTGGGCCAGTGCCCCGCCCTGTGAACTGAGGACGATCCCGGTCCGCAGATTCACAACCCGGATCCCGCGTGCGTGTGCCGGAGCAACCGCCGCCTCCCATGCTTGGCAAACATCCGGCAGGAACCCGCTTCCAGGAAGGACGGACTCGTCGAGTAGCTCGTCACCCCGGTCTCCATAAAACCCGATTGCCGATGCCGCCACGAGAACACGCGGCGGGGTATCCAGAACCGCGAGCGCCTCACATAGGTTCCTGGTTCCAACGACACGACTATCCCGAATGCTCATCTTGCGGCCCTCGGTCCAGCGTCCGCTCGCAATGCCTTCGCCGGCGAGGTGAACAACCGCCTCGATCCCATCAAACGCGCCGCGCGCAAACGTGCCGGTTTCGGGGTTCCAGGAGGTCGTGTCCGACTCGTGTGACTCCGTCCGCAGCAACCGCCGAAACTGATGACCACCGTCCCTCAAGAAAGGCATCAACGCCGACCCGATTAATCCATTCGATCCTGTTATCAAAACGTTCATCGCCTCTCCCTCGTAGGATTCGTGAACTCTAGCATTGTGCCGCCGAAAACAGTACTAGGAGCGATGTCCCCCCCTGTGATTCGTGCGCTAAATCTCACTGATTTCATCTCGGCCACCAGTCGCGGGGCCAGCACGAATTCACCGGACTGTTTCGCGACTGGCAGATTCACTGTTACCGCTATTCTTGGCGAGACCACCGCCGGGATATCATGAACCGGTGTCTGCGCCTGTACACATCGCGTTTCTTGGTTGTGGCTTCATCACCGGGGTTCACAGCCGTCACCTAAAGCAACTGGGCGACGCTGTGCTTTGTAGCTACGCCAGTCGTGATGGTGCGAAAGCTG
Organism: Vicinamibacteria bacterium; assembly: GCA_963578805.1. Lineage (GTDB taxonomy): Bacteria > Acidobacteriota > Vicinamibacteria > Vicinamibacterales > UBA8438 > CAUZIB01. Next base: position 4,118 of record CAUZDY010000045.1, on the reverse strand, counting down.
AACGCTATCGCCAGCAATATCTCGGCCACACCCATTACACCAGTTACGCTTCTGCACTCGAAGATCCGTCGGTGGACGCGGTTGTCATTGCCGTGCCGCCTCGGTTTCATCTCGATTTGACACTTCAAGCGCTAACGGCTCGTAAGCATGTGCTGGTCGAAAAGCCGGCCTTCCTTAACACCAGTGACTTTCAAACCGTGCAAGCAGCTCGAGTTCGGAGTGGTCGAATTGTGCTTGTCGGCGAGAATGATCACTATAAGCCCTTGACGCTTTGTTTGCGACGGTTACTACACCAGGGTGTTATCGGCGATTTGTTAATGGCGCACTTCACAACACTTCTCCGGCGATTTAAACCAGCTGACGATTGGCGTAACGATGAGTCAATGGCTGGTGGTGATGCGTTCTTTGAAGAAGGGATCCACTGGCTGCATCTCGCCAATAGCTTAGGTCCGACGATTACTGAAGCGTATGGATTTCGACCTCCAGTCAAACCTCAAAATCTTGACACACGAGCTAAGAGCATGCTCGTGGCATTCAGATACGACACCGGAGCGGCAGGGGCGTTGTACTACTCCCGCGAAGTGCCGTCACTTTTTCGAGGATTACGGTTATCGAAGTTATTCGGGCGTGACGGGATCATCTCATTCGAGTCTAACGGCGCTTGCGTGTTCGTACGGGGAAAAGGAGGGATGCAACTTCTGCTTCCAGGTTTCCGTGACATGCGAGGCTATCAGGCAATGTATCGTGACTTTGTCGGGGCAATTCGAGAACAACGAGTCCCAGAAATGAGTCTCGAGTTAGCGATGGCCGACCAGCGATTGATGGATCAGATTTACGCGACTGCCGACGCCGAGACATCCACGCCCTTGTGAACTCAGTTGCCCAGTAAACGGTACGACATTGTCATTATCGGGAGCGGAGCCGGCGGCGGCACGCTCGCACACGCCCTCGCCAGCACCGGCGCTGAGGTGCTTCTGCTTGAACGTGGAGATTTTGTACCACAGGAGCCTGAGAATTGGGACCCAGAAGCCGTATGGAAGCACCAACGTTATCGTGCCGACGAGACGTGGCTCGGTCCTGACGGTAAGCCGTTCACACCGTATACCCACTACTGTGTCGGCGGGAACACAAAATTTTGGGGCAGCGTGCTTTTTCGGCTACGCCGCGAGGATTTCGGGGAACTTGAACACGCCGACGGCATCTCGCCTGCTTGGCCAATTGACTATGACGTTTTGGCACCGTTCTACGAGCGTGCCGAGCATCTATATCAAGTACACGGCAAGGCAGGATCCGATCCCACCGAAGCGCCTCGTGGACCGTTTCCACACGCGCCGGTCCCTCACGCTGATGGAATGGCTCGGTACGTGGAGGCGCTTAGAGATCAGGGGTTACACCCTTCGCCGCTACCACTCGGTGTTCGTAATATCGGTGATCCAAGTGGCTGCGTGCTTTGCAACACGTGTAACTCGTTCCCTTGTCAACGTCACGCCAAGAGCGACGCCGATGTCTGCTGCGTCCGTCCGCTCGCTGATTATCCGAACGTTACCCTGTGGACAAATGCCAGAGCCCAGCGACTTCTTACCGATTCCACTGGTCGCCGAGTTGAGGCGATCGATGTCGAGCGTGATGGCAGAACACACCGTGTAGAGGCCGCGTTGACGGCCGTATCCTGCGGCGCCGTCAACTCTGCAGCGCTTCTGTTACGCTCAGCCACGGACCAACACCCAAACGGGCTCGCTAATTCCTCAGGTCTGGTCGGACGACGTTATATGGCGCACTTGGCGACCATGATGGAGGGGTTTCACCCGTTTAGAAAAAACAAGGACGTCTTTCAAAAAACGGTTGCGATTAACGATTTCTACTTTCGTGGTCCGGACGACCCATTTCCACTTGGCCAAATCCAGTCACAAGGCCGCACGCACGGCGTCATGGCGCAAACCGCATACCCATGGATACCAATGCCGTTATGGGCCTACAACGCCTGGGTGACACGGGGCGTGGACTGGTTGGCCATGACCGAAGACCTCCCTCGGCGAGACAACCGTGTGGTTATCGCCAGTAATGGTCACATCCAGCTACATTACCAACCGAACAACCTGCATGCCCATCGTCAACTCGTGCGTGAAGTGAAGCGTATGTTGCGGCGACTCGGTTTCTGGTTCGTGTACGCCCACACTAACCACAACACTACGCACCAGTGCGGAACCGCCTGTTTCGGAACAGACCCTACTCGGTCAGTAGTCGATCCGTTCTGCCGATCTCACGACATTGAGAATCTGTTCGTCGTCGATGCCTCTTTCTTTCCGTCGTCGTCCGCCGTCAATCCGGGACTGACCATTGCCGCACAGGCAATCCGGGTGGCGGATCACCTCAAGGAGACGGAGTTGGCTGTAGCCGCAGCCGCCGTGTCGAACTAGGGAGCCTTCGTGCGAATACGCTCATTCAGTCACACCGGCATCACCGTGTCCGACTTCAACCGGGCGGTTCGGTTTTACTGGGATGTCTTTGGTTGTCCCCTTGTCGGCGTGTCAGACGTGCCTCCCGAACGGCTTTTGTCTTTCTTCGGAGTTCCCGGAGACCAGGCGACCTGCAAGATAGGGTGGCTACGTATCCCGGGCGGTGCGGTGCTGGAGATTTTCGAATTTAAACCTTCCCAGCCGCCGGCCGAGCTTTCCTGGAATCGAGCTGGCGTGACCCACCTCTGTTTCAACATTCGTAACGCTCAGAAGTGGCATGACTACCTCGTGGCGAAAGGGGTTGAGATCGTCAGTGTCCCTGAGCGATCGCCCAACGGTGGCCAGTGGTTCTTTTTCGCGAAGGACTGCGACGGTAACCTTATTGAATTGACCCAGTTGGGTATCATTAATGACTTCTTGCTTCGGTGGCTAGGCCCCTTCGGCGGATGGCTGGCGCGGCGAGGGGTGGTCCGGGACTATCGGCGGTACTACGAGACGAAGTAGGACAACGTCCGTTCGTCCTGAGTCTGTCGAAGTGCAACAAGACCGTCCAACGTAGAAAGCGAGGTGCTCGCTAACTGCGGGGCCACGCTGCCAACAGAGCCAGCGACCTATGGAAGTGCGAGCGCTACGAACTGAGGACCGACCTCCTGCGAGCCGACGGCGACGACGATGTACTGCTTACCCTCGTGCAGATAACTGATCGGGTTCCCGGTTGTCCCAGCCGGCAGCTCAGTTTCCCACAAAACCTCCCCTGTCAGCTTGTCATAAGCCCTGAACCACGCCCCCCCGTAGTTAGGCGAATACTCGACAGGCATGTCGGCCGGCACGCGAGCACCACCCGGCGTGTATCCCCCACTCTCACCCATAAACAGTAAGGTCTTCGTCACAAGCGGTGAGGGCCTCCCCTGATACCCCAGGGGGCCAAGGTTTAGATGTTGGATGGCTGGATGGTTGCGGGGGCCATTACCATTTGGCACCTGCCAGACTATCTCCCCGCGATTCATGTCAATCGCAGTAATCCGACCATACGGCGGTTTAAAGAGAGGGAGGCCCTGTGGTCCGGCGATCCAACGCCGTCGTCCTTTGACATACCGGAGGTTGGTCCGGTCGGGATTGCCTTCAAGGATGTCAGCCACGAACGGCGCCGTGATCGATGGGATATAGAGATAGCCGGTGTCAGGGTCGAAGCCGCCTCCCTGCACATCGGCTCCCCCTTGGGAGCCAGGTAGCTGCACCGTTCCTTGATTACCACTTGGATCATCAGACACAACGGTGGGTGGTGTGAACATTGGCCCCATGGTGTAGTGGCTCACGATTTCAAGAGCTTCTTCTCTTAGCGCGGGCGTGAAATCGATCAAATTGTCGACCGTCGCACCTTGACGGTCGAACGCTGGCGGCTTTGTTGGAAACGGTTGCGTGGGCGAAGTCCGCTCGCCTGGAGTCTGTGACTGCGGGACCTGTCGCTCGTCGATGGGCCACACCGGTTCCCCGGTTATTCGATCGAATACGAATGCAAACGCCTGCTTTGTTAGCTGCGTTACTGCCTTGACCTCCCGTCCGCCGACGGTAATGTCCATCAGGATCGGTGCAGTTGGTGGGTCGTAATCCCACAGGCCATGGTGCACGAGTTGAAAATGCCACACACGCTCACCTGTCATA
>CAUZDY010000044.1:0-21685 GCA_963578805.1 Vicinamibacteria bacterium | reverse complement strand
AACGGCCGGATGTCGCGCGGGTCTTCGAGGCCGGCGGCGGCCACCATTTCAAGGAACGCCTTGACCGTCGCAGCCTGATAGCGCGCGACCCGCTGGGCCTTGTCAGCCGGAACCAGCCCGACAGTGTGTGCCGGATTCTGCGTGGCGACGCCGACGGGGCAGGTGTTGGTGTTACACCGTCGCGCCTGGATGCAGCCGAGGGCGAACATCATGGGGCGTGCCGAGTTGCACAGGTCGGCCCCCAACGCGATCGCCCGGAACAGATGAAACCCGGTGACAATCTTGCCCGCTGCCATCACACACACCCGATCTCGGAAACCCACCCCCCGAAGCGCGTTGTTCACAAACCACAGTCCCTCCCGCAACGGCATCCCGACCGAGTTCGACAGTTCTACGGGTGCGGCACCGGTTCCGCCCTCGGTTCCATCGACGGTGATGAAGTCGGGATGAATACCCGTGGCAACCATCGCCTTGCAGATGCCGAGGAACTCGCTTTTGTCTCCGACGCACAGCTTGAACCCCACTGGCTTTCCGCCGGATAATTCCCGTAGCCGTGCGATGAATTTCACCAACCCGCGCGGTGTGGAGAACATACGGTGGGCGGGCGGCGAAACCACGTCCTGGCCCATAGGCACGCCACGAATCTTTGCGATCTCCTGGGAAAGCTTGGCCGCAGGCAGAATGCCCCCGTGGGCCGGCTTGGCCCCCTGGCTGATCTTGATCTCGATCATCCTGACCGCATCGTGCCGGGACACTTCCGCAAAGAGATCTGGATCGAACCCGCCGTCCCTGTCGCGACAGCCGAAATAGCCGGTCCCGATCTGCCAGACTAGATCGCCGCTCGGCTTCAAGTGATACGGGCTAAGCCCACCCTCGCCAGTGTTGTGATAAAAGCCGCCGGTTTTGGCACCGGCGTTCAGCGCGAGGATCGCGTTGGACGAAAGCGAGCCGAAGCTCATGGCCGATACGTTCAAGTGAGCCGCGCGGTAGGCCAACTTGCAAGTCGCAGCGCCGATCTCAACCCTGGGATCGGTTTCCAACACGGGTTTGGGTGCCATCGAGTGGCTCATCCACTCGTAGCCGTCGCGATCGACATCGCGCTGGGTGCCGAAGGGTAGGGTGTCAATCTGGCCCTTGGCACGCTGGTAGACGGCGGATCGCATCTCACGCGAAAACGGCATGCCGTCGACGTTGGACTCGACGAAGTACTGCTGGATTTCTGGTCGCAGTTCTTCCATTAAGTGACGTCCGTGGCCAATGATGGGAAAGACACGCAGCAGCGAGTGCTTGGTCTGCAGCACGTCGTGGATACCCAGGGCGATCAACGGCCCCACGACAAGAAAGGCCCACCAGGCATCGGGAAACCGAAACGACAACCCGACAATGACGATAGGGGCAATCAAGACGAACGCGAAGTAGAGGCGGCGGACCATGCGCGAGATGTACGGTCCATGCTAGGGCATTGTCAAGTTATGGGGAAGCTGCAGGGCGACCTCGAAGTCGCTTCCATGGACAACGAGGCGGTCTTCGGTCCCGTATTCCACAGCTTCTGACGTCCGTGAGGTCGTCACGATGCGAGATGGCTTCGTCGCTGCTCGTAACGTCCTTCACCGTCTGTGGGAGATCGAAGCCTGTGGCGTGTCCTTGGTCATCACCGAGACCGGGTGTGACGTCACGCCGGTGGGCATTTTAACGCACAAGGGTCGTGCATTCCTGCTAGAGCATCTCGACGAGGCAAAACGGATTGCGAACTACGAGGCGGATGACGCGCAGCTATATGAGGCGTAAACTGACCGGGATGCTTCCTTCAGTGCTCCGTCGGTTGGCACTCGCGGGGATGGCCGCCTTACTGGTGGGGGCCACCTCCTAGTGCAGTGATTCAGAAACAGCTCGGTATTTTGGCCTGATATCCTGACATCGGAGGACAGCGATGTTCTTTCTCTTCGCGGCCGTCGGGGCGGCATTGATGACGCTGTCCCACGTGGCACCGTTTCCCTTTCTGCTTGACCTTGTGGCGCCAGCTCCGTCGCGTTGGGAAATACCGAGTGACGAAGACACACCGCGGGTGTATCTCACATTTGACGACGGGCCGAACCCAACCGCGACCCCGGCATTGCTCGACGTGTTGGCTCAAGAGGGCGCTGTTGCCACCTTCTTTCTAATCGACCGTCATCTCGACGCTGAGACGGCGCCGATCGTCACCCGAATGTTCGACGAAGGACACGCCGTGGCACTCCATTCGCATACGCGCATACTGATGACGCTACCGCCCTCTGAGCTCGCCAAACAATTGCAGACAGCGGCAGCCCGGATCGAGCAGTTGACCGGTCACCGGCCGTGTCGGGTCTTTCGCCCACATGGCGGCTGGCGCAGCGGTCAAATGTACGAAGGATTGGCGCTAATCGATCACACACTCGTTGGGTGGGGGTGGTTTCTGTGGGACTGGGACTGGTTCCGGTCGCCGAATCCGGATCGATTGGTTCGACGGTTTGCTGGACGGGTCTCCGGCGGTGACATCATCGTGATGCATGACGGTCATCACGAGGACGGGCAGGCCGATCGTCGTTACACGATTGAAGCGACGGGTCGCCTGATTCCGGTGCTTCGAGAGCAAGGGTTCGCCTTTGGGACTGTCTGCTGAGCTGTGTCCTTAGCCTATCGCCTTTGGAGCAGCGGGATATCACTAGCTTCCGCTGCTTCATGGGCCCATCTCATCTCGTCTGGCGCGCGGTGAAGTCTTGTCACCGCTCGGCTTCACCGGTCATCGGCACGAACCGGACCGGGAGTGTCACCTCGACCGTGGAGCCGCCGGCCGCCTTGGTGACGAGCGTCATCGCCTGGGAATCCCCACCGACGGGTATTACGAGACGGGCGCCCTCGGCGAGCTGTTCGACCAGTGCGGGCGGGACATGGTCAGGCGCGGCCGTCACGATGATGCCGTCAAATGGTGCTTCGTCTGGCCATCCTCCGTACCCATCGCCCTGCCTCACATTGACGTTGTCGTATCCAAGGTCATGTAGGAGTTCCCGCGATGTCGTCGCAAGCTCAGGCACGATCTCGATTGTATACACATCGCGCGCAACCTCGGCGAGGACGGCAGCCTGGTATCCGGAGCCGGTGCCAACCTCTAGCACCCTAGCATCTGCGGGCAGCTGGAGCGCTTCAGTCATGTACGCGACAATATACGGCTGCGAGATCGTCTGTCCTTGGCCGATCGGTAGGGGAGTGTCCGCGTACGCTCTGTCCTGGAGTGCGGCATCGTCGGGGATGAATCGGTGGCGGGGGACCACTACCATAGCATCGAGGACGTTCGGGTCGCTGACCCCCCGTGCGCGAATCTGGCGCGCTACCATGCCGCTGCGTTCATCGGCTCGATTGTTCGGCTGGTCCTGATTGCCAAGTCTGGCAGAAAACGACGGGTCTGCTGGGCCTACCGTGCAGGACAGCAGGACTCCAGCCGGCAGCACTATGAGCCCTCGAAGTCTTCGCCAGAGAGGGCGCGACAACCAAGGGTTTCCGACAACCTGTCGCACACGATCATTGCCAGCCGGCGGTTGACCTCTACGGTTCGGGTCCAAGACATGCATCGACACGGTAGTTCTGTGAGGCCGTTGGCACGCTCCGTGGGCCCAGTTCCCACAGTATTTCTGTGCCTAACGCCAAATGTCACGCGCGGCCGGAGAAGCCGGGCCACCAGCACCGAAGCCTCTTCGCCCGCCTGGTAGAGGCGCGCATGATTAGTCCAGCCGTTCGCCGGAATCAGGTAATCGTCAACGGCCAAGATCTCGTCTTCAACATTATAAAGTGGCGTTCCAAGGGGAATCGCGCTTATGTGGACGCCAAAACTTCACGAAAAAGCGCAGGTTGCGGCCTTAGCACTTCGAGTATTAGCCGTAAGCTCCGTCTTCGTTGGACCGCCGGACGGGCCTCGATGCGATAAAGGATGAGCGATTTACTGATATTACTGACCGGTTAATTCAACCCCATGCCAATTACTAGTCCGATCGCGACACCGACGCCAATGAAGATAGCCCCGACCACAATCCCAACCGAAATGTTGCCCTTCTGCAACTCGATGCTGGTATCAAACGGCGTCATACGGTCGAAGAGCATATAACCTAACGCCATAAACGCAAGTGTGAAGAATGCGCCAATTAGCACGTAAGCAAAATTAAGTACGAGGATCGATAGTTCCATTTCGTGTTCAAGTCAGAAAATCCGACTACTCTAAGATGGGTTTGATCTCAAAGATTCTTGTGATGTAGTTCCGTGTCTCAATATTGTGTGTGCCAGTAACCGCAGGAAGTTGGGTTTCAATCGACGACCAAAGTGTTCCATCGAGACCGTTCGCAAGCGCTAGTCGCTGCGCGCTCAAAATATTTCGGCGTCCCGCATTGTAGGAGCCGAACATGAACTTGAGTTTGTCCACGAGTGGACGTGGTGCTCTCCAAACAACATAATGTTGACGGTCGTACGAGATTCCGGCGGCAATATTCCAACGCGGCTGTTCTAGCGGCCCACGAATGTTTGGATTTTTTTGACGGATTTCGTCGAAGGTCCGAGGCATCACCTGCATGACCCCAACTGCACCGGCTCCCGATCGGGCATCCTTCTGTAGCTGAGACTCAGCGATGGCTTGAGCTTTGAAATAGCGCCAGTCGAACGCTGCACCGAAGTAGCGCTTACTGTACTTCGAAAAATAGCCATCAAACTGCTTGAATTCGTTAAAACGCGCATACAGTGTGGTCGCTGATGGCCCAGTGTCAAGGAGGAATAGTGCAATAAGGAGGACGTGCATCGGAAACAGGGTGTCGTTAGTATCGACCTAAATACGTTATCAGATGGTCAGATCAGACGTCTCAATAAACTGGTTCTTATATGAGCCGGGCACCCGCATGACTAATCCCGTCCCCGTTGAACCGCTCTCCGCGCCGAGTCAAGACGGGTCTCGGGAAACTGGACAAGGGGTAACTGTCGAAATGGCGAAGGAGCAGGTGGATGGAACACTGTGCTCTAGACTGACTGGCGCACTAGAGCGTTACAGTGTACCGGCGCATGAGGGGCATCGGGTCTTGGCCAGAGGTTTGCTCATCGAGTAAGACAACGAAACCCCCCTCAACGTTACGGCTGTCGTGATGGTCGAGCCGACCTGCGCTGAAGAGGGTCTATGAGCTAGTCTAATTGTTGGCTTGAAGGACGGTGATACTGACCCGCCACTGCCAACACTAACTACCTACACACACCCTCTCTCTTTCTTGCTTATCCCGGGGGACTCGTTCCCGGGTCAGTTCTGCTTATTGTCCCCCACCCACGAGTGAGTCGCCTTGCGCCCTTTCCCGTAGGACCTCTTTTCTCTCAGCAACGAGTTGATCGAAATCCTCCTGCTCGAAGAACGTGCGACCAATCCAGATGTGGGACATCTCATCCACACTTCGTCTGCCGAACACGACAAGCTGATCCGGATCGGGGTTGCCTGGATTGTCAGCGGTGTTGTCGAAGAACGAAGTGAGCACGACCAGCGTCCCCTTCGGCAGCAGTGGCTGGACATGATCCTCGAAGAGGAACGTCGTGTGCCACCGATGCTGCCAGTCGAGCTTACTCAACACCTCCCTGCGGCCATCAGGATAGATCGCCTCGATCATCTGGTACTTACCCCTGAGGTGCATATGTCCGCGGATGCTGTGGATCCGGGTGGGCTCCTGTACGACCCAGGTGCCTCGAACCATTTGGGTAGAATGAGGCGGAATAAAGATGTCGACGGCCCGCACACCACCCGCATCCACCGGGCTAATCTTCGTCCAGGGCCCACGCGTATTAGAAGTTGTGTTGTCAGCTTGAAGCGTCCGTGCTCCGGCTGTGATATACCGAGGCACCTCACCTTTGGGGTAAAGGTAGATCCCGATATCCATCGTCGCCATGATCTGCTCGCCCACCGGGAAGTAGTGAATCCCGGTCTCGACCTTTGCCCCTGGTACGATCCGCATGCCCGCGTCACCTGGCAGGACATCGTACATTTTGCCAACGGCAGCGGCGATTAAGCCGTTGCGCTGTTCTTCACCGTCGACCATTTGACGTAGAGACGTGTTCCCGTGGTGGAAAACGTACGCCGCCTCGGGTGTACTCGGCCGAATCTCGATGGCACGAATCCATCGTTCCTCTTCGAGTCCCTCGAGCGGCACGCTCGAGTCAAACCACTGGTCTAACCCGTTAGCCGCAACGACGTACGGTTCCGTCGTTACGGTGTAATCAGGAGCACCGAAATCTTTGGCAAGCTCCCAATACTCGCTATACTCCGGCCACTCGAGCGGGCGAGGCAGGTCCGCCGGGTTTCCCTCTGGGGCGCCGCCATCCACCCAGTTAACAATCGTCTGAATATCCTCGTCACTCAGTGATCGGTTGTACTTAATTTCCTGAATCCCGATCGTGAGGTCGTACGGCCACGGTGGCATCTCCCGGGCCATCACCCTCTGCTTGATCGTGCGCGCCCAGGGCTGCACGCTCTGGTACGTTGTCAGTGCCATGGGAGCGATGGCGCCCGGCCGATGACACGCCTCACAGTTGGCCTGGAGTATCGGCTTCACATCCTTCGTGAAGGTGACGTCCCCAGACGTCGACTTATGCGCTTCCTGCCCTTCCTGCGCCAAGGCGGGAACAAGGAGCCCCGACACTGCGAGAATCGAGAGCGCCAAACACAGGGTAAGAACTGGTCTTACTACGGGATGGGATTTTCCGTCAGTCAAAAGCTGGTTCATCGGTCTCTCCTTGAAGCGCACAGCTTGGCTCAAATCAGTGTTCACTCGGTGACGTCTACTCGAATGTAACCGTTCGTCCAACAGCAGTGGTACTCTATCGTCGCTATATCCGCGACGGCCTTCACTCGCAACATATACTCACCGGGTTCCGAGAAGGTCGCCGTCGTGGTGGCCTCACCGCCAGACTGCGGGACCACGGACTCCCACGCATTAAACATAACGTCGCCAGGTCCCTGATGTTTGAACCACCACACCAGGTTCTGCGGATCGGGCAGCGGATCGAGCCAGACGCTGAGCTGGATCGGTTGTCCGACACGGGCCGCAAGCGGCTCGGAGACCGTGCCAGTCCGTCCCCTCCACCCCTGACCGTCCGGCTCAAACTTCATCACGCCAGCATGTCTATCCCGGGCGTCGGTGTCGAAAGCATCGAGAAGATAGTGGGGTGACCGCAGGTGCCCTGGAATGGACCACAGGTGGCCGCGATGTCGCAGGTTCCACACTACTTGCCGGTCACCGAAATCCTCTGGCACGACCACGGTGATCACACCCCAGTGGCGCCGGGCCCCGTTCTTAGGTACGGGATCGAAGTGCGTCGGCTGCATCCCGTCGTACTCGATCGGGTCGATGAAATTGTCAGGACCAAGCGGGATGTCGATCGCCTCATCAGTATTCAGATTGTGATATCCAAACACGAGGGTATACGTGCCGTCTGGATTCTGGTGGTGGCCTTCGAACACAGGGGCAACAAGTTGGCCCGACTTTCGAATCGTCTCAACCGACCAGTCAGTCTTCTCAACCGGGTGTTGCGCCTTAAGCGCTGGAGAACTTAAGAGAAGGACCGGGGTTACAAATCCCGCGGCCCACAGACTGCGCCAGCCCATTGACATCCGCCTCCTATGGTTCAGCCCTGCCGAATACTCCCCAAGAATGGACCTTGTGACGGGCGACGTCAAGTTTCGGCATGGGGCGCAGGTGAGCTCCTTCGGAAGATGGCCAGATCCACAGTCTGAAAGAGACAGAAATTCAGAGGTGCTGGTCCTGTGCAAAGCGACGCATATCCCGCGGCGCCCTTCATCTAAGGACGATTTCTGGTCAAAGTGCTTGGGGGAATAGTCACGCCTACTGCGGGAGTAGATCCTCATCAGGCTGAATCAACTGCCCGAAGTTGACACCCTCTTTGGGCACGAACTTCAGCGTGCGGCCTAAGACGTTGTCGGCGCCATACCAGTTCCCGTCGGTGTCGACCGAGAACTGGTGAAGCTCTCGAAATTGTCCTGGGCCGTCTCCTTCGAGGTTCCACGCGACCTGCTCGTTGCCGTTCGAGTCGAGCTTGACCATTCTCGGGGGCATGTTGTCGGCGACCCAGACGTCATAGCCACTGATCACGATGTCGTTTGGGAACTCGAAACCGGGCCATACCGCGATGGGCGCGATGTTGGGGTGGTACCACGCTGCGGCCCGAGTGGTTTCGTTGAACACCTGGATGCGATGGTTGTTGCGGTCGGCAACGTAGACACGACCGACGCTGTCGGTCGTGATAGCGTGGACACCGTCGAATTCTCCGCGGCCGATTCCTTTCTCGCCGAAGTGCGTGACGTAGTTGCCCTGGGCGTCGAATTTGACGACGCGGGAGTTGTCCAGGCCATCGGCGACGAGAATCGACCCGTCCCGGAGAAACCCAACGTCCTGCGGACGCCCGAAGTGGCCGTCGTCGTTCCCGGCTACGCCCGGCTCGCCGAGCGTCATCAAGAGCTCAGAGCCGTCGTTCGAGAACACGTGGACCGCATGCCCGGTTTCATGCACGACGAACACACGCTTTTCCGGGTCGTAGGGGCTGATCCGAATCTTGTGCGGGCCATTCGACCCTTCGTAGAGATTGTCCCACTGGTTCCAGGCGTCGATCAGGTTGCCATCGCCATCGACGATGAAGATGCAGTTCTGCCAAGTTCGCGGGCTTTCTTCGGTATTCAGGGCATTGATGCCTATCGAGCCGACGAATCCGGCCCATCCCGACGGGAGCGGGTCGGGTAGCTGGATCTCACCACGCTGGATCACGAAGATCCGATCGGGTGATTCTGCGACGACGCCAGGATGTGAACCGAAGGCGTATCCATCGTCGGTAAACGGCGTCATTCACCCATCCACCACCTCATAGGGGCTGGGTATGACTTCTTGAAGTGACGCAGGAGCAGTCGCGAGGCTCCCCGCGACGACGAGCGCGACACCGAAAACGAATGACCGCATGGTCACCCTCCAGCTGCGACCGATAGATGTATCGATCGCGTGCGCGAACCTCTGTCCAGCGAACCATAATATGGATATGGTCGCGCGACGAGTCAACAACGCGCGCAGTGTGGGTTGCTAGTCGGGGCGCTTAAAGGTTCGTCGGCAGGAGACTTGTAAGACCCGTTGGTGGGATGCCGACGGGGTTCGTAGTCGAGATATTGCAGGACCCCGGATGCTTGTTGTCCGACTCAGATCCATCCCACCGCCCACATCACGTAGACGACCCCCATCGCCGTCGCTCCGTTCACGAACGTTACCCCACCATACGAGATCAGGGCAGCTCTGAGTGACATCCTCGAAAGTGACATGCACACCCAGAAATAACTGGAGTTCACATACTTGATGATGACCGATCCTGCCGCGCCAGCCAGCATGGTCGCTTCCGGGCTTAGCCCGAGTTGGTTCATCATGGGCGCGGCAACCGACGCAGCGGTGATAACCCCGACCGTCGTCGACCCGGTGATCATGTTGCCCGCTACCCCTAGGATGAATGGCAGGAATATTGCGGGCAAGCCAGTGGAGACGACTCCGGCTGCGATCGCGTCGACTGCCGGCGTCTCTCGAAGAATCTGACTGAGTGCGCCTCCGAGTCCGGTGACCATGATAATCATCGCGGAGGCGCGGAGCGCCTCCTCGATCCACGTTCCCGTGCGTTCCTGCGCCTGTTCAGCCTTGGAATTACGATAGGCCAAAAGGATTCCTATTCCGAGCGCCACGACGGGCCATCCGAGGTAGAGCATCGCTGCGTTGATAATGTGTCCGGGCGGCAGGGCAAACGCCGCCACGCTTTTACCGGCGATCAGGGAGAGTGGGATCACGATCGGTGCGTAGGCGCGCCAGGTGGTGGGAAGCTCTGACTCGCGTCCCTGCTCGATAAACGACTGCCCGACGAATTCGCTAGATGGTGGCGATTCGACATGTGGTCCGACGATTCGAGCGAACATCCACCCGGCGAGCGAGGCGATCAGGGTTGCGATACCGCCGTACAGAATCACGCGGCCGAGGTCGGCACCAACCAATGCCACGGCGGCGAGCGGTCCCGGTGTCGGGGGAACCATCGCATGCGTAAGCTGCATCGCCCCGACTAGACCGGTCGCCATCACGCTCATGGTTACGCCGCTTTTGATCGCGGCTGAATGCACCAACGGGTTCAAGATCAGATACCCTACGTCAGAGAAGATCGCGAGCCCCACCACGAAACCGCTCAAGGTCAGCGCTAGAGGCATCCGCTGCTCGCCGACCCACCGGACCATCGATACCGTGATGCGCTCGACTCCCCCCGTATGCTTGAGTGCTTCGGCCAGAATCGAGCCGAGAACGATCACGACGGCGATGCTCTGAATCGTGCGACCGAACCCTTGCTCGAATGCGTCGATGAACGCCTCGCGATCGATACCCGGGACTAATGCGAAGAGAACGATCGGGAGGAGTAGCGCGATAAAAACGTGCCAGGTGAACCGGGTTATCAGTAGGAACAGGAGGGCTACTACCGCGACTAATCCACCGATGGCGATGAGGGCGCTTTCGGTGATCATCTTTTAGATCGGGGGAAGGTTGCCTCTACGGTCCATGGCGGCGTGGCGTGGGTGGGATGACGGAACTCCCTACTACTCGGCGACGATGGCAGAAGGAAGTATGCCCCCATCCGAACCACGAATTACTCAAACCCTGCATCGGTAACGATGCCAAACACCTCTGACTGGCCTACGGGAAAGAATTCATTGTGGATTCCGAAGCCTCGATCACGACGTGTCCGAAATACAAGCCCACTAAAGTCGGAGACACGATGAGGTTGGACGAAAAGTTCTGGTCCTACTGTAAGGAGTCGATGTTTGGTGGTGTTCGGAAGTTTGACGTCATATCGTGAATGCGAACGCGCGCCATGGGCCCACCGCACATCGCCTGAGCTGTAACCCCCGTCTCCAGTGAATCGCCAGACGTCTCCGTGAACGCACGCACGGCGCACCGCACGATGGCAACCTCTTTCGTTTGTGGAACACCTCCCGGCGTCCGAAACCTCTCCGAATTACATCAGTTGGTCGCGAAGCAGTAAAAGAGTCCGGCGCCGCCGGTTCCTACCAGGTTTTCTTGGCTACAGCCGCGACTGGAATGGGTCGAATTCCAGGACGAGTTAGGCCCACCCAGACGGTCGTGGTGGCCGACGATAGCCGCACCATCACTGTTACTGGTCCAGTTGTCGCATGTGGTCGCCGCGGCCGTGCCGACGGGTCCGACAACCCGGCCATGTGAGTCTGAGCCGGTCAGTATGTCGTGTTCGTTGGGCTGGTCTCCAACTCCTTTGACCTCGTCTCCATTTTCGTCCACAGCATGGGGTTTGCGGATGTTGTTTCGGTCACGCTGGATATCTCCGTGAAGATCTTCGACGTTCGCTGCAATCATCGTCCCGTTGGCGTTGTACCACGGGCCCGTTCCGATACGGTCACGGGCGTTGATCGCAGCTGGGCCCCCAAACCCAGAAGCTTGACTGAGGTAGGCGCGCCAGGTGGCGCTGCCACGACCAGCGCCGGCCGCAAGCATCTGACAGTGGGCGTCAGCACCTTCGAGTCCGCCGAGGTTGGCGCCGTCACCGGGTCCTGTACTGGTTACGAAAAAGCTCATGGGTGCCTGTTGCGCAAAAAAAGGTGAAGCCAGCGCAACGAGCGCGGCCAGAACAATAGCGATTTGAACTCTCTTCATATCGATTCTCCCTACTCGAGGTGGTGTGCCCGAATCGGTCACTGCTGGAGACGGCTCAACAGTCTAGCGTTAATCAAGCGCCGCCGTCGACTACGACCTGAGGGCCGGATTTGCTCCTCAAGAACACGCAGAAGTAGATTCTGTCCATGAATAACGACCGCCCCACGCGACATTCGCCGCCCTACGCTCGTGAACCGGCGAGTATTCCTTGGCACCACCCTTGGCATTGCCACGGGCGTCCCCTCGCTCGCGCGCCAGGAGACCCAGGTTCCGCCCTATGAGCCGCGCGATTGGTCTGGGGATACACCTCTCATGTATCCAGATCCAGACATTATTGCGCTTGACAACCGTTTCCGACGTTACATCCTCTTTAACACTCCAATCAGGCGTCACTACGTCGGCACGTTATGGGCGGAGGGGCCAGCCTGGCACGGGGTAGGACGCTTCCTGGTGTGGAGTGATATCCCGAACAATCGTCAGCTGCGATGGACCGAGAACGACGACCGCGTGACGGTGTTTCGTAGCCCGTCTGGTAACAGCAACGGCAACACTTTCGGCCACGAGGGACGTCAGATCTCGTGCGAGCATGGCGGCCGTCGCGTGGTGCGTTACGAATACGATGGCACCGTCACCGTTATCGCTGATTCATTCGAGGGTAAGCGGCTGAACTCGCCCAATGATGCGGTGGTGCATCCGGACGGTGGTATTTGGTTTACCGATCCACCGTACGGAATTGGTGGTTACTACGAGGGGTTTCGAGCCGAGTCCGAGCTGCCCAATACCATCTATCGCGTCGACCCGTCGACCGGAAACATCAGTAAGGCCAGTGACGAAATCTGGGCACCGAATGGCATTTGCTACTCGCCAGACTACCAACGACTGTATGTTGCTGACACCGGTTCTGGACACGAGATCAAGGTGTGGGACGTTCGTGGTACCGCACTAACGAATGGTCGGCGTCACGTGCAGCTGGCGGTTCCGGGGACCAGTAACATCTCCGGAGCTGATGGCATACGGTGTGACGTGGAGGGCAATATATGGACTGGCGCCCGTCCCGGAGTGCAGGTCGTTGCTCCCGACGGCGCGACGATCGGCCTCATTCGCCTGCCGGAGGTGTGCGCTAACGTCTGCTTTGGCGGTGCCAAGCGGAACCGACTGTTCATGACCGCGAGTCAGTCGCTGTACTCCGTCTATGTCGGGGTGCAAGGTGCTGGCATCGCGTAAACCTAGTCTGTTTCTGGTGTCGGGATTACTGACATCGCTAATCGCGACATCGTTGCGCGCGAGATGTTCCGCGAGCAGATGGTCGCCGACCAACGCTTCGCCAGCGAGTGGTTCACGGCACACCCGAACCAACCTCAGTCCCCGTTGAAGTGCCTACCAGTCAACGGTAGGATCGGCGTCTATACTCAACCTTTGAAAGGGTCCAATGGATGAGCAACAATACGCCATGAACCGCCGCCGACTCCTCGCTTGCCTCTCGGCTGCGGGCTTGGGGTCGACGCTCATGCCTGGTGCGCTCGCGGCGGTGGTGCAGGACGCCGAAACCATCACCCTTGAGATGATCGAGGCTGCCCAGGTGATCGCTGGGTTGTCCTTCACGCGCGACGAGCAGCAACGAATGCTCGAACGACTGAACGGCTCGGATAGTCCGCGCCCGGCGTTCGACACGCTGCGAACCGCCAACCTTGGCAACGACACCCAGCTAGCTGTCGTCTTCAATCCGGTTCTTCCGGGGAAGGTTCTCCCAAGCGATCGTAGACCGTTGAAGCGACGGGAGCTCGAGGTCTCGATGCCGGCAACGGACGACGATCTGGCGTTTCTCCCCGTGACCCACCTGGCCAAGCTTGTCGAGACGCGCCAAATTAAGCCCTCGGAGCTGACCCGGTTGTATCTCGCGCGCCTGAAACAGTACGACCCGAGACTGCACGTGGTCGTTACTCTGACCGAGGAGCTTGCACTTCGTCAGGCGCAACGAGCGGACGACGAGATTGCGGCTGGCACATATCGTGGGCCCTTGCACGGCATTCCCTGGGGAGCGAAAGATCTGTTGGCTGCACGGGGGACGAAGACGACCTGGGGTATGTCGCCCTATGCGGATCGCACCATCGATCTCGACTCCACGGTCGTCAGTAAGTTGTCTGAGGCCGGTGCGATCCTGATCGCCAAGCTCTCCACCGGGGCACTGGCTGTTTCGGCCCGGTGGTTCGGTGGACTGACCCGGAACCCGTGGGACACGGAGCAAGACGCCTCGGGATCCTCCGCTGGTCCCGGCTCCGCTACGGCGGCTGGTCTGGTCGGCTTTTCGATTGGAACCGACACCGGAGGCTCCATCATCCTACCGTCCACGAGAAACGGTGTAACCGGTCTACGGCCGACGTTCGGGCGAGTCAGTCGTTACGGAGCCATGGCTCTGGTCTGGACTCAGGACACGATAGGCCCTATGTGTCGCTCAGCCGAGGATTGCGCTCTCGTGCTTAATACGATCTACGGACCCGACGGGAAGGACAACACACTGCTCGACGTACCGTTCAATTGGGATGCAACAGCCGACGTAACCAAGCTGCGCGTCGGCTATTTGCGTGCCGCTTTCGAAGGCGAGATTGACGAAGATCCGAAAGATCGAGAGAGTGAGGCCCGTCGACGTCACAGCCGTCAGAACAATGAAAGAGCGCTGCGGGTGATTCGCTCGCTGGGTGTGGAGGTATTACCGTTCGATCTCCCAGAGGTGCCGATCGAAGCGATCGACTTCATGAGGTATGCAGAAACGGCTGCGGCCTTCGATGACGTGACACGAACCGGACTGTTAACCCTGGTGGAAGAAGGCCCCGAACAGAGCCGTCGGCCGAACGAGATCCGATCTGCGCGTTTCATTCCCGCCGTAGAGTTCATCCAAGGTAACCGCCTCCGCATGCGGGTGATGGAACAAATGGATGAGGCGATGGGCGACCTCGACCTCTTCATCGGAAGTAATCAAGCCTTGACCAACCGTACCGGACATCCGGTTGTCAGTTTACCGAACGGCTTTTTCCAGGGCTCGCCCACTGGGTTACACCTCACGGGCAAGTTGTTTGGCGACTCAGAGGTGCTGTTGCTGGCAGATGCGTTCCAAGCGGCAACCGATCATCACGTGAGGCGCCCTCCGCTCTGACCTTAACGTCGTGCTTGACCGGCGAGACCCATCGCACTGCCAGTGACCGATTGAACCGTTTATTGCGGGCGGGCAGAGCGTGACCTATCTCCGATAGCAGTGAGGTGACCGTTTCGATTGGCCCAGTTTTCTCAACCTCTTGCGGCGAGATCTCCAGCCGGTAAGACTTTTGGGCATTGGAGAAGAAAACTGTCTGGCTCAGCGTGTGGATGGTTCATCAAGCGGATCGCATCCACCCCAGCCGAGACGGGCTTAAGGTCGGCAGTCATCAGGTGTCATGCGCGTCGATGGTCACGCTTGTGACGGGCCTGTAGTTTTGATGGGCGACGCTCGCAAGATCTGCCGGGAAGCTTTCAACTTATTGTGTAGGTCGGGGTCGTGAGTGTGATCGGTAATCTCAAGAGACCTCTTCCACGATGCGGAGTAAGGCGTCTGACCTCGTCTCACGACTCGAAAAACTCTATGATTGTGGGGTGTAGCGGTTAGCTTATTTCTCGACGTAGCTTTCTTGTACGAGGTGCAGCGATGACGATCTCACGACGTAAGGCACTGTCCATTTCAGGTTCGACACTGGCTGGGTTGTCTTTCGGTGTACTGAGACCGGAGCGTCTGATCGGTGCTCAGGTTCCCGGGCAGGAGGACTGGCCAGACGAACTCGTAGAACGGCCGCTACGCGATGGTTTTCCGGCGCCGTTACCCCTCAATGCGGATGGCTCTGCTCCGGAGCATCCGGCGAGCGCGGCGGGGCCAATCAGCGATCCGCTGATGTGGCGCACCGAAGGCCGCCAAACACCAGAGATCGAGTTCGACTACCGTGAGATGCGGATCAAGGTGGACACACGGGGTCTTGCGATCCGAACCGGCACGTTGCGCTTCTCGGATTTGGCACAACTGCCGGCCGTGTCCCACACCTTTCTCCTGCAATGTGGTGCCCCAAATCCTCGCGGCATCGTGAAATGGACCGGCGTTCGCTTTCGTGATTTCGCGGACATGCTCGGTCTTATCCCAGAGGCGCACTATTGTCGTTTTGTGGCGTCCGATCGTTTCTATGCTGACGAGCCACTTACAACACTGAGACACCCACAGGTCATGCTGGCGTGGCTGATGAACGATGGACCGATTCCACCGCGGCACGGCGCACCACTGCGGTTGATTATCCCGTTCCGATACGGCAATCGGAGTGTCAAGGCAATTACCGAGATGACGTTTTCCACTCCGGGTCCTCGGATGCCACCCTTGCCGGCCTGAGCGTCAGGGATCGACCACCCGGCCGCGTGAGGCTACTGGGCGCGTTTTGCGGTGAACTCGACCAGACGGCCCACGCTCAGCTCTTCGGGCCGTCGGCCGAAGGCTATCTGGTCGTCCTGGATCCGGCCGACGTAGACAAACGGTAGTGGCCGATCTGGGGTTACGCCAAGCCGGCGAAGTACTTCGTTGGCCAAGAGCACGTCGACCTTGAAGACGATCAGATCACCCTTGACGAAACCCCATACGATCTGGAGTTTCGTTTCGGACTGACCCGTCAGCGATCCCGTCACCCGTCCGGCGTCATCGGAGGTCAATACAATTGTGAGGTTCTGGTCGCCGGTCTGTCTGACAACGCGCGCAGACCACGTACCGTCGAAGAGGCTCTCGGCCATGACCTGAGCGCCGAATCCAGTTATCAAAACGAAACATACGCACAGCCATAGTCTCATCGTTTTCCTCCCCCAAGACATCATACAGGGGGTACCGGGCACAGCCTACAAAACCCACGCAAAGAGCACTTTTCTCGATTCGGTGTGTGTGGCTCGTTTGGCGGTACGAGTGCCCGTAAGGCGCCGGGGTCACAGCGGTTCGTGCGCAGCATCGTCTCAGTAACGCTGAATGGCGGAAACGTGTCGCAGGACTGAAGCTGAAGCTGGCGTCGGCAAGGGCGCGTTTATGTGAACGCCAAAACTCCAAGGGAAAGTGTAGTGACATACACGGGTTGTTAGGTCATTCGATCATTTCCGCCTTCAACTCTTCCTCGACGATCGTGCCCCCTTGGAGACTGACGTGGTAGGCCTTGGCGTCTTCTCGTGTGTGCACCACTCTCTTCACTTCGTTGTCCGCAAAATAGATTCCGGCGTCGTTGTCGCAGGCGTATCCGGGTTTCAGTTCACCCGATTTGATCAGTTTGTGATACGTCGACCGGCGATTCTCTTCAGCATCATAGTGAGGGGAGTGGCTTCCTTTGAGGAATCCCAGACATTCAACTTTCGTCAATTCCTTTGGTCGAGAATCCGTCGTGCCCTCTTCGAACCAGCAAAGTGAGCCAGCGCTGGCGCCGCCGAGCACGATCCCACGATCCCAGGCAGTTCGGAGGGTTTTGTCAATTCCATGGGCCTTCCAGATGGCCTGCTGATTCAGCGTATTACCGCCTGACACGACGATGCCATCCACGGACAATAAGACCTCTTCGAACGTTTGCGTCATGCGGGTGCTGTTGATAAAGCTAGCCTGAACCGATGGGACGACGTTCAACGGTGCGCAGTTTTCGTGCCATTGAATGATGCCGGATTCTCGGTCAGCAGAGGCGGTCGGTAAATAACAGAGCTTCGGTCGCTCCTTACCCGTGAGGGACGCCATGTAGCGGAGAAATGATGTCTTGAAGCCTCCACCGGCGATCAAGATCTTGCGGTTGTTAGCTTGCGAGGCTATGTTGGGCCGTGAAGCGGAGAGGGAGAGATCTCCGACACCAAAACCGATCATCCCTAATGCCGTTGAAACGAAGAAGTCTCTTCTTTTCATGCTGTTTTTCACTCCCTGTGAACGCTAGCTGTAGACTTCCTTCAGGCTCTCGTCCGGAACAGACTTAGCGTGCCTAAGCGTTCCGAGTTGGAACCCAGTAATCGGCTGGCTGAAAGAGATGGATGGGCTGCCGTAAATCATGCAACTGACGGCATAATACTGGATGCACGAGGATAAGCAGTACAACACCGTGCCTGCTTCAGGCAGGCTTAGTCACCTCCACCGTGGGGGAAGGCGTTGCCGTTTCGAATCGGTAAGCAGCGTACCGAAAATCACACAAAAGGAAGAGATTCCTGAATAAACTCTGACATTCGGTGAGAAGTTCTTCATGAGACGCTGGCGTGTACTCGCACTTGGCTTTGTCCTAATTCTTCCTGGGTGTAAAGAGAGCGCGGCTCCTGTTGTTCAGGATGACGGACTAGTACTGGTCGGCGGAAAACTGATCGACGGGACTGGTTCTGCACCTGTTACAGATTCGGTCGTCGTGATTCGTGACGGGCGGATAGAAACTACGGGCACTCGAGGTGCTACCGCTGTTCCCGCCGATGCAGAGGTGATTGACGTAACCGGTAAGACAATCATTCCTGGTCTGGTGAACTTGCACGTTCATTATCGCGGCGGACCGGAAGACATCGAGCGTCAGTTCCAGAGACAGCTCTACTACGGCGTTACCACTGGTCGGAGTATCGGCAGCGATTCAGCAGAGTCGGTTTCATTCTTGCTTGAGGCTAATGCCGGCCGACCGGGCTACCCGCGTGCGTACACGGCCGGCCTCGGCTTTTCGCACCCCAACGGTTTTAATGCCTCCGGTCGAAATGCACCTACTACGGAGGAAGAGGCGCGGGCGATGGTCCGAGACCAAGTCGCACTTGGTGTGCATTTCATCAAGATGTGGGTCAACGAAATGCCGGAGCCAGGTTTAAAGATCACTCCGGAGATACGGACAACGATTATTGACGAAGCGATCAAAAACGGCGTTGTACCAGTAGCTCATATTGATGACGAAGCCGATGGCCGACAGTTGGTTCAGGCCGGGTTGCGAGACTTTCTGCACAGTACCGTATTGACCTTCGGTCCGGGAGCCGGAGCGCCTGTAAACGACCCAGAACCCTCGCAGAAGTTCCTGCAGATGTGCCTCGATAACGGCGTGTCTTTCACGCCAACATTGTCGATCGTTCAGAACAATTGGCACTTCGCCGAACATCCGGAGCTGTTGGATGACCCAGCCTTACGGGCGGCGTTCAATCCGGATGCTCTAGCCCGGTGGGATAATCCTGAGAACAGAGCTGAAGTTGTCGAAGCTCAGGAATTCGAGGACCGCAAAGATGCGTTCCGACAAGTTCAGGATTTCGTCAAGACAATTCATGACGCCGGTATCAAGGTTGCACTTGGTAACGACGCCGGGACCTCGAACGTGCCATTTGGATGGGGTGTCCACCACGAGATGGAGCTGTACGTCGAGGCCGGTTTAACACCGATGCAAGCGATCGTTGCGGCAACAGCCACTGGGGCTGGTCAGATGCCTCCGGTGGGTGAGGCCGACTTTGGCACACTCGAGGTTGGCAAGGTTGCGGATCTTATCGTTCTCAACGCTGATCCCCTAGTCGACATTCGGAACACGTTGGCGATTGACCGAGTCATGCGGCTCGGAGAGTGGGTGGAACGTGTGGAGCTACTGCGAACTCCCTAATTTATGAAATCCCTCAACATTTCGACGAGCAAACACGAGGAAACACAATGAAGCGACGGAGTTTTGGTGCTGTCCTGATGCTGGCGTTCGGATTGGCAGTGCCCCCGGACGGTGCAGCGCAGCTAACCGGGGTTGAGAACGGAGAGTGGCTCTACCTCGGGGGCGACGCGGGCCACACACGATCCAATCCTGGTCTGACCCAGATCGACGCATCAAACTTTTCTGAGCTGGAGGTGGCATGGATTTGGCGTGGGAGCAACTTCGGAGCGGGGGTAGAGTACACGACCCGTGCCACTCCCGTGTTTGTGAATGGCGTGCTGTACACGGTATCCGGGCAACGGCGGCAGGTGGTGGCAATCGATGCGGCCACGGGGGAAACACTCTGGACCTTTCGAGAACCGGAAACAATGCGCTACTTACGCTCGCCACGAACCGACTTTGGGAAAGGTGTTGCCTACGCCGAAGTAGACGGTCGGGGCGTGATCTACGTCACGAGTCCAGCGTTTTTCCTTTGGGCTTTAGATGCACGGACTGGAGACCCACTCGATGGTTGGGGTAAGCAGGTTGGACTCGAAGACTTTTCTCAGAGCGGTGTTGTGGATCTGGTGCCGGACTTAATGCGCGACTGGGGACCATGGATGAGTTGGGACGGACCGTATGATCCGGACAATGGCGTTCCCCAGCCGATAGGGATGGTCACGGCGTCGGCGCCTCCGATTGTGGTAAACGGAGTAGTGGTAGTGCTGGTCGGCCACGAGCCAAGCTATGACCAGACTCGGATTGAGAATATCCCTGGGGACATTATGGGATACGACGCCCGAACGGGCGAACAACTCTGGAAGTTTCACGTGATTCCACGGCCTGGTGAGTTCGGTCACGAGACCTGGGAGAACGATGCGTGGCAATGGTCTGGCGACATGTCGTCGTGGGCTCCAGCAGCGGCCGATCCAGAGCTCGGGCTCGTCTACTTAGTGACGAACGCTTCAACTGTCCAGTCATATGCCGGTCACCGCCCAGGTCACAACCTTTTTGGTGGCAGTGTGCTCGCGTTGGATGTTAAGACAGGGGAACGGCGCTGGCACTTTCAAATCCATCACAGTGACCAGTGGAACTACGACATCCCGACTGCACCCATCCTGATGGACCTTACGGTGGAGGGAAAACGTATTCCAGCGCTGATTCAGAACACGAAACAAGGTCTCGTATTTGCGTTCAACAGAGCCACTGGTGAGCCGCTTTGGCCAATCGAGGAGCGTCCAGTGATGCAGACGCAGGTGCCGGGGAACTACACGTCTCCCACCCAGCCGTATCCGACCCGACCGGAGCCTCTCGATCCAATCGTCACGAATGGGCTTTCCGAAGAGTTCGTTCTTGACTTCACGCCAGAGTTGAAGCGCGAAGCACTCGAGACTCTGAGTGAGTTTGAGATGGGAGGGCTCTACGTTCCACCGTTACCGTACCCGCATACTAACGACTATCGCAACGTTATTGGCTGTGCGGGCGGGTTGAACATCTACAAACCACCGGTCGCCGACCCGTCGACAGGGATCATGTATGCCCCGCACAATCGCGTGTGCAGCGCCCCAAGATTCATGGTGCCTACTAACGGAGTGGACGAGCCGAGAGGGTTAGCGGGGATGTCGGAGGAGGTTTGGCGAGGACGAGAACGGCACACCCCGACGACGGGTACGACAGTGGCCGGGTGGGCACCCGGCGGGCCCGGCGAGTTTCCCGCTTTGATCGATGGACTCCCATTCTACAAACCATGGCAAGGATTGGCCGCGTATGACATGAACACGGGCGAGAAGCTCTGGGACATTCCGATAGGTGAAACACCGGAGCGTTTCAGAAACCACCCTCGATTGCGAGGCGTGGATATTCCGAATCTAGGAGGCACTGGACACTCCATTCAGATGGTGATGGGAGACCTACTGGTGCAGACCACGGAGGACCTGAGGGGTGAGACCGAACTCAACGACGACGGGATGCCTCTACTGCACGCCCGCGATAAGCAGACGGGGAACATTCTTGCGAGTATCGAAATCCCGATCCCTGTCCAATATGGCATGATGGCCTACATGAATGACGGCAAACAGTACATCCTGCTGCAGGCAGGTAGTGCACGCCGTGAACAGCCCAGCGCTCTCGTTGCGTTGAGCTTGCCATAACGGACAGCTCGCTAGTGTTTTCGATCAACAGGACGTAGAGACGAGACCATGCCTCAAGCATCCAGGAAGCGATTAGAGCTTGTTCTCGGTGGTGTACTGGTGGTGGGATTGCTGCTGACCGGTCGATATTTTCTGGGAGCATAATCGACCGCTGCACTTCACGATGACG
>CAUZDY010000043.1:0-21808 GCA_963578805.1 Vicinamibacteria bacterium | reverse complement strand
ATTCGGCCGCCCTCCAGGCGATCGCTCTGAATCGGCGCTTCTCCTGTCTTACCGTCATCCTAAGATGCCGGTCCTTTATAGTGTGAGGCCCGTCGACAATCTCAACCGAATCGGCCTCGAACACTGGTCGCTGGTTCCCTCGCCCAAACGGCTCAAGCGCCCCGAGTTCCTGTATAAACGATTCACTAATACTCGACAACGGTAGCGATGCATCAATTTTCAGTCGAGGAATCAGGTCTTCTGGTCCCAGTTGCTCATTTGCGAGGTCCGTCAATCGCCGTCGCAGCTCAGGTAGCCGGTCAGCATCAATCGTCACCCCCGCTGCCTGCTGATGCCCACCAAATCGTTCAAATAGGTCGTGGCAACGCTCCAGAGCCGCCAAGAGGTCGAATCCGGGTATGCTCCGCCCCGAGCCATAGGCCACATCGCCATCGACCGAGAGGATCAGAACTGGGCGGCAGAACTGATCGACCAACTTCGATGCCACGATCCCGATCACACCACGATGCCAGCCCTCTCCCCATACGACCAACAGATTTTGTACTCCGATCTTAGGGTCGGCGGCGATCGCCCACCGCGCCTGCTTTAAAATTTCCCCTTCCTCTTCGCGGCGTCGAGTATTCTCCGCGTCAAGTCGCTCGGCGAGCTGACGCGCTTCACCAGCTTGCGATTCGTCAACGGCGAGGAGCAACCGTGTAGCAAGCTCTGGGGTTGCCATTCGCCCCGCGGCATTGACCCGAGGAGCTAGCATGAAGCCAACTTCGTAGCTGCCTATTTTTTTCCCCCCAAGCCCGCAAGTTTCAATGAGAGCTTGCAGTCCGGCGGTGTGCCTTCCACGTGTGAGCTGGTCAAGACCCAACCGCGCCAAAACACGGTTCTCACCGCGCAGGGGGACCACATCGGCGACCGTTCCGAGGGCAGCTAGCTTCAGAAAGCTCGGAATCCATCGGGCATGACCGGTCCGCACACACAGAGCCTGCACAACCTTGAATGCTACGCCCGCCCCGGACAGGTCCTTGTCCGGGTAGGTGCAGTCTGAACGCCGTGGATTAATAACGGCCAGTGCAGGCGGGAGGGCCAAGTCTGGCTCGTGGTGGTCGGTGATCACAAGGTCGATCCCTATGTCACGGGCTCGCTCAGCGGCTGCGATACTCCGAATTCCACAATCGACTGACACGATAACCTCTATTCCCATTGCCTTGAGACGATTGATCCCCTCTGGCTGCAGACCGTAGCCATCGGTCAGTCTTTCAGGAATGTAGTGAATGACGTCACCGCCAAGAAGCGAGACAATTCGCCGGAGCATAACCGTCGAGGTTACGCCGTCGACGTCGTAGTCGCCATAAATGGCGATCCGTTCACCGCCTTCGATGGCGGTGAGCAGTCGGTTAACGCCAACCGAGAGATCGGTAACGAGGAACGGATCGTGTAACTGATCAAGGCTGGGATTAAGAAATCGAACCGCAGCCTCAGGGCTCGAGATGCCACGGAGGACTAGAAGACGCGCGATAACGCGGTTGAGTCCCAGTGGTGTCGTAAGGGCGCTCACCTGGGCTTCATCGACCGCTGGGTGCTCCCACACGGCGGGGATGGGCATCATTCGCCCTGGGGTTCCGCCTCCGCAGGGGACTTAGTCGCGCGGTCGAGCGCTGACGGTGACGGGGTCTGAGCGATCTCGAGACCAACGTCTCCCATATGACGGAACTTCTGATATCTCTGCTCTAGGCGGTCGCTCTGTGACAAATCTGAAGCCTGATTGAGATTGACCAGTAGGGCCTCTTTGACTAGCCGGGAAGCGGCCTTAAGGTCTGTATGCGCCCCACCAACCGGCTCGGGAACGATTTCATCGACCACCTTCAACGCAAGGAGATCCCGGGCGGTTATCTTAAGCGCCTCAGCGGCGGCTATCTTATGTTCGGCGTCCCGCCAGAGAATCGCCGCGCAGCCCTCCGGGGGAATCACGCTGTACACGGCGTGCTCCTGCATCAAGATGCGATCGCCGATCGCTAAACCTAAGGCGCCCCCGCTCCCACCTTCACCGCTGATAATGACTATCACCGGTACTTGAAGCATGGCCATATCGCGGAGATTGGTGGCGATCGCTTCAGCTACACCTCTTTCCTCCGAGTCAATGCCCGGGTAGGCCGCGGGCGTGTCGACAAAGGCAATAACCGGTCGGTTGAATTTTTCAGCGAGTCGCATCGCTCGCATCGCCTTTCGATATCCTTCGGGTCTTGCGTAACCAAAGTTGCGATGAATCTTTTCAGGTGTTCCTCGTCCTTTTTGATGCCCGACGACGAGTACCGCTTGCTCATCGAATCTGGCTAACCCGCACACGATGGCCGGGTCGTCGCCAAAGCGGCGGTCACCATGAAGCTCGGTGAAGTCGGTGAAGATTTCATCGACATAGTCCAGCGTATGCGGTCGACTTGGATGGCGAGCCACCAAGACCTGCTGCCACGGGCTAAGTGCAGAGTAAATTTCTCGCCTGAGGGTCTCTACACGCTGACGAAGTGTGTCAAGTTCCTGCTGACGCTCCGAGGTTCGAGAGCGTAGTTTCAGCGCTTCAATTTCTTTGAGTAAGACCCCGATTGGTTCTTCGAATTCTAGTGTCCCGATCGGCATGAGGGATTCGCGCGTGGTGGAGCTGTCCAGCTTTAGGACCACGTCACCGTTTCCTTCCCGCAGAGTCTTTCTATCTCCGCGACAAGGGCTTCTGAAGGCCCGATGCGTGTCTCGGACAAGTCGGCCCTGAGCCGTACTGGTACTTCGGCTCTGACGAGCTCGATTTCCAGTGCAACCCGACCGGTCCCTTGATAACGTTCAAAGAGCTTAGCCAGGGACTCCACGGTTTCCGGTGTATGAGGTGGTGTGGTCAACTTGATCACCATCGTGCGTTGGTTGGCTTTCACCATCGTTTCAATCGGTTGAATCTTTGCGGCGATAAGCCGCGCGCTCTCGTCGTCCTTCTCCAGCTTTCCGGTCACGATCACAATTCGGTCCACGTCAAGGATCGACCGATACTTGGCATACGTCTCTGGAAATACAACGGTCTCAATGCTGCCACCGCGGTCTTCAAGGGTGGCGACCGCCATTGGTGCTCCCTTTCGAGTCGTCAATGAGCGGACCTGCCCGATAATGCCAGCCACCGATACCGACGCCGCACTTGAGACAAGTTCTTCGATCCGTTTCACCTCGACACCGAGGGTGTCGCCAAACCTGTCGATCGGATGTCCGCTGAGATATAGTCCGAGCGCTTCTTTTTCGAACGCGAGCTGCTCAATCTCCGTCCAAGGTCTCGCGTCGGGGAGGTTGATTCCGCCGCCTGCGCCCTCGGCGTCTGACTCTCCAAAGAGTTCGGTTTGCCCGCGATCACGATCTCGCTGGCGCCGGTTTCCATGCTCCACGGCCTGATCCACCGCCGCCAGAAGCCGCGCCCTCCCCACGGCTACCGAGTCGATATTGGTATCGCTTAACATCGAGTCGAGCGCGCCGGCTTTGACTAGGCTCTCCAAAACCCGCTTATTGACCAGGCGAAGGTCGACCTCTTCGCATAGTCGATTGAGAGATGTTAGTCGCCCGTGGGTGGTTCGCGACTCGAGAATCGACACGATCGCTGCCTCTCCTACGTTCTTGATCGCAGCCAGCCCGAAACGCACACCCGACTCGGTGACCGTAAAATGAAGGTCACTGGTGTTAAGGTCCGGTGCCAGTATTGGCACACCCATATCGCGACACTCACCAAGATAAGTCGCGAGCTTGTCGCTATTTTGCCGCTCGATGGTAAGCAACGCCGCCATGAAATGCCAAGGATAGTGCGCCTTGAGATATCCGGTCTGGTAAGCCAGTAGCGCGTAGGCAGTTGAGTGACTTTTATTGAAACCATAACCTGCAAAATACTCAATTAAATTAAAGATTTTGGTGGCCTTCTTCTGAGAAATTTTTCGCGCGACCGCCCCTGTGACAAACCGCTCGCGTTGTGCTTCCATGACCGGGAGGTCCTTTTTGCCCATCGCCTTTCGAAGGACGTCTGCCTCTCCCATTGTGAAGCCAGCCAGATCGCTCGCGATCCGCATTACCTGCTCCTGATACGCGATAACCCCGTACGATTCCTGCAGGATCGGCTCGAGTTGCGGTACCTCATAAGTAATGTCGACCTTGCCATGTCGACGCTTCACGAAGTCATCGACGACGCCGCCCCGAAGAGGTCCTGGCCGATACAGCGCGTTAAGTGCGATGAGGTCGTCGAATCGCTGAGGCTTGGCCTTGCGCAGAGTGTCCCGCATGCCCGAGCTTTCAAACTGGAACACGCCAAGCGTCAGGCCGTCGCCGAACAGGCGGTACGTCTGTTCGTCATCGAGTGGAATATCGTCGAGAACGATCTCGGTGTCTGTGGTGGTCTTAATCTGGGCGACGGCGTCCTGAAGAAGCGTTAGGGTACTGAGACCGAGGAAGTCCACCTTCAGCAGACCGACCCGTTCGATCTCCTTCATCGCCCACTGGGTCGTTATTTCGTCTTTGTGACTCTTATATAACGGAGCAAACTCGGCAATCGGGCGGGGCGCGATCACGACCCCCGCCGCGTGCACCGAAGCGTGCCGTGTAACACCCTCCAGCCGTTTAGCAACGTCAACGAGCTCTTTGACGCGCTCATCCTGTTGCCACATACCCTTGAGCGTCGGGTTTTCCCCGAGTGCCTTGTCCAGAGTCATGTCGAGCGCCGCGGGAATTTGTTTCGCGACCCGATCGACGTCGACATACGACATTCCCAGCGTTCGACCCACGTCACGGACCACGGCTCGAGCTTTCATCGTGCCAAATGTGATGATCTGGGCAACATTTTCACGCCCGTACTTTCGGGTGACGTACTCGATAACCTCACCACGGCGTCGCTCGCAAAAATCGATGTCGATATCCGGCAGAGAGACGCGCTCTGGATTCAGGAACCGCTCGAAGATAAGACCAAATTCTAACGGGTCGACGTCGGTAATTTTGAGACAATACGCGACGAGACTGCCGGCCGCCGATCCCCGTCCCGGTCCTACAGGAATTCCTTGTTCGCGCGCGTAACGGATGAAATCCCACACAATCAAGAAGTACCCGGGGTACTTCATCCGCTTGATCACGTCAATCTCGTAGGCCAGCCTCGCTTCGTAGGCGTCCAGTGAGTTAGCCAGCACCCCTTGGGTCTCAAGCTCTCGTAGACGGATGCGACGTGTCTCGAATCCTTTCCGGACGACCTGATCGAAGTATTCGTCAACCGTATACGGTTCAGGAACTTCAAAATTTGGCAAATGCCTTTCTGTTCCACTGAGGTCTAGGTCACAACGTTCTGCGATCAGTAGTGTGTTCCGAAGAGCCTCGGGACACTCGCCGAAGACAGCTGCCATCTCTTCGGCCGTCTTGAGATAGAACTGATCGCCGTGGTATCTGAGCCGCTTCTCGTCCTGGACGTTCTTCCCGGTTCCGATACAGAGCAGAACATCATGGGGATGCGAGTCTGTTTGCCGCAGGTAGTGCACGTCATTCGTACAGACCAGTGGAATTCCGAGCTCTTTCGCGATTGGGCTCAGGCCTCGGTTAACGACCTTTTGTTCCGGAATGCCTTGGTACTGCATCTCGAGAAAAAAATTTCCCGGACCAAGAATGTCACGAAATGACGCAGCTGCGGCAAGTGCTTGGGTGTCCTGTTGCCGCATCAACTTTGTGGCAACTTCCCCCTTTAAACAACTACTGAGACCGACCAAACCGCTCGCGTGCTCGGCGAGTAAATCTTTGTCAATCCTGGGTTTGTAGTAGAACCCTTCAGTGTAGCCTGACGAGACCAGCTTGATGAGATTGTGATAGCCGTCGGCATTCGTCGCAAGTAGCACCAGATGATTGGCTGTCTCTCCTGGCACTCCGCTTTTAGTTAGGCGGCTTCCGTTGGCGACATAAACTTCGCAGCCAAGGATCGGTTTAATACCTCGAGCCCGTGCCTGATCGTGAAAGGTAATCGCCGAGAACATATTGCCGTGCTCTGTCACAGCCACGGCCGGCATCCCAAGCTGTTGCACCTGGTCGAGCACCTCTCCAATTCGGCATGCACCATCGAGCAGGGAAAATTCCGTGTGAAGATGCAAGTGAACGAAGCTTTGACTCATTCCCACTCGATCGTCGATGGCGGCTTCGAACTGATGTCGTAGACCACCCGATTGATTCCTTGAACTTCATTGACGATACGCGATGAAATCATCGCCAGTAACTCGTGCGGTAACCGAGCCCAGTCCGCCGTCATTCCGTCGCGACTTTCGACCGCCCGCACCACGGCGGTGCTCTCGTACGTACGTTCGTCCCCCATCACCCCAACACTTTGAACGGGGAGCAGTACGGCGAAAGACTGCCATACCTCTCGATAGAGTCCAGCTCGGCGAATCTCTTCAAGCACGATCGCATCGGCCTTCTGCAGCAGGGTGACTCGCTCCCGCGTAACCTCTCCGAGGATACGAACGGCTAAGCCAGGCCCAGGAAACGGCTGACGCCAGACAAACTCGTCCTCTAACCCAAGTTCGGTTCCGACCCCACGTACTTCATCTTTAAACAACTCTCGCAACGGTTCAATTAGGGCGAACGGAAGATTGTCCGGAAGCCCTCCCACATTGTGGTGGCTTTTAATCGCGGCCGATGGGCCGACCACTGAAACACTCTCGATCACGTCCGGATAAAGGGTCCCTTGCACGAGATAGTCGACCTGCCCGAGCGTGGCAGCGGATTTTTCGAATACCTCGATAAACGTCGCTCCTATTATCTTGCGTTTAAGCTCTGGGTCGATCACGCCGCTAAGGCGATCCAGAAACAGGTCGCTTGCATCCTTGAACACGACCTGTAACCGTAGTTTGTTGACATAACGCTGCTGGATTTGTTTGGCCTCATCCAATCGCAACAAGCCGTTGTCGACAAAGATGCACGTTAGTCGGTCACCGATGGCACGATGAACAAGAACAGCTGCCACGGTCGAATCGACTCCTCCGCTCAACCCGCAAATGACCTTTGCAGTGTCGCCGACCGTTTCACGGATTTGCGCGGTCGTGTCACTAATGAACGAAGCCATGGTCCAGTCGCCCGTACAGTCGCAAATCGTGGCAGCGAAATTCCTGAGAATTTCGGTGCCATGTTCGGTATGGGCTACTTCGGGATGAAACAGCACACCATAACAATTCCTCGTCGAATCTTCCATCGCCACCACCGGTGCGTTCGCGCTGGTCGCACAAACCTTGAATCCCTTGGGCGGACTTGCAACGAAATCACCATGGCTGGCCCAGACACGCAGGTCGGATGGAATATTAGCCAGTAAGAGTCCATCGCCGATCGCCGCCACGGTCGCGTAACCGTACTCCCGCTCGGGTGCTCGCGCGACGCGCCCACCCAACGCCGCGGTCATGACCTGCATGCCGTAACAGATCCCGAGTATCGGTACGCCGACCTCAAACAGTCCGGCGACGCACTGCGGCGCTCCATCGTCCGAGAGACTGGCAGGACCACCAGAGAGAATGATGCCGACCGGATGATGTTTACGGAGCTCCTTGAGCGACGCATTGAACGGCAGGATCTCTGAGTAGATTGACAGCTCTCGAAGACAGCGCGCAATCAGCTGCGTGTATTGCGACCCGAAATCAAGAACGACGATGGTTTGATGGACCACAGAGACCTTGATCTCGCACTATTGGAAGGAGTGGAATGGAGAACGACCACTACGAAATACAGCTATTATAAGATGTGACGGTTCTGGGAACCACTACATCTTGTAGCAATGTCGTCAGCGTTCTCATGATCGTCTCCTGTGCCCTGCTTGGTCGTCCAGTGACGGGTGAGGTGCCAGCCCCATCGTTGTTTCCCTTACAGGAACGTTGGTCTACCGATTTAAAGCAGTCAGCACTGTTCCCTCCCGTTTACGACAACGAGCAAGCGTATGTCGCGTTGCGAGACGGCACGCTCGCAGCAGTTAGCCTTGTCGATGGCAGTATTACTTGGTCAGCCGAACGGTTAACACAGGTCTCCCCCGCCGTGGGTGACGGCCTCGTTGTGGTCGCGGATGAGGGGATATTGTTGGCCCTTCGGACCACCGATGGCGCCGTAATGTGGCGCACGAATCTGAGCGCCGCTGTATCTGCCCCACTTGTCTGGAACGGCGGTTGGCTCGTGGCGACTCTGCAGAACGGAAACGTAGTGATACTGCGTGGGGCTGACGGCTTGGAGTTATGGCGTCACTCGGTACTAGGACAACTTGACGTGCGTCCGTCTGTCGGCGGTCGCGAGCTGTTTCTGCCGGTTCGTGACGGACGAGTGCTTGCGTTCGACCTTGAGACTGGCGAGCTACTGTGGGAACGGCTGCTCGGAGGAAGCCCGCAAGAGATTCTGCCGTTGGATGATCTCTTCGTAGGCGCGACCGACAACTACTTCTACCGGCTGTCACGTGCCGATGGGAAGATGCGCTGGCGGTGGCGCACCGGTGGAGACATCGTCGGGCGCTCCGTGGTCGATGAGCGTCGAGTGATGTTTGTCTCACTCGACAATATCTTATGGGCCCTTGACCGGGACAGCGGCGTGCTGCAATGGCGCCGTCCGCTGGTGGGCCGACCAACTGCTGGACCTCAGGTCGTGGCCGAAATGGCCGTGGTGTCCGGCGTCTCGCCTATTCTCCGCGCATTTGACACACGCGACGGTCGTGAAGCTGGCGCGTTGACCGGTCCTGGAGAATTGTTCGGTCCACCACACGTCCTCCGAACTCCTGCTCTACTCGCACCAGGACTCATCGTCATGACCGGAGACGGGTATCTTGTCAGTCTGCTGCAGCCAACCGGACCTCCTCAATTCTCCCTCGATTTTCCACCACCACCGTTGTTGCCTGCACCAAAGCGTCTGGAACTCGACTATGTACTGCCGCTACCGCTGATCCGTACAGCTGAGGCCTTACCCTGGTCCATCGGGTCAGACGTATTGATTGCTCCGACCCACCCGGACGACGCGAGGGTGAGCGCCCCGTCCGAGAGCCCATAAAAACTATGATCGTCCGTCACCATCCACTGCGACGGGCGGTGATCGTGGCGGCCATCGGTGCAGCCGTGATCCTCGGAGGCGGCTGGCTTGCCGAATTATGGCGATTTGGCCCAACCACTAACACATTCTTCGCACGGGTCGACCGTGCGGTCCTCCGCTCCGTCGACGAGATGGCCGCGTCACTCGAACGCACCGCATCTCTCGTCGCCACCGATGCCGCCGTATCGATCGGTTTACGCAGCGCTGACACCCAGCCGCTGTTGTTCAACGCTATCCGCTCGGCTATCGCCAGTCCTGGTAACACCGACGTCTCGGTTACCGTCTACGACGCCGGCGGGTCAGCTCGTGCTTGGGCTGGTCGTCCATCCGAGATTTCGAGCAGTCGAATCCTAGGTGACGAGTCCTACTTTGTCGTTCCAGGTTTCCGCGGGCTCAGACTTGTGTACGTCCGTCCACTTCGCATCCCGGAGGAAACTGGAGACTTTGGGCGAATCGGTTCTGTCGCCGTCGAGCGAGTGATCTCACCCGCCGGAGGGTTTACTGGATCGGTGCCGAATTCGTACCAGCTCACAACTCCACTTGTCAATGTGCTGCTTCGAGCGGTGTCTGACGGCACGGCGTCGGGAGGTGCTCCGTTCACCATCGAGATTCAGGCGCCGTCTGGTGAGCTTCTGCTTGAGGGTGAAGTCCTAGAAGAAGACCTGACTCGTGCGAGAATGTTTTGGCGCCGGTCAATTCGAGCCTTGACTCTTGGATTTCTAGCCTTCGTGCTGGTAGCAGGGTTCGGACCGCTTATCGTCCGGCCGCGCCGGATACTTCCACTTGCTCACATTGCAGTCGAAGCGTCGGTGGCCGGCGTCGGCTGTCTGCTTGGATACGGGCTACTGAGGGTCGCCCTTGACGTTGGTCTGTCGGATTCACCCTGGGCACTGTTGGACCCTGCAGTCCATCAGTCGATCCGTTTCCCCACCCTGATTCGGTCGCCTGCTGAGCTTTTACTTCTTGGCCTCTTTCTGGTGGGTCTTTGTTTGGTCGGGGTGTTTGTAATCGAACGCACACGCTTGGCTCGGCGCCAGGGTGGACAGCCGAGCCGCAGACTGCTCTCATCCGCTTGGATCACAGTGCACACCGCCGGCGGGGTTGGGGTTGCAGTCGCTCTCGTCGCGCTTGATCTGTTGATCAGCGATACCTTCGACAGCACCGCTGTTGATCTCCTCCACACCTCCCTTCATCCGTGGGACTCGGGTCGCGTCGCGATGATGGGAGGCGTGCTGTTAGCGAGTGTGGCGGTCGTATGGGGATGCGTCACTCTTTTGCTTGGCACGCAGTTGCCCTGGCGGCTACCTCCGCGAGCCCGGTTGTACATCCTGGCGAGAGTGACGGTCTGGGTTCTCCCCGGAGCTGTACTGGTCGGCGCCGGCTGGGTGGCTGTGGCGCCGTTCGTCACGATGTTGGCCGGTTCGATCGTACTGGCTGTTGCGATGCCCTTTCTACGCCCGCGCTTCCGGCATGCATCACATGCGACACGGGTGCTGACTCTCTTTTTGGGCCTGCTAGTCCCAGCACTGCTCGTCTACCCTACCCTGCTACATCACGGTGAACGGACCAAACAGCGATTTATTGAGACGCGATATGCGATTCAGGCGGCGTCCCACTCCGAACAGCTACAGGCCCAATTGACAGGCGCGCTCGGACAGATTGATGCAATTAGCGAACTACTAGCGATCACCTCGGTTGATGACCTCGAGGATCCCGTACTGGATACCGACCGGGCCTTCTTTGTTTGGCGCCAGACCGATCTAGCACGACTGCGACTAACGTCTGCTGTCGAACTCTACGACGCGGATGGACGCCTGAGTAGCCGCTTTGCACTGAATTTTCCAGAGTACTCCGGACGTCCGTCAGATTCGCAGGTTGCCGGTTGCGACTGGGAAGTATATGGGGAGATTGCCCCGTTCGGGTCTGACGAACGACGAGTGTTGCATGCTGAAAGGGCCGTCTGTCTTTCACGAGGTACTCCCGGCACCGATGAGACTCCCTCCTTGTCGGTCGGGGCGGTTGTGGTGCATGTCGCATTCGACTATCAGACGTTACCCTTTATCTCTTCGGCTAACCCGTACACGGAGCTACTGCGTCCGCTTTCCCCTCCTAATCTCGAAGGCCGCACCGGGCAAGATGTCGAGCTCGTGATCTATGGTTGGGGTCTGCAGCCACTTTTTTCGTCCGGACGCGACGCGTGGACACTCGGAAACAGCCTTTTCGAGCAGATTCATGACTCGCGCGACCCATTTTGGACCACCCTCGTGAAGGGTGATCGTCAATACACGACCTATGTAGCCAATAACCGCGTCGGGATTTACCTGTTGGGCTATCCCGCCTTTGGTCTCTTCGAACATTCCGTACATCTGGCCGAACTTTTC
This sequence comes from Vicinamibacteria bacterium, assembly GCA_963578805.1. Lineage (GTDB taxonomy): Bacteria > Acidobacteriota > Vicinamibacteria > Vicinamibacterales > UBA8438 > CAUZIB01. The sequence goes on along the minus strand of CAUZDY010000043.1, from coordinate 10,352 downwards.
GTCCTGGCTGGTCTAATGTTTGTTGTCTTCGGAATGGCGGTTGGGGTAGCCAATTGGTTCATTCCTGACCGGTATCGGTTTAGCCGGACGCTTCTCCGGGAAATGCGGACCAGCTTCTATCGACGCCTCTTGCTCGCCTTCATCGCCGCCACACTTATTCCGGTGTTGGCCCTCGCTTTTGTGATTCGCGGCTATTTCACGGCGGAACTCAGAGCTGATGTCGAAACCGGCGCCGCCCGCACGGCTGCGATCGCGCAGCGGGTGATCGAAGAGTCGTTTGTGCTCCAACAAATTGGAGAGGAGGTGGCGACACCTATCAATGACGATCTTCTCGTGTGGATCAGCCAGGTGCTCGACCAAGAGATCAATATCTTTAACGGTTCACAGCTCGTGGCGACGAGTGAGCGTGACCTGTTTGCGTCGGGTTTACTCCCTACTCGAACACCGGACGCGATCTACTCCGCCGTCGTGCTCAACCGGCTTCCGAGCTATGTCATGGAGGACTCCCTTGCGTCGCTCCAATATCTCGTGGCCGCGACTCCCATTCGTGCCGCCGGTAGCGATGCGGTCTTGACCGTTCCGTTAGCGTCTCTGCAGCAGAAGATCGAACGCCAAATCGACGATCTTGACCGAGGACTTCTCCTAGGTGTGATCCTGTTCGTTCTAGCAGGCGCGGCCAGCGGTCTCTACATGGCGGAGCGAATTGCCGACCCCGTCAAGCGACTGACACGAGCAACAGAGAAGATCGCCAGGGGCGACTTCAATGCCAAAATTGCTGCCCATTCGGCCGACGAGCTACAACAGCTCGTTACGTCGTTCAATCAAATGGCGATCGATTTAAAGAACCAACAGGTCCAGCTCGAGAAAACGCACCGTCTCGAGGCCTGGGCCGACATGGCACGGCAGATTGCCCACGAGATCAAGAATCCGCTTACCCCGGTTCAGCTGTCAGCCGAACATTTACTCCGAGTGCATGCCGACCGCGGCGAGCCCCTCGGACCGGTTCTGCGGGCCTGCGTCGAGTCCATTCTCATCCAGGTCAGACTTCTACGTCAGATTTCTTCGGAGTTCTCGAGCTATGCCTCGTCGCCCACAGTAAACCTTCGAACGACATCACTGCGAGACCTTGTTATTGAGGTACTCGAACCGTATCTCGTTGGACTTAAGCAGCGCGTCTCGGTCTCGGTAGATATTCCAGAAGTGATTCCAAAGGTTGTACTGGACCGCACGCTGGTGACGCGGGCGATTACGAATATTATAGAAAACGCCTTACAAGCCATACCCGGTAAAGGTTCCTTAGAAGTTCACGCCAATTCGACGCTTGACGCGATTGCGCTCAAGTTCGTTGACACCGGTATCGGATTGGACGCCAGAACACTGGAACACGTTTTTGAGCCGTATTTCTCGACAAAGGTGTCCGGCACAGGGCTCGGCATGGCAATCGCTAAGCGGAACATTGAGCTGAGCGGTGGCACGATCGAGGTGGAGAGCGAGAAGCACCGAGGCACGACCGTCACCCTTCGATTTCGGCTGCGCTAGTGTTTGGGAGACTTCACTAGGCCGACTGTTTGTCGACCGAAGAATCGTTCACGCCGGGCGCGGACGCTTGAACCGTCCGCCTATATCGCAGGCGGGTAAGTCCGGCCCCGGCTAGACCAGACATTAGATAGGTATAGGACATGCCGACAAGAACAATCTGTGGGTGGACCGCGATTGCCCCGATCACCGCCGCGATCACCAGCAGCGATAGCGATGACCGACGCCCTTCAGGAATGACTGTGTTAATGCTACGGAATCGAATCGGGCTCACCATTAACGCAGCTGGGATAAGCACAACTAGCAGTGCCAGGACTGCCTCACTCGTGCTTGCAAGTGCCGTTGGATACGCGAAGACCGTGGCGACCAGCACTCCAGCCGCCGGCGGACTGGGCAAGCCGACGAAGTATCGCTTGTCACCGCCCTTGACCCGGATGTTGAACCGGGCCAGTCGCATCGCTGTGGCGGTAACGTAGAGAAATGCCACAGCTCCACCGAGGCGACCCAGCGGCTCAAGTCCCCACGCATAGACGAGTGTGGCGGGTGCCACGCCAAATGAAATAACGTCGGCAAGCGAGTCGAATTGCTCACCGAATGCGCTGGTCGCACCAGTAAGACGAGCAATCCGACCATCCAATGTGTCCAAGACCATCGCAAATCCGACCAGCGGCGCGGCGGTCACGTAATCCCCCCTCATCGCCAGTACGATGCAACTCCACCCACAGAACATGTTCGCGACCGTGAAAAGACTCGGCAAAAGGAACACGCCTCGCTGGAAGCGTCGGTTTGGCTGTCGGCCTTGAAACACGGAAAGCACTCTGCCCATGTTAGTGCGTGTCGCTCGTCCGGGTCGCTCTGACTCCATCCCGAAGCGGGCGCAGTCTTGCGACGATTGTTTCTCCACCGCGAACCGATTCTCCCACGGCAACATGCAAATGGGAATCGATCGGGAGGAAGATATCCATACGCGAACCGAACTTCATGACACCTAAACGCTGCCCTGGCGTAACGTCCATCCCCGGCACAAGCCGGCATACCACCCGCCGGGCTAGCAGCCCCACAACTTGCCGACACACTACGATCCGGCCCTGATGGTCGATCCGTATCTCAGAGCGCTCGTTTTTGGCGGCGGCGTCGTCTCTATATGCCGGGAGAAAGCGACCTGGCCGGTAATCGATGTCCAGGATGCGCCCGCTCACCGGTATTCGGTTTACGTGAACGTCGAGCGGCGAGAGAAAGATACTGATCTGTGTCCAGGCCCCCTCAGGTGCCACGTTCGACTCACCCGGTCCTGCGTGCATCACCCGGCCATCTGCGGTGGCCAGAACTATATGAGGATCATTGTCGTCGCTCGGGACCTCCCTATCAGGGTCTCGAAAGAAAAATGCAAACAAGCTGGCAAGCGCGGCCAGCGAAAGCGCCCATCCTGGACGTCTAAGCGCAAGCAACGCTGCGGCCGGGAGCAGGGCACTTAAGATGAACGGTAGTCCCGCTCGGTCGATCCTCATGTAATCGCTGATAGCCGGCGTCGAGCGTTGCTAGTCTGCTAGCCTCGCCCGTGCGTTTGCAGTATGGGCATAGCGTCGCTCTCAGACGGCTCCCCGCGCCGGCGGATCATTGTCTCCATCTGGTCCTTCAGCTGTAGCTTGCGTTTCTTGAGAACTACCTCCTCTAGCTCCTCGGTCTTGGTTCGATAGAGCTGCCGTGAGAGCTCATTGATTCGACTGTCCATTTTCTGGTGTTGGTCGAAAAGTTGACGAAACGATTCATTCTCCTCCACGAGACTGTCGCGTAACGGATTCGAGCCTCTCATGCCGCCTCCTCGATACGGGTTCGCCGACTGTCAAGCTGGTACGGGTCGATGAAATGCACGGAAGGATCGCCGCAAACATTCACTTGGCAAGTTATCACACGATTAGGGGTGTTTCAAGCGCCTCGCCGAACCAGCTCTCTCAGCATCCAAACGCTCATTAAAGTTTCAGATCGCTCATAATTGACGCCGTTCGCGTGCCAGTTCGGCATCCGGTCTCCGAACATAGACCGGGCGAATCGCGTGCGGCGAAACAACGGTGTCATCGGCTCTCGCCTGGGCAAGAACCGCCACCGTTGGGGCCAGCGGCGGCATTGACGCGTCCAGTCTCGCCTCCGCGCCTAGGCTGCCGGCGATTCCGACTAGGGAGCGCTCAACCGCATTACCCACGAACAAGACCGGAGACTGCTCCAGAACGGGCAGCCATTCCTCAAGCAATACGTCGCTTGAACCGACAACCGGCGGATAGCATTCCGTCACTACTCCATCCTGACCAACCCGGTAGACCGCTCCGAACACCTCTCCACGATGGGCGTCCATCCAGGGGATAACCCATGTAGGGCGATCGAACCCAGGCGGTTGACATTTCAGACCGGCATAAGCCAGTGCCTCGAGCGTCGGCACGGCCATCACCGGTCGACCCGTAGCCAGGGCAAAACCCTGGACCGTGGCTAACCCGACGCGTAGCCCTGTGAACGAGCCAGGACCACTACAAACGGCAAAAAGCTCCACGTCGTGCGGACTCGTCTCGTGGGCAGATAGAAGCCGGAGGAGGTCGCCTGGAAGCCGTTCGCCATGGGTGCGTTCGGGATCACCGGACAACCATCCCAAAAGTGTGTTGCCCGACATTAACGCCACGCTCCCTGCGCGCGTGGTCGTGTCAAGAGCTAAAACGATCACAAATGAGTTCCTGTCACTCTACTAGTGTATCCTCCCGGCTGATGTCAACTTCGCCAAAGGGGAACGTCGTGGACCTTGAGAGCTCCACGCCCGCGATGCGCCAGTATTGGGAAGCCAAGCGCCAGTATCAGGACGCCATCGTCTTTTTTCGAATGGGCGACTTCTACGAAATGTTCTACGAAGATGCTCTCACGGCGTCGCGTGTCCTCGAGTTAACCCTCACGTCACGATCGAAGGACGCGGGTGGGAGCCCGATTCCGATGTGCGGTGTTCCCGCACATGCCGGCGACGGATATCTCAGCCGACTAGTCAAACGTGGATTTCGGGTTGCTGTCTGTGAGCAGGTGGGCAACTCTAAGCAGACCAAGGCAACAAAGAAATTGGTTCGTCGGGAAGTGGTGCGAGTCGTTTCTCCGGGTACGTTGACCGATGCTGCTGATCTCGATGCCAAAGAACCAGCGTTTCTGATGGCGTTGACGTCGAATGACCTCAGTCACGGCGCCGCGTTAGTTGATCTGTCCACGGGAGCGTTCACGGCGGCAGAGTATTTTGGGGTCGACGGCCGGCAGGCCATCGCCGACGAGATCATGGTTTTACGTCCGCGTGAGGTGATCGTGTCTGGCGATCTCGGCCTGAGCGAGCAGCTACCGGAAATCGAAGAGGCACAGCTACGTGTCACTAAGGTCGATGACTGGACGTTTGGACTGGATCACGCTCGTAAGGTGCTACACGAACAGTTGCACGCAGCATCGCTGGATGGTTTCGGCATGGAAGGACATCCAGTCGCGACGATGGCGGCTGGTGCCCTACTGCACTACCTACAGGACACCCAAAAAGTTAACCTGGAGCACGTCCGATCGATCGCCTATCGTTCGCGAGCCGACCATGTCCTCATCGATCCGGCGACGTTTACACATCTTGAGATTTTCAGGAACGCAAATGGGGAAACGACCGCATCGCTTCTCGCCGAGATAGACCGGACGATCACTCCTATGGGGGGACGGCAACTGCGGCACTGTTTACAGCGTCCGTCTAACGTGCTTGAGCTTGTGCAGGACCGCCTAGACGCCGTTGAAGAGCTTGGCTTCCAGGTCACGGAGCGTGCGAAGCTGCAGGTTGCGCTCAAGGACGTTCACGACCTTGAACGCCTTGTAGCACGGGTGGCGCTGGGGCGTGCAGGACCACGTGACCTCGTCGCACTAAAGCAATCCCTCTCGATGATTCCCCACGTACGCGTACTCCTGAGCAACCTGCAGGCGCCACTCATTCGCAGTCAACTGGGACAGCTCGACGATGTCGCTGATATCCGTGAGGCGATCGAGTCAACAATAACCGACAAGCCACCCGCGCTCGTGCGCGAGGGTGGATTCATCCGCGACGGTTGTGATCCCGGTCTCGACGAACTACGCGCCATTAGCCGAAATGCCAAACAACTCATCGCCGCGATGGAAACCGCCGAGCGTGAGCGGACTGGCATTGCTACTCTTAAAGTGCGTTATAACCGCGTCTTCGGCTACTACATCGAAATCTCAAAATCGAAGCTGCACGCCGTACCAGATGACTATCATCGAAAACAGACAGTCGCGACCGGCGAGCGATTCATCACGCCGAAACTTAAAGAGTACGAAGAGAGGGCACTCGGGGCGGACGGCCGCATCGTGGATACGGAACAGACGTTGTTCGAGGCGCTTCGTCAACAGGTGGCGGCCGAGGCTTCCCGTATCCAAGCCACGGCGGCCGCCCTGGCCTGGCTCGATGTCCTGTCCGGCCTCGCCGAGACCGCGACGCTGCTCAATTATACGAAACCACAAGTGCATGACGGTGACGAACTCAATATCATCGATGGTCGGCACCCCGTCGTCGAACGGCATTGCCCCGACCGCTTTGTCCCTAATGACACGCTGCTAAACGGATCGTCCCAACAGTTGATAATCCTCACGGGACCCAACATGGGTGGGAAATCGACGTATCTGCGCCAGGTGGCGGTGATCACCTTGCTTGCGCACGTCGGATCGTTTGTCCCCGCGCAGCAAGCCAAGATTCCGATCGTCGACCGGGTATTCGCTCGTGTGGGTGCCTCCGACAATATCGCCCGTGGGCAGTCAACCTTCATGCTCGAGATGCAAGAAACAGCCAAGATTCTGCACACGGCCACCTCTCGTAGCCTCGTGATTCTCGACGAAATTGGACGAGGCACCGCCACGTTTGATGGGTTAAGCATCGCATGGGCTGTCGCCGAGTATCTCGTGACAAGTTCACGAGTTCGACCTAAGACATTGTTTGCGACCCACTACCACGAGCTGACCGATTTAGGTGATTCCGTGCCGGGCGTCGTGAACTACCACGTCGTTGCCCGTGAGTGGCAGGATGATATTGTCTTTCTTCGGAAGGTTGAACTTGGCCGCTCCGATCGTAGTTACGGAATTCAAGTGGCTCGACTGGCCGGCCTACCAGCCGAGACAATCCAGCGAGCAAAGGATATCCTCAGCGGTCTCGAAAACGACGAGTTGTCACGAGGGGGACGTCCATCTCTGAGCGTGCAGCCCGGTGAACCGACCGACCATGCTATGCAGTTCGGTTTGTTTCGGGCGGCGGCGGTAACGGATACCCGTCTGTCGAAGCGTATACGTTCCATTGACATTGACCAGCTAACTCCGCTGGAAGCACTGTCCTTGCTAGCCGAACTCAAGAAAGATCTCGACGATTTAGAATCGTAATCGCAGCGATATGACGAAGAAGTCGGACTATTTAAAGCTGCCGGTCGAGCCGTTTTTGGTCGAACCAGAGCTGACCGCGAATCAAATCCTCGACCGGATGGAGCGCATCTCGTTTCAAGGCCGAAATCTAGGAACTGCGCACAAAGTGTGGCAACGAATGCTTGGCGACGACCTGCTAATCTTTCTGGGAATAGCCGGTGCTTTGAGTGCTGGGGGGCTGCGGATGGTTATTGCCCACCTGATCACCAGACGATACGTCGACTGCGTCGTCTCGACCGGAGCGAATCTTTATCATGACCTACATGAAACCCGTGGCCAGCGCCACTTCATTGGATCAGCACGAACCGATGATCGGAGGCTTCAGACTCATCATATCGACCGGGTTTACGACACACTGGTCGACGAAGACGAGTTCATCAAGAACGACATCTGGATCGCCCAATTCGTGTCGACGTTGGAATCCAGACAGTACTCGAGTCGTGAATTTCTGTATCGATTGGGTAAGCATCTCTGGGATGAGACCGGACAGGACGGTATTCTGACGGCAGCATTTCGCTCAAAGGTTCCGATCTTCTGCCCCGCCATTGCTGATTCGTCCATCGGAATGGGTATCTCACAGGCTCGCATGGCAGATGCCACCAAGGGGCACGTCGACGTCATCGGGGACATCGCTGAATCGGCCAACTTGGTAATCCGCCGTCCCCGGACCGCGTCGATCGTCCTCGGCGGTGGCACACCGAAGAATTTCATCAACCAGGCCAGTGTTCAGGCGGACTTCTATCACCCTGGGATCTCGGGACACCAGTACGCGCTACAGATCGTTACCGATGTTCCTCACTTCGGAGGCGCCTCGGGGTCGACGCTCGATGAAGCGCAGAGCTGGGGAAAACTGGCCGCGGACGCAAACCACGTCAGCGTGCACGCCGATGTAACGCTGGCGCTCCCACTGTTAGTCAGCGGTCTAGCTAGCAGTGCCCGCTCGGCGCTCGAGACGCGCCGACCACCGACCTTCAAGCTCAGTCAGCAAGAGATGATCGTCGACGGGATTCCGCTTCCCGTCTCGGGATACGACGTCACCCGTTAGACCGGCTCCTGCTGCGTCACGCAGTGGAGGGCACCCAGCCCAAGAATGAGGTCACCAGCGTGAATTCCCACCACCTCTCGGTTGGGAAAGAGCGCCGCGAGACGACCTAACGCTACCCGGTCGTTTTCATCGTTGAAGGTTGGGACTAGTACCCTACGGTTACCGACATAGAAGTTGAGATAGCTGGCCGGTAACCGCTGGCCCTCGAAGTAGATCGGCCTGGGCATTGGGATCGGCACAACCCGAAGTGGTTGCCCCCGAAGAGTTTTCATCTGCTTGAGGCGCGCGCCGTTCGCGCGCAGTACTACGTAGTTTGGATCCACCGGATTCGATTCAACCGCCGCGGCAATCGTTCCTGGCGAAACGAAGCGTGCAACATCATCGACATGGCCGTGGGTGTCGTCCCCCGCGATGCCACCCCCCAACCAGAGCACACGGCGCACCCCGAGTGCCGCCTCCAGCACCTGCTCGATTATCTCTCGGGTCAGATCTGGGTTCCTGGCCTGCACTGGGCTCAGCAGACACTCTTCTGTCGTCAACAGCAGCCCTTGACCGTCCACGTCAATGCTGCCACCCTCCAGGACCATCGGCTGATATCGATCCGACCGTCTCACCTGTACCTCGAACCGTCTCATTTTGAGCTGATCAGCGATTTTGGACGGCATCGCGTCGTCACGTTGCCACGCCCGGTACTTCGCCCAGCCGTTAAACCCCCAGTCGGTCATCGCGACCTGAGATTGACCCGTTCGAGATATTCGGCGCACAAACAAGGGTCCGGAGTCTCGAATCCACGATCGATTTGTCGGAATTGCATAGACGTCGACGCTCGCCGGAGCGACTCCGCACTTCTCCAAGGTACGACGAGCGCGCCGTTCGACTGCGTCATCCTGGACCAAAATTGCCACACGTTCTCCGTCGGTCAGATACCGCACGATTTCCCCGTAACACCATTCCACCGCCGTAGTTTTGACCTCCCAGTCAGCACGGTTGTGGGGCCAGACAAGCCAGGTGGCGCGATGAGGCTCCCATTCCGCCGGCATCCGAAACCCAAGGCTCGACGGTGAAACATGGTGGGAACCAAACCGCAAGAGCGGGACCGAGCGGCGTGTCATTCGGTGGTGTCGGCGGGGCCGGTGTCCGTCAAGTCCAGATAGCGTTCGGTGAGGCCGGTGTAGCTATCGATACGTCGGTCACGCAGAAAGGGCCACGACCGGCGCTGCCTCTCCAGGACACCTCGACTACACGTCGCCACGAGAACCTCGGCTCGGGTATCTGAGGCGACAGTCAAAACCCGTCCAGTGGGATCGCAAACGAACGACTGCCCCCAGAAATGAAGACCCCTCGCCTCATCTCCTTCATGTCCGACGCGATTCACAGTGGCGACATACACCCCGTTAGAGATGGCGTGTCCCTGTTGGACCGTACGCCATGCCTCACGCTGCGCCTGACCGACGTTCTCTCGATCGTCAGGAACCCAACCGATCGCGCTAGGATAGAAAATCACGTCAGCGCCCTTAAGCGCCGTTAATCTCGACGCTTCCGGAAACCACTGATCCCAACAGATCAGCACGCCGATATTGGCGAACCGGGTTGCAAACACCTGATACCCGAGATCGCCAGGTGTAAAGTAGAACTTCTCGAAGTACTGAGGGTCATCCGGAATGTGCATCTTCCGATAGACACCGAGTAGTTCTCCCGTGGCATCGATAACGACTGCGGAGTTGTGATACAGCCCAGGTGCCCGCCGCTCAAACACCGGCACGACGAGCACAACTTCTAGTTCCTTAGCGAGTGCGACGCTCTGCTCCGTAGACGGTCCAGGGATCGTCTCGGCAAGATCGAAGCAGTCGATGTCTTCAGTCTGGCAAAAATAGCGGGAAGCGAACAGCTCTTGTAGACAGATGATCTGTGCACCGCGCGCGGCGGCGGTGCGAATGCCCTGGTGAGCCTGCGCGCGGTTGACGTCCGGGTTAGCCTGACAGGTCGCCTGAACGAGACCTACCGAGAACGTGGCCTCTTGCATCAGCCGCCCGACGGAGCACCGTCGCTCTGCCGGAGAGTCTCGACTTTCTGCTGGGCGTCGGTGAAGTAGATCGAAACCGGGAACTCGTCGACCACTCGGTTGAAGACCGCAAGGGCTTCGGCCAGCTGGCCCGCCAGTTCGTAGGCGTGCCCCAATCGCATCAACACCGCGTCGACCGGGACAAGTGACTCGAGTGTTCCGGTTTGACTTTCAAGCAGTGGGATCGCCTCTTGTGCCTGTCCGGTCAGCAGCAGTGCCTCGACCAGTCCCATGCGGCTCATT
>CAUZDY010000042.1:0-21901 GCA_963578805.1 Vicinamibacteria bacterium | reverse complement strand
TTCTGGACAAATCCGGTCGCCAATCTGGCGTCCGCATACGCCGGATCGCCAAGCACATCGCCATCGATGACGGGCCCCTCTTCGACCCCCAGAGCTCGGGCCAGTGGAACGCCGCCTTCGGCGAGCTCACGCGCCTCCACGGTGGCTGCGCCGGAAGCCGATTGTTGGGCGCTGACGGACGCCGGCACAGACACACACCAAACACACAGGAACGACATAACACGCGCCCAAGGCTTGACGAGAATCATAAGAGACAGATCTCCAGCTTCCGAGGAACTCAAAGTAACTTAGAATTATACTCACGGCACGATTGGCCGGTCTGTGCCCTCGTCGCGCCTGACCAGGCGGGTGCCTCCTGCCACAACAGCACCCGTTTCAGTGGAGATCGGCCACTAGTCCCCCGGTGTCCAGATTTGCGATCTGGCCCCGCCCGCCATCGCCAGCATCAACGTGTTCAGGCGTTTGACGAAGCCAGCCGGGTCGTCGAGCTTACCACCCTCGGCCAGCAGCGCCTGGTCAAACAGGATGCGGCTCCAGTCCGAGAACCGCTCATCATCAGTCTCGTTTTTCAGCCGAGTCACGATGGGGTGCTCCGGATTGATTTCCATTACTGGCTGGGCCGTAGGCACGGCTTGTCCCGCCTCCTTGAGGATCCGTTCCAGGTTCATGCTCGGCCCGTGATCGCTGACGAGACAGGCTGGTGAATCGGTCAAGCGGGAAGTGAGACGCACACGTTCGGTCCTTGGGCCTAGCGCCGTCTGCATTCGTTCAAGTAGCGGCGAGTACTCCGTTTCAGAGTGCTGTTGCTTCTGGGGATCGGTCACCTCGCCGAGAGTCCCAACGTCGAGATCTCCTTGGGACACAGACTGGAGAGACCGGCCGTCGAATTCGGTCAGATGAGAGATGACCCACTCGTCTACTCGGTCATGCATGAGCAGCACCTCAATCCCTGTCTTCAGAAAAATTTCGAGGTGGGGGCTGCTTTGGGCCGCGGTAAAGCTCTCTGCTGCGATGTAGTAGATCTTGTCCTGGCCGTCCTTCATCCGGCCGACGTAGTCGGCCAGGCCGACGCTTTGGTCATCTGTGTCGGCATGTGTTGACGCGAACCGCAGCAGCTTCGCGATGCGCTCGCGGTTCGGAACGTCCTCGCCGACCCCTTCCTTGAAAACTCGACCAAATTCCTGCCAGAAGCTAGAGTACTTGGCCGTGTCGCTCTCTGCGAGCTCTTCGAGTAAACCGAGAACGCGTTTCACCGAAGTTATCCGAATAGCCGCCACGTCCCGAGAGTGCTGTAGTAGCTCACGGGAAAGGTTGAGTGGGAGGTCGTTCGAGTCAACCACGCCCCGCACGAAGCGTAAGTAGGTCGGCATCAGCTGCTCGGCGTCGTCCATGATGAAGACGCGTCGAACATACAGCTTGATGCCGTGACGCTGCGAGCGATCCCAGAGGTCGAATGGCGCCCGCTGCGGAACGAACAGCAGGACCGCGTACTCCTGCCGTCCCTCGACTTTGGCATGGGTGTAGGCCAAGGCAGGCTCAAAGTCGTGTGCCACGTGCTTGTAGAATTCCTGGTACTGCTCCTCGGTGATTTCAGACTTGGGACGAGCCCACAGTGCGGATGCCTGATTGACCTTCTCGTACTCTGCGGCTGCGTCTGCTCCCTCTTGTTGCATGAGGATCGGCATCGCAATGTGGTCCGAGTACTTGCGGAGAAGGTCGCGTAGGTACCCGCTCGACAGCAGCTCGTCCTCACCTTGACGAAGATACAGGATCACCTCGGTGCCGCGTCCATCCTTGCTGACCGTTTCAAGGGTGTATTCACCCGCACCCGTGCTCTCCCAGCGGACGCCGTGCTCCGCCGTTAGACCGGCACGGCGGGTTGTCAGGGTTACGCGTTCGGCGACGACAAACGCTGAATAGAAGCCAACACCAAATTGACCTATGAGCTGAGCATCCCGTGTCTGGTCCCCTGTTAGTTTCTGCAAGAACTCCTGGGTGCCCGAACGGGCGATCGTGCCGATGTGATCTATGACTTCTTGCCGCGACATGCCGATACCGTTGTCCGTGACGGTCACCGTCCGCGTCTGTTTGTCGTAGCTGACCCGAATCGTCAGATCCTGCTGATCCTCGAATAGGGCGCTGTCTGACAGGGCTTCGAACCGGAGTTTGTCGCAGGCATCTGATGCGTTTGATACGAGTTCCCGAAGAAAAATTTCCTTGTTCGAATACACCGAGTTAATCATCAGGTTGAGGAGCTGTTTCGCTTCCGCCTGAAAGCCGAACGTCTTCTTATCAGCGGTGTCAGTCAACGTTTGTCTCCTCGTTCGAGTTTTTCACGATTTCACCTCGACCGTCGATTTATAGCCCGTCGTTTTCTAAATACTATCTGGGACCGGCCTGGGACGGCTCGCGATCTGTGTCGGTGCCGTGCCGAGTTGTGTGTCGGCAGTTCATCCTCTAGGATGGCTGTCTCGGCATCCGAACACTCTGCTGGTGTGATCCCTGCTTTCAACGAGGATAATAATTGAGAATACGAAAGTCGTGATACGAGCCTCTGTCTTGCTGCTGATCTTGTCAATCCTCATGAGCCCAGCAGTGTGGGCTCAGTCGTCCACATCGTTCCGAGATGCTGGTCCGGCGGAATCGGTGGCCGCAGACCACGCCCAGTTCGACCCCGAAGATGTCACAGGTGTTATCGGTATTTGCGAGGGCGTTGAGGGGACGTGTTTAACGGTTGGTGATAGGGCTACCGATAATGATGACACCGTTTCGCTGATTGAACGCCCCACCGTTCTTGTGCCCAGGATCGCGGAGGCCCCGTATCTCGACGGCCGTCTGGACGATGAGGTGTGGCGAACGGCGTCGCGCATCGAGGAGTTCGTCCAGCAGCGTCCGCTCGACGGTGCCCCGGCCAGCGAGTCGACGGAGCTGCTCGTCGCTTACGACACCACCAATCTCTACTTTGGAGTGTATGCGCATTATTCAGATCTGGGCCTGGTCAGAGCAAATCGAGTCGATCGGGATCAGACGACACTCGACGATCGCATCATGCTCTATCTTGATCCATTTCTCGACCAGCAGCAGGCGTTTCTGTTCACGGTCAACGGGTATGGGGTGCAGGGCGATGCGATAGTTGGTGCCCGTGACCGAGGCGCTGGGGGGGGACGTGGTCGCCAGGGTGGCGGTGGCGGTGGCGGCAGCGCTGGTGGCGGGTCGGCGAGTTTAGTGGCACCGGCTGGGGACCCTTCCTGGGACGCGCTGTTCGATTCGGTCGGGATTTTTGTCGAGGATGGTTGGACGGTTGAGATCGCCATTCCGTTCAAGAGCTTGCGCTATCCCCAGCGAAGGGCTAACGAGATGCATCGGTGGGGATTCCAGATCGCTCGCACGATCGAGAGTAAGGACGAAAGTGATGTGTGGGCGCCGCTCTCTCGCGATGTCGCTGGCTTTTTGTCCCAGATGGGTGTGCTGGAAGGGATGTCTGGGCTTTCGCTCAGCCGGAACCTTGAGGTCATGCCAACCGTTACTGCGGTGCAGGCCGGATTCCGCGATACGAAGGGACAGTTTATCAACGACAATAACGCGGAGGGAGGCGCAAACATTAAGTACGGCATCACGTCGAACCTGACGCTTGATTTCACCTATAACCCTGATTTTTCACAAATCGAGACCGACCGGCCACAGATCGAAGTCAACCAGCGTTTTCCTATCAACTATCCCGAACTCAGACCGTTCTTCCTCGAAGGGCAGGAGCTTCTTAACATTCGCGGTCCGATCACGCCAGTGCAGACACGAACGATTGTTGATCCAGAGTACGGTGCCAAGCTCACGGGTAAACTCGGGCGGACGGCGCTGGCGTTTGTTGTCGCGAATGATGAAGCCCCAGGCAAGGTGGACGATCGAGATGATCCGGCGTTTGGTAAGAAAGCGCAGATCATGCTGGCGCGGCTCCGGCACGACCTCTACTCGGAATCTCACATCGGCATGGTCGTGACCGACCGGAAGTTTCTTGACGGATACAGTCGTGCTGGAGGGGTCGACGGCTCTTTCCGTGTCGGGCGCACTCATGACGTAAATTTTCTCGCCATGCGGACGGGTAATCGCGATCTGGGTGGGGTCGAGCGGAGCGGGCACATTGTCGAGGCGCACGTTCGCAAGCAGGGGAGAAATCTGGGCTACTTCTTCGGCCACTACCAGATCAACCCAGATTTCCAGACTGATTCCGGCTTCGTCCGGCGGGTCGATATGAAAACCTACAGCACAAATGTGTCATATCGGTGGTGGCCAGAAAGCTGGATTATCAACTGGGGTCCCCGGGTGAACCATCGTCGGATCTACAACTTCGACGGTGTCTTGCAGGATGCGCAGACGGGTCTCAATCTAGACGCGCGGCTCGCACGGAACGTCGATCTTCATGCGTCGGCCAATCGGGATATGGAACGGTTTGGTGGAATCGATTTCTGGAAGACACGGTTTGACATCGGTGGAGACGTACGGACGAGCCGACGGATCTCGTTTGGTGCGGAGATCAGCGCGGGGGACCAAATCCTTTTTGAGGACAATCCCTACCTCGGCTCAGGTGCTGACTACCAGTTCAACATGACGCTGCGTCCCACGTCTCGGTGGCAGTCGGAGGTCACGCTGGACACGAGCCGGTTCATCGATGGTCGGGGTGGCGACACAGAGGAAATTTTCGACGTTAAAATTTGGCGCGCCTTTACGACGTATCAGTTCACTTCGCGTCTGTTGCTTCGGAACATCATGGAGTACAACTCGTTCGATAGACGGCTGCTGGCTAACGTTCTCTGGACGTATCGTGTAAACGCCGGGACCGTGTTTTTTGCCGGCTACGATGCAAGATACGACCAGGGTAATCGGTTGGACACGCAGCTGTTCTCCACCAGTCGGTTTCTACGCACCAATCACGCGATCTTTACGAAGCTGCAGTATTTGTTCAGGCTCTGACCTTCTCGCCTCGGTTCCGATACCGTTCGGCGGACGTCACTGAGTGACCCTTCTAGTTATGGTGTAGCGGTACAGGACAGGTGTCCGACCGACTTGCGCCTCAATGCCCGATCCTGTACAAAGTGTCCTCTTTGTGATTGTGTCAGCCGAGACACATCGAACCAGCTGTCGCCGTCTGCGTCCCCGGCCTTGAGCACCTGTTAGTGCGCGATCGACTGTGAGCAGCAAACGTGAGAGGGAGCCGAGAGAGATGAGTAATGCATTAACCGGAGCTGAGTTTAAGAGTCAACTACGGAGCGGGACCCTGAAGCTTGGCTTGTTTGTGAATTCCCACAGTCCCACTGTAGTGGAGCAGCTGGCGCATAGTGGCTACGACTGGCTACTGGTCGATTCCCAGCATGGTCCGATGGGTTACGAAACGTTGTCGACGATGATCTGCGGAATCTCGAGCGGCGGAGCAAAGTCGTTGGTTCGGGTGGCCGGTTACCACGACCGCGCCGGTATTCAGCAGTCACTTGACGTGGGTTCAGACGGTGTTTTGATCCCGTATATCAACACCGCAGATGAAGCCAGGCAGGCCGTCAGTTGCTGTCGCTACCCAACCGCAGGTACGCGATCAGTCTACTTTCCGCAGCGCAGCATGAACAAGGGAGGTCTGCTCGGCTATGCGGGTGCTGCAAACGACAATGTGATTGTGGCGTTGCAGGTCGAAACCGATGACTGTATCAAGAACATCGACGAGATCGCCGCCGTGCCTGGCGTTGACCTGCTGTTTCTCGGGCAGAACGACCTGTCCATGTCGATGGGTCTCTACGAGAAATATCAGTTCCCGGACATGTACTTCTCTGATGAACTCATGGACGCGACTGACAAGCTACGCGCGGCTGCGAAGAAGAACGATGTTATTCTCGGACTCTTTTTGTTCGGGACCGAGCGCGTTGGCGAGTTCATCGATAAAGACTTTACCTTGATCAGCGTTGGTAACGATCTTCACCATGTCCTAACCCAGACGGGGGCGTATGTAGCCGATGTCGAGGAAATCGCTAAAAAGAAGGGTAAGACATGGACCCGGCGCCCGACCGCACTGCTCTAGGTCCTCGGCACGTCTTCAACCTGTGAGGTCACCAGCTGAAGACGTGCCCGTGAGACTCGTGCCCTGACGAAATATCACCCCGGTTGCGACACCCGAGGCTGGCCTACCCGCTGAGGTGCTCCCGGAAGAAGCCGACTGTTTGATTCCAGGCGAGCGCGGCACCTGCTTCGTTGTAACGCGGTGTCGAGTTGTTATGGAAGCCGTGTAGCGTGCCCTCGAACATATGCATTTCGTGCGCGACCCCGTTCGCTTTGAGCGCTGCTTCGTACTCCGGCCACATCGAGTTAATGCGTGGATCGGTGCCTGCATAGATGATCATGAGCGACGCCTCGATCTTGGAGACATCTCCGCTTTCCGCGGCAGCTCCATAGAACGGCACACCGGCATCTAGGTCGCTGCCAAGGGCGACCGCAAGACGATTGGTCATTCCTCCACCCCAACAGAATCCGGTCGCACCGAGTCGGCCGTTCGAGAGCGCGTGTGACTTGAGATAACGGGCGCTGTTAATCATGTCTTGATCCAACGTTGTTGGGTCGATGTTCCGTTGGAGTGCCCGACCGTCATCGTCGTTGCCGGGATATCCGCCGACCGGAAATAATCCGTCCGGGGCGAGCGCCAGGAACCCGGCTACGGCCGCGCGTCGTGCGACGTCCTCTATGTGCGGATTTAGACCGCGGTTTTCGTGGATGATCAGCGTAGCCGGAAACGGTCCGTCGCCAGAGGGTTGCACCAGGTATCCCTTCATCGTGCCCGACGTGCCACCCGGTGACGGGTACTCGACGTAGGTTCCTTTTAGACGCGGATCGGTGAACGAGATCGTTTGGGCTTCGGCGTACCGTGGCATCAAAGCCTGTGCCATCCAGAGCGCAGAAGTTCCCCCGATTGTGATCGCCGCGGCTCGACTAAGAAACTCGCGCCGTTCCATTCCGCCGTGGCAATACTCGTCGTAGAGATCGAAGATCCGTTGGTCGATTTTCCGTTCTTGAATCATGGTCTCGCTCCTTGAGGTGGTTCTAATGGGTCTCGTGCCCTGGAACGACTAAATGAGTGCCGTCGGCCGTCCAGGGCATTCCGCTTAACGGTGCTACTGATTGCTCGAACGGCGGTGTACTCCTTCGTCGCGCCGGATCAGGCGACTGCCGCGTTCCGGCGTCCGCCACTGCGTCAGTCGAAACAGGCCACTAGCTTACTGTGAAATAGACGGAAAAACGCCACACAAATTTCACGAGATACAGAACCTCAATGTGCCAAGGCTTCGAGCAGGCTCTCGGTGACGACTTCGAGTCGCCAACCCTGGAGAGTCTCAGGAATATTCCCTTGATCGGTCATCGTGCTAATCAAGAGCGCCTCGAGTGTTCGGCTATTGGCAAGGAGTTCGGGAGGCAACTTGTGCGTGTCGGCCTTGTGCCTGACGATCTCCTTTAGCCGCTTCATTCTGGCTGAGTGAGGACGCAGGTTTACGGTGGTATCGGTCTCGTCGGGCTCCTGTGATCGAGCCGTGTCGACGCACGCTATGATCGCCTGTCCGTATTGAGTCACGGCCGGCTGGGAAAGGCCCTGAATTTTTTCCAGTACCACCTCGTCGAGAGCAGGTTCGGATGCCAGGGCGATTAGGACGTCGTCGGCCAACAGGTGGCGACGGGGTACATCTCGGGCCATGGCTTCGGTCTCGCGCCATTGGCTGAGCGCGCGCAGCACTGCATGACTGGCCGGCGGCAGCGTCTCCCGTCGCCGAACTCGTAAATAGGCTGCGTCCGGCCGTTTATCGGTTGCCCGTGTGCGCTGCCTGTGGCCGAGCTCCTCCTCGAACCAGGCGCCTCTGTCGAGTACCGCCATGTCTCGTGTGAGTTGCTCATGTAGCGGTAGGAGATACAATACGTCCAATGCCGCGTACTGGAGCTGCGTCTCTGATAAGGGGCGACGGAGCCAGTCGGAACGCGTGGCGCCCTTATCCAAAACCACATCGAGCAGAATCTCTACCAGTTTACTGTAGCCCAGCGAGAATCCGTAGCCTGAGAACGCGGCGGCAAGCTGAGTGTCGAAAACGGGATCCGGAGTGGCGCCGGTAAGCAGCTCCAGCACTTCCACGTCTTCCTCGTAGGCGTGCATCACCTTGACGACCGACGGGTCGGAGAGCAGATCTCCGAGCGGCCCGAAATCGGAGATTCTCAAAGGATCGACCATCGCCACAGCAGCATCGTCCGCCACCTGGATGAGTCCCGGCCGTGGATGGTAGGTGCGCTTGCGAACGAATTCTGTATCGATCCCGATGGCTCCGGTTGTCGACCAGTGCGCACACGCTGCGGCAAGGTCCGCGTTACTGGTGACCAGCGACGACGGAACGAGAGACTCTGAATCCTGATAAACCACGGGGTTAGTCAGCAGCTTGGAAGCGTCGGGCCCTGTTGTGTGAGTACTCTTTTGATGATGCGGCGGTACTGCCAGGAGAGGGAGGGCTCAGCTTTTTTGGCATGGCTCAGAGATTACTTGCTGGGGGGCAGTGAATGTCGTTTATGATGGACGCAGTCTAGCCGCTTTTCTGAGGCCGAATCAATCTGGTGTTTTAGGCGCACAGTCTCAGGCCACCTGCTGATTGTTGACTCGGCGCTGCGACAGAGTGCCCGGTGGATCTCACAGCGTTTCTGGGAAGCCGGTGTTCATTTTTGGCAGTCGTGGCCGGTTCCCCAAGCCAGCAACGCAGCTCTGAAGCACGCTTGGACCGACCAGACGAGGCAGAGCCTGTTCAAGACGGAGCAGCTCCGTTCGAGCTTCGCGTAGACACGCGCCGTCATCTTGAATCTCGTTCATGAATGGCGCACGCTGGATAGCATCCTGCCAGGGAAGCGAAGGTGCCGCATGGTCTCGCACATGATGGATCAGCTTCAACGTGCGGAATCCATCGAACCAATCATGAAGACGACGAAGTCGAGCGATTGGGGTCGGAGACTGCTCGCAGATCTTTAACCAGGCGCCCAATGCACCCTGCGACTTGAGAAGGTGCGTTACCGAGGGGTTCAACTGAGCCAGCAGGTTTACCACTAAGGGATTCGGGGACTCTGATACGCTCTGCAGACACTCGACTACCTCCCGAACGGCGGCAAAACAGTCTGGATGGTAAAGCTCGAGGGCGTCACCAGTCGTCAATTTTGCGGTTTCCGCCCCGGTTCCAAAGGGAACCCGACGAGAGATACGACTACGGATGTGAACCGGCATCCCCTGTAGTCGCACGAGAGGCTGCAGCTTGCTCAGCTTGTCCAGAAGATAGAAGTCTTCTGCCGCCTGCCGCTTCGGAACACCGCGCACCTGAGCGTAACTGAGAGCGTGTATTGCCATCGTACTGCCTACCGCATGAAACGCGTAGGGTGAGTTCGCCCACTGGAGTCCGCGTTGGATGTAGCGCAAACGGATTTCGTAGAGTGCAGTGGCGCGATCGACCCGAGCGTCACCCCGCGGTTCGTGCCAGAAGGGAAAGATTGCCGCCGAGCAGTTGGGCTCGATCTTGGCGAGCCGACTGAAATAGTCATCGGGTAAGCAGCTGTCGGCGTCTGTCATCGCCACGAACGCCTGGCGCACACGTCTTTGAACAATAAGCTCAAGGGCGATGTCCGCTCCAATTTTGCGAGCCAAGCCGACGCCATGGCGTGGTGGCAAACGGCGATTCTTGGTGAATCGGTCGACAACCAGCAAGCTCATGCTCGCGTCGTGTCCCAGCCATCCGCCAGGTTTAAGTTCCTGCAGAGAGAACTGAGAACGCAGTTCACGTAAACACTTGGCGTTTAAAGAGTGAACAGATTCGTCTGCTCCCACCCGGCCATTGAGCACCGCAATAACGAGCAGGCGGTCGACAGAGCGCGCTGCCGCTCGGTAGCCATCGACGAAGGCTCCTGACTCGGCACACACCGGCACGACCAAGACTGCGCCGAAAGAGTCTGGGCAGGATGCCGCTAGATTTAATTCTGGCTCGGCGTAGCGATTCCGATACTGAGCGGAACCGTCCCTGATGTTTTGCCTGTCTCGTCCAGTCTTTTGCGTCACGGTTCGACTACTTCATTGGAAGCTCTTACGCCACGACCACAGTGCCAAATCACGTAGGGGAATCGCAAGTGTCCCACTGGACTGGTATCCTCCCCGAGTGACGTCGCCGTCCGATCGACCCGGTACCGGTCCGGTTCCCGAATCCGAATATGACACCTTCGCTGACATCTACCCGATTTGGACCGACTCGGCCGCCTCCGCGACAGAGAATCTCCCGTTTTACCTCGAGGAGTATCTCGCCACTGAAGGTCCGGTTGTCGAACTGGGTGTCGGAGACGGGCGGATCGCGGTGGAAGCCGCGAGTCGCGGGCGTACGGTGATCGGTGTTGACCGATCGTCCGCCATGCTCGCGCGCTGCCGCGAGCGGGCTGATCGGGCTGGGGTCCTTGACCACCTGACCCTCATTCAAGCCGACTTCCGTGATTTTGATCTCCAAGAGCCAGCGGGGTTGATCGTCATTCCGTATCACAGCATCGGCCACCTGGTAACCCTTGCAAGAAAGCACGATACCCTACGCCATATCTTTACCCAGCTCCGTCCCGGTGGACGATTCATTTTCGACGATTTCTTCATGACGCCCGCCGTCAGCGCTTACATGCGTGACGTGCAGCTTCGGGCGAGCTATCAGTCAGTGTCAGGGGCCGACCGGCTACTGTGGGTGACGTCGTTGATCGATGAAGTCTCACAATCAATTTCCGTCGTAACCTGGGAAGACCAGCTCGATCGGGCGGGGGTGATGGAACAGCGTCGATACCGGCGGTTGAGCTTGAGCTGGCTCGAGCCTGACCAGGCACGAGCACTCCTCGTCGAGACCGGATTCACGATTGAAGTATGCCTCGGTGATTTTCAGGGGACGCCTTTCGATCCAACGTTGGCATCGGAACAAGTATGGATCGCCCGCACGCCAGACTGAAGCGGGGACATACGGAGCTCACGACATGATTGCCACCACAGGACTTAAAGGCCTACGGATCGACTGTGTCGTCGGTGTGTACAGGTTCGAGCGCGAGCAATCCCAGCCGATCATCATGGATATCGAGATCGACTACGACGTTACTGCTGCCGCTAGCTCCGACGAGGTCGGTGATGTAGTCGACTACGATCGAGTGGCTGAGGGGATCGCCGAATTGGTCGGGCGGCGAGAGTTTCACTTAATCGAGGCGATGGCGGAGGAGACGGCTGACATGCTGCTCACGCAACATGCGTCTGCCCAGAGAGTGCGACTCGAGGTCCGTAAACCAAACGCTGTAATGGCTGCTGACTGCTCGTTTGTGCGTCTGGAACGGGTGCGCCGATGAGCGGCACACCACACCCCAACCCCGTGGCTGTGGTCACCGGTGGTGCCCGACGCCTGGGACGCCAGTTGTGTACGACCCTGGCCGGCCGAGGGTTTGACGTGGTTGTTCTGTACCGCGACTCCAAAGCCGACGCAGATTCGCTCGAGCGAGAACTTTCTGAATCTGGACGCCGGGCCAGGGCACTGTCTGTCGACGTTTCGGTCGAGAGGAAGGTCGCGGAAGTCTTCGACGATATCGCCCGCACTGAAGGAAGGGTTGACGTGCTGGTGAATAATGTCGGCAACTACAATCCGCAGCACGTTACTAAGCTCGATCCGACTGTGTGGGACGCTACGCTTGCCTCCAACCTTTCTGGGGCCTACTACTGCTGCTATCACGCCCTCAAGTTGATGTGCTCTGGGGGCAACATTATCAATATCGGGATGGCCGGTCTCGAAGGCACCCGCGCCACGGTCCACGGAACCGACTACTTCGTGAGCAAGACTGGACTGTTGGTTCTCACCAAGTCGCTGGCTGTTGCGTACGGAGAGCAGAACATCCGGGTCAACATGGTGTCGCCTGGTCAGCTCGACAACTCGATCGATCTTCCGTCGTCACGCGAGATCGGAGCCTGGGTGCCGATGGGGAGGGCGGGCCGTCTCGACGATGTCACTCAAGCAGTTGAGTATCTGCTGGCGGCCACTTACGTTAGCGGTGTAAACCTCGACATCTCGGGTGGCTACCGCCTCTAACGTAGCTCTTCTTGCTGATGACCTCCGCCTCCTTTTTACGTCCGCTTTGGGACCGTGCGGCCGAATGGGAATGTCGCCTGCGGATGATTAGGGAGGCGACTACATTCCTCTACCTGTCAACATTTTACATCGAGTACGACCGGTACGGCATCGAGCTTCTGGCCGCCCTGCTTGATGCCCAGCGTCGCGGCGTCGCGGTGAACTTGCTGGTGGACGGCTTTGGTCAACTACTCGGCGGTATCCTGATGACACCTGAGAGCCGACGCGCCCTCTGTAGCCGTCTCGACGCCTTGCGTGGCGCTGGTGCAGTTGTCACGACGTATCGACCGGAACACTACCTGCAGCGGCGGTTGGGCGGCGGCCAGCATGTAAAGATCCAAGTTTCAGAGATGGGCGAAGCTATCTTCGGCAGCAGCAACGTGAGCCGGTCATCATTCGAGGAATGGAACGAGTACTCGGTATGGCTTCGTGGCCCTGTTGTGTATACCTTGCTCGAGAGCTACCGAGCCATCGGTGGCCAGGTTGACGACAGGCATCTCAGGACATTGGGCGATGTTGCCCAGGTCGAACCGACGGAGGCGCCGCCGATCGAGCTCGAGTACTGGCTGTGTAATCCAAATCTTCTTCAGGGTCGACTGGGTCCGGTCGGGTGGCGTGGTCAAAATGTGGTCACCGCCCAGATGATCAGGATGGTGGAGGAAGCTCGAGAGACGATTGAGATCACTAGCTTTTTCTTCAAGCCAGTCGCACCTCTCCTGGCGGCTCTTCTCGATGCGGCCAGGCGTGGGGTACGCGTGGACGTATACCATTCTCACCGAGACGCGTTGCCAGCTACCGACTTGGCGTGGATTGCCTCGGCGGTCACGTACGGTCGCCTACTGGATGCCGGCATTCAGGTATATGAGAACCGTCACGGGGAACACTCCAAGCTCGTGCTAGTCGACCGCGCCAGGGTTGCATTCGGAAGTTACAACTTCGAGGACGCAGCGCACGACCGGCTGGCCGAAGCGATGCTCGTCTCGCGAGACGCAAGGGCAATTGACCCTGCGGCGTCGATTTTCGACGGGCTTCGTGTAGATCCAGACAACGTCCGTGTGACAGACGAAAGCGTGCGCGTCTTGCCAGGACGTATCAAGAGGCGGCTGGCGTTGTATGGCCGCTTTAGGCGATGGATGTAGAGGAATTGGTGCCTGATCTTGCCTCTGGGAAGTTGCGATTCGCTGAAATTGAGCACAAGTTCGTTGTCGACGATCGGTTCGACCTGGACCGTTTCGGCAACGTGCTCAAAACGCTGAATCCGACGCGGACGACGTCACTTCGCGTGCTCGATACTTACTATCTTCTTCGCCAGAGCTATACCGGGAGATTTGTGATTCGGCATCGATTTGACGAGGAGCTGCACCATCTCACCGTGAAGACGCTCGACACCGACACCGAGGTTCGACAGGAAGTCAACATTGACCTGGGTCACCATGCAGGTGACCAACGTGCAGAGGTTGACGCATTCCTGAAGCAATTGGGCGTTGAATGGAGCGGCACCTTGCAGAAGGACATCCTGGTGTGGTACTTCCCGGATGTCGAGGTGGTCCACTATTCGGCCACGACTGATTCGCGGGTCGTCCGTTGTGTGGAGTTCGAGGCTACGCAGAAGCCTTCTGTGACGGCGGCGTTGGAGACGGTGCGCGGATATGAGCGCGCTACCGGCTTCGACGAGACGACGCGGTCACACCGGTCGCTACTGCAAATCCTGTTTCCAGAAGTCGTCGAGCGATTTCTGGAAACAGGATTTACTTCTTGACGGTTCGACAGCTTGATCCACCGCGCGTAGCCGGTTTTTCGACTGCTGACTCCCTCCCCCGGAGGGAGTCAGCAGAGTGCTTTCTTAGCCGGATTCAACCCGAGCAATAGTCTTGAACGTCCCGGTCTAATCTAAGGGGTTCCGCTATGGGATCATCAGGTGAGCTTCACTTGTGCCAGCCGCCATGATGTACGCCCCGCCTTGGTCACGGTTTTCAGGGAAACCAGCAGAGGCTCCCGTCGCTTCTGGCATTGCAATCGTCTGATGTGTGCGGGCGCTTGCTTGGTCTTCGCCTTCCATACGCCTAAAGAACGATCCAAATGCTGCCGCGACACGGGTACCGTTCTCTCCTGCGGCGGCGACCAAGGCTCGCTCTTCGTCGCGGCTTGTGCTTTCTGCTCTAAACTTCCGGTTTTGTGCAACTCTGTCGAGGTTGGTTTTGATAGTGCACTGCACGGCGAACGGCGGCCGGTCGCGTTCGTCCGCGCGACTGTAGCAGACGACCATATTCGTGCCTTCTTTCAGGGTCTCGTAGGTGTAATCCGGGTTCCACTTGATTACGGTGGCCCCTTCACTTGCACGAGCCGGAGAGGCTGCCAGCGCTTGTTCGATCGCTTCCGCGGTGGTCTGGGCATAAGCGCCGGTCGAGATTGCAAGCGTGGCGAGTAGTGTGAGTACGAGAGTGATGCGGATCATCAGTAACCTCCAGTCGGACGGGCACTTGACCACCTACCCCACCACGGGGTCGAAGGTCAGAGCCTGTCAGTCGATAGATGCGGGTGTCCGCCTACCGAGCCAGACGCCTCTGGCTGTGCGGATGTTTACCGCCATTTTTTGTCAGAAGAGTTTACCGCGAAGACGACTCCGTGAACGAACTGCGGTCCTCAGCGGTGGTCCCGTAAGCCACTAGGACGTTCCCTCTTGGATGACCTCCGCAATGTCATCCATAGCGCTGCGAAGGTAGAAATAAGAACTGTAGTGGCCACTGCGCATGTCGAACCGTTCAGGCTTGCCGTAGACAAGCCACAGATCTTCCTGATGCCGAGTCGGAATGACTGTGTCATACAGCGCGACGTATTGCTTGATTTTTCTGGCCTTAGTGTGCTTCCCGACGACAGCGAGATCCGTAATACTCCAGACGCGGTTGAGAGCCGCCTCGTCGATGCCCCGCTGTTCGAGGTCTCGTTTGACGTAGCGCGTGATCAGGCTGTGCCACGTGATGCTGCCGAGATGACAGCCCGTAATCATGGGAAAGAGAAAATCGACCTCTTCGCAAAGGGCTGCGAGTCCAGCCTGAAACCCGCCGCTGCTCATACCAAGCAAACCGATGTATCGATACCGGTCTCGCATCAACTGGATCAGTACCCTGATCTCAGACACGAGCTGTCGGAAGTTGGCGATAGTCCAAAAGAGGTTCGCACTGATGAAATACTCGCCGCTGTAGGACTCAGCAGGCGTTCTGGCCAGATGGTACGGCGTCGTCATGAGACCGACGTCGACGCCACGAGACATAAGGCGCAGACACATCTCATCTTCCACTCGCTGGTTGTCACGACCCCAGCCGGAAACGAACAACACGAGGACATCAGCCCTGGTGTCTGGATGTCGGAACAACTTAAAAGGGACGACGTCGTTCGTCGCGTCTCCTGACGGGAGAGGTGAGTCGAACAGCATCATCTGAGCCGAATCGGTGACGGGTAGGATGTGACGAGGATGGAGCCCATCTCGAAGGCAGACGGATGCCGGTTGGGTAGTCGTTTGGTAGAATTCGTCGGGGCGCCCGAAATACTGGCTAGAGTGAATGAAAAAGTCGTCGACTCGATAGTCCTGACCGTCAAGCGGGTCGTACTTGAGAATTTTGCGACAGACTTTTTTGCGGTGCGTTTGGTAGTACAGCTGTTCGAAAGCAGCTGTGAAAAGCCTATTCTGGATCAGCCACGGCACTCGAGAAGAATCGTTGTTCTGTATTTTTTGCTCCGTTCACAGACAACCCCGCACAGGTTTTTAACCGGTGAAGTATATCGTGGCACAAGCCAATCCGCACCTGACCTATGAATTGACGCCGACGGGCGCACGCTCTTAGGCCGAATGCTCCAACCGATCAACCGCACGGGGAGGCCGTCAAGCACAGGAAATGCCTCGACAATTCCTGACAGGAAGCGGCACCCGTAACGGTTCATTCTCGAGCAGGTACGTGACCAGTCGGCGCGACACGACATTAAGGTACGCGGCAGACGAAGTTGTCCGCTTCATCGGTGCTGCCACTTCCTGTATAAACGGCTAGTTGGGGATACGGGCAGAGCGGCCTGGTACGGTCGACAACACCGTCCGATTGACGGGCGGCGATGATCCTGTCCGGGGCCTCGCCTCGCTCGACCCATGCTTCGAGTGGAGACATCTTGTCAAAGACGCTGGGTCCTTCGCCGCCTCTAC
The DNA here is from genome assembly GCA_963578805.1 of Vicinamibacteria bacterium. Taxonomy (GTDB): domain Bacteria; phylum Acidobacteriota; class Vicinamibacteria; order Vicinamibacterales; family UBA8438; genus CAUZIB01. The sequence continues at coordinate 5,548 of CAUZDY010000042.1, read as the reverse complement.
AGTGACCCATGCCGGGTGCCATGAAGAGACGATACGACTCGTGAACTGTATCAACACTTCCAACCGCTTCGACCACGCGCTGGTAATACTGCGTTGCGTTAAGAGGTGAAATCTGTGCGTCGCTCCAGCCGTGATAGGCCATCAACTTACCACCACGGTCGAAGAATGGTTTCAGGTTCGGGTCGAGGGCATTTAGGGTGTCACCGTCCATCTCTTCGGCCTTGACGATGTCGGTGTCGAAGTCGAACTGGTCGATGGTCCACTCCGGGTCGGCGTAGACCAGGTACCGATACTGCTCAAGGCCAGTGTCTCGAGCCGACTGCGTCCAACCCATGTCGGTCCAGTTGAGTTCGCTCCCAGGGACGAGACCGGTGATCGCTCGCCCAGTCTTGGGGTTAGCGGGAGACGAATACAGCATCCGGACTGTGTCGACCTGGGTGGTCGTCAGACAAGGCGGTTCGTTGGCGCCTGAACACAGTAGCACCTCAGGATCGAAATCGCAGGCCTCGGGGTTGTCGATAACGCCGTCTGCGACACCATCCGTCTTGTCACACGCGTCGAGTGCCGCTGCGTGGATCAGCAATCTGTCCTCAGCGGATAGCCGGGCTCCTTCGTTCGCTTCCAGAGCGGTGGCGACTCTCAGTGCGCCTGCTGCACGGCCGATCCAATCCTGTCCAGGTGCCCCGGCAACAATTCCGTCGAAGTCTTCCGGGAACCGTTGGGCTAACTTCATCGCCTGGCGTCCGCCGGCTGAACAGCCATTCCAGTAGGAATAACGCGGCTCATCCTCGTAGTGAGCCGCCACGATTGTTTTGGTCGTGACGGCCATTTCGTGGATTGAACGCCAGCCAAAATCGATGATTTTCTCAGGGTGCCCGAGACCGAAGCTCGCAGTATTCCCGGCATGCCCTGTGTCCGTAGAGCTTGTAACGTAGCCTTGTGCTAGCGCGACTGCCATTGACCCATGACGAATCGATCCGGTGAAGGCACCGTTACCCACCGCCTGATATTTCCCGTTCCAGTCCGAGGATGGCAACCACACTTCGACCTCGATGTCGGAGTCGTCGGAGGGTGCGAGTGTGGCGACCACGCGGCAAAATACAGGCAAGACGCCGTATGTTTGTGCCAGGGTCTCGGTCGACGGAGCTCGGCCGCCAGCCGTCGCCGGAGGAACGAACGCCCCGGCGGCGATCACTTCGGCTTGATTGATCGTCGTGCCTGGAAGCGTGAGAGAGGCGAGACTCTCACATGCGGTGACAGGTCCGGCGAGTTCGGTCTCGGTAGGCGATGATGTTCCCGAACAGGCCCCGCCGATAAGTGTGGCGACGGGGACGACAAACATGGTTATTAACCTTTTCATGATTCTCTCTCCTCCCTCTGCGCCCGCGAACAGCGCGCTCCATACCCTTACTGAAGGCCGCTCCGTACGGAAGTGATGCGCTGAGTGTTGAAACCCAGCCAGTGCATCCGTCCCATGTAGCGGGCGTGTTCGACCTTGATGCACCGATCCATGATGACCGAGAGCCCACCTTCTTCTCCGATACGCGCGCCGTCCTCATTGATTACGCCGAACTGACACCACACATTCTTCGCCCCGATTGCCACGGCTTCTTCGGCGATTCCGGGTAGTGCGTGAGGTGTGCGAAAGACGTTAACAATGTCAACTTGTTCCCGCACGTCGCTGAGGTTCTTGTAACTCTTCTCCCCAAGAATCGAGGACTCGCGCGGGTTGACTGGTATGATGCGGTAGCCGTGACGCCTGAGGTAGAACCCGACGAAGTGGCTCGCGCGCAACTCATTTTTTGATAACCCGACCATCGCGATGGTTTTCGCACTGTACAGCACCCGCTGGATCGTCGTGGGGTCTTGATAGGGGCTCAGATCCAGTGTCGGGCTCATCGGGACGGGACCTCCACGACAGACGGCGAGGCGGTGAGTGCAAAGCCCTGTTGTAAATCCCAGACAAGATCGTCGATGTTTTCAATGCCTACCGAGAGCCGGATGGTCCCCGGTCCAACACCGGAGGCGCGGAGTTCGTCGTGGTTCAACTGACGGTGCGTCGTGCTAGCAGGATGAATGATCAGACTCTTTGAATCTCCCACGTTCGCGAGGTGCGACCACAGGGTCACGCCTCGAATGAAGTCCTGTCCTGCCTGACGGCCACCCTGGCAGTCGAACGAGAAGACTGCACCTGCGCCGCGAGGCAGGTATTTGTCAACCAGCGGCCGATAACGGCTTGTTTGCAGCCCGGGGTATGTCACGTTTGAGGTCAGATCGTGCGACTCGAGATAGCGAGCCACCGCAGTCGCGTTGTCGATATGACGCTCCATCCGTAACGACAGTGTCTCGAGCCCTTGCAGGAAGAGGAATGCGTTGAACGGACTCATTGCCGCTCCCAGATCACGGAGGGTTTCGGCGCGCAACTTCATGAGATAGCCATAGGTGCCGAACGTTTCGTGAAACTCAAGCCCGTGATAGGCCGGCGACGGGTCGGCCACGGCTGGAAAACGGCCGTTTGACCAGTTGAATGTACCCGACTCGACCACGACCCCGCCGATGCTCGTTCCGTGACCACCGATGAACTTTGTGGCCGAGTGTAGAACGATGTCTGCACCCCATTCGATGGGCCGGCAGAGAAACGGAGTGGCAAACGTGTTGTCCACGATCAACGGGAGCTCGTGGTCGTGCGCGATGCCTGCGATTGTTTCAATGTCGAGCACGTTGCCACCAGGGTTTCCGATCGTTTCACCATAAAAGGCCTTCGTGTTATCACGGATGGCCGCCCTCCACGCGTCGGAGTCGTCGGGGTCGACCCATGTCAGCTCGACGGACATTTTTTGGAAAATGTGCTTGAGTTGGTTGATTGTCCCACCGTACAGCGCGGTGGATGACACGACGTGATCTCCGGGTGAGAGCAGGGTAAACAAAGCCGCCGCCTGTGCGGCGATGCCGCTGGCGAATGCGACCGCACCGCACCCAGCCTCCAGACTGGCCATGCGTTCCTCAAGCACGGCCACGGTCGGGTTCATGATCCGTGAGTAGGTGTTTCCATACTCTTGGAGATTGAAGTAGGCCGCAGCCGACTCCGGGTCTTCGAAAACGTAGCTTGTCGTCTGATAGATCGGGACCGCCCGCGCGCCCGTGTTAGGGTCGGGACGCTGACCGGCGTGGACCTGCCGGGTCTCGAATCCGAAGCGGCGAGACTCTTCCATAAACGTTGTCTCTTAGTGTCCCAGAAATGCTCGGATCATAGGGGTCTGGCGTGCCTCCTCCAAGAGAAAGCTGTCGTGCCCGTACGGAGCGTCGATGACATGGAGCTCGACCTCCTTTCCCGCTGCCCGCAATGCTTCGGCCAGTTTTTTGGATCCTGAGGGAGGGTACAGCCAGTCGGAGCTAAATGCGATTAACAGTGTTCGCGCAGAAACAGAACCGACCGCCTTCTTGAGTTGGCCGCTTCCGTACTGCCGCGCCAGGTCGAAGTATGACAGGGCTCGGGAGGTGTAGAGGTAGGTGTTGGCATCGAAACGCCTCACGAACGCGTCGGCTTGATTGAGCAGGTAGTTCTCGACCTCGAACTCGGGGCGTGTCAAGTCGTAACGAAGGTCGTTTCCCGTCTGTAGCCGCCTTCCGAACTTGCTATTGACAGACTCGGCAGACTGGTAGGTGATGTGTCCCACCATGCGCGCGATGCCCATACCTGCAGTGGGAGCAAGCTCTGTGCCGTAGTAGTGGCCGCCCTGCCATGCTGGGTCAGCTGTGATGGCAGCGCGAGCGATGGCGTTCCAGGCGATACCCTGAGGGTGCAAGGCGTGGGTGCTGGCAATAGGGATGATCGCATCGACACAATCGGCGTACTGGATAGCCCATTCGAGAGCCTGCATGCCGCCTAGCGATCCTCCCGCCACAGCAAACAACCGCCGTATGCCGAGCGCGTCGAGAAGCGCCCGTTGGGCCCGAACCATATCAGCCACCGTGATCACCGGAAAGTCAGCCCCGTAGGGCCTGCCGGTTGTGGCATTCACAGACGATGGCCCCGTCGTGCCCCGGCAGCCGCCCAAGAGGTTCGAGCTGATGACGAAGAATCGATCGGTGTCGAACGCCTTTCCTGAGCCGATCATTCCGTCCCACCAACCCAGGCCGTTGTTTCTTCCGCCGTCGCGCTCCTCCGCGCGAAAACCATCCCGGGTGCTCTCGGCTCCTGGCGTCACGGCGTAACCCGCCGCATGAGCGTCGCCACTCAGGGCGTGGCAGACGAGAATGACGTTGTCACACGCTCTAGCCAGTGTTCCATAGGTTTCGTACGCGACGCGAACGGGATAGAACTCGCCGCCGGAATCGAGTGCTAGCGGACGAGGAAGATCGACAAACTGCGTGTTGACGAGACCAACGGAGCCGACGAGGGTCTCCTGGGTGGGCTTCGTCACGAGTGGAGCATACCGTTCGCGTCATCGAACAGGTAGGCTCCGTCGTTATCAAAACTGGCCACGCGTGCCGTGGTTTTGGCCTGAGAGTTCATTTCGCCGTGATGCCCTTAGTCTTTTGCGCTACGATGTGCCGACAGTCGCGGCCAGTCTTTCGCTCTTGAGTAATGAGGTGCTCTTATAAGGATCAGGTGTGTCGGGAGAACGGCTGGGTTATCTTGAAAGTGGGATTGTCCTTTCGTAGTTGATTTAGATAAAGGTGCCTGTCCAAAAGCGGCGCTTCCTTAAGAGTTCGTCGGTTGGAATACGAGGTTCCGTGTTCTATAGAGTCACTGCACGTCTCAAAGCTGCGGCCGGCGCGGACTTCCTCAGAAAGCTCACTGACGGCACAATCGAACGCCAAGCTCCCGACGGTCTGGAAATCGTGAGCGCGATGAAGCGAGCGGTCCTTGCCGTCGACGGGACGGTCACGTGGAGCGAAATTTGTTATTGCGAGACGCCGCTTGCGCACGAGCGGGCCACGGTCTTCGACCATTACTTTGAGGCTCTGGAGACCGAAGTTATCGAACGCTATCAAGACTACGAGGGGCGGCCGTTCATGGAGTACCTAACGGAACTCGTCGAGGCTACCGAGCGGAATCAGGTCGCACCCTGACACTAGTCAGGTATCTTCGCGATTTGCTCGAGCGTCGCGCCCGCTGTTCAGAGACTTGACAGTGCCCATGCGCTCGTTCGACCCTTTCATCGGTTCTTGTGCCGATGTAAACGGACCGTTGGGCTGTGAAGTCGTGGTCTTCGAGTCGAAACACACTGAAAGGAATGGGGTTATGACCCGACGCATTACGACAGGCGCTGGACAGTGCGCGTTAGGGCTTTTGGTTTTCTCGACGCTGACGAGCGGCACACTTGACGCTCAGCCGGCTGTACGGTCGTATCCGTCGGCTGGTCACGGCGGGAACTACATGCACAGTTTCTACATTCCCCCGGCTCCGAATTCGACGCCCTGGGCGCCGGACTGGGCTCCGGATGGGGCCTCCATCGCGGTCGCCATGAGTGGCTCGATATGGACAGTTGATCCGGAGACGGGCCGAGCCGAGGAGTTGACCTACTCGGCCAAGTATCACTCG
>CAUZDY010000041.1:0-22565 GCA_963578805.1 Vicinamibacteria bacterium | reverse complement strand
AATCATCGAGGCGAGTGCGGCACCGGTGGTGGCGAGCCATCATGGACTTCGACAATTTTCGAATCACACGAGAGCCCTGTCGGATGCTGTGCTCACGGCGATGGCTGCCAAGGGTGGTCTGATTGGTATCCATTCCCAAGCTGACTATCTCAGTCAGGAATCCCTCGACTGGCAGATTACCCAGCGCCGGTCCTCGGCACCTGAAGTCGATTGGCTCCAGGATTTGATTCGGTTACCCAGTCGAGACTATGGCCAGTACATCGCTACGCTCGATACCGAGATGCGAGAGAACTGGAATCATGACAAAGGTCATAGCCTTGTCGGATACGACTTCGGCGTACCGTGGCGAGAACTGCAGCAGGAGACCATCGACGCGGGTGGACCTCTTCCAACCGAGGAGGACTGGGTGAAAGTTGTCGATTACGCCGTGAACCTGGTTGGAGAGGATTACATCGGTATCGGGTTGGATATGATGGATGGTAGGGCGAACATGCGCGACTTCGACGCGACCAGCTACCCACGCCTGACCAAAGCCTTGGTGGACAGGGGATATGTTCCCGAGAGAATCCAGAAGATCCTTGGGGAAAACTGGCTACGGGTGCTCGACGCGGCCAAAGTGTCCGGGGACAGCTGAAGAAGCAAGAGACACCCTCAATCGGAGTTTTAGGGCGTTTCCAGTACGATGTTAAAGTCGACTCGCACCTCGTAGTCGACTGTCGTCGTAATCTCCGCGGCGCTCGTCGACGATATCCCGAAGTCGTTCAGCAATAATGTCGTCGTACCGGTAAAACGGTCCCCATGCCTCGCTGCGCGGACATCGAGGGGTAGGAAGCGGCCTTGTATCTGTAACTCGCCCTGTACAAGCCAACCGTCGGCCTCGATTGGGTCGACCGTCAGCGAGTGATAGGTGATCCGGGAAAACCGCTCGGAGTCGAGTCCTTCGGGTCCGAGCATCGCCGCGTACATTTTGCGCCCTTCTTCCGACGAGCGCCGTGGTTTCGTAATGCGAAGTTGCTGGACATTTATCACGAGTGCTAGGTGCGGTGTATCGGTGTCGTCGACCGATCCTTCTGCGAGTGGTGCCTCGATCACGTATCCGGAGACGCTCATACCTGCCTTCTCCGAAGCGGAGACGTGTACCGTGACCATGGACCGTTCAATGTCGATCCAGCGCGTCTGTGCGCCGGGAACCGCCATCCACACCAGGCTCCACGCCCCGATGGCCGCTATGCGTGCCATCATCCTGCTGCTAATGCACACCTACGCTAACGCATTTTCGAAGAGCACCAGGAGTCGGCTCCATGCCCGCTCCGCCTGCGTTTCGTTGTATACGCCAGAATCAGGTGGACACCAACCGTGCATTGCGCCAGCGTACACTTCGACCTCCGCCGTCAATCCTTCCCGCGCAAACGTGTCGCGAAGTACGTCCTTCGCTTCCGGCTGATTCTCGTCGTCGTTTGCCGCGATCGCGAACAGGTACTGCGCTTTTATCTTGGGCACGAGGAGATGCGGGCTGTCGGCCGCATCGGTCACGAGTCCACCGCCGTGAAAAGACGCGGCGGCACCGATGCGATCTGGGACGGCCGCGGCGGTGCGCATCGTGAACGGCCCGCCCATGCAGTAGCCCATAGTCCCCATCTTGCGGCCTTGGTCCACAGCTGGCTGGCTGTCAAGGAAGCTCACGAAGGCCTTCGCATCCCTCGTTTGGGTGTCCGCGTTCAACGATTGCATCAGAGGCATAAGTGTGTCGCGTACTTCGGCGAAGTTTGTGGTGTTGACAATTGGTGCTCGCTGCGTCCGGTAGTACTGGTTGACTACCAATACTGAGTAGCCCGATTCCGCGAGGCGCCTAGCCATTTGTTTCTTGGCGGGCCGCAAGCCAAATGCATCCGGCCAGATCAGGACACCGGGATGGGTTCCACTCGAGGGATGCACAAAGTAGGAATCAGCCACACCATCGGGGGTCGTAACGTCGAGGTCGGTTTCCGAGACAGCTTGGGCGTTTACGGCGCGTGGTAGAAGCATCGCCAGTCCTGCTCCTGCCGACATGGCTCCAAATTGCCGCCGTGTCAGCTTCGTGGCATGCAAGTACCCGGTGTTGTCGAGTTCGGTTCGGTCATCGCACATATGAGCCTCCTGAGCATTGATCTTACGTGACTGTATAGTTATCGCGACATGCCTTTCCCACTACTCCTGCTCACGGCGCTGCTTGTTTTCGTGTTAGCGGCCTTGGTCATCGGTGCCCGTCGAGACATCGCTGCCAACAGGATATCATCGACGCCTGAGCGGGCCGGCTTTGGAGTCGCGGTTCCTCTTGTGCTCGGCGTCGCCTTCATAGTTACCGTAGAAATCATTGGGTTCAGATTTTGGGATCATTTGGTGCAGTCTGCTGGGTTTTGACGGAAAGCCGAGTTGTTGAATCGTCATGGTCGCGTCTCACACTGTCGAACACGCTGGTAGGCTTTTGGACTTTCTCTTTGAGTGTCGTCCCGAGATGAAGAGAACTCGGGTGCGGCAGTGGCTTAGGTATGGGTCGATTCACGTCAACGGACGATCTGTGACACGTGACAATCACCCTCTCGATACCGGGGACGTGGTGTCCATTCACGCCAAGAGCGAGGTGCGTCGAGAAGCCTTATTACCGGTAGGCATGAGGATCCTGTTCGAGGATGCGTCGTTGCTCGTCATCGATAAACCCGAGAATCTGCTGAGCGTTGCCAGCGCAAAGAAAGGTGATAGGACTGCGTATGCGTTTCTGACTGACTACGTACGCGGCGGCAGCACTCAGAGCTCGGCACGGGTGTGGATCGTCCATCGGTTGGACCGCGACACATCCGGGCTTATGGTGTTCGCAAAGACCAAGGCGGCGAAGCGAGTCCTGCAAGAGCACTGGGACGAGACCGACAAGCGTTATCTGGCGGTGGTGGAGGGAAGTCCGCCGGCTAATCGTGGAATAATCACATCATACCTGGATGAGAGTAACCCGTTTAAGGTGCACAGCACCCCTCCCAGCGAGCGGACACGTCATGCGGTGACGCATTACCAGGTGGTGAAGCGAGTTACGACATGCGCATTAGTTGAATTGACGCCAAAGACGGGTCGACGTAATCAGCTACGAGTGCATCTCGCCGATGTCCGATGTCCGATCGTTGGCGATCGGAAGTATGACGCTCGGACGAATCCCGTCAGACGGCTGGGATTGCACGCGACGTCTCTCCAATTTAAGCACCCGTCGTCTGGAGCCCTTCTACGTTTTGAATCGCCACTGCCGAAAGAGTTGGCCCGACTTGTCTAGACCCTTGGAGTGTTTTAACGGGGTGAGGACTGACGGTTTAAGAAAAGGAACCGCGCCAATCTAATATTCGCGAAACACTGTCACAGTTGGGATAATTAAAAGACGGCCCTCAGCCAGTGCAGACAACAAAGTCCTCAGCAAGAGTCAGTGCAGTCTCTGTAAGTTTTGTGCTGTTAGCTTCCATCTCAGGTTTTACGCAGGAGGGCGGCACGGTGGAAGGTCGGGTGTTCGATCAGACTAATGCTTCGCTTTCTGGTGTTATAGTCCAGTTCGTACCGGCCGCCACACAGCTACTGATCGAGACTGTCACCGACAATGCGGGAGCGTACCGCTTTGTAAATGTGTCGAGAGGTCCGGGCGAGCTGACGTTCCGCCTCCTCAACTTCAGCACCATCAGGCGGGAAATCGTCGTGATGGCTGGTGCCACAGTGTCGACCAACACCTTCATGGTTGTGGCCGCGAGTGCAGACATCACGGTCACGGCACATCGAACGTTTAGAAACCTGGCCGACTTAGAGAATCCCCAGGAGAGCCTGGTCGGTGTCGCCACCGCAGGCAGTGAAGGCGCTATCACCGCGGCGCAGCTGGAAGCGCGGCCGATCAACAGAGCGGCCGAGGTTCTGGAGACTGTGCCGGGGATGATCATCAGTCAGCACAGCGGCGAGGGTAAGGCTAACCAGTACTATCTCCGTGGCTTCAATCTGGACCACGGCTTCGACTTCGGTCAAACGATTGCTGGGGTTCCGGTCAATATGCCCAGTCACGCGCACTCGCAGGGCTACGCAGATTCCAACTTTCTCATCCCGGAATTGGTCAGCGGTGTACAGTTTCGGAAAGGACCGTATTACGCGGAGACCGGGGATTTTTCATCGGCCGGTTCCGCGAACATCAGTTACTTCAATGTTCTGCGCAGGCCAATCGTTAAATTCAGCAGCGGGTCTTTTGGTTACCTCCGTTTTCTGGGAGCGGCTTCCCCGCGCGTCGGGTCTGGTAATGTTCTGGCGGCGTTAGAGTATGAGCAAGATAATGGTCCCTGGGAGAGTCCGAACGGGCTGGACAAATTCAATGGCGTTCTCCGGTACAGCCAGGGTGATGCGCGTAACGGATTGTCAGCGACGGTCATGGGCTATGCGAATCACTGGCATTCGACCGATCAAATCCCTCGGCGCGCTGTCGAGAGCGGCGCAATCGGCCGTTTCGGATTTATCGAAGAGACGGATGGTGGCGAAACTTACCGGTATGCCGGGTCGATCGACCGGCAGTGGTCGGATTCCAATAGATCGACACGCGTGACCGGGTATGCACAACGGTACGGTGTTCAGTTGTTTCACAACTTCACGTATTTTTTGAATGATCCGGTCAACGGCGACCAGTTCGAACAGTTTGAAGAGCGTTGGACGACCGGTGGAAAACTGACCCAGAGGCGGATGGCGCGTGTGGGCGGTAAACCGTCTGAGAGTGCGTTTGGTATGGAGTTTCGGAACGATTCAGTGGGAGGGCCGCTGGGGTTGTACCGCACTCGAGCGACCGAGCGGATCTCGACAGCGCGTGCCGATGACGTCGACCAATACACCGTTGGCCTCTTCGGAGAAACCGAGGTCGAATGGAGCCGCATAGTACGGACGACATTCGGATTACGCGGAGACTTCTATCACTGGGACGTGATGGCTAAGAACCCTCTCAACTCAGGCACCAAGACCGCGGGCATCATGAGCCCGAAGGTATCGGCGGCATTTGGCCCGTGGGGTGGAACCGAGCTTTATACGAACTGGGGACTTGGGTTCCACTCCAACTCGGCCCTGGGCATCATGCTGACTGCGGATCCCTTCACGAACGAGAAGGCTAATCCTTCGCCGGCGTTCGCCCGGGCCAACGGGATGGAGTTTGGTATCCGGACGGTAGCGGTGCCCAGGCTGCAGACGACGGCGACTGTCTGGTATCTCAGCTTTGATTCGGAACTCATCTATGTCGGTGACTCGGGCAGCACCCAGGACGGACCAGGCACCCACCGAGCGGGCCTCGAAGTCAGTAACTACTTTTCCCCAAACCCGTGGACAACCGTAGACCTGGACGTCTCGTTCTCCCGCGCGCGGTTTATCGATGTCCCTGCTGGCGAAGACTTCGTTCCCGGGGCTCTGAACCGTGTCGTTTCGGGAGGTGTTGCAGTGAACCCGCCCGACGGTGTCGTCTCCGGACCGTTCGGAGGCGTCCGTCTACGACACTTCGGACCACGCGCACTACTCGAAAACAACAGTATTAAGTCCGAGTCAACGTCGTTCGTCAACGCCGTGATCGGATACAAATTGTCCGACCGAGTCCGGTTGAGTTTGGAAGGGTTTAACCTCCTCGATGCGGAGGTATCCGACATCGACTACTTCTTCGAGTCGCGCCTTCGCGACGAGCCAGAGGCTGTCGGGGACGTGCACTTCCACGCCGCAATTCCTCGCTCGGCCCGACTGGCCTTGGAGGTATCGTTCTAGTGAGGATCACCCTGACTTATCTGTTAGTCGAGCCATCCCAAGATAGTCGACCTTCTTGGGATATCCCCTGACTACGTCGTCAACTGGGGATTCATTACGAATCCGACGCAATCCTTCGAAACGGCCATGAACGTGAAACACGTGAGCAGCGTGCAGGTAGATCGGGACAACACCTTTTAATTCGATCCTTACACACTACTCGACGCATCCGTCTCATGGATCAAGGGTCCCGCTCGGCTTACGCTTGCGATGAAGAATCTGTTTAACGCGGAGTATTAGGGGTAAGGGAGCGATGAGACCGTCAACCCAGGCCGTCCCCGACAGGTGCTCCTGACCACGTCAAATGTATTTCCGTCGATCGACTTTCTTACCTTTGTCCGTGCAGACTGGCGCATCGTTGTAAATCGGTGCCACTCCAGCCCATACGATACAATGTGCACCGGAATCTCAGGAAACAGCATTAGTTGTCGAAATTGATTCGGGAAATGTTTTGATGCATCTGCCCGGCACGCGACTGTCACACTCACCGTTCAGGGAGGTCTGTATGCGTTCTATCTGTGCACTCGTTGTATTGAGTTCAGCCGTACTGTCTGCGCAGTCACCGTATATCTCTCAGGAGGCGAGAGAGCGATGGCACACCACGGACGCCGAGCCGGCTGAACCGTTCCGCGTCCTGGGGAACATCTATTTCGTGGGTGCGAAAGGACTAGCGTCCTATCTCATCACCACACCAGAGGGGCACATTCTGCACGACACCGGTACGGTTGAGATGCACGACGTGATCGTGTCGAACGTCGAGACGCTCGGGTTCGATGTGAAAGACATTAAGTTCATGCTTCACAGCCATGCCCATGTCGATCATATGCAGGGCCACGCGGCGATGCAGAGAGCAACGGGTGCGCAGATTGTCGCACTCGGTGGCGATGCCGTGGCGATTGAAGCGGGCGCGGACAATTCGGCTCTGGGAGATGAAGGCTGGGAACCTGTCGAAGTTGCTCGCGTGGTGGAGGATGGTGACACACTAGCTATCGGTGGCATGACCTTGCGCGCGGTATGGACTGGTGGCCACACGCAGGGGGCGACGATGTGGATGACGACGGTGGAAGAGGGCGGTCAGACTTACAACGTCGCCTTCCGTGGTGGTGAGATTCCGAACGCTGGTGTCCCTCTTATCGACAATCCGAGGCACCCGACTGTCGTCGAAGACACACAACGAACCCTTCGCGTGCTCAAGGAACTCGACCCTCCCGATCTTTTCTTGCACAATCACGTACGGTCTGAGTCCGAGGCGCTGAACCCTGATCTTCCTGTCAACTCGCAGTGTGCAAGCTGTCTTGACTCTGCGGGATGGACAGAGATGGTGGCAAGTGCCGAATCGAGGTTTGAAGAAATGCTGACGGAACCAAACCCGTAGGGTAGGGCATGCACTCTGCACGAGCGATCTCACGGTGTCGGTTAAAGTGTGTCAGAAGACATGCAGCGGTTCACTGTCATTCTGCTGATCCCCCTGTGCCCACTGTGTTATTTCGCGTGTATTGACGTACCGGATTCATTTACCATTTCGGCGGCACGGACCTGGGAACTTACCCGTTTCCTTTTGGGCGTTTGAAGGCTATCCTGGATTGGTCGTTCTTTAGCTTTCCACAAATGGACAGTCTGAAATACAGGAGGACTCGAATGCGTCATCTATCGTTCGGCTCGCTTCCCGCCGGGAGTCTGTTAACGATCGTAGGTATGGTCGGGTTGGTGGCACCTTCACCGGCCATGGGCCAGCCGTCATCCACCGCTACATTCCAGACGCCGTGGGGCGAACCGGACCTACAGGGGATCTGGGCGAACGACGTCAGTACTCCGCTGGAGCGCCCCGATCGGTTTGAGGGCAAGGTTGAACTGAACCAAGAGGAACTGGCGAGCTATACGGTGGAGCAGCAGGCATCGCGTGAAAACAGGGACCTCCGCGATTCCGATCCTGGAGCGGTAACCGACGTCGGCCGAGCGTATAACGCCCTCTGGTTTCCGGTGCCAGGGAATCCGATTGAACGGACGTCGCTGATTGTGGATCCGCCGAATGGAAAAATGCCGGCGCTGACATCACAGGCGCGCGAGAGATACGCGCCATGGGCCGAGGCGAGGGGCTTGTTTAATAGCGGTGCGGATCCGCGGGGTAATCTCTGGAACGGTGGGTGGGATCCTGACATGGTGGCCCTTGACGGTACCGAGGGTGGGGTAGACGGCCGGGGTAGCCGCGCGGACAATCCGGAGGATCGACGTTTCGGCGAGCGCTGCATCATGAACTATCTGCCGAGACTTCCCGGGGGCTATAACAATCATTTTCAAATTGTGCAGTCGCCGGGCTATGTAGTGATCGAGCACGAAATGCAGCACCACGTGCGGGTCATCCCAGTAGATGGATCCTCACATCTTCCTCAACATGTTCACCAATGGATGGGCGATTCGCGTGCCCGGTGGGAGGGCGACGTGCTGGTCGTTGACACGAAAAATTTCACCGACAAAGCACCATTTAAAGGATCGTTCGATGGTCTCCATCTTATTGAGAGATTTAGACGGGTCGATGCAAACACCATTGATTACGAAGTCACACTAAGTGATCCGACGACCTGGGAGAGTCCCTGGACGGTTGCGTATCCACTGCGGGCGCTGCAATCCTTAATGAACGGCATCGATGGGATGCACATACCGCAGATGTTCGAGTATGCCTGTCACGAAGGGAACTATGGGTTGCTTGGACAGCTCTCCGGTTCGAGAGCGGTTGAGCAAGCCGAGAACACCAGCTCGCGGTGATCTGAGTTCTTGAGTGGCTTGGTCTTGACATCGCGTACTGGCCTGCGCGACCCAAGAGGCTAGAAGGTTGAGCAGACAAGGGAATTGCGGAGCTTGAGGGTGAAGTCGTTGAAAAGGGCAAGCGTTTTCTGTGGTGGCCAACTGAGAGAATGATGGCCGACGGTAGGATTAATTGGTAATCGGATTAACCACCAACCTTCGATAACAACTTTTGGTTGGGCGTGTGTACTGTGATGGATGTCCAGTGGGCAACCCCCTTCATGCCCGAGCCGCCTGATGGAGGAAGTTCTTGCACGATGTGTTGTGGGCCGACCGCACATGGCATGGGGCCATGACACTCCAATCAGGACCTGGACACGGGGCTTATTGCTTCGGCGACTATCGCTTGCAGGTTTGGTTTAGCTATAACCACAATTGTCAGGTTTATTAAACTCCCTCGCACGTCGCACTTGTGGATCTTCTCGCGACGTCCCAGTCCGCGACCGGAAACTTGGCATCTAACCATGGGACTTGACGTGCTATGAATCAGGCGCTGTGCTCTTGCCGGGCTGTGGCACTGGTCCCAGTCTTATGTGCCCTCGCTGTTCCGGCGTTCTCTCAGCCGGGAGAACCGACAGACGGTTTGACAGAGGGTGGAAATGGAGTGGAAGAGGCGCTCGTACTCGAGTCCGCCGAGGCGAACCTTCCACCGAGTGAGCGGTTCCAGGTCGAGCCGCGTTGGGTCGAGGTCGGTCCGGTCCTGGATGGCCAACTCGACGAAGACGTGTGGCTTGAAGCGGCGGTTATTGACCAGTTCGTTCAACAGGAGCCGACTGAGGGTGATCCCGCGACGGAACGAACGCTGGTGCGGCTGCTCTACGATGCACAGACACTCTACATCGGTGTTGAAGCCTACGATTCGCAGGCCAGCGGCGTGATCGCAACGGAGAAGCGACGCGACTCTCCACGTCTTCTTGAGGAGGATAACTTTCAGATCATCCTCGATACCTTTCATGACCGCCGGTCCGGCTACATGTTTGTGACGAATCCGCTAGGCGCAAAACTGGAGCAACAAGTCGCCGCAGAAGGTGAGGGTGGCTTCCGAGGAAATAGTTCGAACATCAACATCAACTGGGATGGAGTATGGCACGTCTCTGCGCAGCGTACGGTCGATGGGTGGGTTGCCGAAATCGCTATCCCTATGGTGACTTTGCGCTTTCCGAAAGACGAGCGGCCGGTGTGGGGCGTCAATTTCATGCGAAATATCCGCCGGAAGAATGAACAAGTGTTCTGGGCGCCGATCCCAAAGGCGTACAGCTTGACTCGCGTCAGTCTGGCGGGAACTCTTTCGGGCATCACCAATGTCAACAGAGGTATGGACCTACGGGTTACACCGTACGTCCTTGCCGGCGGCAGACAGGATCTGAGGGAGACTCAGCTCGACGGATCTGGCTTTAATGACGTAGGCCTCGACGTGAAATATGGGGTCTCTTCGGGTTTGAATCTGGATCTCACACTCAACACCGACTTTGCCCAAGTAGAGGTGGACGAGCAGCAGGTAAATCTGACCCGGTTCCCGCTGTTTTTCCCTGAAAAGCGTGACTTCTTTCTTGAAAACGCCGGGATGTTCGGTGTCGCGACACAAGGATTTCGACGCCAAGTCGATCTGTTCTTCACACGGCGGATCGGATTGTCTAACTCAGGTCGGCCCGTTCCGATCGTCGGAGGGGCACGGCTGACCGGAAAAGTCGATCGGCACAACATCGCCGTGATGAACATACAGACGCAAGAGGCATTCGGGGAGGCAGGCGAGAACTTTTTTGTTGGGCGATACAGTCGAGACATTCTGGCTCGCTCCCAGGTCGGTGGCCTCGTCATCAATAAAGAATCGATCGGCGGCACTCATTTCAATCGTACTTTCGCGGCTGACGCGATCCTGGCCGTGCATCCAAATTTCGTTGTGAATAGTTTTATCGCGAAGACTGAGACTCCCGGTATTTCGACGGGTGATGGTGCCGGGTACCTGAGCGCGAAGTGGCTGAGCCCATCATGGCGCATTGAAGCCGAATACACCGATATTCAGGATGGTTTTAACGCCGAGGTGGGGTTTGTGCCACGTGTCGGGATTCGGACATCAAAGCTCCACACGGAGTGGGATCCGCGGCCAGGCAAATGGGGCATCCGGCAGTTTGATCCGATGTGGAACGTGACGTACACAACGGACCAGCATAATCGCCTTCTGACTCGGCGATTTCATAACATGATCGGGACTTACTTTGAAAATGGGGCGTCGTTTGTTGTCTGGTATAACGACATTTTCGAACAGCTTGATCTGCCGTTTCACATTACACCTGAGGTCACGATTCCGGCCGGTGCCTATCGCTTTGGCGAGTGGAATTTTTCGTACACAACCGATCCGTCGAGGCGAGTGTTTGGGGAGGCCGGATACAAGCCGCAGACGTTCTTTGGCGGTAACCGGCGCGACATGAGTGGCATGCTTGGTGTGCGGATCACGAGCTCGATCGCGGCCGAAGGTCGGTTAAGCCGAAGTGATGTCGACCTTCCGGTAGGAGCGTTCACCGCAGACCTCGCTTCGGTGAACTTCGACCTTGCGCTATCACCCGAGATGACGTTGCGCACGCTGTCGCAATACAACTCGACGACACACGAGATCAGTACGAGTGTTCGGTTTAATTGGATCTACAATCCGGGGAGCGACATCTACATTGCCTACGACGAGTTGCGGCTCGACACCGTGCCGCAAATTGCGGGTATGCGGAGGAGTTCCCCATGGTTGCGTGATCGGCAACTTGCCATCAAGCTGACATACCTACTGTCTCGGTAGAGAGGGTCGGCTATCCGATATCCCGTTCGTCCCTACTTTGTTTTCGGCTTTTGCTGATCAAACGCGAGGAACTTTCTGTGACTCCACCTATGAAGGGAGACGAAGCGGTTATCCGGTAATCTTGCGTGGGAAGTGGAGTCACGGCGTGGCTGGGCGTAAAATGGCTTTGCCGGCGTCATCTTGAAAACGTGTTTGGAGAGAATCTTTCATAACTAGGGGCGGTTCTCGCCGCTGCTTTTTCGCGCGTTTCCCACGTTCGCGGCGCACTGGGCTGTGGTGGCTAGGCTTTCCATCGACCAGCCGGAGAGAGGCTCTGTTTCAGGCGACGGAAGATGAGGATGTGTTCAGTTAAGTCGATGTATCGGAGGGTTCGTAGATGATTGAGTTTGTCCAGACGTTTTTTCAGAAGAGCAGACCTGTATATGTTTTCCTGACGTTGGCCGTCGGTGTAATTGCACTTACTGAGGGAGTACTGACCGCACAAGGGCCGGGCGTGGCGGAGGGTGAGTGGCGCTATATCGGCGGTGATGCATGGCATACGCGCTATTCCCCACTCGATCAGATTACCGGTGACAATTTTAATGACCTCGACGTGGCGTGGGTGTGGCGGGGTGACAATTTTGGACCGGCTCCCCTTAGCGTCTCCCGCTCTACGCCGCTTTACGTCGACGGCCTGCTTTACACGGTTGCCGGTGAACGCCGGACGGTGGCCGCAATCGATCCATCGAGCGGCGAGACCGTCTGGGTCTTCCGTGAACCTCATACGACGCGCTTCGATCGGGGAATGCGTAACGGCTATGGGAAAGGTGTGGCCTATGGAGATATTGATGGTCGAGGGGTGATTTACATCTCCAGTCCCGCCTTCTTTCTCTACGCGCTCGATGCCAAGACGGGGCTTCCTTTGGAGAACTGGGGCGGCGACGTTAATTTGACTGGTTTTCCCGAGACAGGAACAGTCGACCTGATTCCAGACCTTATTAGTGATTGGGGACCCTGGCAGAGTTGGGATGGCGCTCCCTACGATGCAGACCTCGGAGTCCCGCGAGAGCTCGGGCACATTACCAGCTCGTCACCACCCATTGTTGTGAACGGCGTCGTGATCGTTGGTAACTCTGCTGAGCAGGGGTACCACCAGACTCGGATCGAGATGGTGCCTGGCGATATTCTCGCCTATGACGCCAGAACCGGCGAACACAAGTGGAAGTTTCATGTCATTCCGCGACCTGGAGAGTTTGGTCATGAGACGTGGGAAAACGACGCGTGGCGGTGGACCGGAGATGTTTCGTCGTGGGCACCGATGTCAGCTGATCCAGAGCGAGGTCTCGTGTACATTCCAACAAATCCGCCGACGATTGACTTCTATGGTGGATTCAGACCGGGTGATGGTTTGTTCGGGACGAGCGTCATCGCTCTGGACGTACAGACCGGAGAGCGGAAATGGCATTTTCAGACCGTTCATCACGATATCTGGAATTTCGACAACCCGACGGCACCGGTCGCCATGGATGTGACGGTGAACAATGAGCGGATTCCGATTGTAGTTCAGACGACAAAGCAAGGCTTGGCGTATACCTTCAACCGGGCGACAGGTGAACCGGTGTGGCCGATCGAGGAGCGACCGGTGCCACAATCGGAGGTTCCTGGCGAGCAACTGTCTCCGACCCAGCCGTTTCCCACAAGACCGTTGCCCTACGAAATGTTGGGGCTGACCGAGGATGACCTGATCGACTTCACACCAGAACTTCGAGAGGAGGCACTTGAGATCGTCAAGAACTACCGGCTCGGGCCGATTTTTAATCCCCCGATCCAGACCGGTCATCCATCTGGGTTGCGATCCTTCGTTAGTTGCCCGAGCGGGGCGACCAACATCCACGGTCCGACGTCTGCAGACCCGGAGACGGGGATTCTCTATGTGTCGACGGTGCGGGGTTGCCGGTCTGAGAACATTGTACCAGGCAGTCTGTTGGATGAACCGGACGACATCATGACGACGGGCACGAC
This sequence comes from Vicinamibacteria bacterium, assembly GCA_963578805.1. GTDB lineage: Bacteria > Acidobacteriota > Vicinamibacteria > Vicinamibacterales > UBA8438 > CAUZIB01. Next base: position 9,163 of record CAUZDY010000041.1, on the reverse strand, counting down.
GATTGCCGACTTTGCCGTTGTGAACCGTGGAGATTTTCGGGGGCCTCAAGGTCTTCCGATCTACAAACCTCCGTATAGTCGGATCGTGGCGATCGATATGAACACCGGAGAGCATCTTTGGGAGGCATTGAACGGTGAGACCCCAGAGCGCATTCGAAATCATCCGGCGCTACGGAATGTTGACCTTCCGAACACGGGACAAACGTCACGCGCCGTGACGATGGCGACGAAGACATTACTCCTCACAGCGGAGGGTTCCGGAGGCGCGTCGGTTCTTCACGCACTGGACAAGGCGAGCGGCGACCGGATCGGTACTGTCGAACTTCCGGCCCCTGGCCAGTACGGCATGATGGGCTACATGCACGAGGGCCGGCAGTACATCGTGGTACAGATAGCCGGCCGAGATCTGCCGGGTTCTTTGGTGGCACTCCGTCTGCCTTGAGTCGTAGGCTGTAGGCCGGCCGACACAATTCAATTATGAGAAAGAGGGTTTCGATGTTACACGCTAATCGAATCGGGTATGCGCTGACTGTTGGTATCGTTGCGTACTTGATGCTAGACGGGGGAATGAACGCTCAGTCCTCGACGACGAACCCGTATCGCGCTACGTTCGGCTGGGAGAAGCTTTCCGAAGGGAGGACGATGGGGACCGTGAGTGGGGTGTTCCCCGATCCCGATGGACGGCACCTCTGGATTCTGGACCGCTGTGGTGCAAACGAGTGCGCTGGCACCGATCTGGATCCGATCATGAAATTCGATCTTGACGGAAATCTAGTCGACAGTTTTGGAGGCGGACTTTTTGCGTTTCCTCACGGTTTCTTCCTCGACCATGAGGGTTTTTTGTGGGTGACCGAGGGAGGGTCACATGGTGATCGTCGAGCCACGCTCGGCGAGAGCCTGGGCATAGGACACCAGGTCCTGAAGCTAAACCAGCAGGGCGAGGTGGTGATGAGACTGGGAGAGGCGGGAGTGTGGGGTGATGGCCCCGCTCATTTCAACGGACCCTCCGGAGTGGTGGTGACTCCCAGTGGTGACATTTGGGTGTCCGACGGGCATCGAGGAGGAAACAACCGTATCGTCAAGTTCTCAAGTGCTGGGACTTTTCTTTTAGAGGTTGGCGGTGGTGTTGGTTCCGAGAGTAAGGAAGGAGCTCGGTTCAGCGACCCACACGACATCAAGATCGACTCTCGAGGTCAGATCTACGTCGCGGACCGTGGCAACAGTCGAATCCAGGTATTCGATCAAGAAGGCAGGCTTCTTCACATTTGGACGCATTATGGTAAGCCGAGCGGGCTGTTCATCGACCATAACGATATCCTGTACGCTGGCGATGGACTGTCCGGAATGGTACGGACTGGCCCCCCTGATAACTGGCGGAGTAATTTAGGGTGGGAGAAGGGGATCCGGATCGGAGATTTAAAGACCGAACAGGCCTGGGTGACCCACTTTATCCCGCAGGCTGATGAGGATATTGGGGCTGGGATCGAGTTCTTGGGTGTGGATTTCGATGGCAATATCTATGCAGGTGAAGTGGCTCGCCGGCGGCTGGTGCGCTATGTCATGCACCGGCCATCCGAGCTCCACTAAAAGAACATTCTGTGCACCCGTGAACTAATTGATGTTTGGCATAGAATCCGTGCAAGTGGCTCGCCCGAACCTATGATTCTCAAAGTTAGGGTCCGAGCTGGTGGCTTTAAGAGGATCGCAGCGATGATCATGGGTTTTGGACGATGGATTTCGACCAATGTTGTGGCCGTGCTGTTATTTTGCAGCGTTGCCAGTGCACAGAACTTCAGATTGCTTGAGACTACGATCGAAGACGTTCACGAGGCCCTGGCCTCAAGTCAAATCACGTGCCGTGAATTGGTGCAGCGGTACCTCGATCGAATCGAAGCGTACGATCAGATTGGACCAACGCTGAACGCCATCCAGTACGTGAACCCCCGCGCGTTGGAGGAAGCCGAGTCACTCGACGTAGATTTTGCGGCATCGGGTCTGGTCGGTCAGCTGCACTGTATTCCGGTGCTCCTCAAAGATCAGGTTGAGACCCGTGAGATGCCGACCACGTATGGGTCGGCATTGTTTGAGGGGTTCGTGTCTGGACGTGATGCCACGATTGTTTCCCGAATGGAGGAGGCGGGAGCGATCATACTGGCCAAGACGAATATGGGCGAGTTTGCGTCCAGCTACGTCGGTTCCGCTTTCGGCATGATCAGGAATGCTTATGACCCAACGCGCAACCCCAGCGGTTCATCGGGCGGTACGGGCGCTGGGATTGCCGCTAACTTCGGGATGGTCGGTATTGGCGAGGACACCGGGGGATCCATTCGTGGTCCGGCGGCGGTCCACAGCCTGGTCGGCTTACGTCCCACCGTGCCACTCGTCAGCCGACATGGAATGATGCCAGCGAATCCGACTAGTGACACGCTGGGACCGATGACCCGGACCGTGTGGGACGCGGCTCGACTGCTTGAGGTGCTTGCTGGCTATGACCCGAATGATTCGATCACCGCGTACGCCGCGGAGAAGGTACCCGAGTCGTATGTCGCAGGTCTCGATGCCGATGGTCTGCGAGGTGCTCGTGTCGGTGTAATCCGCGAGGCCATGGACTCCAAGACAGACCCAGCGGCTGTCGATTACCAAGAAGTGCGAGCGGTGATTGATCAGGCAGTTGCAGATCTCCGAGGGCTCGGCGCGATTGTCGTCGACCCGGTTACCGTTCCAGGCCTCGATGCTGCGCAGAGAACGTATGTTGGGAATAGCTATGAAACCGAGCGGGCGATGAATGCGTATCTGACGGGGCACGTCGAAGCGCCCGTCGAAACGGTTCAGGACATTCTATTGTCGGGTATCGTCACGCCCAGGCGAGCGAAAGGACTGATGGACGTCGTGGGAAAGTCCACAGATGATTACGGCTATCTGGCGATCCTGCACGCCCGTGAGCGTCTGAGGCAAGCCGTTCTGACTGTGATGGTGGACAACGAGCTTGACACGTTGGTCTACGCGACATTCGACCACGAAACGACCGTCATCGCGTCTGATGTCCTTACCAACATGAACAGCGAGGACGCATATGGACTGGGTAACAATCGACAACTGAGTCCAGTTATCGGATATCCCGCCCTGACGGTGCCGGCGGGCTTCACCGGTAACGGTTTGCCCGTCGGTCTAGAGTTTCTCGGAAGACCATTCACCGAGGCGATACTACTCAGGTTGGGGTATGCCTATGAGCAGGGCACCCACCGGCGAAGGCCGCCGGCGACGACACCTGCGTTGCAATAGGCCTGGCCGAGCCGATACGAAGCTGAATTGGTACGGGGTTTGGCTGATACGGTTGGTTTCAGAAATCTATGAAGAATGCGGGATTATGAGGGAGGACATCATGGCTACAAGGCGAGGCTTGTCCGTCGTGGCACTCGTGCTCGCGACATTGATTCTGGGGGGAAAAGATATCACTCGGGCGCAGTCGAGTACGCAGAACACGGAACCCACCATGCGGCCGGTCACAACTGATCGACTGGTGAACGCCGAGGCTGAGCCTGAGAACTGGTTGATGTACTCAGGCGGCTACAAGAGCCAGCGGTACACCCGTCTTGACCAAATTAATCAAAGAAACGTGTCGGGTCTCCAGATACAGTGGGTCAGCCAACTGCAGACCCTCGATCAGGCCGAGACAACGCCACTCGTCGTTGACGGCGTCATGTATGTCACCGAGTCACCCAGCAACGTCATTGCACTCGACGCTCAGACCGGAGGGCCGTACTGGCGATATGACCACGAACTGCCAGATGACATGATTTTCTGTTGTGGGCGCAACAATCGCGGGGTAGCCGTCTTTGGGGATCAACTGTTCATGAGCACGCTGGATGGTCAGCTCGTGGCGCTTGACGCGAAGACCGGTAGCGTCATGTGGCAATCTACCGTCTCAGACAATCAACCGGGGTATAGCAAGACGGCCGCTCCGTTAGTGGTCGGAAACAAGATAGTCACCGGGATCGCGGGTGGTGAGTACGGTATTCGTGGCTTCGTAGACGCATATGACATCGAGACCGGCAATCGTGACTGGCGGTTTTATACGACACCCGGACCGGACGATCCCGCCAACCGAACCTGGGAGGGTGAGTCGTGGCGAACCGGTGGCTCGGCAACCTGGATGACCGGCTCCTACGATCCTGAACTCAATCTGGTGTACTGGGGCACCGGTAACCCTGGTCCCGACTACGATGGAGAGGTGCGCCGTGGCGATAATCTCTACTCTGATTCGGTGGTGGCACTGGATGTGGATTCGGGAGCTCTGAAATGGCATTTCCAGTTCACACCGCACGATATTCACGACTGGGACTCGACGCAGATTCCGGTGCTGGCCGATGCGGAATTCGATGGCCGCCAGCGGAAACTAATGTTGTGGCCCAACCGTAATGCCTTCTTCTATGTACTTGACCGCGAGACGGGCGAGTTCCTTCTAGGAAAGCCCTATGCCAAACAAACGTGGGCAGACGGTCTCGACGAAAACGGCCGACCGATCGTGAGGCCAAATACCGCACCTACGGAAGAGGGCACGCTGGTGTCGCCCTCCATCACCGGTGGTTCAAACTGGTGGTCTCCCAGCTATAGTCCCAGGACCGAGCTTATTTATGTGATGGCGTACGACGGAGAGACGAAATATTTTCTTCGCCCGGTCGAATACACCGTTCCGGGGCAAAGCTTTCGTGCGGGTGGAGGCGAGACGCCTCTGGCCGACGAAGAATACTTCACCGCAGTGAGGGCCATCTCTCCACAGACTGGAGATATAAAGTGGGAGTTCCCGGTGCAACCCCGGTCGACGTCCGGCTTGTTGTCGACTGCCGGCGATTTGGTTTTTGGTGGCACTCGCGACGGCTTCTTCTTCGCACTTGACGCGGTGACGGGGGAAGAACTGTGGAAGATCTACGTCGGTGGAAGGGTGCATGCTGGCCCGATGAGTTACGCCGTAGCTGGGAAGCAGTACGTGACCGTGGCAGCCGGTAACGCCATCTTCACGTTCGGACTGGGGGGAGATCTCGACTGACGCACCATCGACGGACCGAACCGATGTCCGTGTTGGCTACCGCAGGAGTTGTTGACAAGACCGACGCGGCCGCTATTCCCTGCCAGTCAAGCGGCGTGAGCTGAGTGCGAAGAGACCCTAATTCCAATCAAAATGAGGCGAAACTCCCACGGTGGAAGTTAGACGTCTACACGACGACCGCACACACACGCATGAATCCGAGGGGTAGTTGTGGTGCTCCGCCACATCGGATCGCAACCGCTATGTCCTGGTTGGGTTTGGCGGAGTCCTGGTCGCCTAGCTGGTCGGTTTCTCTGGAACCCTGTAATAAGAACCCCGTTTAGAAAGAACACCTGGCGCTATCTGGCAGCTGCTTCAGTAGCCTTCTCTTCAAGTCGAGCGCCTCTGAGGATCGTCGTCAGGCTGTAATTCCCCTCGTGGCATGCGTACTCGTAGACCTGATCCGGATTCCTTTTCATAGGAATCTGTGCGGTCCAAGGGGTCACCCATGTGGCTGGATCGGTGACAGTGTACTCGTAGATCAATGTTTCTACGTCTAGTCGTGTGAATCGTTCGATCAAGACGAGCTGTTCGCCCGAGCTCCGTCTCGGGCGACCGACCTGTTGATGCCTCCCGTTGAAATCCCGCGTTTCGACCACGAGCGTTCGGCCTTCCCAGCGGCCGCGCGAATTCCCCATCCACTGGGGAATTTTTGGCCCCAGATGCGGAGGCCCGTCGACTGGGATGAGGCGCACGTCGTGAATCTGCTCGTTGAGAATTGCGACATGGTCAAGTGCTTGAAAAAGCTGCATGTTGTTGTTGTAGCCACCTGGACTGATCGGCGGGCCAGCTTTGCCGTGCTGGATGCACCGGTCGCCAGTGCCCCGGTCCTCCGGGCCGTCAGCTCTGGGACGTCCACGTTGCTCTTCACGGCCTCTCTCTCTCTGAGCGTCCGCGCTTCTTTGGGCCTCAGGCGTGTACGGTGGAAGACGGCCATCTGGAGGATCGATGATCAGTGACGTGCGTCTTGAAGAAATTACCGACGTCCCTCGGTCATACCAGAACTCGTTGTAGGGAACAACACCGCCGTCTGATTCCGGAGCGTAATTCAGTCCGCCCTGTTCGGAATCGATTAGATCTCGGTTCTGACGTCGAGTCTGAATATCGGCAAAAGTCGCTGCCTCTTCCTCGGTCAAGAACTCTCGGCCGGCCAGGTCGTCTGGCCGTTCTAGGGGTGTGATGGTGCGGAAGTCCCATACACCTTACAGGTCTGGATCGCCCCAGGATGTCTGCGGTGGGTCGAACCATGGCGTTTGGCTATTGGCCTTAGTAACACACAGACACAGGAGAACGGTTGCGATTACAGAGACGCGTAGTGGCATTAGTAGAAAATTCATTTAGTTCCCCCAGGCAGTGATCACACCACGATCGCAGGTCCGATAGGTTAGAAACTTAGGAAGGCACCGCTGGCGCCACAGTTCTCTCCCGGCGGAGGAGTAGAATGCAGCAGTTTCTGTCTATTTGGTGACTCGGAGGAGCTGTGCAACGCTGGTCGTCTCGAAAGACAGAATGGAGGAGCGCAATGAATGACCAATGTTTCGTGTTTGTGGCAATGACTGCGGTGGCATTACTGGCGCCAGCATATGCCGCTGGCCAGGCCAAAACCCCGTGGGGTGACCCGAACCTGCAGGAGATTTGGACCAGCTCCACGCTGACGCCACTCGAACGGTCCAGCGACCTGACAGGTAGGGAAACGTTAACGGAAGAAGAAGTCGCAGAATCGACGAGACGTGAACTTGTGCGGATCGACGGTGATCAGCGCGCCGGATCTGGGCGCGGGGATCGTCAATCCGATACGCCAGACGGCAGGACCGACGTTGGCCGCGCGTATAACGAGTTCTGGCGTGACCGGGGTCGGATGCTTCGGCAGACGTCACTGATCGTGGATCCGGCGAATGGGAGGATTCCCTACCAACCGGGGGCTCGACCCGCGCGGCGCGATGATCGAGAACTCCCTGCTGGTCCTGAGGATCGAGGCTTGGCTGAGCGCTGTATCTTGTGGCGGAGTGCCGGACCACCGATGCTTCCGACCACGTATAACAGCAATTTCCAGCTGTTGCAGACCCCCGACCATGTAGTGATTCTCAATGAAATGATTCATGACGTACGCATCGTACCGTTGGACCGGCGTCCACATGTTGGAGAAGGCATCCGCCAGTGGCTTGGAGACTCGCGTGGCTATTGGAACGGTGACACATTGACCGTCGAGACGACAAATTTCACTGCGAAGACGAAGTTCATGGGATCTACGGCGAAACTCCGTCTTGTCGAACGGTTCACACGTGTCGACGCTGACACGCTTCGCTATGAGTTCACCGTCGACGATCCATCGGCTTGGACACGGCCCTGGACTGCCGGGTGGCCTCTCGTGACGCTGCAGTCAGCCCTGAGCGTGCAACAGACCGCACCAATTTCTCATCTCTTTGAGTACGCGTGTCACGAGGGAAATTATGGATTGACGGGTCAGCTGGCGGGGGCTCGGGCCGAAGAGAAGGTCGCAAGCAGTCATTCCAGATGATCGTCGCGTTTGACCATTGAGACGCATCGGGCCTGCACAGCCTACTGGCGGCGGTAGGCTAGTCGACCCCATTTGACTGGGGTCGACTAGCGAACGTGAGTGTCGAGTTACCTCGATTCGGTACTGGCGACCTTGTCGACAGCACGGGCGCCGGTCAGAATGTTCTCACCGCCGTAATTCCCCTCGTGGCACGCGAATTCGTAAATCGGACCCTGCGACACACCGGCCGCGGCCTGGTCTGTTGTTAAATACATTTCGACCGTCCACGGGCTTGTGAATCTCACCGGGTCGGTGACCGTCACGCGATACAATAACGTGTCGACGTCGAGGCGCGTAAAGCGTTCGACCAATTCCAGCGTTGCGGATGGGGCTCGCCAGACTTCGTTAAACCGGTAATCTCGCCAGTTGTCGGTAAAGTGCTTGGACTCGACGACCAGCGTATTGTCCTCCCATCGGCCCCGCAGGTCTCCGTTCCACTGCCGGATGTCGGCAGCGATATGCGGCCCCGCGTTGACCGGAATAATGCGACGCTCCCGATACATCTCATGGAGAATCACGAGATGGTCCGCGGTCTGGACAATCTGATGATTTGGGTTGTAGCCAAGCCAGATCATCTCTAGAGGCCCGTCTCCAAGACAACGTTCTCCCGTGTCGAGGTCGGCGTGGGAATCGTACGGAGGAGCTCCGTACTGCCGCTGGGTCGCGAGCGTCTCAGGTTTGTAGGGAATCCGTCCGTTCGGAGGATCTACGATCAGCGACGTCCGTCTCGACGGATAAGTCCGTGTCCCCCAATCGACATATTGCGGATTGTATGTACCAACCCCGAATTGTTGCCCCGGTTGAATCTGGGAAAGCGGGCGACCCGTGACAGGATCGAGTCTCGGCACATAGTTCTGGCTAAGTGAAACGGCTTTCCTTTCAGCGGCTTCGCTTTCGAGAGCCGCCACATCTTCTTCGCTCAAAAACGCCTGTCCGGTGTATTCTTCGGGGCGTTCTAGATCAGTTAAGGTCCCAGAAGTCCAGACACCCTGCAGGTCAGGGGTACCCCAGGCAGTCCGTGGCGGATCTGACCCTGGTGACTGACCGTTGCTAGTGCCAATCCCAAGGCCGACGATGACCGCTGTGACTACGCCGACCCGCAATGAGCTGAGATCAAGCTTCATATGACCCTCCGCGACTATTACACCACGATCAAGGGTCCAGCAGTGCGGAAAGTTACGGCTTATTTGATTGGCCGGTTCGTCCTGTCGCCATTAAATATGAAATGGGAAGGGTAACGGCTCTAGGCTCTAAAGTATCCAGAGTTCCACAAGAAAAACCTCCAGCCAGGCAGCATCCAAATGGAGGCGAGAAGACTGACCAGTCCGGTTTATTCCGCCATCAGTGCGAACGTCCAGACCGAGCCACCAGTCGGCACCAGACCTCGGGCATAGCGATTGGCAAGGAGACCCCCGAGACCGGACGCCACGCTGACATACTGCTGACCGTTGTGCGTATAAGTGATCGCGGTCGAATTGACACTCGAACCGGTCTTGAACTGCCACAGGGTTTCGCCGGTC
>CAUZDY010000040.1:0-24591 GCA_963578805.1 Vicinamibacteria bacterium | reverse complement strand
GTAGCCGACGGATGCTCCCTAGACCAGTCTCACCCTCGCGCAACTTGTCTAGTCGTCTACGATCAACCCAACATGGAACGGATTGACGTCGCTGTAATTGGTGGAGGAGTCATCGGACTTGCGTCCGCTCGTGCCGTCGCCGCGCGCGGATACACGACATGTCTCATCGAACGATGGCCACGGCCTGGGCAGGAGGCAAGCACCCACAACAGCGGCGTCATCCATGCCGGTATCTACTACCCAACCGACTCACTTAAGGCTCGTCTGTGTGTCGACGGACGCGAGCGTCTGTATCGCTTCTGCCGGGACCACAATGTTCCGCACGATCGCTGCGGTAAATTGATTGTGGCGGCCACCACCGAAGAGGTCGCGGATCTCGAAGCGCTCACTGCCAAGGGTCACGAAAACGGGGTCGATGACCTGGAGGTCGTCAACCGGCCGTTCCTCCGTAGACTCGAACCGCACGTCGAGGGTGTGGCTGCGATCTGGTCGCCTTCGACCGGCATCGTCGAAGCCGAGACACTGGTCCGGAAGTTGACGCGTGTGGCCCAGGGTTCGGTTCATCTTCTACCGGGGACGTGGGTCACCGGAGGCACCCCGAATTCGAGCGGAATCGAAATCCGCACGAACCGCGAGCGGCTACTGGCACGAGCCGTCGTGAATGCCGCGGGGCTCTATGCAGACGATGTCTCGACGATGCTCGGCGGCGAGACGTTTACGATCTATCCGGTTCGGGGCGAGTATGCCGAAATCCTCCCTAGAGCATGCCACCTCGTCAAGAGACCGGTCTACCCCCTTCCAGATAAATCGGGACACAGCCTGGGGGTCCATCTCACACGTACGACCTGGGGAAGCGTGATGCTGGGACCGACCGCTCGATATCAGACCGCGAAGGATAACTACGAGGGCGAACGCCTACCCATTGAGTGTTTCCATGAGTCGGCGACCCGTCTCCTACCGAAACTCGACCTGGCCGATCTGCGCCACGGTGGTACAGGAATTCGGGCGCGTCCTGCTCCGGCGACCCAGGCATTTGCCGATTTCATTATCCGAGCAGACACGCAGGTCCCCACGTTGATCCACGCGGCCGGTATCGATTCGCCAGGGCTCACGGCGTGCCTCTCCATTGCCGAGACGATCGTTCCACTCGTCGACGACGTCATTAGCTAGACCTAGGCTCAGGCGTTTGCCAGACGTGCCCGCGCGTATCGACTTAGTGCATCTTCCCACGTCGGCATAGTGATACCGACCGACCTGAGCTTAGTGTTCGACAATGCGCAAAATTGAGGCCGTTTGGCCTTCATCGTCAAGCTGGACGTCTGCACCGGGACGATCTGGGCCGGACGTCCGAGCTCCACCGCCAGGCGGGTCGCTACGTCCATCCACGTACCCATCCCCGAACCAACGCAGTGATAGACGCCATGTGGCGCTTCGGCTGCCAAAAGCGCCGAAGTCGCATCCACGACATCATCGACGTAGCTTGGGGTGACCGTTCGATCTGTAAAGGCGCGCACCTCCTCACCGGCGAGGATGGCATCAGCGATCCGATCGAGGCTGCTGCCACGGGCGCGTCCGTCCGGGGTACGCAGCAGGCCGCCTCCAAACAGGCTCTCGACCCGGAGGATGTAGTGTCTCGACTCACACGCGAACCATTCCCCAAGAAGCTTCGACATAGCGTACACACCTTGAGGATTCGGCGACGCTTCTTCAGTGTATGGACGACGGGCCGTGCCATCAAAGACGAAATCGGTACCAAAGTGAACAAGGATCGCGTCGACGACTGTAGCCGCGCGCGCCAATGCGAGCACACCAAAGGTATTGACTGCCAGGGCAGCAGCCGGATCGTCCTCGGCACCGTCTACGTCGTTAAATGCCGCGCCGTTGATGATGACATCAGGACGCTCACGCGAAACCGACTCAAGCACATCAGCCTGTTGCGTCACATCGAGCTGCGCACGTGTTAACGACACCACTCGATGCTCGTCCTGCATCCGCGCCGCTGCCGCGTGTGCCAGTTGACCACCGGCACCTGTGATGAGGATCTTCATCGCGTCCTCCCCTTGATTATCGCCCTGGTCTCACGGTCGACTTCTCGACGTCGAATCGTTTCACGTTTGTCGTAGTTCTTCTTTCCTTTGGCAACACTGATGACGACCTTCACTCGGCCACTCTTGAAGTACATCCGCACGGGAACAAGCGTTAAACCACGCTCTACCGTCTTTCCGATGAGCTTTCTGATTTCGGCCCGGTTGAGCAGGAGTTTTCGGCAACGCAGCGGCTCATGGGTGGCATACCCACGGTGGCTGTACGGACTGATGTGGACATTGTAGAGGAACACCTCGCCGTGCACGACCCGCCCGTAGCTATCCTTGAGGTTGACCCGGCCCTCACGAATCGCCTTCACCTCTGTTCCGAGCAACACGATCCCGGCTTCGAACGTGTCGAAGAGATGGTAGTCGTGCCGAGCCTTTCGATTGTCGGCGATGAGGTAGGTCGGTGGGCGGTCAGTCATGAGAGACGGGCGCAGAAGCGAGCCTCGCGGCGAGACAGACCGCCTCCACCATGCTGGACGGGTCGGCAGTGTTTGTGCCGGCGATGTCATAGGCCGTCCCGTGGTCAACCGAAGTGCGAATGATCGGTAGCCCGAGCGTCACGTTGACGGCCTGGCCAAACGCCACAATCTTGATCGGGATGAGACCCTGGTCGTGGTAGCACGCCACAACCGCATCGAACTCGCCGTTCAGTGCACGGACAAAGACCGTGTCTCCTGGTAGCGGACCACACACGTCGATACCGCTCGATCGGCAGGACGCCACTGCCGGCGCCAGTACGGTCGCTTCCTCCTCGCCGATTAGACCATCTTCACCGGCGTGAGGATTCAACCCAGCCAGCGCAAGTCTCGGTGTCGCGATACCAAAGCGCGGCAACTCCGTCGCTGCGAGTTCAATCGTCCGACGGATCCGCTCTCGAGTGAGCAGAGTCGGAACCTCGGCAATCGGCACGTGCACCGTCGCCAGCACGACTCGTAGTCGCTCCGCATAAAACATCATGGCCACGTGCGGCGCCCCGGTCAGGGAGGCAAGCAGGTCGGTGTGGCCACGCCACGAGAGACCAGCAGCAGCCCACACGGCCTTGTTGATCGGCGCTGTACTGATTGCATCCAGTCGGCCCTCCATGGCATCGAGCGTAGCGGCTTTGACTGCCTCGAACGACACACGTCCGCCCTCTGCCACGCCGACGCCTGGGTGGTAACCTCGACGCTCGGAACCCGAAGGGCCGTACAGAACCGGCTCACATACCGCGAGCACGCGGGAATCGCTGGCCGCCTTTTCAGCGATCTCAGGCCCGATACCGGACGGGTCGCCGATGGTGAGACCGATACGGGGAAGGGGCATCGTGTGGTCCCTGACTGCGCTGTGACTCGACCGTCAACTACTGCTGCCGGAGCAGTCACCGTCACAGCTAGTTCCGCATCCGCCGCCAGCCCGGGAGCAGTTGTTCTCGTTCGCACACCCGGTAAACTGATCCCCGGCAGCATTTGGCAGTTCGTAGCGGAGATAGCACTTTAGACGCCCACACAAACCAGCAAGACGCGAGGGGTTCAAGCTCAGGTTTTGACGTTTGGCCATCTTGATCGAAATAGGGTCGAACCCTGGAAGCCACGTCGTGCAACACAACGGTCGCCCGCAGGTGCCGCACCCCCCGAGTAGACGTGCTTCGTCTCGAGCCCCGATCTGCCGCATCTCAATTCGGTAACGAAACTCCTCCGTCAGCTCGCGAAACTCGCGGAAATTGATCCGACTTTCAGCCGTAAAGAAGAAAGTAAATTTAGGCCCGGGCAACTGTTGTTCAACCTTGACCAATTTAATAGGTAAGCGCAGTTCCTTGATCTTCATCACCGCCATGCGGCGCACATCACGCTCGCGCCGTTGCTGCTTGAGGCGCTGCACCACATCCTGTTTCGAAGCTCGTCGGACGACGCGATCGCGAGACGTCACCGAGGGACGTCGAGCGGCAGCCAGTTGTGGAATCGACTGAACAACCGTGCCATAGGCACGTCGGACCCCGTTCGCAACCACGACCTCCTCGCCGGCTCGGAATGGCGGATCGAACGCTGCTTCCGGTAGAAGGAATTGATGGACCCGACCGACGGCATCGAACTTCACGCTAATAAAGGCGTTCGAGGTATCGGCCATGGATGTTCACCAGTCTTCCTACAGTTGACACACGAGCCAGTCAGCAATGACCTTTGGGCTCAGGTTACGTTCCACGGCATCGAGTGCCGTGCCAACCGACGCGAACGCCTTGATACCACGTACGCCGCCATACGTTCTGGATAAGGTCTTCAGACCATCAACGACGTCGGTGTTGGCTAATCCTTTGGTTGACCCCGCCGCCAGCAATTCCACGTCACGGAGTAATGACGTCAAAGCACTTAGACGGCGGGTCAGGTCCTGTCTGGCGGTACTGCCGGTGCGACTCTTGCCTACGAACTCCTTGGCAGCGTTCATCCGACCTCTGGCATCACGGGCCATCGACACGTTATGCAGCACGCCGACCGCCGCGTCGCGAGCCGCGACCAACTCCCCGGAGACGAGCGCCAGCGCCCGACCCGCGCTGCCACCGGAAGCCGCCGCCGCCGCCTGGACCACGCTCGGGTCAAGATCTGCACCACCAACAACCTCAACCACTTCACTTGCCGTCAGTTGACCAAAGCTCAGGCGCTGAGTTCGGGAACGCACGGTGGGGAGCAGAGTATCAGGACGGGACGTCACCAAAATAAACTGCGAGGTCTCCGCCGGCTCTTCGAGCGTCTTGAGTAGGGCATTTTGGGCCGGTAACAGCACCCGGTCAGCATCTCGAATGATCACAACCCGCCGACGTCCCTCAAACGGCCGATAGGCAGACTGACTGACGGCGTGACGTATCTGTTCGATCACAATTGAACCGTTCTCGCCAGGTTCGACGAACACAACGTCGGCAAACGACCGACGAAAAATCTTTCTACAGGACGAGCAGCTACCACAAGCATCGACCGTGAACGGCGGGATCTCGGCAACGGCAAGACAGTTTTGCGCCTGGGCCAACGCCACCGCGACCAGCTGCTTACCGACACCGTCCGGCCCGACGAACAGAAGGCTAGGCGGTAAAGTGTCTCGGCTGACTGCTCGGGCAATCAGGCGTAGAAGCCGACCGTGTCCGACGACGCTCCGAAACGGCATGCGTGTTCGAATCGTAGCACGGTGGGGGACGAGCGCATTGCTTCTCTCGAACGCGCTAACTCAGACTCTAGAACGACGTGACCGGTTGAGATATCACCCAGCCAACCGCCTCAATGAGGTTCTCGAGAACTGCGTCGGCGGTCTCACCAGGGGGAGGATCGGCCAGTTGCGTCACACCGTAGCCGGTCTTCACGAGGACCGCCTTTGCCCCCACCGAGCGGGCTAACTGAATATCCGTCCAGCGATCGCCGACCACATAGGAACGTGAGACATCCAGATCCAGCGCAGCCACCGCCTGTTCGATCATTCCTGGGAGGGGTTTGTGACACGAGCATTGGCAGCGGTAGGACTCAATCGGTGCGTCGATCAGGTGCGGACAATAGTAGTGACCGTCCAACCGCTCGTCGATTGCGGCAAGTCGCCATTGAATCATCTCGAACACATCCGTCACCATCTGCTCACGAACGAATCCACGCCCGACTCCAGCTTGATTTGTCACCACGACGACGGCGTACCCTGAACGCCGCAGTAGTCGCACCGACTCAAGACTCCACGGATAGAGCTGTAACCGGTCGAGTCGATCGACATAGCCGACATCCTCGATAAGTGTTCCGTCACGATCGAGAAACACAGCCGGACGAGACATCTCTACTAACGGACCTCAAGGAACTTCGGGTTAGCCAGAACCTGAGCGGTGATTGTGTACTATTTGATAGTCACAAGCCTATTCATTCCCAGTGCTGGCCCACGGGTCACGGGTAAATTTTTGGACCAGGAATCTGAAAACACGATCGGTTTATGCCGATTTTTCCAAGCGTACGAAATCTTCCCACTGGGGGTGACCGTGACTGAGGGAACCGGACTCGATACCGCTATCTCCGCGACTGGTTAAAAAGACGCCGTCCGCAAATCACCCCATTAAGGTTTAACGTCAGCACTCACCGAGGAAAAGAAGAAGAAACAGCTTCCGCCCGCACTGGACACACCGTCGAAGAACCAGCCTGACGAAAAAACACACAACAATATCGACATAACCGAGTGCAAGGACAATAACTTCGGCGTCAGGCTTCGGATTGCCTGCAGGCAGAGGGACCATCTCAGGTGTACGTGGTCTAATACCCGGACCAGAACCGGCCATGTATGATCCTGGTGCCGATGCGCTTGACGGTTGTGATTCCGGTCTTCAATGAGGCGGCGACGCTTGAAGAGCTGCTCGCGAGAGTTGAAGCCGTCAACATCGATAAAGAAGTGATCATCGTCGATGACTTCTCGACGGACGGGACTCGGGAACTCCTGAGATCGATGAACAAGCCCGATCACATCATCGTCTTTCACGAGTCCAATGCCGGAAAAGGTGCGGCTCTCCGCACCGGGTTTAAACGAGCCACAGGCGACTATGTGATCGTGCAGGACGCCGATCTCGAATACGACCCTCGGGACTACGTCCGCCTAGTGGCGGAGGCCATCCACCACGATGCAGACGTGGTATATGGAACCCGTTTTTCCGGTCCACGCCCACGAATGGCTCTCAAGAACCGGGCTGGTAACTGGGTGCTAACGTGGCTCACCAACCGGCTCTATGGGGCGACTCTCTCAGACATGGAAACGTGCTACAAGCTGATTCGACGCGATGTGTTGGCCAACATGACGATCGAATCGAATCGCTTTAATGTCGAGCCAGAGCTCACGGCAAAGCTGCTGACAGGTGGCTCGCGCATCCGCGAAATCCCGATCTCGTATGTGGGTCGCACGCACTCGGAGGGAAAGAAGATCTCGTGGTTGGACTTTTTCTCTGCGGTCTGGACACTTGTCCGGCTGCGTGTACGCGTCGGCTAGTCCACCGACACACCATGCCTGCCGGCAGTAGTCTCGTCAAGGATGACATTACTGCGTCAGCAAGAGGCTCGGAACGCTAAGCTGCTCAGTCTTGACTGGGCCGCAGGTCGAGCAGCACGGCTCGACGACCCGGCGGTACCACGACGTCGGTGGAAGAAGCGGTCGAAAGCGGCACCTCCACCGTAACCTCGCTCAGAATTTCTCCGGTAAACACATCAAGGAAAACCCCGGTCATCCGAGTGGATGGCCGTAGACTGATCCGGGAGGCCGGTCTGGTGCGCTCTAAGTACGCAAGAAATTGATTCGGCCCCTGAAGCCCAAACGGCTGCCCGAGGGAACGGCCCGCGATTCTCACGGGCGTTAAATCTGACCACGGCAGTGAGAAAAGTAGGGCGCCCACCCTTGTCTGGGGCAAATCAGCAATCCGATACAACCTGTCCGTTCCCTCTTCGGCGAGGAGGACAATCAACTTCAGCCTCTCCATTCGAGCCAGAACTCTGCGGTAACGGTCAGGGTTTCTCAGAGCGGCGGTGTGCACAACCACATGCCGAACCTTGAGTGCCTGCAAGCGCGCCAAGGCCAGGGGCGACGGAAACGTGTCAATCACCTGTGACATCTCGTTGTATCGCGGAGGCCGAAAACCACCGAAGCCGTTAACCAGCGGCCTCCAGTGCGTCGTTGACGCCAGGAGGTACCGGGCGTTCCTGTGAAAATTTCTGGCGCCGTAAATCGGAATCTCTACCACTGGTCCAGGCTCGGCGGTACGCAACGCCTCGTAGATTGGTGGATTCCACTCAAGAGGGGTGTAGCTGATCGGTCCGTGAATACTCTCGACCGTCGCGAACACGATCAGACTGACCGATCCTACAACTCGCCAGTTGGGCGCCACGCGCTGACGCAGCAAGCTCAGCCCTAACCCTGCAAGAGCCGCCAATGCAAAAAGCACCACAATCCCGAAACGAATCGGGGAACGCAGACCTTGAAGCGGTGGCACGGCGTGATACAGCCAGGTGTAGACGGGCGTCAGCGGCCCCAACGACAGCGTCACACCGACCAGTGCGATGACAACGAGCATCCGGCGCGTTCCCACTGGTGCGATCCGACGCCGGCTGAGCAAGCAGATGGCCGCAAACGTTAGCGCAACAACGCCTGGGAAATAGATTCCGGGCGCCCGATCGAAGATTGGCTGACTCCAACCAGCGTGATGCACCCTCGTCGCCGACGACAGATAGCTCTCGAGCGCCGCGCCAATGCTGGCCGCCTCTGGACTCAGCGGACGCTGAAATTGAACCTCCTGATACGGTCGCATGATACTCAAGAGAATCAGGAGGGTGACCACGCCAGATGCTGCTACCTGCCACAGAACGCCTACGCGATCTCGTCCCCACCAATCCCTGGTGCGGGCCAGTAGGATGGCCCCAAGAGTAAAGGTGACGAACACCACGAGGTATCCAGACGTCAGCCCAGCACCCAGCACGCTGGCACCAAGCAAGACCGCATCTCGCATCCGCCGTCGAGTCAACAAACGGTCGAACGCGAAGCACGCGAGAGGTAACCAGTAGAGGTGCAATATCTGGAGGTGAGGAAGGCGCGTGAGCATCGGGGTACTGAAGGCTAATAGCGCACCCGCCAAGAGTCCGCCCCAATGGTCTCCGCTCCAGCTCACGACAAGCACGTACATGGCCAGTGCTGTCAGCGTGAGTCCGAGAAGCAAGAGCAGGTTGTACGTGAGAAGAGGCGAGCCGCCAAGCCAACGAATTGGCACGCCCATAACACCTGGCACGATTAGTGGTTCGGTGTACGCGAGTGCCTGCTCGTGCGGATAAAAGATGTTTGCTTCAAATAGGCGGGACGGATCGCTGAGCAACTGATGGGCGACCCACGAAACGGCCCATGCATTCAGATACTCGTCATCGTTGTGGCGTGATAAGTGGTCGAGCCCAGTGACAAGGGGCCACGTATGCACCACGGCAAGGAAGATAAATACACCCGCTGCCCAGCAGGCTCCTCGTCTGGAAATTCGGTGCACGTGCTCTTCCTGTTAGCGAAACACCGGTGTTCTTGACAAGGACTCGTCCCCTGTCCGAGAGGAGTCCTTGTAAAACAAAATGCTAAAGATGGCGGGGTCGACGAGACTCGAACTCGCGACCTCCGGCGTGACAGGCCGGCGTTCTAACCAACTGAACTACGACCCCGCATGGGTGTCTTATAACTCTGCCTGTGCCAGCGGTCAGCGAGCCAAGATCTGTGGCACCAGCCACGGGCAAAGGCTGGTGGGCGGTACAGGATTTGAACCTGTGACAGCCGGCGTGTAAAACCGGTGCTCTACCCCTGAGCTAACCGCCCGACGTATGGCCCCAGTGCCGGCTGTCAACCAGGGCATCATTATATGTCAGAACGTGAGACCTAAACCCGATGATCAGAGCCAGATTTTTAATCCCAACACACCAAGAGTGGCGGCAAAACCCGTGAGTGTCCGATACTCGCCGTTGCGCCTCGCAAGCGAAAAGCTAAACCGACGGTCAACGGGGTCCAGCTTTCCGCGGGAGTATCGGTCGTAGTCAGCCCCGAACTGATCCCGAAGCGTCGCTTCCTCGAGTGTAACCGCCACCCCGAGCATGATGACGAGGTATCCGACAACAACTGTAGCCACGACCATGTTCGCGGCGGCGACCACAAAACCAAGACCCATCACGAAGGATCCCAGATACAAGGGATGACGTGTCAAGCGATATGGTCCAGAAACGGTGACCTCGCGTCCCTTACGGATGTGACCAGCGGCCCATATTCGAAGCGCTTCGCCAACCGACGCGATACCCGCGCCGGCACCCAGTGACGTCCAGCTCGGGCTGGCAAACCAGAACGCGACACCCGCCGTGACGAACCCGAGCGTAACGCGAGCACGGCCGACGCGGTGAAGCAACCGCGGAGGTGAACTTGTACGCCGTTCACCCATGGGCGGCCGGTAGGCTCAATCGACGTTGGACCGACGCCAGGACGTCCTCAACCGAAATTTCGTCGAGACAGCGTCGAGATTGCGAACACTGTCGGACGACAACCCCGCGCGAGCTGTAACCCTGACGGTTGAGACGACATTGACACGATTCACCCGCCGACACCACCTCGTCCTTAGCGGACCATGGACCATTACGGTCTGGATCGCTCGGGCCATAGATACCGACGACAGGTGTCCCGACGGCTGCCGCCAGGTGAAGCGGTCCCGTGTCGGCCGCCACCACAACGGCCGCAGCCCGCATGTGAGCCACCAGATCGGCGACTCCGGTGGGGGGTGCCGCCGCGGCGGCACCATCAGACGCTCTGGTTACGGCATGCGCGAGCGCTTCTTCACCTGGCCCCCACAACACCGCAGACCGCAACCGATGGTCTACCCAGAGCCGTGTCGCAAGCGCACCATACCTGAGCGTCTCCCAAGACTTACTCGGCCACGCGCTACCGGGATGCAACAGGACGAAGTCGTCACCGTCATCAAGTCCCAGCACATTCCGAGTTCGAATCAACGCGTCGGACGGACACGTGGTGATCGGAAACTCCCACGCCCCAAGCTCGCCGACCAGAAACTGGACCAGTGCGAGGTTCTTCTCAACTACGTGCGTCACACCTGCTACCGGCACCGACTGCGTGTACAGCCAGTAGGCCGCTGGTTCCCGTAACTGCGACCGCTCGAAGCCGATCACTCGACCTGGTCGAGAGAGCCGTGCCGCCAGAGCCGACTTCACGAGCCCCTGCATGTCGATCGCGACGTCGTAATGGCGACGGCGTAACGTTCTGATCGCTCGCCACATGCTGCTCAGTACACCGACGCCGGACCTCTTAAGCGTGACCAGGCGATCGATGACTGGTACCAGGCCGACCAGTTCCTGAAAGCGTTCGTCGACTAACCAATCGATCTCCGCATCGGGAAACCGCCGTCGTAGGGCGGCCACCGCCGGCAACGTATGAACGAGGTCCCCGAGCGCACTCAAGCGAACTACCAGAATTCGCATGTTCGAGATTCCGCTCAAGACCGCGCCGGGTCACGAAGCCGCTCTGCGATGCGAGTCAGGAGACCCTGGGTTGAATGATTTTTTGGATCACCGACAATCATCGTGCGGCCGCCATAGCGACGAACAATCTCTCGCTCCGGCACGGTATCCACAGTGTAGTCTGTTCCCTTACAGTGCACGTTGGGCCTGAGCACCTCGAGCAGATGGGCCACAGTCGGCGTCGAGAACACCACAACGTAGTCGACCATACACAACGCCGCAACCAGCTCCGCGCGCTCATCTGCCGGCAGAATAGGCTGACCCTGGCCCTTCAGTGCTGTGACGATGGCGTCGCTGTTGATGGCGACGACAAGGCGGTCCGCCTGTTCCGCCGCTCCAGAGAGATAGCGCACGTGACCCACGTGCAGAAGATCGAAGCACCCGTTCGCCAGGGCGATCGTATGTCCAGCCTCGCGGTCGGCGGCGACCGCGTTCAACAACCCGTCAACCGTCACAACTCGTCCCACGGAAGTCCCTCAGCCTTCAGTGTCTGTTGTTACCGCCTGTCGGATTTCATCGCCTGCAACAGTGGACGTTCCTCGCTTCATGACCACTAGGCCGCTCGCATAGGTGGCGAGACGGGCGGCTTCGTAGAGTGACCCGCCCGCCGACAGCGCCAGCGTGAGCGCCGCGATGACCGTGTCACCGGCACCCGTCACGTCAGCCACCTCGTTGGTGCCATAGATCGGGAGGTGGATCGTCCGCTGCCCAGGGACAAAGACCGACATTCCTCGACTCCCCCTCGTCAACACGACGCCCTCATCTCCTGTGCGCTTGAGGATCTCTCGTCCGGCACGCTCGAGTCGACGTGGATCGTCGCCGATCAGACGACCAAGCATCGCCTCAGCTTCAGACTCATTTGGCGTGCAGGCGGTCAGGCCACGATACCGGAGAAGCTGATATCGCGAGTCGACGAGAATCGGAACTCGTCGGCGACGAGCGCGCTTCGCCACGCCCCGTTTGAGAGCCGCAACAAACGAAGGGGTCACAAGACCGGAACCGTAGTCCGAAACCAACACCGCGTCACATCCCACCAGTGCCTCGGTTGCGGCTCGCTCGATATCCGTGCGCGTACCCGGGTCATCCAACGCGGACGCCTCGCGATCGATCCGCACGATCTGCTGCCTGGCTGAATGCAGACCACCAGCCAGGATCCGAGTCTTTACCGGGGTGTGGTAGTTCTTCACGCGTACGACTCCAGCGCATTCGACTCCCTTCGGGAACGCCCGTAGTAGCCGACGGTCGACGGCTTCGTGGCCGAGTACCCCCACAATTCGCGATATCCCTCCCAATGCCGCGACATTGGCCGCGGCATTGCCCGCCCCCCCCGGTAGGATAGTCGTGTGGTCGTATTCGAGAATCAGCACGGGTGCTTCACGTGATACCCGGGATAGGCGACCGAAAATGAACTCGTCAGCGATCAGATCACCGACAACGACCACCTGCCGGCTTCGAAAGTCATCAACGAGGCCCATGAGACGCGCTTTCAACCCCTCGTCGCCCCGTGCGGAATGAATCGATCTCGGCAGCATCAGAGCACGTCCTCCTGGGCCGCCGACACCCCTTCCGAGACTGGTGTACCCGGCGTGACGTCGGCCGCCGACGTGGGCATCCGCCAGCGTCGATGCATCCAGAGCCAGAGCTCAGGGTGCCGGCGAACGTACATCTCCAAAACGTCGGTGCAGCGCTGGGTGTAGGTTCGGACCGGGTCCGGATCGTCGTCGGCCGGTGGCTCGATCGGCGCTTCGTAGACCATGCGATACCGTCCCCCAGGCAGCGGGAGCCCGAACGCCGGAATCACCGGCGCTCCAGTACGAAGAGCCAGCGCTGCAATCGCCGACGTCGTAGCAGCTGGACGGCTAAAGAAATCGACCGTGACGGCACTTCGATCTTGAATATGCTGGTCGATCATTACGCCGACCGACCCGCGATCGAGCAGCGCCCTCAGCAGCCCTCGGACCGCGCCTTGCCGCGGTACGACCCGGGTGCCGACGCCAGAACGAATTCGTTCAAGGATGCGGTCGAGCATCGGATTGTCGAGCGTCCTGGCGACAACAACCAGTGGCGTGAACCGAAGCGAGTGGTCCATCACGAGCAACTCCCAGTAACCAAAATGGCCCGTGTAGTACATCACGCCCTTACCCTGTGCGCGTGCCTGCTCCACCCGTTCCTCCCCCTCGACCTCGACCAGCTCCATTATTTCTGTCCCTCTCATCATTTCCATATTGAACAGCTCGACGACCTGGCGTCCCAAATGCCCAAACGTCGTCCGGAGGACCGCCTTGCACTCGTCCTCAGTGCGTGACGGAAACGCGGCCCTGAGGTTCTCGACCGCGAGCTGACGGCGGCGGCCATGTAGGAGATAGAACAGGTGCCCCAACGCTTCGCCAAGTGCGAGCCCGGCCTGGCGCGGCATCACGCGCACGACGGCCGACAAGCACTTCGCCGCCACATTCTCAACCCAGTGACGCAGCATTCTAGTAAAGCTCCCTCATGATTCGAGGAGTGAGGTCTCAAAGGTCGCGCTACGTGCAGCTGCCAACCGCTCTGTCAGCCACGAGCGAAAATGGTCGACAGGTTGCACCATCACCTTGAGAGGGACCCACAACAACGGAAATGCGAAGGGTGCATGGAGGCGCAGGCGGACCAGGTCTTTTTCGGTGGTGATCACAAAATCGACTTTCAGACTCGCAGCGCGGTCGGCAATACCTGAGACATCCTTCCGCGAATACGGGTGATGATCGCGTACCTGGATGAGATCCACGACATGGTATCCCGATGTTCTCAGGTCGTCGACAAACGAATGCGGCTTCGCAATGCCGGCGACGACGAGCACGCGTGTCCCGTCCACGACTTCTCTCTCCTGCAGGTCGGCTGCGTCCCGAGGTAACCCCAACGTTTTGACAAAGTGGAACGCCTCGCCGACGCCGAGCCGGACAGCGAGTGCGCGTGCATGCTCACGCTCTGCCGCTTGCACCACCAGTGCATCAGCTCGCGAGCTTGTCTCAGGCGGCTCGCGTAACCGTCCGCCGGGGAGCGTTCTCGGATCGGCCAGGTCGCCGTCACCCACGACGAGTAGATCGACATCACGATGGAGCGACAGGTGCTGAAATCCGTCGTCAAGTAGGTGAACGGACGCACCGAGTCGTTCCTCGGCAAGGCGACCGGCGAGATATCGGTTCTCCGCGACCAAAACAGAGACCTCCGAAAGATGGACGGCGAGCATCAACGGTTCGTCGCCAGCCTGCTGGAGATCTGCCTTGACCACCCCACGCTCGCTCACCACGACGACACCGTCGATCGGATCAGTCCGACGATACCCACGGCTCAGCAGCGCCGGCCGTTCACCAATCGAAACGAGCACCCTCGCGACATCGGCCGCGACGGGAGTCTTGCCGCTCCCACCCGCAGTGAGCGACCCGATACTCACCACCGGTCGACGGAGACGGCGGCGCACCTCTGGCCGTGTCTCGTACCACCGTCGACGTCGCATAGCAAGCGCTCCGTAGACACGACTCAGCACGGTATCACTTTACGGTACGGCCCGCAGCGTTTGCACGTCACGCTCTCGCCCTCAAGCGCCGATGGGCAGAATATCAACGATGACCTTGAGTGTCGTGAATCGGGCACCCTTGTTCGCATCAACCAGGGCCCGGGCGGCCGCGCCGAGCTCGGCGCGGCGAACTGGGTCGCCGAGCAACGCATTCAGGGTGTCAGAAAGCTCGGCGGCTGACGACACCTGCAAGGCCGCCGAACGATCGACGAAGAGGCTGGCGATCTCACGAAAATTGTCCATATGTGGACCAAAGACAATAGCCTTCCCAAAGACAGCCGGCTCTAGGATGTTATGCCCGCCAGCCGGGACAAGACTGCCGCCGACGAAGACCAACGTCGCAAGCTGAAACAGTCGCGGGAGTTCGCCAATCGTGTCAACTACCACGACATCTGGAGCACGCGAAGCCTCGACTGACAGTGAGGTCCGTATCGCCACGTCGAAGCCTTCGCGAATCGCGATGCTTCGGGCTTCTTCTGCTCGTTCAGGATGACGTGGCGCCAGGATGAGGACAGCATCGCGGGCGCTCTCTCGAAGTCGTTTAAAAGCCCGGAGCACCGGCTCCTCTTCACCTCTGAGTGTGCTGGCAGCGACGAGCACCGGGCAACCTTCGGTAAACGAAAAAAACCGGAGGGCACGGTCACCAACATGCAAGTCGGCGCCGGTAGAGATCACGTCGAGCGCATCAAACTTGAGACTACCCGTGACCGACAGCCGATCCCGCGGGAGCCCGAGGTCTACGAAACGGTGACCCCAGGTTTCGGTCTGAGCGCACACGTGGTCTAAATCTCCAAGGACTCGTCTCATAAACGGTCGACCCAGACGATAGCCACGAAACGAGCGGTCTGAGATCCGGCCGTCGACAATGAGCGTCCTAACTCCACGACGCTGGCAACCACGAAGCCAGTTTGGCCAGATCTCGGTGTCTACGAAGATCACCAGGTCAGGCGCTATCCGGTTCAGCGAGCGGGCAATGAAAAGCGGAACATCGAGTGGCGCGTAGAAGACGCCGTCGACGGCGTCTCCAAGCTGCGTGGCGACCTCTTGACCGGTCGTCGTGGTGGTTGAGAGTAAGAGTCGATGGTCTGGGTAGGTCCGTCGAAGATCGTGCAGTAGGGAGCGCGTAGCCAGCACTTCCCCGACCGACACCGCATGGATCCAGATCGAACGCGTATGACTAGGATTGATCGCGTCAGGAAGTCGCCCCAGCCGGTCCGCGATTCGTCCGACCCCCCTCCCGTGACGCAGGCGCTTGTACGCGACTGCCGGAAGGAGCGCCAGGAAGTAGAAGAGAAGGGCGACGCTGTACAGGAGGTGCACTGGTTGTTGCATAGGAAGTATAGGTCGCGTATTTGACCGTCCGCAAGGCCGTTCACTAGAATGGCCTGTTCTGGACGGGCATGGGCCCTTAATAGATGGCGTTGGACATTTTGGAGATGTAACACATGGCCATCAAGGTCGGAATTAACGGATTTGGGCGAATAGGACGCAACATTCTCAGAGCAGCACTCAACGAACCCGACCTTACATTCGTAGCGGTAAATGACATCACTAACACCGACACGCTGGCACATCTCCTAAAATACGACTCTGTCCTCGGCAACCTGTCGGAGCCTGTTTCAGTGGATGGCGCTAGTATTCGCGTCGGTGACCGGTCTTTTAAGGTGCTGTCTGAACGTGACCCAGGCGCCCTCCCCTGGGGAGACCTTGGGGTCGACATTGTCTTCGAGTCGACAGGGCTTTTCACTAAACGGGACGCCGCCGCCAAGCACATTTTGGCTGGCGCAAAGAAGGTCATCATCACGGCGCCGTCTAAAGAGCCTGATCTCATGCTCGTTCTTGGCGTCAACCACGACCAGTACGATCCGACGAGTCACCATATTATTTCCAACGCGTCGTGCACGACGAACTGCCTGGCACCGATGGCCAAGGTGCTACACGACACGTTTCGTCTCCGGCGTGGTTGGATGACAACGGTTCACGCCTATACCAACGACCAACGCCTTCTCGATCTACCCCATTCCGACCTGCGTCGGGCACGGGCCGCAGCACTTTCAATGATCCCAACAACCACTGGGGCTGCCTTGGCGGTTGGACAAGTCCTGCCTGAGCTCAAGGGTAAACTGGACGGGATTGCGATGCGCGTGCCAACACCCAACGTCTCGGTCGTCGATCTTGTAGTGCAACTCGAAAAGACCACCACAGCCGAGGAAGTCAACACTGCCTTTGCAGCGGCTGCGGCCGGCCCACTCAAAGGGATCCTTCACCTCTCAAGAAAACCGCTCGTCTCAATCGATTTCCGTGGAAACCCACACTCTTCGATCGTCGATGCCGATTACACGAAAGTCATGGACGGCGACTTCGTGAAGGTCCTGTCCTGGTACGACAACGAGTGGGGCTACTCGTCGCGCTGCGTTGATTTGGCCAAGCTACTTGGAGAGAAGGGCCTCTAGGGCTGACCGGCTCACCCGTGCCAGACATTTACAAGCGCTCTATCGAAGACCTCAATCTCGATGGCCGGCGGTTGCTCATCCGTGTCGACTTTAACGTCCCCATCGCCAATGGTAACGTCGGCGACGACACCAGAATTCGAGCCTCACTCCCAACAATTCACTATGCGCTCGACCATGGCGCGACCGTCGTGCTCGCATCCCATCTAGGTCGACCAAAAGGCCGGCCCAGGCCTGAGCTGACACTAAAACCCGTCGCGGCCAGACTTTCAACACTGCTCGACCGACCGGTCAAATTCGCCGCCGATTGTATCGGTGAGACGGCGCGGAACGCGGTCGAAGCAGCCGAAGCGGGAGATGTCGTCCTGCTGGAGAACCTGCGGTTTCACACAGGGGAAGAGCAAAACGACAAACAGTTCTCGGCCCAATTGGCGTCACTGGCCGACGTATACGTCAATGACGCGTTTGGCGTTGCTCATCGGGCACATTCGTCAACCGTCGGGGTCGTGTCGCGTGTCGATGATGCCGCAGCAGGCCTCCTGATGACCGCTGAGCTGCACCATCTCGGGTCGCTGCTGGCGGCACCAGACCGACCCTTTGTGGCGATCCTAGGAGGCTCGAAAGTCTCAGAAAAACTGGCGGTCGTAGAGAACCTGGTTGACCAGGTCGATACCTTGCTTATCGGCGGCGCGATGGCGTACACGTTCTTCAGTGCCCGAGGGTACCCAACCGGCTTATCGCTTGTCGAACCTGACCTGTTGGAGGCGACCCGACAAATCGAGTGCAACGCATCGGAACAAGGTGTCAGGCTGGTTCTGCCGACCGACCATCTGGTTGCCGACCGTCTCGAAGCGGGTACCCGGTACGACACCATGGACGTGCAGGACCCGGCGATTGGACAACGTCTCGGCCTCGACATCGGTCCGTGCACGAGTGCCGGCTACGCTACCGACATCAAAGCCGCTCAGACCGTAATCTGGAACGGCCCGATGGGGGTCTTCGAGATTAATGCATTCGCCAGTGGAACGCTAACCGTGGCTCGGGCTGTAGCCGCGGCCGAAGCCACGACCGTCATCGGCGGCGGGGACTCAATCGCCGCCGTCGCCAAGGCCGGGGTAACGGACGCCATTTCCCATATCTCGACCGGTGGTGGTGCGTCGCTGGAATTTCTGGGCGGGCGGACGCTTCCGGGCGTCGCAGTCCTGCCAGACCGATAGGACCGCTCACGTCGCAGCGGTAGCCTTGGGAGGCACCATGAGAGTCCCATTCGTTGCAGCGAACTGGAAGATGCACAAGACGGTCTCAGAGGCGATGAGCTATGTCACTGATCTCAACAGACACGAGCTTCCTGCCACGGGCGTGGAGATCGTGCTGGCACCGCCATTCACCGCGGTGCACGCCACATCAGCAGCGGTGGCGGGAACAACCACCCGCGTCGCAGGCCAGGACCTGTACTGGGAGCCTCAGGGAGCCTTTACAGGTGCAATCAGTGCGCACATGTTAAAGGAGGCCGGTGCCACCCATGTCATCATCGGCCACTCCGAGCGCCGCCACATCTTCGGCGAAACCGACGAAGATGTACAGCGTAAAGTTCAGACCGCGATAAAAAATGGCCTCACGCCGATTGTTTGTGTCGGCGAAACGCTGAATGAACGGGAGTCAAAGCAGACCCTGACCGTGCTGAACCGCCAGCTTGCGGGCGGCCTGCAGGGTCTGAACGGGCGGCAGGTTGGCGCACTGGTCGTCGCCTATGAGCCAGTCTGGGCAATCGGTACTGGCCGCGTCGCAACACCTGCCCAGGCGCAAGAAGCGCATGCCCACATCCGATCGCGGCTGGGAAAGTTGTTCGGTGAAGAGGCCCAGCAGCAGTGCCGAGTCATCTATGGAGGCAGTGTCAAACCATCCAACGTGGCCGAGCTGACATCTCAGCCTGATGTCGATGGCGCGCTGGTTGGCGGGGCGGGGCTCGAGCCAGACAGCTTTAGCGAGATCGTGGCAAAGACGGCGGCCACAACGGTATAATTACATCTTATGCTAAGCATGGTGTTATCTGGATTGTACGTGGTGATTTGTCTCCTGTTGCTGGTCGTGGTGCTACTGCAGCAGGGAAAGGGTGGGGACATTGCCTCCGCCTTTGGAGGCAGCGGGAGTAGCCAGGCAGCCTTCGGAGCACGCGCTGGAGCGACGGTGCTCACCCGAGCCACGACCGTAATGGGAGCGCTGTTCATTGTTGGTGCGATGGTTCTCGGAATCATCGGTCAACGCGGTCCAGGTTCGGTTATCAGCGGACTCGACGCGCCAGTCGTGCCGGTTGAGGTGCCCGCTGAAGAGCCAGCCGAGACGACGCCAGAAGCTCCCGAGCAACCGTAGCCGCGGGCTCCAGCACTCCTATCCTCTTTGTTTTGTTATCGCTTTGTTTTGTTATCGCGGAAGTGGCGGAACTGGCAGACGCACCAGCTTGAGGGGCTGGCGATGGCAACATCATGGGGGTTCGAATCCCCCTTTCCGCACCAATAATTAGTTTAAAAACAAGCACTTACGAAGATCGCCCCAAAGGGGGCGATCTTCGTATTCCTTTCGGTAGTCACGTAAGTAGTCACGTCCATACACTAAACCCTTGCGGTCATTGGGTTTATTGACTTGGTATGAAGACACCACGTGATCGACGTGACTACACCCTCCCAGAGCGCTCCAAAACCCCCACCATTTACCCTCCCCTGGGAAAGATAGAGGTGAAGTTGACCGCATGGTGTGTTTTGAATAACAAGACTTCCCCATAATCCGTCGTCGACGACGATGCTGTCTTCCCGGGTGACAACTCACCGGAACACTTGAGACATTTGAGCGACATCCTCGCTGCGTATGCGAGCGACAAAGGATATTCATGGATGGAAATCGGTGGTGAGATTTGAGGGTGACGATACGTGGGGACCACGGTATGTCTCCGGGTGTGAGGGAGATTGATGCCGATGGGCATTCAGCAACCGTAACGATTGAAGCCCCATCGATATGGACACGCTGGTGGAGAAGTTTTGCCAGCAAGGGGGAGTGTCAAAAAAGGAAGGGAGGGCTCAGACCATGTCCTTCAAGCTCTTGAGCGCCCTAACTTTAACCTTTGTTGTTGCGGGTCTGGCGGCGATGTCCATGAGTTCGCCAGGCTTGAACGGGTTGGGGACGCCTCGGCTCGCCTTGCGCGCCGGAACCTTCTTCTTTTCGATCTTGATCAGACCGGGCAGGGTAAACGCACCCGCACCGCGCCGCCCGAGGCTCTTTGAGATTTGTCCGCTCAGCGACTCGAGAACCGCACCAACTTCACGGCGGTTGAGGCTGGTCTCTGTGCTGATCGCGTTCAAGAGCTCGCTCTTGGTCATCGGTTTCTTCGCGGCGGGCTTCGCCGCCTGTTTCTTTGCCATTGCGTAGAGTTTCCTTCCTGGAGGGAGTGTAATGTCGTTCGTGACGAACGCAGTCTAGTCGCTTTCTTGATACGGAATCAATGGGAACTGTCCCAGGACGTCGACGCACTAAGACGTTCGTATCTGGGAATTACTCCGCTATCGTCACCACCGAACCCACGCGATCCTGGCGGTGGCAACATCGTGGGGGTTCGAATCCCCCCTTCCGCACCACAACTCATAACAACCTGCAAACCGGAGTGTTTGTCGATCCAGGTCCACTGCTTGTTCACCATTCGTCCACCAAATTCTGAGAACGTGCTCACCGACGGCAGAGTAGCGAGCCCAACTGCCTTGCCGCGTCCCGTTGCTGACCCGGCAGGACGTGAGCATAGAAGCTCAACGTCGTCTGGCCCTTCTTGTGGCAGAGCCGCTTCTGAACCACGTGGGGTGGTAAACCGGCCGCCAGCAGCAATGTTGCACATGTGTGCCGAAGGTCCGTGCAGGGTGATCGGCTTGACGCCCGCAGCGGCCACGAACGTGGCGGTGACGGAGCACGGACCGAGGGTGGTGCCAGGTTTAAGTTGCATGATCAGTCGATGGGAACGAAGAGTTTGAGTTCTTCGGTCCAGTTCTGGACAACATGAATCTTGGACACAGTGTCGGCCCCACCTCACATATTGAGCATCAGAAAACCCGCAGACGTGTCTCCCGTGTTCACCCGCCCCATGATCAGCCCCGTCGATTGCATGTCTGTCCCCGCAAGCGAATAAAACAGATCCCCGTTGTCCGCAATCCACGTATCAAAATTTCCTGCGTAAATCGGCCTTCACGTCCGCGTAGTTCAGGAATCACACGCCTGGTCAGTGGAAGTTCCTCGGGTGCTACCGGCAGGTAAGTCTCTGGTTGTTGGCATACTCCTAAGGGATGGTCTTACCCGTTTCTCTGTCTCCGACTGCATCTTGGCGCAGTTGACGGAAGCAGCTATGCTTTGAGTGGTTTCAGTGCATCAATATTCATGTGCGGCTCCAAACTGACCCCCTCCCCTCACGCAAACTCCTCCATCGGCGAACTCTGCTTGGTCGCGCTCGGGTTTACTGTGTTGGCGTTACTCGGCACCTATCCGCTCGCGATCGAGGCCCACCGCGCCCTCCCGAACGACCTTGGCGATCCCGTCCTAAACGCCTGGATTTTAGCTTGGGACGCCGATAGGATCCGCCACGGACTCCAAGGACTCTGGGACGCTCCTAATTTTTTCCCCTCCTCTGGGACCCTGACCTACTCGGAGAACCTGCTGGGCATCGCGGTCTTCACGGCGCCCCTGCAGTGGGTGTTGGGCAACCCGGTCCTCGTCTACAACGTCGCAGTAATCTTCTCCTACGTTTTGGCGGGTACGGGTATGTATCTGCTGGCGTTCTCGCTCACGGGTAGCCGCGTGGGGGCTATTGTCTCGGCCGTTGCCTTTGCCTTCTTGCCATATCGCGTAGCGCATTGGCCACACCTACAAATCCTGATGGTCGGTTGGATGCCGGTCGGTTTGTATGCCCTCCACCGGTATTTCGATTCCGGCTCACGCCTGGCGCTACTCGGATTTGCTGCGGCATTCCTGCTACAGTCGCTGTCGAACGGTCACTTCATTTACTTCTTCGCCGTCCCGGTGACCATGGTGGCGATTGCGGAGCTCTTTCGGAGTCGTCGCACGCTGAAGCGACTCGTACCTGAACTAGTCGTCGCAACGTTGCTCATTCTGCTTGTGCTAGCCCCGGTCGCCCTGGCCTATTTCCAGACACATGAGCAGTATGGCCTTGGTCGGTCGCGAGCCCAAATAGTTAGCTACAGCGCGGACCTGGTCTCCTATATGCAGGTGACCCCTACGCTGCTTGTGTGGGGCGACGTCCTCCCCATAGGAGCTGGGGAACGGGAATTATTTCCCGGTTTCGTGTTGCTCGTCCTCGCGGTTGTGGGTCTGGTTTATGGAGCATCGCGTTCGCTCAGCGCTATACCGTGGCTGACACCGCGGCACCGTTTGAGACCGCATGACCTGAAACGCTTTCGAATCAGGTACGTCGTGCGTCTCTATGCGGCTATAGCTGTGGTCGCGGTCGTGCTCTCGCTCGGTCCAGAGCCGACCGTGTTCGGACGTGTCTTGATGTCGAGCGGACCGTACGATTGGCTGCTGGCAACCGTGCCAGGGCTCGACGGTCTCCGAGTACCGTCACGAATCGCTGTTGTCGTCTATCTGGCCCTAGCGGTCCTCGCGTCAATTGGCGTAGCAGGTCTCACGCACGCTCTGGCTCCGCGGGCGGCGCTGGCAGTGTGCCTCGTGCTGGGTGGAGTCACGTTCACCGAAGGCTACGCACCGATGCAAATGCGTCCCTTCGACCCACCGACTAACGTCGATCGGCACAACGCTACGAAGTGGCTTACCCAAGCCCCACCTGGCGCGGTATTAGAGCTCCCACTCGGGACTGGATTCCAGCACACGTTGAACAATGTCCGATACCAGTACGCCACGCTAGAGCACCGGCACCCGGTGGTTAATGGTTTTAGCGGGTACTCGTCAAGGCTCATGAACTACCTCAGTAGCCGCGAAGGCGAACTCCTCGACTACACCTCTCCGCTGAACGAACGGAATCATCTGGGTCAACTTCTGCGAGGTCTCCGGAGTCTCGGTGTCCGCTACGTTGTCGTAAACGAAACGCTCTACGACAACGAATCCGATGCAATCGCCCTGCTCGAGGCGATCCGGAGCAATGACCGCCAACTGGTGACGACGAAACAATTCGGATTCGTCACGGTGTTCCAGCTGACGGATTGGCGTGAACCGATCGCCCCGGATCTCGAAGCTCTGGTCGAACTTCCACTCTCAACGTATCGAGTCAGCACATCACATCAGCAGTCACGGTGGCCGAGGGCCGTCGACCGTAATAAGGCGTCCCGATGGTTAAGCGGCTCCCGACAGACTGGGCGCGAGTGGATCGAAGTCAACTTCGACCGTTCGCGCGACGTCGGCCTACTGCGGCTTGGCCTGGGTGAGCCTGGCCTGAGTGACTATCCGCGACGCCTGCTCATCGAGACGATCGATGAGCAGGGGGAGGTCCAACAACGACTGTATCGTGGCGGAGTCATGCCCCAGTTACTCCAGGGGGTCCTAAAGAATCAGCGATGGATTGACATCGACGTCTTTCTCCCAGCCAACACCACTCGTACGCTGAGGATTCGTCAGACCGCAAGCACTCGAAAGTGGTACTGGTCGATCCACGAGTTCTCAATTTGGACCCGCCCAAGGATGTGAGTCGTCGCCTCTTGTGCGCCGGGCTCACCGGTCCAGACTCTGGAAGAGTCAAGAGAACATGTCATTAGTCGGGCTTCAACCATTACACCACGACACGGTAGAGCACCTCGACTCGGTGGACAAACACCTGCCGGACCGTCACAGAATAAGGGCGATCTCCGCAAACCCTCTCATGGAAACCTGATACTAGAAAAGAAGGAGTCAGGTTATCGGTCACGGGCGCGACCGCACCCCCAAGTACCCGCCGTCTTAGGTTAACGTGACGTGACAAGCGGGTGATATACTTTGTGGCTAGCAATTTCTTATCCCGGCTACCCTCAGAATCAGGAGGACATCATCGCTTCCAAGGTCTTTGTCGGCAACCTAGCCTTCAGCACAACCCAAACAGAAGTCGAAACACTCTTTGCCCAAGTCGGTGAGGTCAATGAAGTGTTCCTCCCAATCGACCGCGCCACAGGTCAGCCCCGCGGATTCGCATTCGTGGAATTCAACGATCCGTCATCCATTCCAGAAGCCATTTCGAGATTTGATGGGTCCGAGTTCCAGAGCCGCCGACTTAAGGTTAACGAGGCCACGGAGCGAGCTCCCCGCCCCCAGGGCAATTTCGGCCCCGACGATCGACCGTCTCGCTTCAAGGCTTCGAAGCCAAAAGGGAGCCGTCGCGGCGTACGTGGTCGTAAGCGCGGGTTCTAGGCACGATGCCGACGACCCCCTTCCCGAATCCGCCGGACCGGCACCTCTCGTGAATGTGGAGACATTCCGACCTAGATCGGCCCGGAGTTCCCGCTGAATCGGCTCCG
>CAUZDY010000039.1:0-25566 GCA_963578805.1 Vicinamibacteria bacterium | reverse complement strand
CGAACCTGTACGTCACTATGGTGGATTGGCACCTGAACTCCGGGGACTCCCTGCACAGCTTGTTTGACGCGAACCTGACTTACGAACGCCTATTCGAGCCGTTCGAGATTTCGACCGGAGTTGTGCTTCCCGCGGGAGAGTACCGCTTTACGCCGTGGCGGATCATGTTTATGTCGGCGCAGAAACGTAGGATTCATGGCAGGATCGGCTTCAATTTTGGCAATTTTTGGTCGGGCACCGCGAAGATGATAGAAACGGCCCTGACTTACAAGCTCCCTCCCCGTTTCTTGATCAGTTTTAATACCAACCAGACCTTTGCCAGCTTGCCGCAAGGCGATTTCATCGCCCGGATCTTCAGCTCACAGGTAGACTATGCAGTTTCGCCCTTCCTGTCGTTCTCCAACCTGATCCAGTTCGATAACCGATCTGAGAATCTCAGTCTCCAGAGCCGCGTGCGCTGGACCATAGATCCGGGAAACGAGATTTTCTTCGTATTTGGTCAAGGCTGGGTGCAAGACATCGAGCGAGGCTACGACTTTAGGAGACAAGACTCGAAGTTGGCCACTAAAGTGCAGTACACGTTCCGCTTTTGAGTCACCTAAGCGATAGGCCGCAGGTTCGAATCCTGCCACTTGAGCCAATCGTCAACGTTTCGATCGGTTTGAGGTGGTGGCTCTGAGTGTCCGACGGCAGCTTCTGGAGGATGCCGCAATCTATACGCTGCCATAAGGTCCGAGCGGCGCGTCGTCGCGACCAAGGAGTTGAGTTAGTTCCTGAACAACTCGAACTGATTTCTCGTCACTACTCGATCGCTATGCACATCAAATCTTCTGCGATCGTCAGAGGACCGTCATAGTGCGACCGGAAGTGTGCCACACTGCCGTCAAGGTCTGAACCGCTGTGGCTTCCGTGACGAGAGTGGCCAGGTTTACTCTCCGAGAGGTGGCTGAGTACGACCCCTCCGGCCTGCACGTCAGATGCCATCTGCCCCCACACACTCGGTGTCGCATGGAGGGTTGCCGTTCGCCCCACTGGGGTTTCTGATGCGGCAAAGTGAACGATCAGCAGGTCAACGCCTCGGACAAGCGCCGTGTAGGCGGGGTTCGTGCCAATCTGGTCGCTGCTGAAGCCGACACTGGCATCGCCGACGTCCACTCGGTAGCCGACTGTTGGAACATCGCCGTGCGGAACACCGATTCCACGTACCCGTACCTGTTCGTCGGAAAAGACCTCCACGGACTGAGCCGCCAATACGTCCACTGTCGTGGTCGAAAGATTGAGACGCTGACCAAGCACACGGAAAACTGCATCAGGTGCTCCAAAGAGGCCATTGATAAATTCGTCTAAGGACGGGTAACCGCCGTTACCAGAGGGACCAGCCATGTGGACGGTTGACGCCTCTGGCCAGAGCAACGCGGGGATTTCCGACGAGTGGTCGGGATGAAAATGACTGACCGCGAGCAAGCGAACGTCTGAGATTTGTGCGCCCGCCTTATGAAAGTGAGCAAAAGTTCCACCCCCGGCGTCCACCATGATCCGACTGACGCCGTCGATCCAGACGATGTATCCAGACGAGACCCGCCCGATACCGAACGGTCCGCCCGAGCCAAGAATCTGTAAAGCGACGGGGCTGTCACACTGAGCCCAGGCATAGGGCGGGTAGGCAGACAGTACGAAAGCACAGACGAGGCCAGCGATACAAAGTCTGGAAGCTTTTACGTTCACAACGTTCTCGTGTTTTGAAGGAGGGTCCGGTCACGCGCCCTGGCCCTTGTCGGGCGAGTCAACGGTGCGCATGGCATAACGATGTCAATGGATAAATCCGTCACATCTCGAGTAGGAAAATATAGGGTCTCGAGTCCAGCCGCTACGATTTGGCCGAAACGTAAATCTAAAATCGTGCGTAGCGGTGTCTATGTCTCGTTCACGATTTTGTCGTAAAAGGCGACGAAGTCATCAGGGTTGTCACTCGTTCGAAATTCCATGGCCGCACGTGGGTGAAGATTAAGCTGGCCTGTGATGTTGTAGGGAATCATTGGCCCCCACTCGACGGTCTTTCGAATCTCAGGTATCTGCTCCTGAAGTAAACGGATGACCGGCCGTAGCTTGAATTTCGGGTTGCGCAGGAAACCGAGCAAGAGTTCCATCGGACAGTTGCCTGCACCGCGTCCAAGCCCAGCCATGGTCGCATCGATGCGATTTGCACCAAGGACAATCGCCTCGATCGTGTTTGCAAACGCAAGCTGCATGTTGTTGTGAGCGTGGATACCGATCTCTTTTCCGGTACCCCTCATCGCTTCGGCGTATTTGTGATACAAGCGGTCGATCTGTTCGCGGTAGAGGTGACCGAAGCTATCGACGATTACCATTGTGCTTGCTGATGTGGGTGCGATTGCCTTAAGCACCGTCTCGATTTCTTCCTCGGTGATGTTCGACACAGCCATCAGGTTGGCCGTAGTCTCGTAGCCCTGCTCGCTGGCGTGGTGGATCATCTCCACTGCCTCTGAAACCTGATGGGCGTAGAAGGCGACGCGGATAATCCCCAGGACGCTGTCGTCGGCAGGTCCGATGCTGGTTTTCCAGTCACTCTTGCCGGCATCGGCCATGGCCGCGAGTGTCAAGCCGGTGCTCTTCGCATCATGGTCGCCGACGACCCGCCGCAAATCCTCTTCGTCGCAGTGCCGCCACGGACCGAATCGGTCTTTCGGGAACAACCGCTCAGCATTCTTGTAACCGATCTCCATCGCATCCATGCCTGCAGCGATGCATGTGTCGTATACCGCTCGGACGAATCCGTCGTTGAATTGATGATCGTTGATCAGGCCGCCGTCGCGGACGGTACAGTCCAAGACTTTAAGCTGGTGGCGATATGTGATCCACGGCGCTTTCTGGTTCAAACTCTTACTGTCACTCATGATGTCCTTCTGATGATTCTACCCAAGATTCGTGACGTGACGTGAGAAATCAATCAAGACGGAAACTTCGATCGTAGATGATCCGACCCTCGCCGCGATACTTTTTCTCGTAGGTTGTCCGGACCGCCATAACCTCTCTGTCTTTACCCGTAAGGTGGGCGGGGCCCTCGAGAGCACGGCCTCCTGTCTCATGCACGGTCTGGTCGGCAAAGTGCATCAGGTCCAGGTCGTCCGTCTTTAGGTGCAGAACCCCGCCAGGGCACAGCAGCCGGCGGTAGCGTTCCAGAAAGAGAACTGAGAGCAGTCGGTGCTTGGCCTGCCTATTCTTGGGCAGTGGGTCAGGAAACGGAAGCCATATCTCACCGACCCGACCGGGCGGGATATGTTTCTCCAGATGCTCGACCAAGGCGCGGAGAAAGAACGCATTGGCGAGACCTTCGTCAAGCGCTTGCTCCGCGCCCTTCCACAGGCGGGCCCCGTTTCGATCCACCCCGAGCACGCCGACATTCCGCCGACACCGGGCAAGTGCAAGCGTATATTCCCCGCGGCCGCATCCCAGCTCGAGGGTGACCAATTCGCCACAGCCAAAGAGCAGTTGAAACCAGTCCGGTTCACAGAGTCTCCCGTCGATGACGTTGTCCATCCCGCGGAGTGCATTGAAGCGGAGGCGTTTCTTTCTAGTCATGGGGTGACCGGCCGCCAGGCAGGGAGTCGTGGCTACCTTTGATGGCCAATTGAACCTCAAGATCATACGGTTCAAGGCATCTGGGTGAAAAGAATTCGCTTGGATTCGACACCGAGCAACCGCTGGAATAATTGACAGAGGTAGTCGACGAGGTATATTAACCAAGGTTGAAACGTTTCACAGGTGACGTGTTCTGGAAGTTTTGGGGAGGTATGAGAATGATGCGACGACTACTGGAGTCGGTTGGTGTTCTGATGGTACTTGCGGCTGTTATCGTGATGCTTCGTCTGACGACAGTGCCGGTAACCGGGCAGTCTCAGAGCACGACCACGTGGGGGCATCCCAGTCTGGACGGGATCTGGCTCGATGTTTACCGCACACCTCTCGAACGAAATTCAGCACTTGGTGATCGAGAGTTTCTCACAGATGAAGAGCGGGCCGAGCAGGACCTGGCCCGCATGGGAGACGCACGTCGTGACCGACGCGAAGGCGTCGGAACGGCGCAGGACGTTTCAGGAGCGTACAACGAAGTTTATACCTCGGTGAAGCCGACGGGACCACGCACGTCACTCGTCGTCGACCCGCCGGATGGGAGGATTCCCGCCTTGACACCAGACGCTCAGCGGAAGGCCGACGTCCAACGAGAGTGGCGTCAAGCGCTCATGCGGAACACCCCCACCTGCGAGCAAGGCGCCCGCGCCTGTGAAGGTGGGGAATACGGGCCAGTATCACCCCGCCGGTTCGAGATTCCGCCCTTCTACAACACGCAGCGGATGAACCGTCACGACGGTCCTGAGGACCAAAGTTTAAGTGATCGGTGCATGGGTGGGCGTGCGCCAGACTTCAATGGGTTCCGTCGCATTGTGCAGGGCGAGGATTCGGTCGCGATAGGCTATGACACCGGGCAGGGCCAGGGGTTCCAGCGTGTCATCAATTTGAGCGGGAGCCACCCGGCGATCCAGATCCGTCTTCGCCACGGCGACGCACGCGGGCGATGGGAGGGCGAGACGCTCGTCATCGAAACGACCAACTTCTCTCCCAAGTTTCCGTATCGTGGCTCGGGTGCGAACCTCAAGATGATCGAACGGTACACACGCGCCGATGCCGATACGCTCGAGTACGAGGTCACCTTGGATGATGCGACGGTGTGGGTCGAGCCGTGGACCGTCCGGCAAACGCTAAAGCGTCAGAGCGATCAGGAGAACCGCATTTACTACGAGCCGCGGTGCTACGACGGAAACTATGGCATATCAGCGATGTTCATCGGTGCGCGGAATGATGAGCAGGACTTTGCCGAAGGCACGGGACCTGATCCGTTCTCGATGGATAGTACGACCGGCGGCGGTGGCGCACGGTAAGGACGCCGATTCGAAGTATCCGACCACGAGGTAAGTGCGTCGCGGAGTCGATGACCGAGCTGAGACCAATGGAGTCGGTGAGCCTCGTCTGGATCGGTGGATGTCCAGCCAGGAGTCATGGAAAAAAGTAGATGAGAACGCACCTGGCGCACGTCGGTCTGGTCGGCATACTGTTGATCCTTGGGGCCCGTGACATCTCCGCCGAGGTCATGACATGGGAGGTCGACGGCGAGAGACGGGAGGCCATTGTTTACGCCCCGGCTGGGTCTGGGGGAGCGGCACGGATTCCGCTAGTGCTAGCGTTTCACGGGCGTGGCGACAGCATGCAGAATTTTCAGAATACGAATGTTCACATGGCGTGGCCCGACGCGATCGTTGTTTATTTTCAGGGACTCCAGACTCGCGGCAGCCTCACTGGCTGGCAGGTGGAGCAAGATAATGACGTCAATCGCGACCTGAGGCTCGTCGACGTGGCGCTTTTGTCGTTGCGAACGATGTACAAGATTGACGACGACCGCATCTATGTCACCGGGTTTTCGAATGGCGGCATGTTTACCTACCTCCTATGGGCCGAGCGCCCTGGCGTGTTTGCCGCCTACGCCCCGGTCGCGGGCCGACTCCGTCCTTCGGTTCGACCCACACAGCCGGGGACGCTCTTTCATGTGGCTGGGGAGCGCGATCGGCAGGTGAGTTTTTCCGATCAGGTGGCCACGATTGAAATCGCTGTCGCGGTGAACGGTGTTGGCACCACAACGACGCCGTGTGGGGATGGCTGCACGATTTACGGACCGACAGACACAGCAACCCCAGTCATGACCTGGATCCACTCTGGCGGCCACGTCTATCCGCGTGAAACTGCCGATCGGATCGTCTCATTTTTCAAAAATCATTCCCGTACGAACTGATCAACTAACAGACTGATCGACTGTCTCTGATTGAGTTTTTGGTACCCGCTATGCTGTTGAAGTATCGACAGCTTGACAATGGCTACAGGCGGTGCGTATGTGCGAACGAGAAAAGTGAGGAGGGTTGAATGATCACACGATATCTTGCGGCGTTTGTGGCTGTGGTTGCCGCTGTCCTGCTCGTGCCGGTAGCCGCGGTTGGTCAGACTAGAACCCCTTGGGGTGACCCGGACCTCCAAGGTGGGTGGAGTTACTCGACCTTGACGCCGCTGGAACGCCCCGACGACCTGGCGGACAAAAAGGTGTTCACGGACGAGGAAGCGGCCGAGTTCGTCGAGGAGACTCTCCAGCGCCGGAACGCCGATCGCCGGGATGAGGACGGGAGTCGGGGCGGCTTTATCAATGGCACGGTGCAGACAAGCGACCTTGCCCGGGCCTACAACGAATTTTGGTGGGACAAGGGTACGGCGATCGTCGGAACAAACCGCACGTCCCTAATTATGGATCCGCCGGATGGAAAACTCCCCGCCTTGACCCGGAAAGCCCAGAAGCGTGTGATCGATCGCCGCGCGGTCGTAGCCCGTCCCGCCCATGGAATAGAGGATCGTCCCTTGGGCGAGCGGTGTATTCACCAGCAGCGAACCGGACCGCCGATGATGCCGGGTGGTTACAACAACAATATGAGGTTGTTCCAGCTTCCTGGCTACGTGGCGATTCTGACCGAGCAGATCCATGAGGTACGCGTTATTCCCCTGGACGGGCGTCCACATATGAATGACACGATCCGCCAGTGGAAAGGGGATTCGCGTGGTCACTGGGAAGGCGACACCTTGGTGGTCGACACGGTCAACTTCAACGGGAAGACCAGCTACCGAGGAGCCGGCAAGAACTTGCATCTGACCGAACGGTTCACCAGGGCGAACGCGGACACGCTCGATTACCAGTACACGATCGACGATCCGGAATCATTCACAAGGTCTTGGACCGTACAGCTGCCGATGACAAGGGATGAGAAGCAGCTCTTTGAATATGCCTGTCACGAGGGGAATTACGGCATCGAGGGAAGTCTCAGTGGGGCCCGTGCCGTCGACAAGGCGACCACAGACACCGGGACAGGGTCGAGGTAGGGCTTCTTTCCCCGTCTCGGTAGGCGGTACGACGCCGTGAGTAGACCGCTAATCACGACGTCCGTAGTCGGGATAGTGACGGCGAGTCTGATCGGCGTCACGGCTTTCGCCCCTAGGCCGCAGTTTGTCTCGCAGGGAATTTACACGAACGTACAGGCAAACCGGGGCCAGGTTCTGTATCGTGACTTGTGCGAGAGCTGTCACGCGCCCGACCTCGCGGGGGGAAAGGTCGTGCCCGAGATCGTGGGTCAGACGTTCATGACCAGGTGGAGTGGCCGGACGGTGGGTTACTTCTTCGAGCGGGTCTTGGTCTCGATGCCAGAAGACGATCCGTCCAGCGTAAGTCGGCAAGCAAAGGCCGACATCTTGGCGTATATTCTTCGGATGAACGAGTTTCCAGCAGGTGACGATGAACTTTCGGATCGGATCGAAATCCTCAATCAGTTCACGTTTGGCGGGGTGATCGCAGTCCCACCTGTTCCCTAAAGGCGACCTCGTCCTGCCGAGTCAAGCTGTGTCCGAAGCTGTTTGAGCGTGCTCGACAGCCGAGTCAGCCCGCTGCGATGAAGTCCGCCGACCACTCATGAGGTCCCCAGTGCAGTACTAAACGTCCCCGATCCGTCCCCGTTGGCTGGATAGAAACCCCAAATGGTCGGGCGGACGAATCGACATGTGAATATGCCAGCTCGATTTCTGCAGCATCGAACGCCGGATCGTGTTGAGTCCCCCAGACGTCAGGCTCATGGGTGAAGACGAGCCGCCATCCACCTTCCGCTCGTTTGAGCCATAGACCGTAGGCACCGGCGAAGCCAGGTGCCAGGTTGTCCGTATCGACCATGGTTTCGCCAAATTGCAGTGGAGTCTCGGTCTTGAGGCGGGTAACAGCCCCAGCGGTCAATTGAATCAGCATCCCATCACTGGCCGTCGCGATCTGGGGAAAGTCAGGACCGCCGATATCCAGCTCTTTAAAGAAGAGCACGCTGAGTCGAGAGCCATCGAGGAGCACCAGTTGGGTCTCGTTGCGCTCGTTGAGTCTCTTGCCGCGAGAAATAGAGGAGGTGTCGTCTTCGCGTGTTCGACTATCTCCCGTTCCGGGTGCGCGACGTTCTCTTTCGGGTGGGTCTCCGAATCGAAAGTCGACCGTCCACTGGTCGACACCCCACTGAAGCAGAAGGCGTCCCGTATCTGCGTCGGTCGGAATCAAGGCGGCTGTGAACGTCGGCGATGCAGTGGTCCGGACCGAATGCGTTAGTGGCACCGTGCTCAAGTCCGTGGCTGTGCCGGGTTCGCTGATGCCGTTGTTCACTCCTAACTGCAACTGCCAGTTCTCACCTGTTCGCTCCAGCCATAAATCGTGACCGGGAGATGACAAGGAGTCCACAGTCAACTCGACGTCGCTCAAGGTTAAGGTCACCGTGCTTTCGAGTTGCGCGACGTGCACCCGTCCATCTCCACCCGACGGCGACAACAGTCTTTGGTGCTTAGGGTCGTCTGCCCGCAGGGTCGGGGCAAACTTGACGCGTGCGGTACGTGCCGTGAGGGTAAGTTCGGATTGCACCGCCCCGGTCGACGATGCCACGTCGACCGGGGCCTGCACCGACAAGGCTTCCCCGAACTGGGTCAAGAATCCGACGCCAAGAACGAGAATAAATCGCCAGTGACGACAGGATCGCATGGCTCACGCTAGTCTTACTGGCCGATTGTTGTATTTACGGCGTCCGACTCGAGCTCTGCGTAGGTGAAAAACCCACGCTGCATCTCATCATAGGTGCGCGGTCCATCGCCAACGGCACGATCAGGGTTCAAGTTGTAGCGCGCGGCGCGTCCTACCGTGTTGTCGAACCACCAATGTACGTCGATTTGGGTTCCCATCGGCAGGATCTTCGGCTCACGATACTTGTACGTCACCTGCCAACTCTGGTCCCATTCTGGCAGGTCAAGTAAGAGCTCCTCTCGGCCGTCTGGATAGGTCGCGGTGATTCGCGTTGCCTTCCCTCGAAAGTGCGAATGTGGCCACAATGTAAGTAGGGCGATGTCTTTCTTAAGCGTCCATGCAGACCCGACGTGGTAATTTGGATGGTGTGGCGGAATCTCGAATCCTTCGTTGGCGATCCGCGCATATTTAATGGCGTGCTTGGGAGGCGTCTTGGCGACAAAGAACCCCAACTCGGCAGCGTTCTGGAATGACGTTCCGGGACCTGCTTCCTTGTTGTAGTGCATCCCGAAGCTCAGCGTCGAGCCTTTTGGAATTAGCAGACCAAAGCCATCAGGGAGCATGGTCGATTCGGCCCCGGCTGCCATGCACCCTAGGGACGAACGGACGTTGTCAGTATCGTCGCCTCCAGGAACGACCGGTGCCACGTCTTCGCCTGGGGAAATTACGCCCGAGCAAAAGTGGTGTACGCGATCGCCGTTACTCCCGGCTCGAAATTCCCAGCCCTGCACCCACACGTCTTCTGGCACTAGGTGCTCGGCTATCGCTTTCCGAAAACTGATATTGAGGTCATAGATGTCGTCAGCCACCGTGTATAGATCCATCGTGACCACAAAGTCAGGTTTACCAAGTGTCCATCCGTCATTGAGTTCCTCGGGGAAGACGAGCGGCTCGGGGCCGGATGCCATATCTCCCGCCGGGGCGCCAGCATTTACCCAAGCGACAATCATGTCGATTTCGGCGTTACTGAGACGCTTCTCATTCGAAAAGACACCGTGTGGTGCCGACAAAAACCAGGGGGGCATCTCGCGCGCCTCAACCTTTCGGGCAATCGAGCGGGCCCAGGGACGTGTCTCCTCATACGTCATCAGCGACATAGGGGCGACGAGTCCGGTAATGTTCGTACCTGAGGGGCGATGACAACTCTGACAGTTGTTCTGCAATATCGGCAGCACGTGCTCGTAGTACGTCACGTCGCCTTCTTCGGCTGCAACTCCCGGTGCCGAAATCGCTAGGCATCCACCCAACAACGTCACGATTACAAACGTTCGAGGCGTGATTCTCACGACTGATCTCCCCGGGGCCCGTTCGTCCCCATGTCGACGCTTGTGTTCGATCACAGAAGAGACAACTAATCTAGTCTTTAGGATACCACTCACAATACCCAGATGACAGCAAAGAAACCTAGGGGGCCTGCCTAGCTTTTTCTTGGGCGCGAGCGCCAGTAAGGACATTCGCGATCGAGTAGTTGCCCTCGTGACACGCGTACTCGTAGATCACGTAGCTCGGTAGGCGCGCTAGCGGAAGCTCAACGGTCCACGGTCGAGTGTAGGTCGTCGGGTCGTCGATGGTGAATCGGTAGTCGATCGTGTCGGCGTCGATGCGTGTGAAACGCTCAACTGCACGCAAAGTTCG
The DNA here is from genome assembly GCA_963578805.1 of Vicinamibacteria bacterium. Lineage (GTDB taxonomy): Bacteria > Acidobacteriota > Vicinamibacteria > Vicinamibacterales > UBA8438 > CAUZIB01. Next base: position 15,227 of record CAUZDY010000039.1, on the reverse strand, counting down.
GCCAACCCCAGGAAATCCCCTCCACGTCGTTTTGTCACTGTAGTTGGTGGTCTCAACGACCAGCGTATTATTTTCCCAGTGGCCGCGTGAGTCCCCATTCCACTGGCGAATCCGCTCGCTGACGTGTGGGTCTCCGTCTATGGGGACGAAGCGGACATCGTGGACCATCTCGTTGAGGATGGCGACGTATCCAGGGGTCTGCAAGATGTGATACGTGTTGTTGTAGCCCGATGGCACGGGGGGCACACGCTGGTACGTCATACAGCGTTCTTGTAAAGGTCGGTCTACCCATGAGTCAAATTGGTGTGTGCGTCGGTATTCCTGGCGCTCCGCCTGCCGCTTTTCGCCCACGGGTGTCAGGGGCGGGAGCCTCCCGTCTGGGGTATTCACGATTAGCGACGTACGACCCGTCGATGTGCCGCGGTCCCACCAAACCTGGTTATATGCGAGACCGAGATCGCGTTCGGGTGTGAGTTCGGAGCGGCGTTCGGAGGATGCACGCGTCGCTCCAGCGTTGTTCTGTTCGGCCACTTCCTCTTCGGTAAGAAATTCTCTTCCCTCCAATTCAGTGGGGCGCTGCAACGGCGTGATGCTGGCATACGACCATATGCCTTGCAAATCCGGATCGCCCCACGGCGTTTTAAACTCGACGCTGGTTGCTGCCGTCGTCGTCGAGCTACTCGCGCCCTGGCCAGCGACGGGGATCGGAGCCAGCAAGATGACCACGCCTACCATCGCCAACTGTGCCGTGAACGTCACTCTGTTTCGCTGGCTCATCTGATTTCTCCCAACTGCTGCGCGTACCGACTCGCGCGGCTCAAGACAGGTTATTACACGTAACATTAGTCGCTCTTGACCTAAATGTTCAATCCGGCGAGGTCGTCTGTCCGAAATACCCAAGTCTGCCCTACAATGGCGTTCCTAACGAAGACAGAGCACCTTAATTACACACTCAGGAGGCGAGTCACGATGCCGAACGATCGGAGAGTAGCGCCGTTTCTCTCACTTATTTTATTGCTTACTCTGCTTTTCGCCTATACACGATTACCAAGCTACGCTCGGCAGCCAGCACAGGCAGGTGGTGCGGCTGCGCCGACAGCCGGGAGCTGCCCGGGGGAACGAATGGATGTCCAAGCCACCGGTGTGTACCAGAGCCGGCCTTGGCCGGCCGCCGTCATTAACGGTGAGCCGTGGGGCGGCGCGTACTGGGAACCGGGGATGCGTTCGTACTGGCATTGTCACCCTGGCGGCCAAATGATGATGGTCATGAGTGGTGAAGGGCGCGTTCAGAAGCGTGGCGAGAGGATGAGGACCCTTGCTGTCGGCGAATCAGAGTACGCCGCTCCTTGGGTGGAGCACTGGCACGGTGCGGTACCTGACTCGCTCGCACATTATGTCCAGGTGTCGCTCCAGCCTACCGGAACGCTGTGGATGGAAGAGACGAGCCAGGCTGACTATCTCGGGAATGACATCGGGATCGTGACGCGAAATGAGTTTCTTCGCACTGGAGTTCGAGAACAGCAGAACAGTCCCTAGTTTAGTGAGACGTTTAGGGCAGCTCCATCACCCTGTCCTGTAAGCTCGGGATCATTTCCGAACTACAGATGGACCTATAGCCGGTGGGTTCCTTAGAGAGCAATGAAAAACTAGTCCGATCGGAGGAGGTGTCTTATGAAGACTCTCAGTGCTGGAGGAGTAACTGGCTCGTGTCTGGGTGTGATTCTTGTGTTGCTGACTGCCCCGGTTCTCTATGGGCAAGACCGTATGCCGGCGATTCCAGAGAGTCAGATGACAGAAGCGCAGCGGGAAGCGGTGGAAGAATTTAAGGAGGCTCGCAACACCACGCGGTTCGGCGGCCCGTTTGTCCCGCTGTTAAGAAGTCCTGAGATGCTGAGTCGTGCGCGTAACGTGGGCGACTACGTCCGTTTCAACAGCGCGCTGCCACCACGGCTCAGCGAGTTCGTTATTTTGATCACGGCGCGTCACTGGACGCAGCAGTATGAGTGGGCCGTCCACGCGCCGATCGCAGAGAGGGAAGGCCTTAGCGCAGAGATCATTGCCGCGTTGTCAGACGGGCGGCGTCCTGATCGAATGTCGGAAGATGAAGCTGCGGTGTACGACTTCTGTATGGAGCTGTTGCGGACGCGGGGTGTGAGTGACGCGACCTATACTCAGGCGGTATCGATTTTCGAGGAGAAAGGTGTCGTCGATACAATTGGCATCATGGGGTACTACTCGTTGCTAGCGATGCTTATGAATACGGCACGTACGCCGCTCGCCGATGGTGTGTCCCCCCCGCTCAGGGCGTTCCCTCGGTAGGAGCGGGTCGAACTCTGACCCAGAATGGCTGGTAATCAGTTGTCGTATCGGTTGCGCAGCGTCCCCACACCCTCGATGGTGACTTCGACGACGCTTCCCGGTCTCATCGAGCCAACACCCACAGATGTTCCACAGCAGATTACATCTCCGGCGTACAACGTCATGTCCTGTGAGACGAAGCTTACGATTTCAGCTGGTTGGAAGATTAGGTCGCTCACCGCGTAATGCTGGCGCTCTTGGCCGTTCAAGGTCGTGCGTACGGACAACTGCAGGGGGTTGAGTCCGGTCGCCACCACTGGACCGAAGACCCCGAACGTATCGAAGCTTTTGGCTCGGGTCCACTGCTGAAATGATTCGTCCTTCCCGATGATGCCAATCGCGGTGACATCGTTGACGCAGGTGTAGCCAAAGATGTGTTCGGTGGTGTCGGCGGTCGACACCGCGCGACACTCTTTACCGATCACGATGCCGAGCTCGCCCTCAAAGACCACCTTGCCGTCATAGGAGGGAGGCTTGCGAATCGTGCTCTCGGTGGCTAGATATGAACTGGCGGCCTTGATGAAGTACAGAGGTTCGGGGGGAATGGACTGGTTCAGTTTGGCAGACATGGCTCGTGAGTTATTCCAAAGGGCTAACATTTTCCCAGCCGTGGTCGGCGTTGCCAGCGTAACCTGGTCCAAATGCAACGTGACCCCCGTCGCTGTCGGCTCGTCGAACATGTCGCCATCGTAGACGGCGATTGTGTCGTCAGCCAGCGTGCCGAAGCCGATAGTCCCAGCGTGCTCGAAACGGATCCAGCGTGTCATCTCGTTTTCTCCAGTTGGTTCTCCTTGGACTCCGCTGAAGTCTTCTGTGGTGTCCGGAGGACTCACGTGTTGTCCCGGCGTCTACCGCTCCACTGAGTGCCCACCTGCAAACCGTTGATAATGTATCTTGTTGTTCCGCACGCTACAATCAGCCTGAGCGAGGTCGGGAGATGCTAGTGTCCAGGAGTTCAACCAGAAGTTCACCCAGGAGTTCAACAGAGATGCGCATCATGCTGAAGCTCATCGCCACAGTTTTCGCGGCGGTCGTTTTGCTCGCAGGAGATTTTCCGGTTCTGGCTCAACCTACCGGGGAGGCCTTCTACACGACGGGACAGGCCGATGGAGGAGCTGCGGCCTACACCGAGCAATGCGCGGTTTGTCATCTGGACAATCTTCAGGGATCGTTCGAGGCGCCAGAGCTCGCGGGAGCAAATTTCAGGAATACTTGGGGTGCCCGACCGGTTGTCGATTTAATGAATCAAATCGCGTCGACGATGCCACCACAAGCCATTGGCTCTCTGGTCATCGAAGACGTTGCCGATGTCGTGGCGTATATTCTTCGAGCGAATGGGGTGCCGGCCGGCGACTCCGAGCTTACCCTGACGTCCCGTTCCACGGTCATCCCTGGCACGGAGGCCGCGGTTGTGGCCGAGGCGGCGGGGGTTCCTCCGGTTCCGGGACGCATCGGAACGACGCGGTCCCCCGACTCCGTCCAGAGTCCTCCCGAATTCCAGGGCAGAGTATCGGAGACGACTACCAGTATGACGGAGACGTTCCGGGTTGCGGACTGGCTCACCCCTGTCACCGAGCGCGAGCTGGTGTCACCCCCAGACGGTGATTGGCTACATTGGCGTCGATCACCAAACTCCAATGGGTACAGCCCCTTGTCGCAGATCGATACACAGAACGTCCACCGCCTTCAGTTGGCCTGGGCGTGGGGATTGCCGGACGGAAGTCGATATCGCACCGCTCCGCTGGAGCGTGACGGAGTGCTCTTTCTTACGGGTGCTGGCGACCGGGTGCAAGCGCTGGACGCGAAGGACGGCACGCTCCTCTGGGAGTACCGCCGAAAAGGGTCGAGTGGGGGCGAGCGAGTCCAGAGTGTTGCAATATGGCAGGACCAGCTCTTGGTGTCGACGTCGGACGCTGCGATGGTTGCGCTCGAGGCCCGAACGGGTCGTGTCCGGTGGGAGACACAGATCGTCGATTCCGAGCTTGGGTTTGGGAACACAGCCGGACCGATCGTGGCAGATGGGAAAGTGATCAACGGAATCAACGGCTGCACACGTTTCGTTGAGGAAAGCTGTTTTATCACGGCTCACGACGTTCGAACGGGCGAAGAAGTCTGGCGCACGTACACGATTGCCCGCCCCGGTGAGCCCGGAGGTGACACCTGGGGAGATTTACCACTGGCGCTCCGTGGTGGAGGGGAAGCCTGGAATGGTGGGAGTTGGGACCCAGAGCTCGGCTTGGTCTACTTTGGGACCGCCCAGGCGAAGCCGTGGGTTGCGGCCAGTCGGGGGTTGTCCACGGCCGACGCGACGTTGTTCGCTAACTCAACGCTGGCACTGGACGTGACCACCGGTGAAATTGTTTGGTATCGAACCCATGTTCCCGGTGAGTCTCTGGATATGGATGAGGGTTTCGAACAGGTCCTGGTGGACATCGAGGGGCGGCCATCGCTGCTCACGATAGGCAAACACGGTGTGCTCTGGAAGCTCGACCGGCGGGATGGTCGTTTTATTGCCATGAAGGAGACGGTGTTCCAGAACATCTTGTCGATCGATCCGGAGACCGGAGTCGTCAGATATCGGGAAGACATCGAGAACGCAAAAATTGGGGACTGGGTGTCGGTGTGCCCGTCGACCGCCGGGGGACACAACTGGCAAGCGACCAGCTACTCTCCCAATGCGGGACTTATCGTCATTCCGCTCAGCCAGAGCTGTATGGAGATGGCCGGACGAGAGATCGTGCTTGAGCCCGGTGGGGGTGGCAGTGGAGGCGAACGGGCATGGATGGAAATGCCAGGCACGAACGGCATGTTGGGGAAACTAGCGGCATACGACGTAGCCACCATGGAGGAGGTTTGGAGCGTCGAGCAGAGGGCGCCCTTCCTGACGGCGGCCCTCACGACCGGCGGTGGCCTCGCGTTCGCCGGCGACTATGACCGCTGGTTCAGGGCGTTCGACGTTCGGACGGGTGAAACCCTCTGGAAAACACGACTGGGCACCTCCGTGCAGGGATACCCGATGACGTTTGAGGTAGATGGCGTCCAATATGTGGCGATGACGGCGGCGAGGGAAGGTGGCAGTCCTTGGCGAATTGCCACATTTTTGTCTACAGAATTCGTCAGTCCCCCTCAGGCGAACGCACTATACGTGTTCCGGCTGTCAGCGCCTTGAGAGTATTCGGCTTGCCAGTGCAGGGCCGGTTGCCTCGGTGTCCCGGTCTATCGTACGGACGACACCAGCGACCTGAGGCAGGGATGTTTTACGGCGTGTCATTCTCGGGAACAAGCAGGCGGATGATGCCGTCGTGCTTATTGAGTAGAAACACGCGACCACCAGGGCCCGTGCCGAAGCGCAGATCGGCGCGTGGTGTGGGCGGCTTACCCTGTTCGACGTTCTTCTCGTGAATGAGTTGCATGAATGTCTTTGATTCACCGTTGTCGTTGAGCAGAATCCGGCGAATGGCTCCCTGACCGCCTGTCGGGAGATCATCGGCCGGGATGTAGAAGATCTCACCGCTGACCAATTCGCCGAACAGCACAAGATTCGCCAGTTTCTCAATCTCGCCTCTGCGGTACACGATTCCTCCGGTCATGGCAGAACGTGGTGGCAGCAGAGGATCTACGTGGCCGTACTCGGCGAGGGGAAATGTGACCGTGGCATCACCACGTTGGTCGACGAGACTGACTTCCTCGCGACTGATGAATCGGAAGCTGCCCTCCCAGTCGTTCCAGCCAAGGTTCGCGCCCGCTGTCACGAGACTCAGTTCCTCGACGAGGTTCTGTCCGATATCACCGACGAACAGGTTGCCGTTCTGGGAATCCCATCCGAAACGGTGAGGGTTCCGGACGCCATAAGCATAGATTTCACCCAGTGTTGTGGGGTCACGGTCGTTGGCAAAGGGGTTGTCCTCAGGGATTCCGTAACGACCATTGGCGCTGTTGGATCCGAGTGGGTCGAGCCGAAGAATTTTTCCAAACACCGAGCCGAGGTTCTGGGCGTTATTGAGAGGGTCGCCGCCGCTACCGCCGTCGGCCATGCCCACATAGAGCAGTGCAAAGTCAGGGTCACTTGGTAGGGCGAGCGGATTGAACTCGATATGCCCACCGTTGTGATTTCGAAATGGCTGCTCGATCCGAAGCAGTTCGCGCGGTGGACCACCATCGTAGGTTGTGGCACCGGGAGTTTCCGTGGTCCATTCGAGCAGGACAATATCGTGAGTGTTATCGCCGCCGCCCGGGACGAAGTCTGGATCTGGAACCGTGTTGGAGGTGTCGGTCCAGGTGTATAGCTTGCCGAATCCAGGGGTGCCAGATTGCGTGAACTGCGGATGAAACGCGAAGCTCTGGAGACCTAGTCCGCGTCTTGGAGACTGAACGTTCACTCTCCAGTTTTCCGCATTAACGTCGAGGTAATGTGTTACCGTCCGGCCATCGTACGTCACGCTGTACAACGGGCCACGCATGTCGTTGACGAACAGGCGTTCCGTGCCAGGTTCATCGATCAGGAGCATCATGCGTGCCGTCTCGCCGTCGATGTTGGGGAGGGTGGCAAACTCGACGAAGCTGACTTCAAGGAGACCGTCAACCGCTTCGATGGGCGACGGAAGCGGATTGGTCGGTGTTTGAGCTGGAACGGCAGATGCCATCAGTAGCACTGCTGTCATTACGCGAGTTACACACATGGTTGCTTCTGCTCCTATACTGTCAAATATTACGCAGCCGGCTAGAGGAGTCCTTGGTCGGCGACCGAAAAACGGCGCAAAACATGGGGACTCTGGATGGTTCGCCCGATGCCAACTGCTAGCACAGTATCGCACGACAGACAGTCGAATGTTTGAGTGAAGCGGGTCGGAACAATCCGAACAATGGAACAGTGATTTAATGACGTCAACACTGCGTGTTCATTCTGTCTCACCGGTCATCGGTGCCGAAGTGTCGGGGGTCGACCTGTCACGTCCTCTCGATGACGCGACGGTGGAAGGCCTAGAAGCAGCGCTCGCACAACACCTTGTGCTCTTCTTTCGCGACCAGGATTTAAACCTCGAGCAGCACAAGGCGCTTGGCCGCCGCTTCGGTGCATTACATGTCCATCCGGCGGCACCGAAGGATGCCGAGCACCCGGAGGTGTTGGTTGTGCACGCGGACGAGAAGGTTTCGTTCGTGGCCGGTGAACTCTGGCACTCCGATGTTTCCTGTGACACCGAGCCACCAATGGGCAGTATCCTCCGAATCGTCCAGGTCCCGTCGTCGGGGGGGGACACCCTGTTCGCGAATATGTACGCGGCGTTTGACGCGCTTTCCGAGCGGATGCAGCGCTTGCTGGGAGGACTGACGGCGGTGCACGAGGGCGAGCAGTACTACCGCTCTCGGTATGGCAGCGGGGACCTGAGAGATGCCAGGCACCCGGTCGCGGAGCACCCTGTGGTTCGGACGCACCCTGTCACCGGTCGGTCGGTGTTGTATGTAAACGAAGGATTCACCACTCGGCTCAAGGATCTGCCGCGCTCTGAAAGCGACGCGTTGCTGGCGTTCCTGGTGAGACACTGCGCCAACCCGATGTTCCAGTGCCGCTTTCACTGGCAGCCACACTCAATTGCGTTCTGGGACAACCGGTGTACGCAGCACCTAGCTGTGTGGGACTACTATCCAGAAGTTCGCCATGGCTATCGGGTTACGATCAAGGGAACGCGTCCCTTCTACGACCCTGGGGCTGTTTCGGTACCCTTAGGGTGAGACAACGAGCCCCACCAGAACAATGGAGGCAGTGACGCACACAGCAGCCGCCAGCGTCATCCAAATGCCCGACTTGGCCATGTCGCGAATTGAGAAGAATCCGGCCGAGTACGGCACGACGTTAGTCGGGCTCTCGGTGACTAGGATGAAGGCCAGCGACGACGTGAACGCCGCGGGAGCCGCGAGCGTCCACACATCAAGTCCGAGATCCTGAGACAGGGCGATGAGGATCGGTATGATGATGCTACCTGTCACGGTGTTGCTCGAGAACAGTAAGTGCAACCCTGCCACGCCCAGCACGACCACGAAGGGCTGGACCAAGCCTGAGACCGATCCGATGTTGCCGAGTATGATCTGAGCCAACCACCTGGCGGCGCCTGTCTCGAAGATGACGAGACCCAGTGAGAGCCCGGCCACGATCAGGACGACACCACCCCAGTCGACATCCCGCTGGGCTTGCTTCCAGGTCAGGACGTTGATTCCCGGCAAGAACAGCGCGATTCCTCCGAACAGTCCGACAGCCTGGAGCGGTGGATTGACCACACCGCCCGTCAATGATGACAGCAGCGGTGCTGTTAACCAGAGCGTGATCGTCAACGCGAAGACGCCCAGTGTCTTGACCTCGACCGGTTTCGGGGGTCCCAGTGTCTGGAGCCGCCTGTCTATCTCGTCCGCTCGAATAGGCAAGTGTGCTATCTCGGGAGGAAACACCTTGAGCAAGACAAACCAGCCCAGCGGGAGCATCATGACGACTGCCGGAACGCCAAACATCATCCAGTGCACAAACGAGATGTCCAGACCGGCAAGCTCTCTGAGGTAACTGAGGGCGATGGGATTAACAGCGGTGCCGGCTGGGGTGCCGACACCCCCGATCAGCGGACCGTAGGCACACGCGATCATGAGACTCCGACCGAAATTACTCCCCAGGGGCTTCAGGTTTGCATCTCTGAGGACGCCGACACCCAGCGGCATCATCATGGCGGCCACCGCCATATCGGTGATCCACATTGACAGCATTGCGCCAAGCACGAGAAACCCGAAGAGAACACGGTCAGTGCGCGTCCCCACCATCCGGAGCATGAGCAAGACAAGTCGCGTGCCGAGACCGGAATACGTGAATCCGGCCGAGAGGATAGAGACCCCGATAAAGAACGTGATGATCGGGTTTCCAAACCCCGCTGAGACGGCCGTGGCGTAGTCGGTGATTCCGAAGACGGGGATCAACAGCAGTACAAACAAGGACGTCACTGCGAAGGGAAGCGCCTCGCTCACCCAAAGCGTTACGGCAAACGCGAGAATGGCGAGACAGGCCTTGCCGTTGATCGTTAAGGGGATCGTGCCACCGTTATGCTCGAGCGGCGTAGGAGTCGGCAGCGCATACACCACAAGCATGAACAGGACGGCACCGATGAGTCCCCACATGTTCCTGCGAAACGATCCAGATGCTTTCGGATTGTGCCGAGCGTGTTCCGTCAAGGTCTGAGTACTCTACGCTGCATGGTCTTTCGAACAAACTGTATTTATAATGCGGCTGATCTGGGTTCGTAACGTGTCGCGGGTGAAAGAAGGCAGGATCATCCCAACTGAAAGAGAGTGAGCGATATGAAATTTGATGTTTCCTATCTTGTTCTGACCTGCTACCTGCTCCTTGCTGCCTCGCTGCCGCTTTCCGCGCAGCCTGAAGATTGGACGCGTCCGTTTCCGGCACACCGTGTGATCGGGAATCTCTACGCGATTGGGACCTACAACCTCGGTGTCTTTCTGGTCACGTCTGAGGAAGGCCACATTCTGATCAACACAGGACTGGAAGACTCCACGTCGCTGATTCGGGAAAACATTGAATCTCTTGGATTTCGCATGGAGGACGTCAAGATTCTGCTGACGATGCAGGCGCACTGGGACCACACGGCCGCGTTGGCGGAAATCAAGGAGTACACAGGGGCGCAGATGTGGGCAACTGCCGGTGACGCACCGGTACTGGCGGACGGCGGATTTAGCGATCCACATTTCGGGGGCGAGGAGTCATTTCGGCCGGTCCGCGTGAACAAGATTATTGTTGAGGGTGAAGTGATCGAGTTGGGTGACACGCGACTGACGGTTCTCGAAACGCCGGGCCATACGGCCGGGAGTTCCAGCTACCAGATGGAGGTGCGTGAGGATGGCCGCGACTACAGCGTCGTCATTGCAAATATGAATACGATCAACCCAGGGAAGCAGCTTGTGGTTGATCCGACGTACCCGGGAGTGGCTGAGGATTTTGCCGAGACGTTCCGGAAGCAGAAAACCTGGGATGTCGACGTCTGGGTCTCGGCGCACGGGTCACAATACGGATTACACGACAAGTATGAGCCGGGACAGGATTACAGCCCCGACACCTTTGTCGACCCCGAGGGATTCTTAGAAGAGGTTGAGCGGCTGGAGAGCCTTTATCTGGATCAGGTCGCGGCTGAACGCCGCTGATACTTCTGGTGCCCTCAACCGGTTACTGGCTCGAAGATTGACTTAACCGTCTGCTTTCAAAATATGGCTGGCCTCGGCAGCCGTGATGAACCGTTTGGCGTCCTCTTCGAGGAGAAAGCGTTCATCAATTAGCTCCTGCGCCGCTTTTCTGACGGCCTTCACGTATCCCTCGTGATTCTCGTATCGCTCCTGGAGAGACCGTCTCGGATCGCCCGCAGCGGAGCGCTCGGCTTGAGTGACCGCAAAGGGAATATAGGTCCCACGCAAGCCACACAGATTTGGTCCTCGAGCTTCGGCGCTGCGAATGTTCCAGCCGGCGTTGGTGCCAAGAGGTGCTCTGATTTCCATTGGTCGGACGCCGGCAATATTGAGCCCGTCTTCATCCGACTTGGGAACGAGAATCGAGTAATTCGGCCCAACCTTTGGTGGCAAGACGGTGAGCCGACCACCGGTGGAAGAAAAGGTGGGACCAAAGTCGAGCAACTGGAGTTCGGTGACGATCTCCGGAAAGCTCACGTCCGGAATCTCTGGAAACGCGCGACGTGCCTCGGCGAGCGGGACGAGCGTGGCTGCCGACACGGTGGGATAGTTGCTCGGTGGTGGCGGAATCCCGCGATCGGCCCAGTCGTCGAGTGCGGTTAGCAGCGCACGCACGGTTGGCCCGTGGTGATTCGGATTACCAGGGTTCTGGCAGATACCAGCCGGAGCTGGAAATGTGGGCGCGGGACTGTTTCCGCCGTGCTGAAAGCTGGATAAAAAATAGAGACGCACGTTGGCTGGGACCGGGACCGGCTGCCCGAGACCGTTGGTCACATTTAGTGACGCCTTCATAACCCAGAACTCATTTTCGGTGTCACTCTGGAAGATTAACGGGTCCGTCGCCGGTCGCTTGACCAGCCCATCACGCACTCCAGAGATCGGATCGGTCGTGACAGAGAAGGTGAGCGGCGGATAGCTGGTCGACAGAAAGTTCTGTCTATCGTCTTGCCGCGAATAGGTGTTGGGGTCGGCGAACTCCACATTAGCGAAGAGGCGGTGTGTGCCAGGTTTATGAATCCACATGGCGTCGAACACCCTGCGATGAGACTCATCTTCGTTGAAACCGAGATACAGGAAGTCCCGTGAGTACATGCCGGTCGAGGACCCGCCGAATGAATAGGCCCGTTTGATACCAGCGCTCGTGGCGTCGGGTGCTAGCGGGTTCGGATTGCCGGCATCGTCCGTGGTCTGGTTGCGGAGAAACGATCCGAGATCTCGGGTAACCGCGTAGCCGAGGCCCATCACGAGGGGATTCTTCGCCAGGTAGATCAGCTCATAGATGGCCTCGGCGCGAAAGCCGTCGAATAAGCAAATATTCGTCTCGTCGGGGACCAGGCTGTCCGCTCCCCTTGGACACGTCCCGAACGCCCACTTGGTCGGTAGTATCAGTGTCTTGGGGCCATCCAGTGTTTCACGAACGGTCAGCGTGGCACTCGTAGTGTCTGTGTCGGCTGTGCCGTACGATACAAAGTTCGGGGATCCCTCCAAGCCAAGCGTGAACGTTCCCTCTGTGGGGATGGTCCGATCTGAGTACTCGATCCGAACTGGAGCCACGATGGGATTCCCGTCGGGTTGGGTGGCCACGGGGAGCGTAGGAAAGAGTCGGTTGTTCCCCGCTGCCACGTCGCCTTGCCAACCAGCATCGACAACCGTGTAGCCCTGCCGCATGAGAAATCCGTCACCGGCATCGGCTGCCGTCAGTGGGTTGTTGATGCCCGGTCCGGAAGGGCTGAAGTTGAAGTAGCCCAACGCCTGTTTATTACCTCGATTGTTGATTACATAGAAGAGCTTCTGATTTCCCTTGGTTATATCCTGTGGTTTAAGGATAAAGAACGGTGCGCTGAACTCGACGAGACCGTTTGAATTCCTGGAGGCCTTATCGATGTTGACGAGGATGGCGTTGAGGGGGTCGTCTGGGTCTATTTCAAAGTATGCGATACCGTCCAGACGCTCGTAGGGACCGACGCTCCCAAACGACGTCCCCTCGGCAAACACCCGAGTGTGCTCGACCACTAGGCGCACCAAACGGGCTTCGGATGGCCACGGCGCCAGCAAGACCACGAACGCAGCTATCAGGAAACAGTTTTTCAGCATGATTTCCTCGTAATTAGTGGCGACGACTCCCTAATCTATTTATCTATTTAGACGTACACTACCAACCGGCTAGTCTGAAGGTCAAAACCGAACCGAGGATTAGTGGTTTGCCATGTAGGTTGTGGGGCAGTATCGTCTTTCTGAGATAAAGAAAGTGGTGCAAGAGGGTCCGTTTTGAGGTAAAACATCCCTGGTCGGATCAAGTTGGAAATCGGCAGGTTAAGTTTCACCGGTCAATTGATTAACGAGGTGACTATGCAGAGGTTCATACCTGTGGCGCTCCGTTGCGCCGCTGTGCTGGCATTTGGAGTAGTGATTGTCGGTTTGGGTGCCAATCTTCGGGCTCAGGCGCCGGCTGTTCAGCCAGTGGCAGTGGATCCGTGTGCGGCTCCCGCCAACAAGATTGTGGCCGAGAATTGTAGGCCTGGGAATCGACGTGAGGAATGGGACGTGAATGGGGGAGGCGATCCAGAGATACAGGGTTTCTCGACCGACATCAGCGTCAACATTGGTGAGACGGTTGAGTTCAAGATTAAGACCCACTCACCGCGGTACCGGATCGACATCTATCGGATGGGTTGGTACGGTGGCAGCGGTGCGCGTCTCATCGAGAGTATCCGACCGTCCGCGACGCTACCCCAGGCTCAACCACCATGCCGTGTTCATACTAATTTTCGTTTTGTCGACTGCGGAAATTGGAGGGTGTCGGCGTCGTGGCAGGTGCCCGCCGACGGTGTTTCTGGTGTTTATGTTGCCCGCCTTGTCCGAGAGGACGACGATCCGGAGCCGTGGCAAGAGTTCGGCTTTGGGCTGTTTCCGACGCACATTCCACCTGAGGGTCCCCATGCATACGGTGCGAATGGACTTGGCACCCTTGCGGACACACTCGAGGAGAAGCGTGCAAGTCACATTATCTTCGTTGTGCGCGATGACGCGGGTCGCTCAGACGTGCTGGTCCAGACCGCCGATCCGACTTGGGTGGCGTTCAACCGGTATGGCGGCTCGAGCCTCTACGGAGCGTGGTCAGCGGTCGATGGTCTCGGCGCGGCTAAAAACGACCGGTCCCGAGCGTTTATGGCCAGTTATAACAGGCCTAACACGAATCGCGATGGCGAGATCAACGATCAGTTTTTTAGCGGGGAATATCCGTTGGTGAGGTGGCTTGAGCGCAACGGGTATGACGTGAGCTATTTTTCGGGTGTCGACACTAATCGGCGGGGTGAAGATATCCAAGATCACAAGATTTTTATTTCTGGAGGGCATGACGCCTACTGGTCTAATGCTCAGCGGATGCATGTGGAGGCGGCGCGTGATGCCGGCGTACATCTGGCCTTCATGGGCGGTGGCGTCAGCATGTGGAAGGCACGGTATCGGCAGAGTCTCGAAGGTCTCCAAGGCTCCGACACGCCCTACCGAACACTCGCCTCGTTTAGAGAAACCGTTTCCCATGGAAAAATGGATACGCAGAATGGATTCGGCAATAAGGAGAACCTGTGGACCGGGACCTGGCGCGATCCTCGGGAGTTCAATCCGGAAGGGGCAGATCCGGAGAACGCACTTACCGGAACGATCAACACGGTGGGAAGCTTCCGGAATGATCGTCTCCACGTGCCGGCGGGCTACGGCCAGCGACGCTTCTGGCGGAATACCGAAGTGGCCGGTCTTGAGGATGGCGAAATGTCGGTATTTGGACGTGGCGTGCTCGGCCACGAATGGGATCAGGACATCGACAACGGTGTTCGACCGAGCGGCTTGATCCGCCTGTCTGAGACCACCGTCGACAACGTCGCATATTTGCAGGATTGGGGCTCCGTCTACGATTCGGGGAGCGCGACGCATCACTTGACGCTCTATCGGGCATCAAGCGGAGCCTTGGTATTTAGCGCGGGCAGCGCCCAGTATTCCTGGGGCCTCGATGATTTACACACCTATTGGACTAGGCCTGACGGTGGCCGGGTCCGACACGACCTAATGGGTGCTGTGCCGGCGATGCAGCAAGCGACGGTCAACCTGCTTGCGGACATGGAGGTGCAGCCGGCGAGTCTACAACCTGAGCTCATGCCCGCTGAAGCGTCGCAAGACAGAGCAGGACCGCTCGCGCAGATCATGGTGCCGAGCAACGGCGACGCCGTGGGCAAGGTCGTGACCATTGAGGGAACGGCGGTCGACCAAGACGGTGGTGTCGTCTCGGCAGTCGAAGTGTCGACCGACGGGGGAATTACCTGGCATCCGGCTAACGGAACCGAAACGTGGCGCTATGAGTGGCAGGTGCCGGCCGGTCTCACGAAGTCGACGATTCTGAGCCGAGCGACCGACGACAGCGCCAACCTGGGCGCACCAAGCCCGGGTGTGAGCGTACGCGGACCGGTTGCGCGGACATGGTAATCCCGGGGCGACTGGGGATTTTTTTGTGATGAGGGATGACATGGATATGAATTCGACTAGGCGTGTGTGGCGCAGTGGTGTGGCCGGCATCGGCTTACTGGTGGCATTTTCTCCTGGGCAAGCAGAGGCGCAAGCTACGGATCCGTGTGCCGAACCGGCCA
>CAUZDY010000038.1:0-26121 GCA_963578805.1 Vicinamibacteria bacterium | reverse complement strand
CCGACCAATAGCGAATCCAGACCGGCTGCCGTTCGAAAAAGATGGCGAACCGCATCGGTGTCATGGCGGATGTAGATGTGGGGAGCTAGTTCGGACTCCGGAACGTCATGATACGAGCTCATGAACGAGACCAGGACTTGACCCACGCTCACCGGATTACTGCACATGGCGTAGATTTCTGAACGGTTACAGGTCGAGAGGACCGCCACCTCCGTGATATCAGAAATCTCACTGAGCACTGAGAGCGCCTCGGGTACGCCTCGTCGAGAGAAGTCGATTCTCTCGCGGAGGCCAACTGGAGCACTGTGGTGGCTAGCACCGAGGAGAATCAGTTTCATGACGTCAACGCGGTCCCGAGCGCAGCACCAATCATGTGCGCATTCCGTTAATAGAAGTTGTGGCTCTGCGTGACGAAATAGCTGACCGGCACGAAGTTGAGCAACAGTACGGTGAATCCAAAGGTCGACAGGAGCGCGGCGCGTCGCCCGCTCCAGCCAATCGACCGACGAGCATACAGCGCGAACGAGTAGACCACCCAGCACAACAGCACGATGAAGATCTTAGGGTCGAGTAGCGACATCGCCTGAATCCTTGGATCCGTCGTGTTCGACTGGACCTGTAGTAACCACACCGTACCGACCACAAGCCCGAGTGTCAGGAAGAACCATCCGACCGAGACCGCGCGGCTGTTCATCTGGTCGAGGACCTGTAAAGACGGCAAGCGAGCATAGAAGAAGCCAAGATGCTTCGCTTTGAGCTCCTTGAATAGAAGGACGTAGGTGACGCCGACCACACAGGCTAGCGCGAAGCTAGCGTACGCACAGAGAAGTGCCAATACGTGAACCGCGAACCAGGGACTGTCGAGGCTTGGTGGTCGCTCTGCCACGCTATTGGTGATAGCTGGAATGACCTGCAACAGCGCCATTAACGGAACGACGAATACTCCCATCGCGCGCTCGTCAGTCATCATCTCGCTATAGAGGTAGGCCAGAGCCAAAAGGCAGACGAAGGCTGACACGGCACCGGTGGTACCCACGAAAGGAATGTGGCCGACCTGCATCGTCTGCATGCCGATCACAAAGGCGTGGGTCAACGCGGCGAGTACCAAAGTGACGGTCGCGATTCGACCGGCCGACTCACTGCGCCGGGCGAAATGCACCGCGTAGGATACGCTGGCGACAAGGTAAAGTGCGAACGGAAAGGTATTCATATCGCTAGTGACTCGTTGGTCCGAAGTAGCCCTGCTTCGTGCGAGCAACAATTTGCTCTCTCGTCACTCGCGCTACGATGCGACGCCACTGCCCGTTCCGTAGAGGATTAGCAGAGACGTAACCCACGGAATACTGGCTCGAGAGCTCGTTAGAAATTTGATCGTAGATGGCGGCTAAATCGTTCGCGTTGTTCGGAAAGAACGCCTGTCCTCCGGTTTCTTGAGCGAGTTGACGCAACACAAAATCGGCTTCCCGAAATTGAGAGTTGTCGTCATCGGTCTTGAGTCCAATTGAGTAGATCGCCGTTTCTGAGCGTTTGGCGAGGTCGAGGATCTCTTCGAATGTCACAAGACTCGACGTGTCTGCGCCGTCCGACAACACGATGATTGCCTCGCGCCTCACATCCTCGACGCGGAGCGGGGCCTTCTTGAGTTCCTTGAGCGAAATATAAAGAGCGTTGTAGATCGAGGTTGAGCCACCGGCCGACGTTTGACGGATAGCGCCTTCCAGTTCGTCGACGTTGTTGGTAAACGTCTGCAGGATGTTGACTCGGCTGTCAAAATCAATGATCTCAGCTAGATCTTCTGGTCGGAGTCGGCGGGAGAATCCTATCGCCGCTTCTTGGGCTGTCGCCATCCGTTCGTCCATGCTGGCACTGCTGTCAATCAGTAGGGCTAACGCGATCGGTAGTTGCCGGCGCGAAAAATAGGTGATCTCCTGGAGGACGCCGTCTTCGTAAATTTGCAATTCCTTTTGCGCTAAATCGGTCACAAAGCTCGCCATACCGTCGGTCACCGTGACGTTGAGTGAGACAACGTCTACTCCGGTCCGGAACGAAGGCACCTGTGGCGAGTCCTGATTCGGTGTCTCAGGGAATGGCGTCGGCGTCTGACCACTTGCGGCGACCACCAGGCCTCCGATCAGCGCGACAATAAAGATGAGCGAGCTGCGCCGGACCTTCATTACTCTGAGTCGATGACTACCGGCGTCCCTCGGACATCGAATCCGTCTCGGTTGGCAGCGACTTGGATCTGTTCGGGCGGAATCAGCATGCCGGGACGCGAGTACACCACGAGGTACTCATTTTGAAGCTGTGCTGTGAGGTCGTCCACCGCGCGTTCAGCTGCCATGGAGACCTGAAGGTCGCGGCGGCGTCCTCCAGTTTGTGTCGGTCCCTGCTGCAAGAAGCGGTCGATCTTAAACGAGTCACGCTGATATGGGTTGCGAGTCGCTGTGGATGATCGTATTGGGTCGACACCTGTTTGCGATGAGGTTTGCCCGAGTCCAAGATCGGTGCGCCGACTAAACCCCATGCGCGTCTCGATGTCTCCGACAGGCGATTGCACAAGTACGATCGCGTGCATCGCTACGCCTGCGTCCTTTAGACGATCGAGTGTGCCGCGGTCATCGGCGTCGCTGTAATCGACACCGAGGGTCGCAAGGATGACGACGACCGGACGCGAAGCAGATCTGCGCTCGAATCCCCGAACGCTTCCGGAGACCGCATCGAGTAGATAGCTGGCTGTGTTCGCGTACGAGAAGATCTTGCCGACGCCATCACGGAGTTTCGCGGGTGCGTCCGTGACCTCGGTCAGGATTCGCGGTATGCCGCCGAAGCTGATGATGGAAATTTTATGACCTTCGCTCATCGATTCGACGAACGTGTTGGCAGCTTTCTTAAAATCTTGAATGGCCGGTCCCGCCGCCTGACTTGTGTCTACAAGTAACGCGATTTGTTTGGGTTGCGTGTCTCGACGAATGCTCAGGATCTCGCGTTGTATTCCGTCCTCAGTGATGATGATGTCGGAGGGCATCAAATCGGCGATAGGGACCCCGTCGGAATCAACGGCACTGACCACAACCTGCCGTTCGACGGATTGTGCGGTCGCCACGGTCACCGAGCTGACGAAGAGGAGTCCGCAACTCAGAAACATCAGGCCGTTCTGGGTGTCTCGCATGGGCGAACCTCTTGCCTCAAGCCGGAAACTGGTAGGGCTGGTTCCTTCTTTCGAAGTATAGCAGCCAGCGATAAGGGCCAAGAGCTATTTACAACGCGATACCGATTCCTTCTGGCGGCACGCCGGATCGTTCGAGCGCTCTCGATATTTTCGGGTCGCTCGGGTCGTGAGGCCGACAGCAGAGACATAGTGCAAAACTTGTTGTAGTCGGAAGAGTTTTGGTACCGGCGATGACTCGGGGCAAGTGATTGGGTTTCTTGACCCTCTACCCAGGCGCGTGTTACAAATAGCGCGGTTTTTCGGTCCTCAATTCGCGTCACTTGCGACGGCCAGTCCTGCTTGGCGCGAGTGATCGCCGCGAGAGGCTCTACGGTAATGCTGGACGCATATATCCCGGTCTTTCTGTTCGTTCTGGTCGCGATTGGATTTGCGATTTTCACACTGCTTGTGTCGGGCCTTGTACACCCTAAGAGTTACAACCGAGTGAAGCTTGAGCCGTATGAGTGTGGTATTGAGCCAGCGACCGATGCGCGAGATCGCTACAGCGTTCGGTACTATCTTGTGGCGATGTTATTCGTCATTTTCGACGTGGAAACAGTGTTCATGTTCCCGTGGGCTGTGATCATGGATGAGTTGTTACTGTTTGGCCTCATAGAGATGCTGGTGTTCCTGTTTATTCTCGTGGTCGGCTACGCATATGCGTGGCGGAAGGGTGCCTTGGATTGGGTCTAGTGGCGCCTGGCGATTCACGTCTGACGACTAATGACTGACGAGAAAAAACCCGGCGACGAATCGGGTTCGGCATCCGGGGAGGCCCCGGACGTGCCACCGGCCAAGCCGGGGGCCCAGACCTCGGCGTCAGCCACTCCGCGGCCGTCTGTCGCAAGGCCCGCCGTTGCGGCCAAGCCAAAACGCAAACCTAAAGCGCCCCCGGAAGCTCCTAAAGGGCCACCCGATCCGTCCCCGCCTGATGACCTTGCGGTTCCGTCCTACCTGACGGCACTGCAAGCCGGTCTGCCCGGCGCGGTCGAGGCGGTGAGCTACTGGGTGGGCGACTGGACGGTGATTGTCCCCGCGGATAGGCTGCTCGAGGTCGCCCGGTTCCTTCGAGACGATTCCGCCACTGAGTTTGACTACTGCTCGGATGTGACGGCCACCGACTGGCCTCCCAGGGTGCAGCGGTTCGATGTGATTTATTGCCTATACTCGATCCATTTGCGCCACCGAATTCGGGTCAAGGTCCGGGCTGCCGAAGGTGAACCGGTCCCCTCCGTCACGGAACTCTGGCCAGCCGCCAATTGGCTCGAGCGGGAGGTCTATGACCAGTTCGGTGTCAACATCGTAGGCCACCCAGATCTGCGACGCATTTTGATGCCGGACGATTGGCAGGGACATCCTCAGCGGAAGGACTATCCCCTGGAAGGGCCGGGTGAGTACCTGATGGAGAACCCACAGGACTGGCTCAAGTTACGCAATCTTTCTGACGAAGCCGAGATCGAGTAACGGATGACTCTCGATACGCCACGTGCCGCCACCTCTGCCTCGGCCTTCGATACCGACGAGCTCGTGCTCAATATGGGACCCCAGCACCCGAGCACCCATGGGGTCCTGCGGGTGGTGCTCAAGCTCGACGGCGAGCGGGTTGTGCATGCGGACTGCGTGATCGGGTACATCCATCGCGGTGTCGAGAAGCTGTGCGAGAACCGGGATTGGACACAGATTATTTTAATCACTGATCGGATGGACTACGTGGCCGCCGCGTCGAGCAACCTCGGATACTGCGAGGCGGTGGAAAAGCTGATGCAGGTCGAGGTGCCTCGCCGGGCGCGATATATCCGGACGGTGCTCGCAGAGCTTCAGCGAATTGCTAGTCACTGTCTCTGGCTCGGCACGCATGCCATGGACATCGGGGCCATGACGGTGTTGCTCTACGCTTTCCGTGAGCGCGAGCTCGTGCTGGATCTCTTCGAGGAATACTGTGGTGCGCGTCTGACTTATAACTCGATGCGGGTCGGCGGATTACCCCTCGACATTCCGTCCGGATGGGACAAGCGGGTCCTGGCGTTCTGCGACCTGATGGAGCCCAAGCTCGATGAATACGAGCAACTCCTGACAAATAACCGGATCTGGCTCCAGCGAACCCGTGATATTGGGGTGATTTCCGGCGAGGAGGCGACGGCGCTCGGCATGTGCGGACCGCCGCTACGCGGGTCAGGTGTGTCTCGGGACCTTCGAAAAGACGAGCCGAACGCCGCGTATGAAGAGTTCGATTTCGAGGTGCCGCTAGGTACCAAAGGTGATGTCTACGACCGGTACCTGATTCGGATGGAAGAGTTTAAGCAATCACTACGGATCATCCGTCAGGCGATCGAGGGTCTTCCGGAAGGTCCGGTTATGGGGAAGGTCCCTCGTCTCCTCAAGCCGCCGGAGGGAGAGACGTATCATGCGATTGAGTCACCGAAAGGTGAAATCGGGTATTTCCTTGTGAGTGACGGACGGTCGACCAATCCCTATCGGTTTCGGGTGCGACCGCCGTCCTTCTGCAATCTCCAGGCCCTGAGCCGCCTCGTTAAAGGGCATCTCGTGGCAGATGTCGTAGCTCTGATCGGCACGATCGATATCGTTTTGGGCGAAGTGGACCGCTAGAAGACGTCTCATGATCGACTCCTTGTTGGTCCCGCTTCTTAAGATCGCCGTGCTGCTGAACGCGGTGCTGGTGACCGTGACGTTCCTCGTGCTCATGGAACGAAAGGTTATCGCGTGGGCGCAGTCGCGACTAGGACCGATGAGGGTGGGTCCGCACGGCATCTTGCAAGCCCTTGCCGACCCGATCAAGCTGATCCTCAAAGAGGATATCACTCCCGCCAGGGCCGATCGGTGGGTCTTCACGCTCGCGCCGATCATGAGTCTGGTGCCAGCACTCGTGGTGTTTTCGGTTATCCCGTTTGGCTTCGACCCGCTGTTTTACATCAGCGACATCAATGTCGGCTTGCTCTTCATTGTGGCTGTCACATCGATCGGGGTTTACGGAATCATCCTGGGTGGATGGGCCTCGAACAGTAAGTATCCGTTGCTTGCGAGTCTTCGGGCGTCCGCGCAGCTCATCAGCTACGAGATTGCAGTGACGATCACTCTGGTAAGTATGGTTCTCACTTCAGGGACGCTGAACCTCTTGGGGATTGTGGAGGCTCAACGTGATGCGGGTGTGTGGTTCGGGTTTGTGCAGCCGGTTGCCTTGATGCTGGTCTTTATTGGTGGACTGGCCGAGACGAACCGAATGCCGTTCGACCTCCCGGAGGCGGAAACGGAGCTAACCGGCGGCTTCCACACCGAATACAGCGGAATGCGGTTCTCTCTGTTTTTTCTGGCAGAGTACGCCAATATTATCGTTATTTCTGCGGTGGTCGCGATCATGTTTTTTGGGGGATGGATGGCACCGTTCCCTAATGTCTCGGCGTTCTCATTTTTCCAGATCATCCCTGGCTGGATTTGGCTTGTCTGGAAAATGTTTCTCGTGCTCTACGTGTTCATCTGGCTGCGTGCCACACTGCCACGCTATCGCTACGACCAGCTGATGAACCTAGGTTGGAAGACGCTGATTCCGATCGCCTTGGTCAACCTCGTGGTCACGGGCATCGTGAAGGTCGTCTTCTGAGACTCTGATGCTTGAACCACTGGTGTTTTATACGTTGGCGGTGCTCATCGTAGCGCTGGGGATCCTTGTGATTACGGCCCGGAGCGCCGTTCACAGTGTTTTGTTCCTGGTGGGGGACTTTCTGCTCATCGCGGCGCTGTATGTCACCCTCAACGCCGAGTTCTTGGCCGTTATTCAGATCATGGTCTACGCCGGCGGGATCGTCGTTCTGTATCTGTTTGTGGTCATGCTTGTGAGTCTTAAACACGCGCCGGAGCTGCATGCTGACAGTCGTCGACTCGGGGTAATCGGGATGGTGTTGGCCTTGGTCGTTCTGGTTGAGCTCGTCGCGATTGCCTACGTTTCATCGACGCGCAGCGCAGGGGCGACGGTTACACGCGCGGTGCAATCGTTTCCTGTCGGGGTTCAGGGTGGCAACACCGAAGAACTCGGATGGGTACTGTACACCGACTATCTGATTCCGTTTGAGTTGGTGTCGATGTTGTTGTTGGTGGCGATGGTGGGGGCCATCGTGCTGGCGAAACGAAGCCTTTAGGGGTCATTGTGCTTGAGATCACGCCACTTCACTACACGCTACTTTCGGCCTCCCTGTTTATGGTCGGGGTTATCGGCGTCCTCGTGCGCCGAAACATTATTATCATCTTCATGTCGATCGAGCTGATTTTGAACGCCGTCAACATCAACCTCGTGGCGCTGGCCCACCAGTTTGGCAATCTTTCTGGCCAGGTATTTGCCGTGTTTATCATCGCAGTGGCCGCAGCAGAGGCCGCTGTTGGACTCGGTATCCTTCTGGCATTTTATCGCAACAAAGAATCGGTCAATATTGACGAAATGACGATCATGCGGTGGTGACGAGTCGCAACGTCACGAGGCAGATGACAGCAGGCAAGGGTCGACAAATTTTATGGATCTGATCTGGCTTATCCCGATACTTCCAGGCATCGGGGCCGCACTTAACGGCCTGATTGGGATCCGCTGGTTTAGTAAGCGGACTGCGGGCCTGGTGGCGTGCAGCACCATGGGCGCTGCACTGCTCCTCTCGCTGAACGCGTTCATTCAGCTACTCGGGCTGGAGGGCGACAATCGCTTCTATCAGGTCACGATCGCTCATTGGATTCCACCGATCCCTCTTCAGACGGTCGATGGGATGGGTGCGTTCGAGGTGCCGTGGGCGTTCACTCTCGACCCGCTGTCGAGCATGATGATCCTGGTCGTCTCCGGTATCGGCTTCCTGATCCACGTCTACTCGACGGCCTACATGGATCATGAGCCGCGCCCGGCCTACGCTCGGTTTTTTTGTTACCTGAACCTCTTCTGCTTCTTCATGTTGACGCTCGTGCTCGGGAGCACGTTCTTGGTCATGTTCGTGGGTTGGGAGGGCGTCGGGCTGTGCTCCTACCTGCTGATCGGGTTTTGGTATCACAAGAAGAGTGCGTCCGACGCCGGCAAGAAGGCATTCATTGTCAATCGTGTGGGAGATTGGGGTTTCGTGCTTGGGATCTTCCTCATCTTTTTCACCTTCGGAACTGTCGATTTTCACAAGGTAGCCGAGGCGACTTCCCACATGCCGGTCGAGGCTGGTGCCTTCGGTGTCGTGTCACTGATCTGTTTGCTTCTTTTTATTGGCGCCATCGGCAAAAGCGCACAGATCCCGCTCTACATTTGGCTGCCAGATGCGATGGAGGGACCGACGCCGGTCTCCGCGCTGATTCATGCCGCCACGATGGTTACCGCCGGTGTCTACATGGTGTGCCGAAACGCCGTGCTCTTCACCCATGCGCCGATCGTTATGACGATCGTTGCCGTCGTCGGAGCGGCAACGGCGCTAATCGCAGCGACGATCGGGCTCGTTCAGACCGACATCAAGAAAGTTTTGGCGTACTCTACCGTGTCGCAGCTGGGCTACATGTTTCTCGCGACAGGGGTTGGGGCGTTCGGAGCCGCCGCTTTCCATCTCATGACCCACGCCTTCTTCAAGGCACTGCTCTTCCTCGGGAGCGGGTCGGTCATCCACGCGATGAACGACGAGCAAGAGATGACCAAGATGGGTGGCCTGCGACGGTATATGCCGATCACCTTCCTCACGATGTTCATCGGTGCGCTCGCCATTGCCGGTGTCCCAGGGCTCGCAGGATTCTTTAGCAAAGACGAAATCCTGGCCTACACCTTCCGGGAGAGTCCGGCACTATGGGTCATCGGCGCGATCACGGCGGCCATGACGGCGTTCTACATGTTCCGGCTGATTTATATGACGTTCTATGGTGAGTATCGTGGACCAGCCTGGGAACACGGACACGATGAGACCCACGGTCATGATGATGCTCATGGCCATCGCGCGTGGCACGGACCGCATGAGTCACCACGAGCGATGACTGTCCCGTTGTTGGTCTTGGCGGTCGGGGCGATCGCGGCCGGGTATGTTGGTGTACCGGCTGTTCTTGGCGAGGGAATCGGTATTCCGAATGCGATCGAGCATTTTCTTGAGCCGAGCTTCATGACGAGTGAGGCAGAGCCCGCGGAAGAGGCTCCCCAACTCTCGCACGCCACCGAGTTTGGGCTGATGGGTATGTCAGTGCTGCTCGCTATCGGTGGGATCCTGCTGGCCCGGCGTAATTACGTCCAGCGACCCGAGGTGTCCGAGCAGTGGGCTCAGCAGTGGGCGGGCCCTCACCGCGTGCTGACCAACAAGTACTACGTCGACGAGTTTTACGGAGCGACCGTCGTTAAAGGCACGATGACGAGCGCCGGAGGCTTGTTCGCGTTCGACCGGGGCGTCGTTGACGGCGCCGTCAACGGAACCGGTTGGACGACCATTGTGCTCTCATGGATTGCCCATGTCCTGGACAAGTACGTTGTGGACGGGATCGTGAACTTGGTTGGGAAAACCTGTCGCGAGGTGAGCTACAGCCTGCGACGGATGCAGACTGGCCTGATCCAGAACTACGCGTTCGCCATGCTCTTCGGTGTGTTTGCGTTCGTGACCTGGTATTTAGCTGGCCGTTAACAGATGCCCGAAGCCACTGACTGAAGATCATGAGTGAAATGCCGTTACTGTCGTTGATTTTGTTCACCCCATTAGTCGGCGCGGTGATCCTGCTGTTCGTCAACAAACACAGCAAGAATGCTATCCGCTGGATCGCGAACGCCTTTGCCATGCTGGGCTTCTTGGTTTCGGTGCCGTTGTGGTTTGTGTATGACACGCAGAACCCCGGATGGCAACTGGTCGAGAGGCACTCCTGGATCCCATCGATCGGCGCTGAATATTTCTTGGGTGTCGATGGTTTTAGCGTGCTGCTTATCCTCCTGGCCACGATGACTGGCGTCATCGCGATGCTCTCGTCCTGGACGGCGATCACGATGAGGGTGAAGGAGTACTACATTTTCCTGCTGATGCTGCAGACAGGCATGATCGGCGCCTTTGTCTCGCTCGATTTCCTGCTGTTCTTCTTGTTCTGGGAAGTCATGCTCGTCCCGATGTATTTTTTGATTGGGATTTGGGGCAGTGACAACCGGCTCTATTCGGCGATTAAATTTTTTCTCTTTACGCTGGTGGGCAGCGTCATCATGTTGCTTGGCATCCTGGCGGTCTATTTCTATAACCACCAGGTAACCGGTGTATACACCTTTGACATCACGCAGTTCCACGAGCTCAACATGCCGTTCGATCTGCAGTGGTGGGTCTTCCTGGCGTTTTTCCTAGGCTTCGCTGTCAAGGTGCCGATGTTTCCCTTCCACACCTGGTTGCCGGATGCCCACACTGACGCGCCGACGGCTGGGTCGGTCATTCTGGCCGCCGTCCTCCTGAAGATGGGGACGTATGGCTTTATCCGGTTCAGCCTACCGATCCTGCCGGAGGCAACCGCGCATTTTGTGCCGATGATCGTGCTGCTGTCGATCATCGGAATCGTGTACGGCGCGTTGGTGGCGATGGCTCAACATGACTGGAAGCGGTTAGTGGCCTATTCGAGTGTGAGCCACATGGGGATGGTCACGCTGGGGTTGTTCGCCCTGACCCCAGTTGGAATCACCGGCAGCATTGTGCAGCAATTAAACCACGGCATTTCGACTGGCGCGCTCTTCCTGCTCGTCGGCATCGTCTATGAGCGTCGTCATACCCGTGAAATCTCCGAGTACGGCGGGCTGTCGAAAGTGATGCCTGTCTACGCCGCCGTCTTTCTCATCATGACGATGTCGTCAATCGGACTCCCGACATTAAATGGGTTCATCGGCGAGGTCCTCATTCTGCAAGGCGTCTTTGTAGTCAACAAGGTGTGGGCCGCGTTCGCCGCGACCGGAATCGTGTTGGGCGCCGCCTATATGTTGCGGCTGTACCAGCAGACGATGTTCGGTGAGGTGACGAATCCCAAGAACGAGAAGCTGGCCGACCTGAATCTGCGTGAATTCTGCACGTTTGCGCCGCTCTTGTTTTTGGCGGTCTGGATCGGCCTCTATCCGAAGCCGTTTCTCGATCGTCTCGAGACGTCGGTCGACCACGTCATGGTACGTGTCAACAGCGACTACACCCCACGATTGGCAGTCCTGAAAGGCGGTACAGTCGTACTCGATGGTGATCGTGGACTGGACGCGTCGCCTGGACCGATTCGCGGAGGCGCCCGCTAGATGCAGAATGCTGGTTTCGTTGCGGCCGACTTTTACTACATCCTTCCGGAAATTGTTCTCACGGTAGGAGCGCTCGTCGTGCTGCTGATTGACCTGGTGTTCAAGGATCGAGACGACCTGACGTTTCCCGCGAGCCTCGTAACGCTTTTGGGGACAGTCGCCGTACTGTTCTTATTTGTCGGTGTCGATGTCACGGCGTCGCGTGGACTGTTGGCGATCGATGGGTTTGCCACCATTTTTAAATTCCTATTTCTTGTCGCGGCTGTCGTGACCGTGCTGATGTCGTCGGCGTATCTAAGGGTGGAGCGTGTCCGGGCCGGAGAGTATTACTTCCTGATTCTGACCGCCACGCTTGGGATGATGTTCATGGCGAGCGCTGTCGACTTGATTACGCTGTTCATAGGTCTTGAGACCATGGCGGTATCGTTTTACATCTTAGCCGGCTTTTTGAAGCCCAATCAGCGGTCAAACGAAGCCGCCGTCAAATACTACCTGCTCGGGGCGTTCTCGACCGGAGTTCTACTCTACGGTATGTCGCTGCTCTACGCCGTGTCTGGCTCCACAAATTTGAGTGAGATTGCCGTGGCGGTCGACGCACAAGGGAGCGGTGGACTCGCAGTTTTGGCGGCCATTCTCATCGGCGCAGGTATGGGTTTTAAGGTTGCAGCCGTTCCATTCCATATGTGGGCGCCAGACGTTTACGAGGGTGCTCCCACGCCGATCACGGCGTATCTGTCGGTGGGATCAAAAGCGGCGGCATTTGCGATGCTCCTCCGCATTTTTGTCGAAGGGCTCTCAGGGATTATGCCGGATTGGCAGGTGTTCTTTTGGTGGTTAGCGGTGCTGACGATGACCGTTGGCAACATCGCGGCGATTACTCAGAGCAACATCAAACGGATGCTGGCATATTCGTCGATTGCCCATTCTGGATATGTGCTGATCGGAATTGTGGCGGGGACGTCACGGGGATGGACCGCAGCGATTGTCTATTTGGTGATTTACGCGTTCATGCAGCTAGGCGCGTTCGCGATCGTCACTATGCTCCGGCGGCGTGACGTCGTCGGTGATGAGCTCAAGGACCTGAGTGGCCTGTATTCTAGGAGTCCCGTGGCGGCGATCGCCATGCTCGTCTTCATGCTCTCCCTTGGTGGGATTCCGCCGACCGCCGGCTTTATGGGAAAAATCTGGATCTTCGGCGCGGCGATCGATCAAGGGTTTATAGCACTCGCGATAATTGGCGCCGTGAACAGCGCTATCTCCCTCTTCTATTACATCCGCGTCGTGGTATTCATGTGGATCAAAGATGAGGTGATGGGTTCCGAGATCACGATCGAGCCCGCCATGGCGACGGCACTCGGCATCACGCTGGTCGGGAGTATCCTGTTCGGTGTCTACCCGGAGCCGATCTTCGAACAGGCGCAAGCGGCATCAGCCTTCCTTCTTCCCTAGCCTTGATTGTGTTGGCGGCTGGCACCGTCAGAGCGATTCAGACACCCAGCCTACCACTGGACCGGCCGTCATGGAGGTACGACTGAACCCTGCCTCTTCGCAGCGGACGCCAACACGTTGTGCTAAAAAAGAGAGACTCCACGACGCACGACGTGACAGAGAGTCAGGATCGAGAAGACTGAATCTGTTTGAGAGCGTCCTCGATCAGCGCGTTGTTATCTTCTTTCGCAAGATTACGCTGAATGAGCTTCGAGGCGATTCCAAGAGAAAGGTCGACCGCTTCCTCTCTAATCTGAACAAGAGATCGGTCGGTCTGCTGTTGAATCTGGCGCTCGGCGTTTCTGATGATTCCGTCAGCCTCCGCTCGCGCTTTCGCGCGAAGCTCTTCCTGCAGCTTCATCGCGTCGACACGACTTGCGGCGATGATGGCATCGGCGTCGATTCGAGCCTTGGCCACGATTTGGCTTGACTCCTCCTGGACCTTCTGCAGGTCGGTTTTGGCTTGCTCAGCGTCGTCCAGAGACTTCCTGATCATTTCCTGCCGATTCTCGAGTGCTTGGAGCAGCGGTTTCCAGGCAAACCGCTGCAACAGGAACAGCAAGACCAAAAACGTCGCGATCGTCCAGATAAACAGCCCTGGGTCGGGCTGGACGAGTGGGTTATCCATAATGCGCTCCCATCCGGACGTCCGTCGCTACTTGAGTAGGACGACGAGCAAGATAAACACCTCGGCAAGGATAGCAACGCCTTCGAGGAGAAACAGCGGCAGGTTGACGGCACCAGCGATTTTGTCAACAGCTCCCGGCTGACGCGCAATTCCGTCTGCCGCCGCTGCGGCTAACTTTCCGATACCAAGACCCGCTCCGATGACGACCATCCCGAGGCCGAGCGCAGCGCCGAAGTAGTGTAAGACTTCCATAGAGAAAACCCCTCCGTTTCCTTCCTAGTGATGCACGTTGATCGCCATCCCGATGAAGACAGCGGTGAGTAAAGTGAAGACGTAGGCCTGAACTAGGACGACGATGATCTCTAGCGCCATGATGCCAGTGGCGAGTGGTACCGATACGGCGAGACCGACAGCGATGCCGGCAGCGGCACTCGAGAACATTTCAGTAAACACAAAGACGAACGAGAGAATCGCCAGAATCGCAATGTGGCCGCCGGTCATGTTGGCGGCAAGTCGCATGGTGAGCGCGAACGGCTTGACGAACATACCCATCACTTCGATCGGAATCAGCAGGATGTAGATCGGCCACGCAAGACCGCTTGGCACGAGATTCATCCAGTGCTTTACAAAACCGTGCGCCTTGGTCCCGGCAACGATGATAGAGACAAATGTGATGCTGGCTAGAGCCGCGGTCACGTTAAAGTTCGCCGTCGCCGTGGTGCCGCCGTGGACAATGTTCTTGATGACTGAGTGTTCCTCGGTGTGCAACACAGTGTGGTCGATCAGGCCGAGAAGGTCGAAGATCGGGATCAGCCCGATGACATTGGCGCCGAGAATAAAGACGAACAATGTCAAGATCAACGGCGTCCAGGTCGTGACGAATTTTGTTCCGACATTTGGAAGGACGATTGAGTCCCGGATGAACTGGACAACGAACTCCAAGCCGTTCATGAATCCAGACGGTACCAGTCGGTCCTGGCGCAGATACCGCCGAGTCGTCACGGTGATCGCCAAAAACACGAGGGTGGCTACGAACCACAGCATGAACACGTGCTTCGTGACCGAGAAATCAATGCCAAAAACTGGTGGTAAGTGGATGATAGGGTGGTCGAAGCCTCCGTTGGCGACGTGACCAATGATCACCTCGCCTGCGTCGAAGCCTTCTTCGGCGTGCTCGAGTTCGGTTTCGAGGTGTTCAGGTTGGCTCATGAGATGGCGTCAACGAACAAAGAACGGAGCTGCCACGCCGCTGTCATGTGGAGGCCGATGAACGAGACACAGAAGCTCAGAATGAACGGTGTTGGACTCAGTGAAGTCAGTGTCAGTACCGCCCCGACATAGCCTCCGAAAAGCACCATTTTCGTCACAAACGCCTTAACCATCAACGATGTGAGCTGTCTGGGGTTCCGCCGATAGACCCGCTCAGTAACCACACTCGTCACGACGGCGCCGACAAGTGGCGCTGCCATCCCCATCACCAGTTCGGCCACAATGCCAGGAGCCGCCGCTACCGAGATGGCCAGGCACAGTGCGCATGCCACAGTCATGTACAAGGCTAATTTCATAGTTTCCAGACTGTCTTCGCCAGCTCGTAAAATCCTACGACGATACCGATGAGCAGCCCAGCCAGAAGAAACCATGGGGACGTGCTCTGCCACTGGTCAACCAACCACCCCATTCCACCCAGCAGAAGGATGGCGCCAATCAGCGTGTAGCCTGCTGTTGCTGCCGGCCCTGCACGACGGATGTTCTCTTGCATGTATTGCAGAGACTTGCCGAGGTACGGGTCGCGTTCACCGGGCATGTGAAATGTGGTCCCGGCTGGGCAGCCGGAGTCGCCTGACGCCACCCAAGAAGAGATGGGGACAAAACGCCGTCTCCCGAGTCAGATCAGACAGACAATGATATCAAACGCTCCCGTTGGCCGGCAACAGAACTGTTCGAGACTGGAGACCATCGTGAACGTCGAACTCCTATATTGACGTCACGAGTAGACCAGAGGGAGTGAATTACCAAACGGTAAACTCGTAACATCCAGGCGTTCCCAGCAGGGCATTGGTGTTCGAAAACGACAGACTGTCCAGCTTAATCATGCCAGGCAGCCTGGAGTCTTACCGTCCGCGTCTTCTCGCCGTTCCGGTCGTACACAATAGATGACGGGGACCGTCAGTCCGACCCACAGGTGTCCGAGACGATCGACGGTAGCGGTTCTGACAGTCGGAGCGATGACAGGAAACTCGCGTCCGCGCTCGTCAGTTCGTCGAGGCCACGTCGTCGGGAGTGCTACGATGATTGGGTCAAGTTCGGGTCCCTCGACATGTCGTTCCAAGACAAGGGCGCCTGAAGGGTCGTACTTACGGAACATCGGAACGCCTGCTTGGAACACAAAGTAATAACCCCCGGTCGGATCGACGAGCGGAATTCCGCTGTTCAGTGACAAATGGACGTCTCGATCGTCTTCATGACCGGTCCGTCTAAAGAATCCAAAGGTTCGAAACGGGTGTCCAGTCAAGCCGAACTCCGTGACCAGACCACCCAGTTCAGGCTGATTCATCACGATGGATCGGTCAGTGAAGTGGAGCAATCCGACACCGTTTAGCACCATGTTGCCAAAGGTGATGCGGGGTGTTGCCCGCCCGGGTAAGGCGAACCGACCGACCGGTGTTCCGTCGGTTTCGAAGATTTGGACCCGCTCGCGACCGCCAGGAGCATCGGCGACCACGAACCGCCCGGTTGGCCCAACGTGGAGGGAGGTTGCACCTAGCAGGCGACCCTGTTTGGATCCGATCTGTACGAGTTGCTCTACCTCACCGGTCGGCGTGACCCGATACACGGATTGCTCTCTGCTGTCGAGGACGTAGTAGTCGCCGGTGACCGATTACTGAAACGCAACCGGCTGACGGAACAGGTCGACGACATTCGCCGGCAGCCCACCGGTAGACCTGATCACAGTTGCATTGCGGCGATGCTGAGCGACGACACTTGCGGTGGAGGCCACGATCGCGATGAAACAGAGTGTCGTGGTGAACCTCTGGGGCGTAGGGGTGCCAGGCATGGTCATGGTGGAGAAACGCGTTTCGCTAAGGATAATATTGGGCTGGACTGAGGACCGATATCCAAGGAGCAATCGAGTGACTGACACACGTATTTATCGATGGGATGAGCTTCCCTTTGAGAAGGTAACCGAAATGGTCTCGCGGAAAGTTGTGACCGGTAACCGTCAGACGATGGTCCAGGTCTATCTCAAACGTGGTGCCCATGTTCCACTTCATAGTCACGACAGCGAGCAGATGGTGTATGTGCTGCAGGGCATCGTGAAATGGGTGGTCGGTGGACGTGAGATGCTCGTCCGGGAAGGCGAAGTGCTATACGTTCCGTCGTGCGTGAGGCACCAAGCCGAGGCGTTGGAGGATACGTTTCAGCTTGCAGTGTTATCGGACAAGGAGTCGAGAGTGACAAGACAGGGACTCGAAAAACATCAATGAATCCTTTTATCCAAATCCTGGTCGTTTCCGCCAGAGTAGACGTTAAATTTTTTTCGGAGACGACTCATTTTCCATTTGACGTATCGGTACTTTATGTCAGCCATGATACCGAACCGGCCGAACCCAAATCGGCGACCGGAGAGTCCATGAAGACGACTCAAGTACAGGTAACCGGCTAGCAATCCGCCAAGGTGGGTGATGTGCCCAATGCCGTCACCGTACCTGGGCGTCGAGATAAACGCGATTGCACCCAGAATCATGACGAAGTATTTCGCCGGTACCGGGAAGAGGAAGAACATGAGAATCGGTGCGTTGGGGTAGTAGATCGCGAATGCCATCAGTAACCCATAGATCGCACCCGACGCACCAATCGTGACCGTCGTATAGGTGGCGGCGCTAAATGAGAATGGCAGGAGTGATGCGATAAGTGTGACGATCGCGGCTCCACACCCAGCGACGAGATAGTACCGCAGAAAGAACTTTGAGCCCCATAGCCGTTCCAGCTGCACGCCGAACATCCACAGAATCAGCATGTTGAACAGGATGTGTCCCACACTGCCGTGCAGAAACATGTAGGTGAACGGCTGCCAAAGCATGAAGCGCGTTCCAACAAGTTGCGGCGTCAGGCCAAGAAAGGACAGCATCAGTCGGGAAACTGGTGGGATCAGTTCGGTAACGAGGAACACCGCAACGTTCGCCACAATGAGGGCCTTGACCACTGGCGTCATCAAGCCAGAGCCGAACTGGTAGTGGGCGGAGCTACCGTAGGATGCACGTCGCATGTTAGTAGTGCCTACCGGTGTTCGACATTGCGAGTGAACGACTTCGGGGGAGACCAATGCCATCGTACCACGGACCGAAAGGTAAGGGTGGGGCGCGATAGCTGATACGGCAGGATGTCACGGTGCCTTGGTTCGACGGCTCAGCGTTTGCCATACATCGTTCCATTCAGCGATCCGAAGTATTTTCGCTCCGACGGCGAGCACGACGAGCCCGACGGCGATACTGCCAAAGACTTGTACAAGACGGTGGACGAGGTCAGCTCCAGGCAGGACGTCGATGATCCAGGCGTGACTGGTTAAGACCGCACCACCCATGAGTGTCGAGGCGAGTATTATCTTGGCACCCGTCTCAAGGATGCTACGGACATCGAGTCCACCAAGACGGCGGTGCAGCAGTACCAACAAGACCAGCGCGTTACCGAGGGCCACGATGGACGTTCCCAAGGCGAGGCCACGGAACCCCATGACGCGAACCAGGACCAGGTTGAGCACAATATTCAACACGACCGCCCCGACGCTAACGAGCGTTGGAGTGAGACTGTTACGCATGGCGTAGAAACACGGCACCGCGATCCGTACCGCAGAGTACCCGACCAACCCAGGTGCGTAGAACACGAGGGCAGCGGTAGTGGAGGCGGTGTCTGAGGGGAGAAAGCTGCCACGCTCGAAGATCAACGCGACGATTGGTTCGGCCAGAACGATAAGGCCGACCAGTGCGGGTACGTTCAGGACCAGCATCATCCGAAGGGAACCCGAGATCGTGCTTCGGATCCCTTCCGTTGAGTTTTGCGCGGCGTGGCGTGCCACTGCGGGGAGGGTTGCCGTCGCAATCGATACGCCAAAGATCCCGATCGGTAGGTACATCACGCGGAAGGCGTAACTCAGCCACGAGACGGCACCCGCGCCCTCTCCTGTGGCGAGGACCATGTTGACCAGCAGGTTGATTTGTACCGCCGCGCCTGCGATCGTCCCAAAACCGATCAAGCCAAGGATCTCGTGTAGACCTGGGTCCGCCGGGTTGACCCCAGGTCGGTATCGGTATCCTTCGCGATACAGAGAAGGCAGTTGCAGAGCGAGCTGTCCGATTCCTCCAACGATTGCGCCGATGGCGACGGCCGTGATTGGATGCAGGCCAAAGCGTGGCAGCAGCGGGACCAGTAGCACAACGCTGCCGATAATCCCGACGTTGACCATAATGGGTGATAGCGCCGGCATAAAAAATCGGTGGAGGGAGTTGAGCATCCCCATGACCGCGGCGGCAACAGCAACCAGGGTCAGGAAGGGCAACAGAATCCTTGTCAGGAACACCGTGAGCTCAAGTTTTCCGGGAACGTCCGCGTAGCTGCCGGCCAGCAGTCTGACCAGCGGTTCGGCAAAAACGATACCGAGAAGGACGAACGACCCGGTAATGATGAGTAAGGCATTGACGAGCTGATTACCGACTTTCCAGGCAGCCGCTTTACCCTGGAGAGTCAGGCGTTTGGTAAAAGTAGGAACGAAAGCGGCACTCATCGCGCCCTCGGCGAAGAGGTCTCGCATCAGGTTCGGGATTCGAAAGGCGACGTTAAAGGCGTCCATCGCGTTGCTGGCGCCGAAGAGATACGCCAGCACCTGGTCGCGGACCAGGCCGAGTAGCCGACTGGCCAGTGTGGCGGTGCCGACAATCCCAGCCGATCGCATGAGACGGGGTGGCGAAGGCGAGCCACCATCTGGTGTCGTTAACGAAGCCACCGCGGGCGCGGTGGGTCCGGAGGGTGCCATAAGTCGCGGTCAGCGTAGCATACGGGGGATTGCATGTGTGGGTTTCACATCTGACCGACTTCGGTGCTTGAATAGGTGATTACCAATTCAAATCGAACTTTCGGCGACGTGGTCGATGCGCATCAAGCCGAGGTGGTTCGGTATCTACGCTGGCTCACCGGCGATCCCACCGAGGCTGAAGATCTATTTCAGGAGACGTTTCTGCGGGCGGGTGATGTTGCGGAGTTGGAGCTGTTTATCGGAGCTGCGCTGGAGCGCCTAGGGTGTTGATCAAGTTATGCCGGAACGTGAAACTGTGTACGATCACTGCTTGAGGTCATTCCGGAGCCTGAGAGCGACCAGGGTGTCGAGATTGCCATCGCGCACACAAGAGAGCGTCTGCATCTGGCCTTCAGCCGGTTGGGGTGCCCGGTGGTGAGCTTCGACGTGCTACGAACGCCGATCGGACGAATTTTCGTTGGGGTCTCGGATCGAGGCGTGTGCGACGTGACCCTGGACGATCCGGACGAGGGGGATTACCGACTTCGTTTAGCCCGACACGCCCCCGATGTTTGGCGTGACCGTGCCGTCGTCGCGCCAGCCCTGAAGGAGCTCGAAGCATATTTTCAGGGGCGGTTGTCAGCGTTCACGGTTCCAATTGATCTGCAGGGCGTTACCGACTTTACCCGGCGCGTGTTACGGGCGACTCGGCGCATTCCCTTCGGGACGCTGCTCAGTTACCGTGACGTCGCTAGCTCTATCGGTTCCCCACGGGCCAGCCGAGCCGTTGGTAATGCTCTGGGCCGCAACCCGATTCCGATCATTGTGCCGTGTCACCGTGTAATTACGCACGACGGAAAGCTGGGCGGTTTCACCGGGGGCCTCGACACGAAGCGGGTGTTATTACGCATTGAAGGTCACGCGCTTGGCGCGCCAGTCTGAGGTCTGGTAGTAGAATGGATTCTAGGAGTAGCCGACGCGATGAGTCTTAAACATATAGATGCTAGGACGGCACACGAGCTTCAATCTAATGACGATCACACCTATGTCGATGTCCGTTCGATTCCGGAGTTCGAGAATGGGCATCCGGCCGGCGCGCGCAACGTGCCGCTTCTGAACCGCGACCGCCAGACCGGACAGATGCAACCAAATCCCGAGTTCCTTGCAGTGATGCAAGCCAACTATCCCCCGGAGTCAAAGCTTCTTATCGGGTGTCAGATGGGCGGTCGTTCGGCACAGGCGGGACAAGTCCTCGTGACGGCGGGCTATCAGAACATTGCAAACGTTCTGGGCGGATTTGGGGGCGCGCAGGACCGGATGACCGGTGAGGTGGTCGAAGGTTGGGCTGACGCGGGGCTGCCGGTCGAGCGTGATGCGCCACTCGAGAACGGGTATGAGGCGTTGCGGAAAAAAGCTAGCGGGTCATCCCAATAACCGATTCGTAACGCGATGCAAGTTCAAGGAGCGCGGCGGTTTTGTCACGTCGACCCACGAGCTGGGTGGCGCACGGCAATCCGCTTGGAGTCGTGCCGCAGGGGAGTGTTATGGCGGGATGTCCCGTCAGATTAAAGAGTTGAGTCAGGCGAAGGGACAGGGATCTGAGGTCGCTGGACTGCCCTCCTAGGACGAGACGTTTCGAGCCCAAGGGTGGCGCCGGAAACGCGAGCGTCGGCAGCACTAGAGCGACGACCTCTTCTAGAACTGCGTCAACCTCCGATCGTAAGACCAGCCGGTCCCGTTGAGTCTGTAGGTAGTCCTCCTCTGAGAGCGCTCGTCCTGCTGCCAGGCGTTGGTAGACCTCGGTCGAGTAGTCATTGGCACGTGTTTCCAACATGTGCCGGTGGCACTGGAACGCTTCATACAGCTGCGTGTGGCGATAGGTTGTGGCAATCGTGTCGGCGTGAGGAATGTTGACTTCCTCGATGTGGCATCCGGCCTCTCTCAGCCGCGCGAGCACACCCACGAAGGCACGACTAACGTCCGTGTCCAGAAGGTCAAGGAAATACCGCGTGGGTACTCCGAGACGCGCGGTAGCGTGTCGGTGGTTAGCGACTCGTCCATCCTGGGGATCTTTCTTGACCGTCACATGGTCGCCAGCCATGATGCGGTAAACGACCTTGACGTCGTCGACCGTCAGACCCAGTGGTCCGACATGATCCAACGTCGGCGCGAGTGGCACAACGCCGTCGGTGCTCAGCTCACCCAGTGTCGGCTTGAGACCGACGACGCCACACGCGGCTGCGGGAATACGGATCGAACCGCCCGTGTCTGTTCCGACAGAAGCCATCGCCATACCGGCGGCCACTGATGCCGCTGATCCGCTGCTCGATCCGCCCGCCATGTGGCGGGGTGCTCGTGGGTTTCGGGTCGGTCCAAACGCCGAGTCTTCGCCGGTGGTCCCGAACGCAAACTCGTGAAGATTACACTTTCCGACCACAACGACGCCGGAGGCCTTGAGCCGCGCGAGTACAGGTGCATCTGAAGTGGCTCGATGCCCGACACGGATCTTGGATGCCGCGGTGGTAGGTTGACCTTTCATATCAATCAGGTCTTTGATGGACAGGGGAATCCCGTGCAGTATCCCCAGGTCTTGGTCGTGAGCGAGTTCGCGGTCTGCTCGGCGGGCACGCTCGCGTGCCTCGTCAGCCAGAATGGTGATGAAGGCATTGATCTCGTCGTCGCGCCGAAAGATCGTGTCAAGGCATTGCTCGACCAGGTCCTCGGCGGTCAGACGTCGATCTCGGATACGGAGCGCAAGCTCTCGGATTGAAGGCATGGACGCTCCATTAAATCATCGCGTCGTCCCAGAAGAACTCGCCTCGCGCGAACCTATTCGGGATCATGTCGGCGCAGGTGATGGGCGACGCTCGATCTAATGACACCACCACCCACAATGACGATTAGCCGAGACATTACTCCGAGACAAGCCCGAGGGCGGGCAGTCTGGGCTCGGCGCCCTGCTCGAGATACTGCTTGAGGTTACCCAGTGAGTCGCTCCATACAGACGCGATCAGCTCGTAGTATCTGGCGCAACGTTCGCCGCACTCCGTGCCGCTCTGTCGCACCCGTAGGTTGGTTGCAGGCCCTTCGACCTCGCAGCTGACCTCCAGCGCCATCGGCCCGATCGC
Organism: Vicinamibacteria bacterium; assembly: GCA_963578805.1. Taxonomy (GTDB): domain Bacteria; phylum Acidobacteriota; class Vicinamibacteria; order Vicinamibacterales; family UBA8438; genus CAUZIB01. The sequence continues at coordinate 3,426 of CAUZDY010000038.1, read as the reverse complement.
GTCGCTGTCTGGTGGAAGCCAATGTGCATCGGTGACGAGAAATTCTCGGCCGTTCCGAAACTCCACGACGGTGCCGTAGAACACACCTCCGAGGGAGCCGAGGACGTCGTCTTGAAACGGTGTCTCTTGCCACTCGACGGCGTAAACCCCGAGAGGGCGTGGCATCGTGACCGATCGTACCGCTTGCCACCACGTGGCGAGGGCTTCAGGATCAAAGAACGCCGCGATGACCTGCGTTGGTGCGGCTGTCACTCGGATCGTTTGCTCGAACTGAAGGGTCCGTCTGCCTAGCATCGATGAGCCGCAAATCGTATCATGGTGAAGAGCCGGTCGTTCCTAGTACAGGAGAAACCGCCGTCGCGTTACTTCGAAGTCGGCGATCCCAGGTGCCCAACCCGCGGCGATTTCGCTCGCCGGCACATCGTGGTCCATTTGCTCGCGGACCCGATCCGTACCCGCGAGGATATCGATTGGGAGTGCCACTTCCTCGTACTCGTACGGCGGCTCACGCCATGCGAACGCACGGGGGTCCTGTCGCTGGATCGACTGCATCAGCGCCGTGGCGACGGTCACCGAGGCGAACACGCGTCGGTCGGTCACGTGGAGCTGGCACCCGCCGCAGACCTCGCTCGAGTGTTTTTGGAACGCTGGTTTAAACCGAACCGGTCGAAAAACAACCCCCGGGAGCTTCAGGCGATCGAGAGTGTCGACAAGGCGGTCAGCGTCGATCCACGGTGCTCCAATCAGCTCGAACGGCCGCGTCGTGCCACGACCTTCGGACACATTGGTCCCCTCAAAGAGCACGGCTCCGGGGTAGACGACCGCGCTGTCGATGGTCGGAATGTTTGGCGATGGCATGATCCAGGGGAGCGCCGTGTCTTCGTAGTACATCGTGCGGGTCCATCCGGTCATTGGGATCACGTCGAGGTCGGCGCCAAGCTCGAAGTGCTGATTGAATAAGCCGGCCAACTCACCGATCGTCATGCCGTGACGAAGCGGTATCGGAAACTGTCCGACGAACGACTTAAGGCCTAACTCGAGGATCGGTCCTTCGACTGCCATGCCACCGACGGGATTCGGTCGGTCACAGACGATAACAGGCACACCATGACGACGTGCGGCTCTGAGACAGTTCGCCATGGTGTAGACGTAGGTGTAGACACGCGTGCCGACGTCCTGGAGATCAATGATCAGGAGGTCCAGATCCCGCAACATCTTCGCCGTTGGCTCCCTGGTGTCGCTATAGAGAGAGTAGATAGGGATGCCATACCGAGGGTGCTGTGCATGCGGTGTCTCGATCATGTTGTCCTGAAGAACCGCGTGAAAGCCGTGCTGCGGTCCGAACACCGCGACAACCGTTACGCCAGGTGTGGTGATCAAGCGGTCGATGACATGGTGAAACCCGGCGTCGATCGATGCGGGGTTGCACACGAGTCCCACGTGTCGCCCGTGGAGCCGGTTCGACGCCAGTAGTTGATCCGACCCAAGTAAAACCGGCGCGGAAGGCGTCATAGATGGCGGCTGGCGAGTACCTCGCATACCCGTTGGCGTTTTCCGGTGCAGCTGATCATTCGGGGGGCCTGCAGATAGGTAAGATTGAACCCGAGTTTCCGGTAGAGCGTCACGACCCGATCTGAGGCTTGATTTGTCAGGATGACCGGGCCTGGATGGGTGGCCAACCACTCGACCGTCCGCACTTGCTCGCTCCAATCGAAGCCACCCGGCGAGTACTGCGTGAACGGCACGTCATACGGTGGATCGGCGTAGACAATGTCATCCGGTTCCACCGCTACCTCTGAAAAGTCGGTGCTTGTAAACGTCCAGCTCGAAAAATCTGCTGTGTAGATGTCGAAGTTCGGGACGTAGTTGATTGTGGTGTATCGTCCGAACGGCACATTGAATCGACCGCGCCGGTTGAATCGACACAGACCGTTGTACCCAGTACGGTTGAGATAGTAGAAGAGGAGGGCGGCTTCGGCCGTGTCGGATCGACTTTCATCAATCAACCTGTTGAACCGCTCCCGACACTCGTAGAACGCTGTCTCGTCATTCTTTAGGGCAAGGTCGTTAGAGAGACCGCGCCTCACCCAGCGGTAAAAATGAATAAGGTGCGGATTAGCATCGTTGAGAAGCGCGCGTCGCGGCCTGAGGCCAAGCGCTACAGCCAGTCCGCCACAAAACGGCTCGACCAGCCGTCGACTCTGATGCGGCGCCCAGAGCTTTCGCAGGTAAGGCAGTTGCCAGCGCTTTCCCCCCGCCCACTTGAGCGGTGGTCTCAGCGGTGACGGCGCAGGCGCGACGTCGGTTCGCCGATGTCGCTGAGGCTCGACTACCAAGTCTGTGGTACGCACTGCAGATAGAGTCTACACGCTGATTTTCTGGCAAAATGAGTCTTCATTCGGTGGGTTCGGCCGTTTCCTGCGGCGTCGTGTGATAGAAGGGACACTATGGCGATAAAAGAGGGGTGGACCGGCCGTCTGTACGAGGACTTCGAGGTGGCCGACATCTATCGTCATCCAATCGGTCGTACCGTGATCAATGCGGACAATGTCTGGTTTACGCTTCTAACCCAGAATAACAACCCCATTCATTTTGATCATGCCTATGCCGCCAAGACTGAGTTCGGTCGGCCACTGGTGGACTCCACGTTTACGCTTGCACTTGTCACGGGACAGTCCGTCATTGATCTCGGTCTCAACGTGATGGCTAACCTCGGATGGGACGAGGTCCGACTCCCGAACCCTGTGTTCGAGGGCGACACTATTTACTCCCAGAGCGAGGTGCTGTCGACTCGCAAGTCGAAGTCACGACCCAACGTGGGGATCGTAGAGGTGCGGACGACCGGCTTCAATCAGGACGGCACGGTCGTGATCGAGTTCAAGCGAACATTTATGGTGTACAAGCGAGGTTGTGCGCCAGAGATCGCACGGGTGACACCACGCTCGAAGCTGTGAGACTCAGCCGGACAACCAAGGGGGACTGGATGCCAATGCTCGGACACCTGCCCGCGTGCCGCTCGATCGGGGTCGCGATGCTGGTTCTCCTTACCTCCGGCTGCGGTGGTCCGGATACTTTAATTGCCGGTGACGTCGCGTTCGTCAACGTCAACGTTTTACCCATGGACAGCGAACGCGTCCTGGAAAAGCAGGCCGTCATCATTGAGGATGGACGGATCGTCGCCATCGGTAGCGCGGACGAGATTGGTCCGGAGCAGGGTATTGATGTTATCGAGGCGGACGACATGTATCTCGTGCCAGGGCTGACTGAGATGCACGGTCATCTTCCCGACCCGAGACAGTCCGACATCGACATCAAGAACCTCCTGTTTCTGTACGTCGCGAACGGCGTGACGACGGTCCGTGGTATGCGGGGCGACGCATCTCAGTTCAGACTGCGAGACCAAATCAGCCATGGACTTCTCGTCGG
>CAUZDY010000037.1:0-27796 GCA_963578805.1 Vicinamibacteria bacterium | reverse complement strand
GGCACACACGATGATGTGGTGTGAGTCGTTTCTATCTCAGGCTAAACGTGGCCCAGACCCGAGTGACATGTTGGCGTCGCTAATACAGTTTGGTACCGCCGGCTTGGAGGCACCGTCGCCGCAATCCGTCGCTGTACCCGCACACACCGGAGGAAGACGATGAACGTCCGCGCTCTTGCGGCGGTCGCAATACTCGCAGGAGGATGCGCGTCTGCCCTACCCGTCGAGCACCCGACGCTCGATATTACCTTGCCGCAAAATTGGACCGCTCGAGAACTGCCAGACGACCAGCTTGAGGTTATGTGGTGGGAGGATTTCGGTGACGGGGGCCTGGCGGAGGCGGTTAACGTTGCGCTGTCCCGGAACTACGACCTTCGTGCTGCGGCGGCGAGACTTGAGCAAGCGGCGGCGGATGCTCGAGCCGCCGAAGGAGACCTTCGACCAACCGTACAGGGAACCTTCAACGGCGGACGCCGGAAGCAGAACTTCGTCGGGTTCCCGATTCCCGGTAGCCAGGGTCGTGTGCTGAGCACGGTGTCGACGAACTACGGCGTTTCGCTCGATGTGTCGTGGGAGATTGACCTCTGGGGTCGACTCCGCAACACGGCACGAGCCGCCCTCGCCGACCTCCAGGCCTCGGCTGCGGACCTCCGCGGCGCACAGCTATCGATTGCGGGGCAGACTACGAAGGCTTGGTTCGCAGTCGCGGAGGCTCAGCAACAGATCGACCTGTCGCTCAAAACCGTCCGGAGCTTTCGGTCGGTAGCAGAACAGGTGCAAGACCGTTTCGAAGCAGGCATCCGTCCAGCGCTCGATCTGCGACTTGCCTTGCTCAACCTTTCCAATGCGGAAGCTCAGCTACAGCAACGCCGGCAGCAACTCGACGGGGCCACCCGACAGCTCGAATTACTGCTCGGCCAGTACCCCGATGGCATCTTCGACACGCCAGCCAGGCTCCCACAAATTACGCCCTCTGTCCCGGCCGGTATGCCCGCCGACCTAGTCGCTCGACGACCCGACCTGGTAGCCGCCGAACGGGAACTCACAGCGTTCTTTGTCAGGACCGACGTAGCGAGAGCCGACCTACTCCCGCGACTCAGCATTACCGGTGCGACGGGTACGGCAACAGACGGACTGAGGTCGCTCATCGACGGCAACTTCGGTGTCTGGAGCTTGCTCGGAAATATCGTGGCTCCACTCTGGCAAGGCGGACGCTTGCGCGCCCAGGTAGACCGAGCTGAGGCCAGGGGAGCCGAGGCGCTCGCCAGCTACGCCAACGCCGCACTGACAGCATATTCGGAGGTTGAGACCGCCCTTGCCGCCGAAGAGTTTTTTGTCGAGCGGGAACTTCACCTCGCCGAATCGACCCTGCAGGCTCGGGCTGCGGAGCGTCTGGCCGAGGAGAGATACCGAGCCGGACTCGAGACGTACATCACCGTTCTCGACTCTCAGCGCTCGGCCGTTAGCGCAGAGGCGGAGTTAATTGCCGCTCGACGAATTCGACTGGAGAACCGTGTCGACCTGTATCTCGCGTTGGGTGGGGGCTTTGAAAAACTCGAAGCTCCTGTCCAGCTTTTAGACTTGGATGGTCAGTAACTCATGGGTACGATAATTCGTCTTGTGAAAATTCTGTCCCCCTTGATCGTCCTTGGTGTGGCTGGTTTCGTGGCTGTGACTATCGTTCGCAACCGTCCAGAGGTCGACACACAGGTGCCGACGGTCGCGCCGCCTGGTGTACGCGCAACAGTGGTGACCCTGGAGACCGTTCGGATGTCGATAGCCAGCCAGGGCACCGTTCGCCCTCGAACCGAAACCCAGCTCGTGCCAGAAATTTCGGGCCGAGTGACGTGGGTCGCGCCATCGTTTGTCCCGGGTGGCTTCTTCGAAAATGGCGACGTGCTCCTCAAGCTCGACCGCTTCGACTACGAGCAGGCCGTCGTCAGTGCAAGATCGCAGCTGGCGCAAGCTCGTCTTCGGCTCGCGCAGGAAGAAGCAGAAGCGGAGGTCGCGCAGCGAGAATGGAACGCTCTTGGTCGAGGCGACCCACGCGAGTTGACGTTGCGAAAACCCCAACTCGAGGATGCGCGCGCGTCCGTCGCCGCGGCCGAATCCACCGTGGAACGGGCCGCGCGAGACCTCGAGCGAGCGGATGTGCTCGCTCCGTATGCTGGTCGCGTGCGGGCCAAGAACGTGGACGTCGGTCAGTTCGTCACAGTCGGCGGTCCAATCGCCACGGTCTATGCGGTCGATGTGGCCGAGGTCGGACTTGCGCTCCCAGATGAAGAGCTCGCCTATCTCGACCTCCCGCTGGATTATCGAGGCAGTTCGAATCTCCGTGGCCCCAGGGTCACCCTGAGGACGACGTTCGCAGGAACCAGGTATGAGTGGAATGGCCGAGTGGTGCGAACCGAGAGCGAGATTGATCCCGTGAGCCGGATGGTGCAGATGGTTGCCGAGGTGCAGAACCCTTACGCGTCTGGTTCCGACCCACAGCGGCCGCCGCTGGCAGTGGGTATGTATGTGGAAGCCGAGATCGAGGGCCGAGCGTTCGCCGACATCGCAGTCGTTCCGCGGGCGGCCCTGCGCGGTCGCAATCAGGTTCTTGTGATTGACCCCGACAACCGCGTGCACTTCCGTGATGTCGAGATCCTCCGCGCGACTGCGGAGTCGGTGTTTCTCAAAGGTGGGCTCTCGGCCGGCGAGTTGGTCGCCGTCTCCGCCCTCAACAGCCCGACCGAAAATATGTTGGTTCAGGTCATCGACGTCGATCGGATAGCGGAGGCGACGACACCGCCGGAACGGACCTCACCTGAAGGCAACACGGAGGCGGTGGCGGTCGAGTCGACCGCCACCGCCCTGACTAGAGAGCCTGAACGGCCACAGTGGCTGCGTGAGTTGCTCGACGACCCGCTACCCCATCCCAGGCCGGAACCCGTACCGCAAGCGCCTCCGGCGGCGATGCTGCCAGAGTCAGCTCCACTCCCCACACGTGCTGTCGTTGCCGTTCTTCCGTTCGAAGAGATCAACCTGGAGGATCGCGATGCCGACTTGGGCGTAGATCTCACCCGAGCAGTGACCACGCGACTGAAAGCGATGGAATCGCTCTCAGTCGTGACATTCCCGAGCGAGGCCAATCTGGTGGTGAGGGGCGGCGTGCAGCAAGTCGGCGACGTGGTCCGCGTCACAGCTCGAGTCGTGGACCAGGGTGGCGAGGTCGTCAACTCTGTGAAGATCGATGGCCCCGTCAGCGACCTGCCGCGATTTCGCGCCGAGCTGGCCGCCGCCATCGGCGACAGCATCGTCGACGCGCTCGATACCACCGAACCCGCGGAGAGGATGGACCGTGTGACTGCGAATCCCATTTCGGTGCTACCGTTCGCGAACGTGAGCCGAAGGCCAGGGGATGTCGCTCTCGCCGAGGCCATCACAACCGCCGTCACAAATCAGCTCAGCATGCTGTCCTCGGTTGCCGTCGCAACCGAGGAGCGTAGCGCTTTGTGGATCGTCAGCGGGGCTATCCAGCGAATCGGAAACACTATCCGAATCACGGCGAATCTCCTCGACAGACGGTCAGGTGCCGTGGTTCATGCCGTCAAGGTCGACGGGCCGATCGATCAACTCAGTCGCCTTCAGGACGAAGTCGCTGCCGAACTTAGTGACAGTGTGCGAGAGGCAACGTCGTGAATGGAATGATCTCCTGGTTTGCGAAAAATCCGGTCGCCGCCAATCTATTAATGGTCTTCATCGTCGTCAGCGGGGCCATCTCGATGCTCAGTGTCAACTCGGAAGTGTTTCCGGAGTTTGAGCTCGACATGATCAGCATCCAGGTTCCCTATCTGGGTGCTGCACCTGAGGAGGTCGAGGAGGCGGTTTCGATACGGGTCGAAGAAGCGATCCAAGGCCTTGATGGCATCAAGGAGATCACGTCGACGGCGTCCGAAGGCGGGGGGACGGTGCTGGTCGAGCTTGAACTGGGTGCCGATGCGCGAAGAGTGGTCGACGAGATCAAGAGCCGAGTCGACGCCATCGATACGTTTCCGGTAGAGACAGAGAAGCCGATCATCACCGAGCTGGTCGCGCGAAACCAGGTCGTGGACGTCGCGGTATCTGGCAGGGTGGACGAGTTCACCTTAACCGTGCTCGCCGAGCAGATCCGTGATGAGCTGTCAGCGGTCCAGGGGATCTCACAGGTTGAGATCACGGGCGCCCGTCCCTACGAAATCTCAATCGAAATCTCAGAGGTTGCACTGCGGCGTCACGGCTTGACGTTCGATGATGTGGCATTGGCGGTGCGTCGGTCGTCGCTCGACATGCCAGGCGGGTCGGTCCGGGCCGAGAGCGGCGAGATCCTGCTGCGGACGATCGGGCAAGCCTATCAAGGATCAGATTACGAGGAACTCATCCTCCTGACCGCCGCAGACGGTACACGGCTGCACCTCCGCGACGTCGCCAACGTCGTCGACGGCTTCGCAGAAACCGATCAATCTGCACGGTTCAACAACGAGCCGACGATCTTACTCTCCGTGTTCCGGACCGGTGACCAGGGTGCATTGGAGATCGCCGCCTTGGTGCACAAGTACGTCGAGGGAAAACAGGGGTTTCTTCCGGAGGGAATCTCCGCATCTATCTGGCAGGACCAGTCAGTGGTGCTCAGCAACCGCCTTAGCACCCTGTTCCGTAACGGCCTCACTGGGTTTGTGCTTGTGTTCGTGCTGCTGGCATTGTTTCTCGAGCTCCGTCTTGCCTTCTGGGTCAGCATCGGAATCCCGATCTCGTTCTTGGGCGCGATTCTGCTGATGCCCGGCCTCGACGTCACGGTCAACGTTCTCTCATTGTTCGCTTTCATCCTGGTGCTCGGAATCGTCGTGGACGACGCCATCATCGTGGGAGAGAACATCCATTCCCACATGGAGCAACATGACGACGGCGTCCACGGGGCGATTGAGGGCGCGAAGGAGATCGCTACCCCGGTCGTCTTTGCCGTGCTCACCACGGTGGCCGCCTTCACCCCGCTGATGTTCGTTCCGGGGATCCTGGGAAAATTCTTCGTCGTGATCCCCCTCATCGTCATCCCCTGCCTGGTCTTCTCTCTGATCGAGTCGCTCTGCATCTTGCCGGCTCACCTCGCGCATCTCAAGCAGCGAACACCAGGACCTTGGCGCCGATTTCAGCTCCTCTTTGCGAACGGGCTCAAACGATTCATCCAGAAGGTTTACCAACCGATCCTTGAACTTGCCCTGCGGTGGAGATACCTCACCACCGCTCTCTTCATGTCGACCCTGATCATCACTCTGGGGATGGTGCTCGGGGGATGGACAAAGTTTCAGTTCTTCCCGCCCATTGAAGCCCCGTTCATGTCGGCATCAGTCACGATGCCGCTGGGCTCGCCGGCCTCCTTGACCGCTGACGCCGTGGAGCGGCTCCAAGTAGGCGCGGAGAAGCTTAGACGCGAGCTGAACGACGAGACCGATACGGACTACTTCGTGCACATGTTCGGCTCGGTCGGTGATCAACCAATGAGTTCACGGGAAGGCCCGATACAGATGGGTGGAAGAAGCGCGTCACACCTCGGAGAAGTCACGATCGAGCTTATCCCGTCGCAAGACCGCCAGTACACAAGCGAAACACTCGGCAATCGGTGGCGCGATCTGACCGGGCCGATTCCGGAGGCGGTCGAGGTCGGCTTCAACGCGTCAGCCATGTCCCCTGGCGAAGACGTCAACGTCATGCTCACGGGCGGCGACGTCGACGAGATTCGATCGGCTGCCGACGCGGTGAAGAACGCGCTGCGAAACTACACTGGCGTCCATGGACTCAGCGACTCGTTTCTTGAAGGCAAGGAAGAGATGAAGCTTGGTATCAAACCGGCTGCCGAGACACTCGGACTGAGTCTGCAGGACCTGGGACGACAAGTCCGGCAGGCTTTCTATGGTGAGGAAGCACAGCGGATACAGCGCGGTCGAGATGACATCCGCGTGATGGTGAGGTATCCAGCCGACCAGCGTCGGTCGCTCGGGAACCTCGAGAATATGAGGATCCGCACCCCGACCGGCGGAGAGGTGCCATTCAGTCAAGTGGCCGAGGTTGAACCGGGTCGGGGGTTCGCCTCCATCAAACGGGTGGATCGAAACCGCGCGGTCAACGTGACCGCTTCGGTCGATTCAACCGTTACGTCGGCGGCCGAGGTCAACAGCGACCTTGAAGCTTGGATTCTGCCGACCGTGCTCGAGAGCCACCCTGGGGTCTACTGGTCCTTTCAGGGTATGCAAGCCGAGCAGGCGGAGGGCATCGCCGGTCTCCAGATAGGATTCATGATCGCCCTGCTGGCCATCTTCGCGCTGCTCGCCATTCCACTCGGGTCTTACGTACAACCTCTCATCATCATGAGCGCCATTCCATTCGGATTAGTGGGTGCGGTATGGGGACACATGCTAATGGATGTCACGCTCAGCATGATGTCGATGTTTGGCCTGATTGCATTGTCAGGCGTCGTCGTCAACGACAGCCTGGTCATGGTGTCGTACATCAACCGGAGACAAGGGAAACACGTCGACCTTCACACGGCGATCCGCGAGGCGGGCGTGTCACGGTTTCGACCGATTTTGCTGACGTCTCTGACAACCTTCATCGGGCTTACACCGCTGATGCTCGAACGAAGCTTCGATGCCGAGTTTCTCCTTCCGATGGCCGTGTCACTGGCCTTTGGCGTCCTCTTTGCCACCTTCATCACATTGATACTCGTGCCGATCGAGTATTTGATACTGGATGATTTCAGCCGAGGGATGCGTCGTCTCTTCAGAGGCCACGCCGTGGACGATGTTCCTCCTTCAGGTGCCGAGGCCCCAGCATTCGACGGGTTACGTCAAGACGATACGGCCGGGCATGCAGCGCTCTAGCGTCCTGAATTCGATATCCCGTGACATTCAGCCGGCACCTGAGGGCGCGATGCGCCGAGGGAGAGGCAGACGACGAACAAGCGTAGGTGCTAGTTTACTCCGACGATTTCCTCGACGACCTGCTCCGCAAGCGGCAAGCTCACACCACACGAGGCATCGTTAATCCGGCACTGAGCCAAGGTTAGCTCACAACCGCACACACAGCCGTCCTCATTTAGACGCTGCAATGCAGTTTCCTTCTGCTCGGGGGTCAAGCGCGAGAGATCAAGGCCCGGAATCTCGGTGGCATGAGCCGCATTAGCCAAGCGAGTCTGCTGGGTGCTCTCAATCAGCTCGACAGTGACATCGGTGGGTAAACCGGCGAGATACCGAGTCTCCTGCTCTAACACCGCGGGATTGATGAGACCGACGTGGGTCTGCACGATGCGACCCTCGGTATCGACCATAAACGATGTCGGCAGGGCAAAGACCCCTGGAAATTGACGGTTGATCTCTGGTGTGGCCATCACCACGGGGTAATTCATCTGAAACTCTTCCGCGAACGCCACGACGTTCGCCGGATCACCCTCGTCCGTCGAGACGCCGATCACCTGTAATTGATCACCGTAACGATCCTGAAGTTCCATTAGTTGCGGGATCTCAAGACGACACGGCCCGCACCAGGTCGCCCAGTAGTTGATCAAAGTGACCTTACCCCGGAGGTCAGCCATCGAAAAGGTCTCACCATCGAGGTCCTGCATCACCAGCTCGTCGATGTGTACCGGATCCCGCACAAACTGGAGAGTCATGTCAGCGACAGGCAGATCAAACACAGGCTGCGATGTGCCGACGGCGACCGAGGCCTTTTCAGCAGGTGGACCACAGGCCAACACCGTAAGCGCGCCCAGCACCACGCCGAAGATACGATAGTTCATCACCCACTGCTTTCTCTTGTGCGAACGTCGAATTGCTCTCGTCATTCTACATTGCTCCTCTGGGTAGAAAACACCGCCAGAGGGCCGGCCATCCCACGAGTCGAAATCAGTGTGCGAAGCTGGTTCCGACGAGGACTCTAGCTGTTTCCCGAGGGCACCGCTCGGGAGTAAGGAGAACCCCTGACCGGACTCGCAGCCAAGCTCGCGGAGACGGCTTAACTACGGGCCGGTGCGCATCAGCTCGCCTAACAATCAGGAATCGCCTTCAGTATCCGATCCAAACCGCAGCCAGAAGTGCCAGGATGGCCACGATGTACAACTTGACGAGCAACGGCCATACAAATCTAACCCAGCGCTGATACGGGATCTTCGCCAGCGCCAGAATACCCATCAGTAACGCGTTAGTCGGCACGATCATATTGGTGAACCCATCACCAAACTGGTAGGCGAGGACAGCAGTCTGTCGACTTAGTGCGGTTAGGTCGGACAAAGGAGCCATGATGGGCATGGTGACGTACGCCTGTCCCGACCCGGAAGGAATAAAGAAGTTGCAGACCGTCTGGACCCCGAGCATCCCAATGGCTGACAGCTCACGTGGCAGCCCATCGAGCGGTTGCGCAAGGCCGTTGATCACAGTATCGATCACCTGTCCTTCTGTCAGGACTACCTCGATAGTCCGAGCGAACCCAATGAGGAGTGCCGTCTTGGTGAGCTCCGCCGCGCCTTGGCAGAACTCTGCCGCCACTCGATCGGGGCCGAGCCCGCCAACCAGCGCCGCAGCGAGACCGAGCACCATGAAGACCGCGACCAGCTCCGTCAAATACCAGTCCCACACCCCTACGCCATACACGAAGCTGACGACCGACGCGACAAAGACCAGAAGGACGGTGACGCGTCGGGGTGTGAACTCGACGTCCTCAGGCATACGGAAGCCTGTCGAATAGTCGACATCGGCCACCAGACTTACGGCTGGGTCACTTTGCACGCGGCGCACATATCTCAAGATATGGTCGGCGCCAATCGTGGTGCAGACAAGCAGCAGCCCCCACCTGAAGCCTTGTCCTGACATCAACTCGACCCCGGCAATTTGCTGCGCGACCAGCACGGTGAAGGGATTGATCGCGGCGCACGCGTAGCCAACACCGGCACCGACATAAATGATTCCGACAGCCACGACGGCGTCCATCCGCATCACCAGACACATCGTCACAAGGATCGGTACGAACGGCATGTACTCTTCGGCCATCCCGACCGTTGACGACCCCACCGCGAAAAGTGCCACCATCCCAAATATAAGCACCGCAGGGCCATGGCTCATATACCGAATCGCCCCACCGATCAGTGCATCGATCGCTCCGGTGGCACGCACAACAGCGATGACACCACCCACGACAAAAACAAAGAAGATGACGTCCTGTGCGGCGGCAAGACCCGTGGGAATGGCAGTCAAAAAAGTCTGAAGCGGCAAGGGGTCCGCGTCGACTTCATGGTAGGTACCAGGAATCACCTGGTGGCCTTCACGCTCGAACTCGCCAGCAGGCAACAAGTAAGTTGCCACCTGCGCCAACACAATGAGTGCGAAAAGAAGGACGAGCGAATCTGGGAACTTACGCGTGTGTGAAACGGTGGCCATAAGCGGCTCGGAAAATAAGTGTCCTCTGTAAGGGGAGCCCTTTCTGACAAACGGCCTATTTGCGGAACACCAGTATAATCACACTTGCACTCGCAAGCCGTAAACCCATTAGGAGACTTGAATGCGCGACTACGTAGCTTTCGTGTATGGATTCAACCTCGCGTACGCGGAGACCCTGGTCAAGGGTCTGTCAGCCGATCAGATGGTCGAACAGCCGAGCGGTGTGATCAACCACCCAGCGTGGTCTCTCGGTCACCTCGTCGTCTCGGCCAACCACCTCGGATCCATGCTTGGACTGAAATCGAGCCTGCCTGAGGGGTGGGACAAGACGTTTGCCACCGGTGGGACACCGACGTCAGACGTGTCAGCGTATCCGGCGAAAGACGAAATCCTTAGCGCGCTCAAGGAGCAGCACTCCCGCAACACGGACGCGTTGAAGAACGCTGAGCCTGAGTCGTGGGCACAATCCCACCCAGACGAGAAGATGCGGACGTACTTCCCGACAGTCGGCGACATGATCACGTTCATGATGACCGCCCACGAAATGGACCACTTGGGACAGATCGCTGCCTGGCGGCGCGCGATGGGGCTCGGCTCGGCGACGGGAGCCTAAGAAGCAGAGACAGAAGGCGGAACGTATCAGCCTGTCTCCGCCTTCTCCCCTTCCCAGATACCAGATCCGACGTCGACATAGTCGCACGTCCCGCTCATTGTGTTGTCGCCAACCGTGCCGGTGTAGGTGGCCTTGCTTCCTTGTACCTCGAACCAGAATTCGACCCGGTCGCCCTGGATCGTCCCGCTGACCTCGGCTGCGTCGAACGTGCCCTGGTATGTCCCAGACAGCCTTTCGCCGTCCTGGGCAAATACAAAGGTCGGTCGACCGCCGCCGACGTCGAGTTGAACCGTGAACTGCCAGGTGCCCGATATATCCTGCTCCTGCGCCTGCGCCTGCGCCGGTGTGACCCACACCGCCATCGCCAACACACTCATCACAGCGAGTCGCGTCATCCTTGTGGGCCGTCCCTTTTCTTAATCTTGTCCCAGGTGTCACGGAGGGTAACCGTGCGATTGAACACCAGCCTCATGTCGGACGAGTCCGGGTCAACGCAGAAATAACCCTGACGCTCGAACTGGTACCGTGCAGCCACCAGGGCTGCGGCCACACTCCGCTCGACATAGCACCCAGTCAGGACCTCGAGTGAGTTCTCGTCAAAAGCATCCTTGTGGTCCTCACCATCACTGACATGCTCAGGAAATTCCTTAGAAAAGAAGTGGCCGTACAAGCGAACCTCGGCATTAACCGCATGGGCCGATGACACCCAGTGAATCGCACCGCGAACCTTTCGGCCGTCGGGGGCATAGCCACCACGGGTTTCGGGGTCGTAGGTACATCTGAGCTCAACCACGGCGCCCGTGACCGGATCTTTGACCACATCGACGCAGGTAATGAAGTAGGCGTAGCGCAAGCGGACTTCGCGGCCTGGAGCGAGTCGATAGTACTTGCGGGGGGGATCTTCACAAAAGTCGTCCTGCTCGATAAACAGCACCCGAGAGAACGGAACCTTTCGCGTGCCGGCCGCAGCGTCCTCCGGATTGTTGACGGCGTCGAGTTCTTCCACCTGGTCCTCGGGGTAGTTCTCGATCACGACCTTGAGGGGTCGGAGCACAGCCATCACACGTGGAGAGTGCAGATTAAGATCATGCCGCACCGCATCTTCAAGTTGGGCCAGCTGAACGACACTGCTGGCCTTGGCGACTCCGATACGGTCACAGAACTCACGGATCGCCGCCGGCGTATACCCCCGGCGCCGGAGACCACTCAACGTTGGCATCCTGGGATCATCCCACCCATCTACATGACCATCCTCAACCAGCGCTCGGAGCCGACGCTTACTCAACACCGTATGCGTCAGGTTGAGACGTGCAAACTCGATCTGTCGTGGAGGGTCCTTAAACTCCAGCTGTGCCAGATACCAGTCGTAGAGTGGACGATGGTCCTCAAACTCCAGCGTACAGAGCGAATGTGTCACGCCCTCGAACGCGTCAGAAAGCGGATGGGTAAAGTCGTACGTGGGATAGATGCACCACGTGTCACCCTGGCGATAGTGCGGCGACTGACGGATCCGATAGATCGTCGGGTCCCGCATGTTCATGTTGGAGGCGGCCATGTCAATCTTCGCGCGTAGGGTGCGGGCACCGTCTTCAAACTCGCCGCGCCGCATTCGGTCAAAAAGATCGAGGTTCTCGTCAACAGACCGGTCGCGGTAGGGACTGTTACGGCCCGGCTCATTCCATCGGCCTCGATGTTGCCCGACCTCGTCGCCCGTGAGGTCATCGACGTAGGCCCGACCGGCCTTGACGAGCCGCACCGCGCACTCATAGAGGCGATCGAAATAGTCCGACGCGTAGTAATACCGGTCGTCCCAGTCAACGCCGAGCCAGCGAACATCCTCCTCGATCGCTCGGGTGAACGTCTCGTCCTCTGTCTCCGGATTGGTATCGTCCATCCGGAGGTTACAGATGCCGCCATACTCTTTAGCGATCCCGAAATTGAGGTAAATAGCTTTGGCATGGCCGATGTGCAAATACCCGTTCGGTTCGGGCGGAAAACGCGTGTGCACTCGACCACGGCGGCGGTTTGCACGCAAATCGTCGGCCACGATTTGACGGATGAAATCACCGCCTGCGAGGTTATTACCGTTCATCACTCTTCACGCTACGCTGCTGTTTCTGTCATCGCCAACGCTCGGTCGACTCGGTTGAGACACGCCTGACGGCCGAGAATCGCAAGCCCCTCGAACAGACCAAAACCAACAGTCTTCCCGGTCACCGCAACCCGTAAAGGATGAATAATCTGACCGACCGAGATGCCTTCTCTCTCCGCAAATCTGTGAAGAACGGCGTCGAGCGTCTGAGCGTCGAACGGCTCGGCTGTGGCTAGCTCGGCTCGAAATCCACGCAGGCGGTCGGCCGCTCCGTCGACCCGTAACCGCTTCTGAAACGCCTTCTGATCGTACGGTAACCTATCGTCTGCCTCAAAGAACTCCGGGTAGTTCAAAATGTCACCGGCGACTTTAAGGCGATCCCCGGCCGCCGCAACTACTGCGGCGATGCGCCGAGATTCGGCAGCAGTGGGCGGGACAGAGACCAAGCCCGCCCGCTCCAGAAACGGCAACACCATCGCCGCCGTCTCTCCAGTCGATAGAGCCAGCATCTGGCGCTCCTGGAACGCGAGCAGCTTCTGTGGATCAAAGCTGGCGGGCGACCTGGTGACTCGTGCCAAGGAAAAGTGGCGAACCATCTCGCTGCGTGAAAACGTTTCGGTCTTGTCATCGAGCGACCATCCCAGCAGAAGGAGATAATTGATCAGGGCCTCTGGGAGGTAACCCACCTCTCGATAGAAATCGACCATCACCGGATTCAACGTATCGGGGGACAGCGACACGCCGAGCCGGCGCATCACGGTCGCGCCGTGATCGTAGATTTGCTTGAACTCCTGTCTCTTGAAGTAAGTGTCGAGTTTTCGCTTGCTCAGCTTCTCGCCACTACCGGGGGCCGCCACGTAGGGCAGGTGTGCATACTGGGGCAGGTCGTATCCGAGCGCGCGCGCGATAAACATCTGGCGCGGCGTGTTCGAGAGGTGTTCCACCGCGCGGATGACATGTGAAATACGAAACTCATGGTCGTCGACCGTGCTGGCGAGATGATAGAGGTAGCTGCCATCGGCACGCTGCACGACATGATCTTGCTCTAATACCCAGTCGACTGTGACCGATCCGCGAACAAGGTCGTCGAATTCACAGCGTCCGTCGCGTGGCATCTTAAGGCGGACGACTGAGGATCGGCCCTGCGACCGCAGGCGCTCGGCTTGCTCGTCCGTTTCAGCCATCCACTGGCGGCTGTAAATAAACCGTCGTTGTTCTCGTTGCGCCTGCTCACGCTCGGTCTGGATTTCTTCTGACGTCGCGAAATCTCGATAGGCGGCACCCTTCGCCAGTAATCGCTCGACCGCAGCCTGGTATTGCTCTTGACGCTCGGACTGGAAGTAGGGACCGCAGGTCCCTCCGACTTCCGGGCCCTCATCCCAATCAAGACCGAGCCACCGGAATCCCTCAAGAATCGGCTGAAGCGCAGCCTGGACGTGGCGTCGTCGGTCAGTATCGTCGACCCTGAGGATGAACTGCCCGTCGTGATGTTTCGAAAACAACCAGTTAAACAGGGCGGTACGAACTCCGCCGATGTGAAGATAGCCGGTCGGGCTCGGGGCAAAGCGTGTACGGACAGTCATGAACAGATTCGTTTACAACGGGACAATCGGGAATTATGAACCATTCTGGAGCACTATCGGGGACAATAGCGCTCATGAGATGGATTATGCTGGCGGCTGCGGTATTGAGTGTTTCGGCTCCTGCTCTGTCTGCGAGTGGGCAGTCATCGTCCGCGGCGCGTATCACCAACGCCGTCCTCTCACTGCCTGACGGTGGCGAGATGACGTATGGCATCTCCGTCCCAGACAATGCTCGTGACGCAGGGAAGGACAGCAGTAGCGGTGACTCCATTCCCCTGATTCTGGCTCTGCACCCGGGTGGTGCCCGGACGGCATACTACGGGAGCAGCTTCATGCGTAGCATCGTCGAACCGGCTCTCCGCGATTGGAACGCGGTTATCATCGCTCCGGACGCACCAACCCGCTCGTGGGCCACCGACGTGTCTGAGGGAGCGGTGCTCGCGCTCGTGGAGCAGGTCGCCACGCGATATGCCGTCGACCGGGATCGCGTCCTCGTGACGGGATTCAGTCTGGGTGGAGCCGGAACTTGGTTTTTTGCCACACGTCACGCCGACCTGTTCACCGGCGCCATCCCGATGGCGGGAGCAATCCGCGAGGTTGCACTGGACGGCCTCGGCTCCATGCCAGTTTACATCGTGCACAGTCGTGACGACGAAGTGGTTCCGTATGGACCAGCTGCAGAGGCGGCAGCGAATCTTGAGGCGCGAGGCCACCCGGTGAAACTCATTGAGCTGTCCGGGGTGGGACACTACAGCATGGGGGCCTACGTCGGTGCGCTGCGACAGGCTGGTGACTGGATGAGAGAACAATGGGAAGGACGGTAGGCTCTCCTTTAAACCTTCGAGACCTGGCACCAACCCAGAAGTTTCAGTGTCTCGACAGCTTCGGTGTGGTCAGGCACGTGAATCGCCACAGCCGCGACGTCACCGGCACGCAACACGTAGCCCACTCGCATCGGTGACACGCGACGATTCCGAGTCAAGGTCAGGATGGAAAACAACTCCCTTGAACGGGTCGCGGCCGGGCTCGACTGGTCCGCGCCATCTACTGGGTTGTACTCGAATTCCTCGACCACAACCTGTTGCTGTCGCCACCGAACATCCCATCGCTCGTGATCATGCGGACCGTCAAACAGTACGTCCGCGTCCTCGGGCGGGAGTAGGCTCGGACTCCGCTCTCCGAACAGTGACTCAACGGCGATCAGTCCATGCGGCACGTTAAACGCGTCGAGCGCCTGGCGAACAAAGAGACTGTTGAAATGCTCGTTGGACGTCGCCCCAACAGCCTGGCCAACTAGCTCCGGTCTGGCGCGTAAAAACGTCCGTTCCTCCAGTGGGTCACCGAATACAACAGCGTGCCCCGCCTCCTCAGCCATCCGTGAGCGCTTGGGATCGAACTCCAGAAAAACAAGAGGAACGCCTGCCTTGCGCAGCTGAGCGGCCAGCGGAAGAGCGAGGCCGCGCGCGCCAAGAATAGCCACTCGATCGCGTCTTGGTAGTCGGACCCCAAGCAACCAAGCAAGCGGGCGGGCAGCCAGACCCGATTGGATGACCGTCGCACCGATCACAAGAAACACGAGAGCTTTCAGTTGCTGACCGCCATCGATGCCTTGGCTTTCAAGAGTCGCAGCTGTGATCGACGCGACTGCGGCCGCCACGATACCGCGGGGGGCCACAGTGGCGATGAATGTCCGCTCACGACCGCTCAGCTTCGAACCGATGGTCGCAAACCAGACACCGAGAGGCCTTACGACAATAATGAGACCGGCAACCACGATCAAGCCCGGGCGGCCCAGGGCATGAAGGTCTGCGACAGAGACGTCCGCTGCCAGCAGCACGAAGAGAAGACCAACGAGCATTACGGTAAGTCGGTCTTTGAACTCGCGAAGTTCTTGCCCCACTCCGGTTTTCAAGTTACCCACGACTACACCCGCAACCGTCACCGCCATGAGACCGCTCTCTGGAACCACCGCACCGCAAGCCTCAAACAGAAGCACGACAGCGGCTAGCGTGAAAATGTGCTCATACCCTCTGGCGGCCAGTCCGTATCTCAGCGTCGCGACGAGTACCAGTCCCGCGGCGACGCCCCCCGCCAGACCAAAGCTTAGGCTGGCTGCGATGAGCTGAGCCTCCGCCGCGAGCGTCTCAGGCGCAGGAGTCAGAACGACCTGGAGCATAGCGACGGCCAGCAGTGCCCCAAAGGGATCGATAAAAACACCTTCCGCTTCCAGAATCGTCCTGAGTCGAGGCTTTAAACGCATGTCTCGGAGCAGCGGAATCACTACGGTCGGACCGGTTACGATGACCAGGCTGCCAAAGAGGAGCGATAGGTCCCAACGCCACCCGAGCACCAGACCGGCGGACAGCGTGGCACCGGCCAGTGTCACCAGCGCGCCGATCGTGATGAGGCTACGGATTACCGCCTCCTGGCGTCTTAGACGCGACCACTGGAGATTGAGTCCGCCTTCAAATAGGACGATCGCGATGCCGAAATCGACGATGTCCAAAAGGCCGCGCCCGAGTGTGCTTGGCTCGATCCAGCCGAGGAATTCTGGCCCAAGAAACACACCGGTGAGAAGCAGAAGCACGATACCGGGCAGCCGCGCTTGGCGCGACAGCGACTGGGCCAGTACCCCAGCTGCCAGGGCGACAGCAAGCGTCAATCCAGCATTGGGCATCGCGGCACTATAGCAAGCGACCTCGAATTCTTTAGCTGACAGCCACGCGTTTCCTCGAGAAACAGGGCCGGGCGTTCGTTTACACCCCCGTCCTTACCAGGGAACAGGCAGGCCGGTCGGTGATCCGGCGGCTCGTCAATCAGCTCTTCGACGATTCTCCAGATTGACTGGTTCTCAATCTCATAGAGCATAACGACGTCGACGCAAAAGAGCTCGCCAGGCTGCGCCAAAAACTGGACGACAACCTATAAGAGGCACAGTCTTAGCGTGGCTTGTGACTCGGTGTCGGTGCGTCGTATGCTGATGCCGTAACCACCGTGATCTTCGACACACCCTGGAATCCTCTGTTATCCGCATTTCTATAGGCTGCTGCTGAGGTTATGGTTACACTGTTAGGCTCGTCCTATTGAGGAGAGATATTTCGTGCGAGTACACATCGTCAATCCGAGTCATTTTTCCTTTGGGACCGGTTTCATCACTCCGCGCTGGATGTTCGTGCTCGCAGCAGCCACACCCGCCAAGTGGGGCGACCCCATCCTGAACGACGAATCGCTCGAGCCGTTTGACGTTGACCGCCTCGAGAAGGGGGACGTAGTCGGTATCGGTCTCCACACCGGCAACGCCCTGGTCGGCTACGAGTTGGGACTACGTGCCCGGGCCCGCGGGGCGTGGGTGGTCTATGGTGGTAGCCACCCCACGCTCTTCCCGGAAGAGGCGCATGAGCAAGGCGGTGCGCATGCCGTGGTGAAGGGTGACGGTGATGTCGCGTGGGGTCAGGCGATCGAGGATTGCGTCAGCGGTACGCCGAAGCAAATCTACAATGGTGGGCGAGTTGACGCCGACAGATTCCGAAAAGCCCGTTGGGACCTCATACGGCGAAAGAACTATGCCTGGGCGTCGGTGCAGACGGTGCGCGGATGCCCCAAACACTGCTCGTTCTGCTCTGTATGGCGCACGGACGGCCAGGAGCCTCGGCAGCGGTCGGTGAATCCGGTTATTGAAGAGATTGTCGAACTACGGCGGATGGGCTTCAAATTTATCGCCCTGGCCGACGACAACTTCTACCCGGTCACCCTTGATGACCTTAAAATGGCCGCTCGTCGCGAGGACAAGACCAGGTACAACGAACTCAAAGCGCTTCGCGACGAGCGGTTCGAGCTGATGGCGCTGATGGCACAGCTCCCCAGCGATCTAAACTTCTTCACGCAGATCACCATGGAGTCCGCCGAGGATCCTGAGTTCCTCGACGCGATGAGAAAGGCAGGCATCAGAGGCGCCCTCGTCGGTATCGAGGCGGTTACCCCAGAAGGATTAAAAGACGTCTACAAAGACTTTAACCTCGCGGGGGAAGAGCTCGTGGAGCGTCTGCAGACGTTCAGGAAACACGGTGTCTACATTCTCGGTTCGTTCATTTTCGGTCTACCCAGTGACCGTCCAGACACCTTCACTGCGACGGCTGATCTGGCCAAGCGGGCCGACATTTCCTTCGCGCAATTCGTGACATTAACACCGTTCCCAGGCACCCTGGACTTTGAACAATGGGAGCGCGAGCAAGGCGATAACATGGAGTCTGTCGACGGCATCCCAGTATCGCGCCACTGGCTAATTCCGCAGGTGAAGCGGCCGAAGTTGCTGACACCGCACCCGGTGATGTCGGGCGAGCAAATCCGGCAAGGAACGCAGAACGTCTGGAACGACTTCTATAGCCTCAAGGCGTCCTGGAAACGATCTAATATCTTGAAGAGTTTCAGAAACCGCGTCGCGTTCGTCGTGGCATCGAAGGTCATGCTCCAGGCGTTCGGCAACACAGGTCTGTCGACCGACAGCGCCCGCGCGTCCCGCGCTACCAAGCTCGGAGGACTCGGCTTCTCGCTCCTGCAGAAGATGTTTGCGGCCCCACCGATGCCGGGCCTGCCGGTGCCAGTCGCGCCAGTGGCTTCTAAGAAACCCGCAGCTTGACCGCGCCGCACGACCGGTATCGTCTCCGACTGGTTGCCATAGACCGTAGTGAGGACCCGCGGGTAGAGCAAAAGATCGGCTGACCACGTCACAGGTACGGATCATGGCGCGGCGTCGGCTTGTCCGCCAGGCCAGGAACCAACGTGAATCGAACCGAGCGCACATACATTACGACCCTGGCGGTGATCGCCGCCGGTATCCTCGTCGTAGGGTACTGGCTCCGGCCGAGCCAACCGGCCAACGACGAGCCGGTCCGGGCTCCGTCGGAGATAGAGCTGAGTCGTCTCGCCCGCATCACACAGCGGCGCTCGCTTGACGACATGACTCAGTATTTCGCAACAGTGGCCGGTAATGTCCAATCGGCCGTAGTTGCGCTTCCCAATCTCGAGCGAAGCGGCCTGGTGTGGGAGCCGGGTGTCATCCTGACGGCAAGAACCGAATTGCGCTTCCCGGTGGCAACGATCCTGGCAACGCCGGAAGGAGACGTCGGCGTAGCCGGTGTGGTGGTTGGACCACACATCCCAATTGCAACGGTCCGCATGTCCGATATCCAGGGCTTCGCTGTGCCACGACGACGGTCCGCGGCGACGGTTGAGACGGGCGCCTGGACCCTGGCCGTGTGGCGGCAGGCACGCACAACGAAGTTTGTACCGGCACACTTGCTCGGTACTGCCCAGATTCGCTGCGGCGAGCGGCTAGTTGAGGAACTCCTCGCGAATGTGGCCTGGACCCGCGACATGGCCGGCGGCGGTCTCTTCGATCTCGACGGGAGCTTGCTGGCAGCAATATTACCGTGCGGAGATCGGTTCGCGGCCATCGGCACGGGAAGCGTGGAAACTATGCTGCGCGACGGCCGGTCGGTCGAAGGGCGCGTGCTGGGCCGCTATGGTGTGCGTTTCGGATTCCTGGACGAGGCTGAACAGGAGCACTTCGGGAAAGGCCCAGCTGTTATTGTTCGGGAAGTCTGGGCCGGAACACTCGCCGATGAGGCGGGACTACGCCCCGGTGACATCCTTCTGGCAATTAACGCCGAGCCGATTGGAACGCTGGACCAACTCCAACCACTCGGAAACACCGTCGACCTGGAGAGACTTGACGTGGCGGTCACACGGGCTGAGACGATGGTCGCCCTGGTTCTTCCCACGCAGCGAACGATTCGCGACGAAACCTACGGGCACGAAACTCTGTCCGGGATCGTTTGGGAGCGCCCTGCGGTCGGTTATCGGATCAACGCCGTTGTGGCCGACGGTCCAGCGGACATGGCCGGTATCCGCTCCGGCGACCGTCTCGTCCGGATCGACGGACAGGAGCTAAGCGATTTCACCCAGGTGCTGGACGTCTTATCTCCCGAACGCGAGAACGCGGTATTCCTCGAGGTCGACCGTACGGGTCGACGGTGGGGCGTGTTGCTACCATAGCGCCCGCGTAGCGAAATGTCCTCATGGACGAACTGACCTCGCTTGGGTTGATCCTTCTGCTGGCGTTACTCGCCGGACACCTTGTCAAGGTCGTCAAGGTGCCGGAGGTCACCGGCTACATTCTCGCGGGAATCGCACTCGGTCCTTCCGTTCTCGGGTGGGTATCGGCCGAGAATCTGTCAGCGTTGGAGATTCTCAGTGAGGTTGCACTCGGCCTGATTCTCTTCTCGATCGGATCCGTATTCGAGTTCTCGCGGTTCCGCCATGCGGGTCGGCAGGTGTTGTACCTGACCCTGAGCGAGTCCATTTTGGCATCGCTGCTGGTGACGGTCGGGATTTTCGCGCTGGGAGAACCTTGGCAGGTCGCCCTGCTGCTTGGCGCGGTCGCGATCGCCACTGCGCCGGCTTCAACCTTGATGGTGATTCGGGAATGCGATAGTGCAGGCCCACTCACTGAGAACATACTTGGCATCATTGCGGTTAACAACCTGTTCTGTATCACAGCGTACGCGCTCGTCGCCGCAACAATCGACCTCGCCTCAGGTCTCGGGGGGACGTCGCTGTTCGATGCTGTGTATCGCGCGGCATACCCCCTCGTCTGGCAGCTGGCCGGGTCTGCCGCACTGGGTTACCTCGTTGGTCTGATGCTGGCCGGGTGGTCGAGCCGGGTGACAGAGACCGGAGAGTTGCTGATCCTGCTTGCTGGCTCGATCCTGCTCTGTGTCGGCGTCGCACGTCTCCTCGACCTCTCCCCTCTCGTAGCCAGCTTAGCTGTCGGTGCAACGATGGCGAATCTGGCCGACCGCAGCCAGCGGCTGTTCGAAACGCTCTCGGGAACAGACCCGCCGTTTTATGCCATCTTCTTTGTCATCGCCGGAGCCGACCTGGACCTTAGCCTCATCCCCACCATGGGCGTAGTGGGCCTCGTCTATGTCAGTGGCCGAGCCATTGGTAAGTTCGTTGGGGCGGTGGTGGCAGCGCGATGGCTGCGACTCGGAGCAACCGTTCAGAAGTTTCTCGGATTCAGCCTGATGGCCCAGGCTGGGCTCGCGGTGGGGCTTACGATCGCAATCAACCAACGATTTGAGGCGTTCGCACCGATCGTCTCGACAGTCGTGCTTGGAGCAGTTGCGATCTTCGAAATGGTTGGGCCTGTCAGCGCCAGATTCGCCCTGGTGCGATCTGGCGAGGCCGACCTTAGATCGTCCAGTACGCGCCCATCATGCGAGTCCTGATCGTATCGGTCGGTTGCCTCGCTTCGCTACTTGACAGCCGCGGCCGCGGCAACATATACGTAACAGATGCGAACACTTCTGATTTTGTTGACCGTGGTAGGCTGCGTGGCCGCGCTAGGCATGCCCGGTGCGGCGGCTGAAACCACCGTCTCTGGCCTACTTGTCGAAGCCGGTTGTGGTTCCCACCTCGGCAACACCAGTCCAAGTGACGAACACGTTGCCTGCATGGTGCGGTGCGCGCGGAACGGCGACCCAGTTGGCATTCTTACCGACGATGGCCTCTATACCATCACCGGCGATTGGATCGCGCACAATGGTGAGAAGCTCGCTGAACTGATGGCCGAGCAGGTCGAAGCCACCGGAGAAACGAGTGACAACGGTGGCCAACTGGTCATCGAAGTCTCAACGATCAAGTTAGCCCCATAGCCACTTCGTCTTACCTACACGACTCAAGCTTGCCAATCGCCCAGAAGCGAAACCCTGGCCCCTGGGATCAGGTAGGCTGAGTGTGTGCAGCGTCGCGACCCGCATCAGCATCACACGACGACGCTCGCGAACCGCAAGATCACCGAAGCGCAACTTGACAAGACGGATCGGCGGCTGAGTTACGGGCGACTGCTTCTCGTCGTCGTCTTCATCGCGGTGGCTTGGACAGCCTTCTGGCAAGGTTCCATCAGCGGCTGGTGGTTGCTGGTTCCCTCAGTGACCTTCGTAATCCTTATCCGGATCCACGACGACGCAATCAGGTCTCACGAAGCTGCGTCTCGGGCCGTCGAGTGGTACGAACGCGGCTTGGCCCGTCTCGAAGACCGCTGGGCGGGCTCAGGTGAAACCGGTGAGCGTTTCATCAACGATACCCATCAATACTCCAATGACCTCGATCTCTTTGGCGACGGGTCTCTGTTTCAGCTCCTCAGCACGGCTCAGACAACCACCGGTGAGGAAACTCTTGCCGCGTGGCTTCTGCACGCGGCCGAACCACTTACCATTCGCACCCGTCAGGCTGCCGTCGATGACCTCGCCGGTCGACCCCACCTCCTGGAGGATCTCTATACCCTCGGAGCCGATACGCGGCGCAGTATCAATTCGACGTCATTAGTGCAATGGGCGACCGCGCCTAGCCTCCTCAACGGCGGCTGGCTCAGAATCGTAGCATCGGGCCTCGCCACCGGTTTCGTCCTTACTGTCGCGGCGTGGGGCTTCGGCTTCCTGCCCGGCTTCATCCCGTTCGCTGTACTGCTGATCAACGCGACACTGGCGCTGGTACTACACCGGTCGGTCAGCCGCGTCTTGCACGGTAGCGCCGAGCCCTCACGCGAGCTGGGGATGCTGGCAGCTATTCTTGAACGGCTTCATTCCGAATCGTACGACGCCCACCGACTGCGGAAGCTTCAGTCCGTTCTCGATGCGGAGCATGCCAAGCCGCCTGTCGCGGTCCGGCGCCTCGACTGGCTCCTCCAGATGCACGACTGGCAGCACAACATCTTCTTCGCACCTGTCGCCGCCGCTGTCCTGTGGGGTGTTCAGTGTGCAGCAGGCGTCGAAGCCTGGCGTCGACACCACGGTCCTTCGATCGAATGCTGGTTGAACGTTGTCGGAGAGTACGAAGCGCTAGCGGCTTTCGCGATGTACCGTTTCGAACATCCCGATCACCCGTTTCCCGAGCTAGTCGATCAGACTGACCGGCCGGTGTATGACGCCGAGCAGCTAGCTCACCCGTTACTTCCACAAGAAGCGGCGGTCCCCAACGATGTACGTTTAGGTGCGACCCCTCAGCTCATAGTGGTGAGCGGCTCAAACATGTCGGGCAAGACGACCTTGCTACGCACGGTTGGGGTCAACGGAGTGCTTGCCCTCGCGGGCGCACCCGTGCGCGCCAGATCCCTCCGGCTTTCACCGGTCGCCATCGGGGGGACACTCCATGTCCAGGACTCCTTGCTCTCCGGACTCTCCAAGTTTTACGCAGAGATTTTACGAATCAAGCATCTGGTCGAAATCGCTCAAGGATCGGTCCCGTTGCTCTTTCTCATGGATGAACTCTTTCATGGCACTAACTCTCACGACCGGGTTGAGGGTGCGCATGGAGTCCTCGAATTCCTGGTGGATTGCGGCGCGGTGGGCATTGTCACAACCCACGACCTAGCGCTGGCGGCGATCGGCGAACGTCTAGGAGATCGGGGCACCAATGTTCACTTCGAAGACCAACTAGTGGAAAGTAAGCTGTCGTTTGACTATAGGTTGAGGCAGGGCAAAGCGACGCATGGCAATGCACTGGCCTTGATGCATGCCGTCGGACTCGATTTCGCGTCTCCGAGCCGAAGCACGTGATCGCCGGAGATAGACCCGTCAGACGCCGGCACGGTCTACTGGAACGTCTCGGATAAGCTGGTCTAAATCCACCTGGAGGTAGGGGTGCCCCAAACTGCACGGGCAGGCGTCGACCCTCCCGACACCGGACGGCATCAACAGCAGCACCGCAACCACAACTCCAAGACTACTCAGTGACGAAAGGTATGGGCAATTCATCTAAGATCTTCTTCGGACACGGACTCGGAGGGTGGCTATTTTACTTCCCTGCTCACACATTGGAGATTGATATGGTGTCAGTCACACACCTGACCACCCGGCGCCTCGCGGCCGTTCTTTCTTTTCTCGCGTTGGTTGTATTGACCATACCCGGTCTCTCATCCGCCCAGGATGGCGCGGCGCTGTTCAAGACCTACTGTTCCACCTGCCACGATCCAGCCGATCCAGGCGCGCCGACCCGCGACGTTTTAGGCCAGATGCGGCCCGAACAGATCCTCCAGGCACTCGAAACGGGTGCGATGCGGAGACAGGCGGCAGAGCGAAGCCACGCCCAACGTCGCTCCATTGCCGAGTATCTAACGGGGCGGGCACTGCCAACCAGAACTGTCGACGTCATGCCTACATCGGCGTTTTGCGACGGCGCCACCGACAGGTCGGCTCCGGCGTCTCGTTCAGCATGGAGCGGGTGGGGCAACGCAGTCACCAACCGACGTTTCCAATCGGCCGAGTCGTCTGGAATGTCGGCGGCCGATGTGCCGCGTCTCACACTAAAGTGGGCCTTCGGGCTACCGAGAGCAAGTTCGGCTGGAACGCAACCGACGGTGAGCAAAGGGCGTGTCTACATTGCAACGGCTGAGGGTGACATCTACGTGCTCGACGCCAAAACAGGGTGCGTGCACTGGACCATGGAAGCCGAGGCCGGCATTCGGACAGCTCTGACCATGGAGCAACGAGACGATGGCGGACAAACCGTCTACTTTGGTGATCAATCAGCACACGTGTATGCCCTTGATGCGGAGTCCGGAACGATTCGCTGGAAGGTCGAGGTCGACGAGTATCCACACGCCGCGATTACCGGGGCACCGCAGCTCTACGGAGAACGGTTGTATGTACCGGTGTCGTCGCGCGAAGAGTCACAGGTTGGTGATCTTCGGTACCCATGCTGTCAGTTCCGCGGAAGCATCGTGGCGCTGGATCGAGAGACTGGGCAGCAAGTGTGGAAGACCTACATGATCGACCGACCGGCTAAACCCACGGTGAAGAATAGTATCGGCACTCAGCTCTTCGGCCCATCGGGAGCAGCGGTGTGGAACACACCAACGATAGACAGTGACCGCAACACGCTGTACGTAGGAACGGGCAATAATTTTTCTCCGCCGGCGACCGATGCGTCGGATGCCATTGTGGCGATCGACCTGACGACAGGTGGAATCCGTTGGATTCACCAAATTACGGCTAACGACATCTGGAACGCCAACTGCAGACGACCCGACCGTGATCCTGCCGTCTGCCCTGACGCAGACGCGCCAGATCTTGATTTTCCTGGGTCTCCAATTTTCGTTGACCTTGCTGACGGGCGCCAACTCATCGCCGCAGGGAACAAGGACGGCATGATCTACGCTCTTGATCCCGACCGCGGGGGAGCCATGCTGTGGAAACAGCGAGTCGCGAAAGGGGGGTTGGGTGGTGGTGTCTTCTGGGGGGCGGCCGTCGATGGCACAAACATATACGGTGCAGACGCCTATTACGAGGCCTCCGACCCCGGTGCGTCAGGAGGATTAACTGCGGTAGAACTTACCACCGGCCGCATAGTGTGGCAGGTGCCAGGGGCGGGCTGTATCGATAAGTCTCCGTGCCATCCGTCACAGAAGGCCGCCGTCACGGTTCTCCCCGGAGTGGTGTTCTCCGGAACCATAGACGGGCGACTGCGGGCTTATTCGACGAGTACTGGTGTGGTCATCTGGGAGTACGACACGGCGAAAGAGTTCACAACCATCAACGGAATCAGGGCCAACGGTGGATCAATGAGCAACGGTGGACCGGTCGTCGTCGATGGGATGTTGTTTGTAAATTCCGGCTACTCGCATCACGGGGCGATCCTCCCCGGGAATGTCCTCTTGGCGTTTTCGCCAGAATAGACATTCTCACACTCTGGGACTCACAGATCGGTCGGAACCGAATCACGTCACCGGGGTCCACACCGTGTCCGGCCGGCTCTTAAGTCATCAAGAGCACCTCGGTAAACGGCGAAAGATGGAACGCGTGGCAGCTCATTCAGCCTGCTCGCTCGGCTGGCGGGTTACGTCTCCGAGACCGACATCTGGACACCAGAACCCTAGCCGCCAGGCAGCGATCTGTAAACGACACTTCGCCAGTCTTGGTGCCAGCGGAATGGTCGGCGATCGTGGTCCCGAGAGTGAGGGAAAACAATCAGCTTACAGAGACACTCTCTCAGGCTAGAGAGACGTTTTCCGCGCGCGGACCTTTCGGCCCCTCGCTCTCATCAAAAGTCACGGCCTGACCTTCCCGGAGTTCGTAGAACTGCACGCCATTACAGGCGGACTGGTGGAAAAAGTACTCGTTGCCCGCTTCCGACGCCACGAATCCGAAACCTTTGTCACTCATCACTCGCTTGATTGTCCCGTTCAGTCTTGCCATTTCGTCTCCTGCTATGGCCGTTGAGAGCCATGGGCTCCTGGATGAAGCTGGGAGGATTATATGATTCCTGTATCAGGAGTGGGGGCGAGTGCCTAAGTGAACCCTACCCGCCTACTCCTTACCTTCCGGTAGCACCTTGTCCAGCCACCCGGTCATGACGGCGGCGATCTCAAGGTTGTTCTTTTCGAGCATCATCATGTGCCCGTTGCCACGGAGTCCTATATCAGCCAGCTCGATAAATGTAGTCTGGACACCGGCCTGCTCCAGTAGCTGCACGGTACAGTGATCGTACTGCGCATGATATGAGGCCTCGCCCGTCAAGACCACAATCGGAACCTTTTGCAGATTTGGTAGCGTCCGCGCCGGTTCTTTCTGAGCCCAGCATCGAACAAGGTCTGGGCCATCTGGTGTCTCCTGCCGAACTATCGCCAGCTCCGAGGCATCCACGGCGGGTGGGGAATAGGTGAGTGGCACGCTGGTGGGTCCCCACGGCCGCGCCCTCGTGTCGACCGCGACATCCTGGAAAAACGGCGGCCCATTCGGCTCAACGGCCACGATTGCCTTGACAAGATCCGGCCGCGCGTCTGCAACGGGCCAACCGAAGGCGCCGGATTGTGAGTGAGTGAGCAGAATCGCCGGACCAATCTGTTCCAGCAGCTCCAGGATAGCGTCGCGGTTCACTCTCTGCTGAAACGTGAACTCTCGAATCGACGGCATCTGCGAGGCGTAGAACTGGTCGAAGATCGGGTCGCCAGGCTTACCCTCGCCCGGCCACTGCGTATGGAGACGCGCCTGCGGCCACTGGTTGTAACGCGCCGGTGCGACAAATCGCTCTTGAGTACCATCGAGGCCGACGCGACCCAACGGCGGATAAAGGTCAGCCTGATACGCGGCTCGGCCACGCCCCGGCTGATCCACCACATACACCGCGTAGCCTTCTCGCAAGAAGAATTGTGCCCAGCCCTCACGACCATCCGGTGTGCCGGTGAAATTGGTCCCTGACTGTGAGCCACCATGAACCATGACGACCGGCCATCGATGCCGTCGATCGGCCGGAATCTGAAACTCGGCATAAAGCTGCCCGCTCATCACCTGCCGTCCGTCGACGGTCGAGTACGTGCCTCCGGCAAATAAATACCCCTGGCGCGCGATAACCAGGGGGCCAGGGGCTGTCTTCTGGGCGGTGGCGGATACGGCCGCTATGACGAGAGCGAGAGCGAGGCCGGACAACTTCGTACTACTGGTTGGCTTCATAATCTGTCCCCCTCGCGAATCTTCCTACGCGATGTGTGTATACAGCTGCGTGGCCGGTCTCAACGAGGCTTGACCTGCAGAGCGTAACGCACTCGCAGGAGCGACAGCAATGCCTGTTCTGTCAGACAATTACGGTCCTTTATGACCACTGCACATCGGTTATGGAAAGAAGATGAAGATAGGGCGGTAGACGACGAGAGACCAGTGCCAAACTCTGAGCGTGCCTTCGCAAAATTAGCCACAATTACCATCAAGGTCTGCTAAAGTCGGTTTCTCTAAGAAAAGTCAAGTTTCATGCGTTAATGACTACTGTCCCGATAGTAACTTGCCCGTGGTTGTCGCGATGGTTGGAGCCCAGTACAAAACTAATCTCGGAGGCTGAATATGAAGAACCTTTGGCTACTGGCGATCATCGCGATGATACTGAGTACATGGCCGGGTGCGGGGCTAGCCCAAACGACGGAAGAGCTGATCAACGACGCGAACGAGACCGACAACGTCCTTACGGCGAGCATGGGGTATGACCGGAAGAGCTACAGTCCGCTCGATCAAATCAA
>CAUZDY010000036.1:0-28095 GCA_963578805.1 Vicinamibacteria bacterium | reverse complement strand
AGCCCGCTGCGACAGTGACCAGTGTGTCAGTAAGTGCCGGGGCGACCAGTCTCGAGGTTGGCGAGACGACGATGGTCACGGCGACGGCGGCCTACAGCGACAATACGACCGCGACCGTGAATCCCTCTTGGTCGTCGAGTAATACCAGCATCGCCTCGGTGTCGTCCTCCGGCACGGTGACGGCGATAGCGGGCGGCACGGTGACCGTTACCGGTACGTTGAGCGGCAAGAGCGGAACGGTCGACATCACGGTCACGGAGCCCGCTGCGACAGTGACCAGTGTGTCAGTAAGTGCCGGGGCGACCAGTCTCGAGGTTGGCGAGACGACGATGGTCACGGCGACGGCGGCCTACAGCGACAATACGACCGCGACCGTGAATCCCTCCTGGTCGTCGAGTAATACCAGCATCGCCTCGGTGTCGTCCTCCGGCACGGTGATGGCGATGGCGGGCGGCACGGTGACCGTTACCGGTACGTTGAGCGGCAAGAGCGGAACGATCGACATCACGGTCACGCCGCCGCCGGCCACGCTGACCGTGACGCTAGCTGGGACTGGGTCAGGCGTAGTTATATCAAGTCCGAGCGGAATCAATTGCGGGTCCGACTGCCAAGAACACTATGCCAACGGGATCGTGGTGACGTTGATAGTGGACGCGGCCAGTGGGTCTACCTTTATGGGCTGGAGTGGCGACTGCGACGGAAATGGGCGAACGACGAGTGTGACGATGGACACCGCAAGAACCTGCAAGGCGACATTTGACGTGTCGCAGGCCACCCTAGACATTTCGCTGACTGGAAACGGGTCGGGCACCGTTACGTCGAATCCAGGCGGTATTGTTTGCCCAGACGACTGCAACCAGGCCTATGCGATCGGGACCGTGGTGACGTTGACAGCGAACCCAACCGCCGGGTCAAGATTCAACGGTTGGGGAGATTGTGGGACCGCTAGCGGGAGGGAGTTGGTAACTCAAGTGACGATGGATTCGCATCACAGCTGCTCCCCCTATTTTGAACTGTACTCACAGAGATAAGACTTAGATGGGGAATGGAAAACAGTGTGCGTAGGCCCAATTGTTTGCCACGGGAATTCAGCATGCTGAGATGTCGTCTCGTGTTCAACTGCATCATCTCCCTTGTGGTCCTGCTCGGTGATTCCTTGCCGGCCGGTGCCCAGCAGACCGCTGTGTTCGGTCCGATCTCGGCTGATTCACTTACCGGGGTGCTACGCGAGGTCACGGTGCCATCGGGCAATCCTGGGATCGGCGACGTAATTTCTGTTCTGACTGGGCTCGAGGTGGCAACAGCACCGCTCGGTTCTCCGTCTGGAGGTTTTGTGTACTCCTACGATGAAGGGGTAGGCGCGCCATTGCGTCGGTCTGGCACCTTCGGGCCTCAGTTCGTGGAGCGGGCACTGACCACGGGCCGCGGAACAACCAGCTTTGGGTTGAACGTTTTCAACGCAACTTACAACACCCTCTCCGGTTACCCGCTCGATAACCTCCGGGTCGCGACGTTCAGAGGGCCGCAGCCGGTCATCTCCTCCTCGACGCTCAATTTACGGTTGCGGTCGATGACCGCGGCGTTGTTCGGTAGCGTAGGCGTTACTGATAATTTCGATGTAGCGGTAGCGGTGCCGATTGTCCGCGTGGGCGTGAACGCGCGGATGGTGCAGGAAGAGCCTGGGGTCGGGACCGCGGTCCTGTTGTCAGACGGTTTCTCGACCGGTTTGGGTGATATTGCGGTCGTGGG
This sequence comes from Vicinamibacteria bacterium, assembly GCA_963578805.1. Taxonomy (GTDB): domain Bacteria; phylum Acidobacteriota; class Vicinamibacteria; order Vicinamibacterales; family UBA8438; genus CAUZIB01. The sequence continues at coordinate 26,346 of CAUZDY010000036.1, read as the reverse complement.
GAAATATCGGTTCTGGAGGAACAGGGACGAACGGGCCGGCTTGGCCGCGCTGGTAACGCTGCGGATGCCCACTGGCAACGAAGATGACTTACGGGGCATCGGTGCATGGCGAACGATGGTCGGGCTTGCTGCGTCAGTGGAGCTAGGAAGACTCGCGGTACATGCGAATGGTGGCTATGAATTTTGGAGCGAAAGCGTCACGCTCTCAAACAACCAACCAGGTCCTTTCGACGAGGTGTGGGGGCTGGCAGATCAGGTGCAGTACGGTGGGGCCGTCGAGGTTGAGGTCCGTCCCACACTAACTTTCACCGTGGAAGCGATGGGGCGTCTTGTACGCGATTCGGGCCGCCTTGATACCGTCTCATTCAACACAGAACTCTCCCCGGAGCTTGGCGTTGACGGAGTCGACTTGCTCCAGGTCACCTCGGGCCACTTGCGCAAGTTCGTTCTGGTGCCTGGGGTAAAGTGGAACCTCGGAGGAAACAGGCTGCTTTCGTTCGGCCTCCGGATGGCCCACGCCGATACAGGCCTCCGGGATACGTTGACTCCTCTAATCGGGTTCAACTGGACGCTCTGAAGTCCTGAGTTCGAGAACCACCATTTCCTGGGATCACTTCATCGGCTCCAGTTCACCATTTGCCATCGCTCGTCTGTCCATGCTAGTTCGAACTGCCAACCCACAGCGGGCATTTGAAGCCTTGCTCCGGCTATGGGCTGGTACTCTACAGCTACCGAGCAGTAGATCACCGCCCGCGTCTCATTCCTTAACTCGGGATCGCAATCCTGGTGTTCTACATTCGCTGAGCGAAAACTCTTAAACGTGTCCGCCAGAGGAGCGAGATCCTCCGTGCTCGCCGTTGTCCAGACGCTAGTCATGCCCTCCGCGTCCAAGTCTTCATACAGTTCAATAAAGCGAGCCACGATGTCTTCGGCTTGATTGGACAGCGCCAGTAACCTCGCCTCTAAGTTGACTGGCGGGTCGGTCGTCCCCGGTTCCGGCGGCGGAGGCGCATTCACCAAGGCGACAACTTGCGCCTCAACCGCCTCAACCGCGGGGTGATCCCCTTGGAACTGCGCGAGCTCTCTCAGTGCTCCTGCTAGGTTACCCTCGTCCGCCAAGCTTTGCGCCTGTTGGGCCACTACTTGACCGTCCCGCTCCCATTCAGCCATCAGGTCTTCGAGAGCATCGGCGACCAAAGCCGCCGGAGTGAAGCTCTGGAGAAGAATAAAGGCTCTTGACCATTCTCCGCTGGACGCGATCCGTCGCGCGTCGGCCACGGCGATTTGAGCAGCGTTACGCACATCCAGTTCACTGCGAAGCTCATTCAAAGCTGCAATAACCAGGGCGTTCGGCACAGCAAACGCACCTAGCCGGTCGACGGCTTCTCTCAGTCGGCTGTCGGCAGCTAGCCGGCGTGCCTCGTTCACTTCGACCTGAGCCAGCCGATCCAACTCTTGGCGCAAACGTTGGGCTTCCGCATCAACAATTGCATGCGAAGGAGAAAACTCATCCAGAATCCTGAACGCATCGAAGCGTTCACCTTCCTCGAATAATTGAGCAGCTCGCTCGGCCGTTCGTCTCGCGGCTTCGCGATTTCCCAGCCTACCGCGAAACTCCGCGAGGGCCACCCTTACTGCTTCATGGGATGGTGCGAAACCCTCAAGTGAAGTAATCGCACCGTCCAGATCGCCGTTTTCCGCTCTCGTCCGCGCACTCAGTACTAATGCCTCAGCTTGTTGCTCCCACCTCACCGTTAGAAGCGCCAAGGCTTCTTGAACTTCAGGCGTGGCCGGGCTGACGTTCTGTAGCACGTTGAAGGCTTCCTGCCGCTCGCCGTTGTCGAAAAAATCTCGCGCTGTTCCGATCGCCGACTGGCTACCTTCTGGATCTTGCACCCTAAGCTCTTCAAGCACCGCGGTGATGCTGTCGTGGGGAGGGGCGAAGTCACTCAACATCGCAACGGCACCGTCGACGTCTCCACCGTCGGCGCGCACCTTCGCTTCCATGGCCAGCTCTTCGGCCTGCAACGTCCAGCGAGCTCTCAGTTCGGCCAGCTCCTCGGTAACCACAGGGCGCGGAGGGTTAAATGCCTCTAGTCTGGCGAAAGCTGCGACCCTTTGGCCCGCGTCGTACAGCGCCAACGCTTCTGCTACCGCCACATCTTCAGGACCTGGTAGCGCGAACCAAACGAGAGTGGCGACAGAAAGTGACGCAAAAACAATGGTAGCGGCGAGCGACAGCCCGCGGGTCGAAGTCCGGCGAACCACTGACTCGGGCACCCCGTCCGTTTGCAAAACGGTCGTCTCAACCTCAACAGGCCGCTGCCCTTCTCCGGCCTTGAGGGCTCGTTGCTTAAGTTCGATGGCCTCGGGATGTTTCGGAGCATAGGCCAGTACCTCATTCGCAGCTCTAATCGCCGCCTTAATTGCTCCACTTTCCAGATTCTCTCTTCCGGCACGTAGGCTCCGTCCAACAGAAGCCGCTCTTTCGTGCCCTTTTTCACTGTCCTCGATAGCCAGAAGTACTCGCTGCTGTAGCTCAACTCCAGCTTGGGTGCGCTCCACATCGAGGGCACGATTGACCAAAGTGAGAGCCTTTGCCAAATTGCGCTGTCCGAGCTGAGTCTGGGCCGACGAGAGATACGACTCGACCTGCGTAGCATCTGCCGAAGCGCGTCGTTGGCCAGCGACCATGTCGGCCCGCCGTTGGTCGTCGCTCGGACGGGCGGACGCACCAGTCCGTACGTCGGTTAGTCTCTTCGCCAGTTCACGTAGATGCTGGTACCGATTCTCAGGCTTGGGGAGCAGAGCTCGCTCTACGACGCCGTCCAGAACCGGGTCGAGAGAAGGAGCAAGCTGAGTGACCGGCACCGGTGTGAACTGCAACACGGCTTGCAGGTCGCGACCAGCAAACGCTCTCCGGTACGTCAGTATTTCGTAGAGAACGGCGCCCACGGCGAAGGTGTCGCTTCGGTGGTCCAGGGGGCGTCCCTGTGCCTGTTCTGGCGACATGTATTGCATCGTGCCGAGAATTCCACCGGTCTGAGTGAGACCCGTTAGGTCCGTCACACGAGCGATCCCGAAGTCGAGTATTTTTAACTCCCCGGCCCCTTCGGTGACCATGAGATTGGCAGGTTTGATGTCGCGGTGGATCAGACCTGCGTCATGGGCGTACCCGAGCCCATCACAGAGTTCCTCTATAAGCTTCAGTTTTCGATCCAACGACAGCGTTGCCTTCCGGCTGATGATTTCCGCCAGGGTTTCACCCTTGATGTACTCCATGGCGATGAATGGCTGGTCATCGTGAACGCCGACGTCATAGAAAGTGACGATATTCTTGTGTTGCAGGCGTCCGCCAGCACGCGCCTCTCGGAGGAACCGACTCCGAAGCTCCTCGGTATCGACGCGCAGGAGCTTCACCGCAACTAGACGGTCGATCAACGGATCGAGCGCGAGGTACAGCGTCCCCATGGCGCCCCGACCGAGCTCCTGTTTTATTTGATAGCGACTGACGGTTGCTGGTACGGACATCGCGGCCTGAGCCTGGCCGAGGCCTACTGGCCTCCAGCAGTGACGAGGCCAGGATTATACCGTTTCTACCGTTCAGGCCGGTGAGCCACCAGTTCTTGTCGAGCCCGGGGGACTTCTGCCCGCCACTGCGGGCTCTCGATCTTTGCCAAGCGTGTGGCGGCTGAATTCCCAAGCGAGGGGTGACGGGCGCCGACCGAACGGCTTAATCCTCGGTCACTCCACTCGACAGAGTCACCTAAACCTTCTACCGAAACTCGGTCCCTATTCTCAGACGGCTACCGTTTGGGATCCCAAACTGCGTTTTGCCTTCTCGCTGTCTGGCGGGGCGGTCAGTGGCCCGAAGCCTGCCACGCCCACTTCAAACACCTCTACTGACTCTTCGACACCCTTCAGCAGGTAGCCGCCATGCGCCAGCCAGCAAAGCTCACCGTCTTCAGAATTCATCCCAACCGCGGAACGCCTGGCAACGTCGAAGGCACTTCGTGAGAGCAATGTCTGCTTACCGCTGGCCAGCCCCATTAGGCGAGCGGCGAACGGCTTGGCCAATCCCTCCACCTCTACCACATTGGCTCCACGGGCAATGTCGCTGTCTGTATTCCTCCGGAGCACAACCTCGCCTAGATGAATGGCAACGCGCGTTGCGACCTCGACCCCGATCTCCGTTGACAACTCATCAAGCCCCCGGTGGTATGCCATCGCAAAGTTAACTGCCTCAATGGGCCGATTAAAGAAGAGAAGAAAGCCATCAGTTTTGTCGATTTCAGTGCCGTTGTACTGAACGAAAAAGTCTCTCGCTAGACGATCCTGCCTGCCAAAAATCTCTGACGCACGCGTGTCGCCAAGTTCCTCAGTCATGCGCGTGCTCGCCACCAAGTCAGTGATAACCAGCGTCTTCAGGACAGTACCGCCAGACGGCAGCTGCGTGCTTCGAGCGGCTTCGAGAGATCGACGGTCCTCGGAACCAGCCACTCGGAAACCGGCGGCCGATTCATGTTGCAGTAAACCTACCGAATGCATTCCAGACGGCGGCGAAATAACGGTCTCGGCTTCGCCGTCAGTCGTTGATGTCACAGACGCACGAATCCTGTTCGGACCAATGCAAATAACGTCACCGGACCGCAGGCGATGCGATTGTCCGAGCGTCAGATGTATCTGACCATCCTCTACGAGCACCCCGTTCGTACTTGTGTCGATAATCGAATACGCCCCGTGTTGAAACTTGATCGTGGCGTGCTCGCCAGAAACTCTGCCGTCTGACAGCGTCCAAGTATTATCTGCCAGGCGGCCAATGGTGCCCCCCTCTTCGTCGAACACCTTGCACAGTTCGTCCGCGAACTCGTTCGATGGCTCCAAGACTTCCAATGTGAGAACCATGACAACTATGTGCGGCGAAGGGCCGGTCATTCGCGGTGTCCTTCATCTCAAGGACAGCGGAACTCCAGGCGTTGCTATCACAAGCAGTGCGCGCTGCTAGCAACAAAACACCGGTCCGGTGGTTTGTCCAAAGGTGTCTCGCGGTGGCTACCCGCTGGAGGGTCAGCCTTCGCCAATCTGGGTTACCCCTGGCCCGCCATGGAACCTGATCCTATCGCCGACGGGTTACGGAGAGCAACACTGAGAAAAATGCTGCGAAACACCTGGTGCAGCTCATAAAAGAGCCGGCATCTGCGCCAGGGTCCCGTGATCCTATGCACTCCACCATGTCCGTTGCAGTGCCCGATTCTACATTGTAGATTGGGTTTGCCGAGCATCCACAGTGCTACAAGGCGGTCTCCCCGTTTGTGGCACAATAATCATTCATAATGTCCCGCCCCCCAAGGACCCTCCGATGCTGGCCAGGCGATCGCCGTGCGCGCTCCCGCCGCAATGACCGATGAGATACTGGCAAGTAAACAGGCGATTTATCCAGCAAAACGGCTACCGACTGGCAAATAATGTAAGCTCAGAGGCCCGATGGCTTTGATTAGAGATTAGTGTCTAGACTGGTGGCCGTAAAGTGCACTAATGTTCAACCGTTTGAGCCAGGCGAGGCACGTGAGCGATCGCGTCGGTGCGGTACGCGTCGGACTTGTCGGCACCCCTCTCGGAAATACGTTACCCCTCGCAGAACTTCCGAAGGAAATAGATGAAGGTTGCCGAACAGATCGCTGGCGATGTTCTGACAATGTCACTGGTTGGCCACCTCAACGCTGCCGGAGCTGAAACCCTCGAGACTCGGCTGCTGAAAACGACTCGGGACGGGGCGCGCTGGATTCTGCTTGACTGCAGTCGCCTGTATTCCATAGATAGCATCGGCCTTCGTTCGGTTTTACAGAACACCAGGCGCTTGAGCGCCCTCGGCGGGGCCCTTGCCTTGTGCGGCCTTCCAGAGAGCATCCAGCAAATATTTGACGTATCTGGTTTCACTCAGGCGTGCCGGATTTCTCCGAATCCATTGGCAGGAGTTGAAGCCCTATCGGCCGAAGCAAAACGATCGCTTCAAGATGGTGTTGAGCGAATCTTGAGTAGCGGCACGTCAAATTGAGGGTCCGACCCTAATACAGCCCGGAGAAAGGATGAGAAATACCCTAGTTATTTTCGGCCAGTTAACGGATGACGACGTGGTGTGGTTGGCAGAGACTGGAGCACCTCAGAGACTGGCGGGTGGCGTTCAACTTATTGAGGAGGGCACACCTGTTCAATTTGTATATTTACTGCTTGACGGAGAGGCTAAGGTCACGACCGGCGAAAACGGCCAGACTGATGTTGCGCGCCTCCGCGCCGGAGACATGATCGGCGAGATGTCATTTGTCGATGCCAGCCCGCCGTCCGCCTGCGTGACGACCACTGTCGATTCAATGTTACTGGAGATTCCCAGGCACGCGCTTGAACGAAGGCTTCAGACTGATAGTGGCTTCGCATCAAGGTTTTTTCGAGCTCTCGCAATGCTACTGTCTGACCGCTTGCGACATACGATGGACCGCTTCAAAAGCAAGGGACGAAATGCCGCTGAGAATGCATTAGCGATAGACGAACTTGATCCAAATGTTCTGGAGGTAGTAACGAGGGCAGGCGAACGATTCGAACGTCTACTGAAGGCATCACGCGAGAAATCCAGAAATTGACATAGCCTGGCACCTGATCCTTTCGGCCGCAGCGGAACTGGAACGCCTGAGCGATTCGTTTTACGAAAGCGAGACGCGATTCATCTTCTTTCAGGCCTTGTGTCAACTTTATCTGGCCGATCTGGTAAGAGACGGAGCTGTTCCATATTTTCTCCAGGGTTATGAAAGCGCGCGCAAGTATTGTTCCAAGGAGAAAGGTCTCTGCTTGTGAGAACGAACGAATTCACGGTGAATGACGGGAGCGTAACGCACTCACGGCTACTGATTGCCCTAGGTCTGGCGCTAGCCAGTTCCATGACGCACATTCTAGCCAACGAGCAACAGCGGCCGCCAGCAGGGACAATAAGTCTGTCACCTGAACCGCGCCGACCAATCGTTAACACCAGCGAGGTCCTTGAATTCCCTGACGTCAATTCCGCTTCGACACCGCTGAGCCAACGGGTCCATGAGGCGATATCCTCAGGTGGGAGACCGAGATTGCAGCTTGGAACGACCCTTGAAACTACTGGATTGAGACTAGTCGACGCGATTCGAACCACCCTTAAACTCCACCCGTTCATTGAATTAGAACAATTGGCAGTCGTCGATGCTCATGGTCAGCTCCAAGAAGCTGGTGGCCAGTTTGATACAACGGTCAATGCGACCGCTATCAGACATCGTCAGGAAATACCGTTTTCGGTCACCGACGATCTCGCATCACTGACGAACCACACAAGTTATTCTGTTGAGGTCTCCAAACAATTCAGGAGCGGACTCACAGTGACCCCTGGCATCTCTCTCACCCGAACTGCCGAGACCACCCTGCCTCCGAGTGTGGCGAGTTTGCTCGAGCAGGTGCCGAACGAAAGCAATCTCAGTGTCAGCATCGCCCAACCGCTACTTCGTGGTCGTGGTCGAGAAGTTGTTACTGCGATTGAACGCATGAACGAGATCGAATTGGAGGCCCTGGATCAGGACTTGGTGCAACTGCGATCAGAGCGCGCCCTGATTTCAGTGATCGGTTATTGGGAATATCTTGCCGCACTGCGAACTTTAGAGGTTATGCAAGCCTCAGAATCCCGATCACTCGAACTCCTTGAGCGGACTCGGGAGCTTATCGATGCGGGGAATCGACCAGCCTCCGACCTCACGCAAGCACAAGCGAATCTTTCTGGTCACATAAGTCAGAGAATCGCTGCGGAACAAAGCCTATTCGAGGTGGGGCATTCTCTTGCGCTGTCTCTCGGCTTGACGACCAACGATGTCAACATGCCGCCTCCGCCGCTAGATGATTTCCCTTCTATCACGGACGACGAGACACCCTCCAGCGTCGCGCTCATTCAGGAGGCGCTTCATCGGCGTTCAGATATCGCAGCGGAGAGAGATCGCCTACGCCAAGATCGGGTTGGCCTTACGGCCGCTCAAGATGCCCTACGGCCTCGGTTAGACCTCAGCGCAAGCGCAGGTTACTCTGGCCTCGATGTCGGCAGTTCTTTCGACAAGTTCGTCACGCCATTCTGGGCCTCCGTCTCAGGCCCAAACGCCTCGGTAACCTTGACATTAGACCTTCCAGTCGGAAACGACTCCGCGAAAGGCCAGCTTGTGCAAAGCCGCAGCGTCCTTGATCAGCGGACCGTTGGCCTGGCTGATCTTGAACGTACAATTCGCTCAAATGTTCTCATCGCCAGAGACGGCCTGATTCGAAGCGCCGCTCGGGTCAGAAGTTCTCAGGCTGCAGCAGAGCTGTATCGGATCGCGATCGTTAACGAAGAACTACGGCAGGAGTTAGGTCTATCCACCGTTATCGATCTGATCGTAACAGAGGAGAGGTTGACAGAAAGTCTCCGAGAAGAGATTTCCGCGCGTTTGAGTTATGCCTCCGCTATAGCGACCCTGCGTTACGAAACTGGCAGCCTTCTGCGTCAGGGGCCGGTAACAGAGGCAGTCGACCTGCAACGGCTCACTACGATCCCAAGGCCGATAATTCCGTAGCGGTGTAGCATGAGGAAGGCGTAAATAATGGCACAAACAGAAATAGATCGATCAAAGATCTTCCGAAAAGCTGCACTCGACCGACTGTCGTCGCCAGAAGAGATTGACGTGGTAATGAAGATCGTCCGCCCGCGTACCTGGATTGCTACAACGGCCGTGGCAATGGCACTGTTCGCCGTCGTCGTTTGGAGCATTGTCGGCACAATTCCCACCACCGTGCGAGCCCAAGGCATTCTCATTAAGACCGGTGGCCTCTTCGATATTGTTGCCCCGGCCAGCGGCCCCGTTGCAGAATTCCTGGTCTCTGAAGGAGACAGGGTCGAAAACGGTCAACTCGTCGCACGGTTAGAGCAACCAGAGTTACAAGCCCGTCTTACGAACGAACGGCAGGCATTGGAAGAACTCCTTGCCCAACATGAAGGCCTCGAAGCTTTTACTAGGACGAATCTCGGCCTTCAAACGGAAACCCTTACCCTCCAAACGGAAACCCTTGCCCTCCGACAAGACGCCTTTCAACTACAGCGGAACACTCTTGAAGAAACGATCGTTTTTTCAGAACAGCGTCTCTTGGCCCTCGAAGAGCAGCTTCAAAATGAAGAAACCTTACTGGCACGTGGACTGATCACTAACCGGACTCTCCTTCAAACACGACAAGAGTATTACCTGACGAGCGACGCCATCGAGCAGGCTCGGAACGAACTTCAGCAACTGGACGTGTCAGGAAAGCAAGCGACATCCGAACGGCACAGCCTCACCAGCAGTCAACAGGAACGAACCGTTCAGCAAGAACAACATCTTGAAAATAGTCGCTTGGCAATTAGCCAACAGGAACGCGCCATCCTGCTTCTCGAAGAGCGCCTTGTTCATGAAACAGAAGTCAAGAGCCCTGGCCCTGGGCGAGTGCTAGAGGTTCAAGCAAAAAGGGGCGATCTTGTCAGCGTCGGACGCCCCATGGTTAGCCTTCAGCCGCCCGGGCAAAACACGGACGGGTTGCAAGCCGTCATCTACGTTCCCCCCGTCGATGGCAAGTTTGTTACCCCAGACATGAATGTCCAGCTCTCTCCTTTCGCCGCTCCCCGCGAGGAGTTTGGGTACTTACTCGGGAAGGTGCAGTATGTATCCGAATTTCCTTCTACACAGGCCGGAATGGTGAACACGCTTGGAAACCCTGCTCTTGTTCAAACCCTGATGGGAGAGGGGGCACCGTTTGCAGTTTATGCCTCGCTCGTCGTAGATGACCGACCAGACAATCCCAGTGGCTTTGCTTGGTCCTCTCCGCGTGGCGAAGAAATCGCGGTCAACAGTGGCACGCTCTGCAATGTCACCATAACGGTGAGTGAAAGACGCCCTCTCGAGCTGGTAATGCCTTTCTTCAGGAAGGTCACGGGAGTTTCGTGACGCCGCATCGATTCTTTCCATATCTACTGCCTCGTCAACGACAGCTACATCAGCGATACACCGGTTGCTCTCACGCTTGGCACCAGCGAAGGTGGGGGTGATAGAGAGCGCTTGTTTTCTATTGGGCCTGCTCTTTTTCGAACGACAAGCCAATGGCTATTTCAGAGTTCCAAAAACCAGGAATGCGATCTCGGCGCCGTCGAACCCACACGATGCTCCAGATGGAGGCGACAGAATGTGGCGCCGCCGCGCTGGGATCGGTACTAGGCTATTACGGAAGATATGTCCCTCTTGAGCAGCTTCGGACCGAGTGTGGCGTCTCTCGTGACGGAAGCAAACTCAGCAATGTAGTGAAAGCCGCGCGTAAGCATGGCCTCACAGCGAAGGGTTTCAGAAAGGAACTTGAGCAGCTCTATGAGCTTCAGATGCCCGCCATCGTATTCTGGAACTTTAATCACTTTGTCGTTTTGGAGGGATTTGGCAAAGGCGTCGTTTTCCTCAACGACCCAGCCAGTGGTTTCAGAAAAATCTCTGACGAAGAATTTGATCAAGGGTTTACGGGCGTCGTTCTGACACTTGAACCAGGCGAGGCTTTCCAGCCTGGCGGTCGACCGTCGCGCATGATCTCAGGTCTCCGGGATCGGTTGATCAGCAATCGAGAAGCTCTAACTTTAGCCGTGCTCACGGGCCTAATGCTGGTAATTCCAGGTCTAGCGGTCCCCACTTTTCTTCGGGTCTTCATAGACGACGTCTTGATCGCGGGTCGAGAGTCATGGGTCACCCCATTGCTAGTTGCCATGTTTGTCACGACCGTTGTGCAGTCCGGCCTGATATGGCTTCAAAGTTCTACGTTGCTAAAACTTGAGGCCAAGATTTCACTTGTAGGCTCAACTCACTTTTTCTGGCACGTCCTGCGCCTACCGATGGAGTTCTTCAATCAGCGATGGCCGGGCGACATCGCACAGCGGGTCGCCGTGAATAACCGGGTGGCAAGCCTCTTGTCTGGAGAACTAGCAACGGCTTCTATCGGCATAATCTCGATGGTGTTCTTTGCCATCGTTATGTTCTATCACGATGTCGTCCTCACCTGTATCGCGATCAGCATGGCCGTAATTAATGGGCTGGCGCTTCGCTTTGTCGCTAGTTATAGGAGTGCGGAAAGCCAGAAAATAGAGCGCTCTAGGGGCCTACTTGCGGCGGCCGAAGCCGGTGGTCTGCAAGGCATCGAGACAATTAAGTCGACAGGCACAGAATCGGAGTTCTTTACTCACTGGTCAGGTTCCCACGCCCGATCGATCAACGCTGAGCAAGGGCTCGCTGTCTCTACAGCCATCCTGTCAGCTGTGCCTCAAATGCTAGATGGCCTCAGCCGAGTTTTCGTCATCGCAATCGGTGGCCTTCGGGTAATGGAGGGTGCGCTGACCGTGGGAATGCTTTTGGCGTTCCAGAGTCTAATGGGTCGTTTCATGGAACCGACCCAGCAACTCGTATATCTCACCGGCGATGTCCAGGAACTAGAAGCTGGCATGAAACGCTTGGACGACGTGTTGTGCTACCCAACCGATAGTCTCGTCACAGCCACAGAAACAGATCTTAGGTCAACAGATTCGGTCAAGCTGTCTGGACACATCGAGGTCAAAGCAATGACCTTCGGCTATAGCCGACTCGATCGACCTCTAATTCAACAATTTAGTCTCAAGGCCGAACCGGGCGCAAGAATCGCACTCGTGGGTGGTTCTGGCAGCGGAAAATCAACCATCGCAAAAATAATTGCTGGTCTCTTCCTACCATGGGATGGTGAAATCTTACTCGATGGCCAACCGAGGTCGACTCTACCGCCATCGATTGTCACCAATTCGCTAGCAATGGTAGACCAAGACATCTTCTTGTTTGCTGGAACCTTTTCAGACAACTTGTCAATGTGGGACTCGACCACGAGCCACGCAGACGTGGTTAGAGCGGCAAAGGATGCTTGTATTCATGATGACATCATGCAGCGCAAGAATGGCTACGACGGGGAGGTGATCGAAGGTGGTGGCAACCTGAGCGGCGGCCAGCGGCAGCGTTTGGAGATTGCCAGGGCGCTTGCAGTGAATCCAACCATTCTGATCTTAGACGAAGCCACCAGCGCCCTCGATGTGAAAACGGAAGAATTGCTCGCCAACAACCTCGGGCGCCGTGGTTGCACTTGTATCATTGTTGCCCACCGCTTGAGTACCGTTCGGGACTGCGACGAAATTATCGTTTTGGACCGCGGTGAGGTGGTTCAGCGAGGAAGCCACGACATCCTCAAAGAGGAATCCGAGGGCGTCTATGCCCGCCTGATAACGGTTTAAGGATAGGGAAGATGGCGAGTAAGGTAAGGCCCCCTGGCTTTGATGCACTCGTGCGACATTTCAACACGACTAATCCTGAACAAGCGGCCGGCGGCAACACGCCCATTCTGCTGGACAACAGCGAGGACGTTTGGCTCGTCGCTTCAGGCAAGGTCGAGGTGTTTGTTGTCTTATTAAGAAATGGACAGCCAATAGGAGCACGTAGACACTGTCTCACAGTAATCACAGGCGAGGCGATTTTCGGCATGCCGGCGTTTCGCTCTAGTGAAGGTATTGGCCTGTTGGCGGTCGGCGCAATCGGGACCCGCCTGATTCGTCTCAACCCAGACAAACTCCAAAGCGCCGCATTCGACGAATCACTGCGGCCACGGGTTCTCGAAATTATTACTCGGTGGGTTACTGGACTCTCGCGTGATGCCTGGAAGCCTTCCATACCTCGACCGCGCACAGAGATACAACTATCCCCAAATTCACCCGCACAGCTGAAGGATGGTGAACGTGGACGGGCTCAAAATGGGATCGTGTGGGTCGCGCACGAGAGTGGGACTTCACTCTTTCTCGGACTTGAAGAGATTGCCGTAAATGAACCTGCGGCGTTTGTCCCCTTGACTCGCGATACTTTTATCCAAGCTGTAGGTGACGTCACCCTCACGGGTATTGATACGGAAGAAATATTCTCTCGCCGACAATGTTGGAAGAGCCTTGCTTGCTTTCACGCAATGTTCCTGAGTTGCCAGGACTTCAATGCGCGGCTCAGTAAAGCCGATGAGTTTAATCGACTACGGTCCAAGAAGGTCAATGATCGGCGAAAATTAGGCGAGGCCCTGGGCCTGCTCGCGAAGGCCTTTATTCGAAAACAAGAGTCGCCTGGCTTGACCAGCGACGACGACACGACAGTCGCTGCTGCGACCCTCATCGGTCGTCGCCTCGGTCTTACCCTACGGTCGCCAACGAAACTACCGGACGGGAGGACGCATCCAGATCCCATTGCGGCTTTGGCTGAATCGTCCCAAATACGAGTGCGAAAAGTCCTCCTTAAGAGTGACTGGTGGTCTGAGGAACCTACGCCGCTCCTTGCATTTTTTGAAGACGATCACCGTGCTGTTGCTATTTTGTCGAAGAACGGCGAACCCTACCTACACGACCCCACGGACGGTAGCGTTACGAGGGTCAGTGAAGAATTGGCCGATCGCCTAGAGCCTGCTGCCTTTACTTTTTACCGGTCTTTACCTGAAGGGCCGATATCACCATGGAAAATTCTCCGATTTTCCCTAGAGGGTACTGGGCCAGATCTACGTCGACTTGGTCTCTTCGGCGCACTTGGCGGTCTTCTGGGACTGCTGCCTCCCCATTTTATCGGGATGCTTGTTGGCACCGTTATCCCTGAAGCTTCCGAATACCAGCTTTTACAGCTCACGGCCATACTGCTCGTGGTTATCGTGACTTCGGTCTTCTTGGGCCTGTTTCAGAGTCTAACGATGCTGAGGCTTGAAGTTAAGATGGGTTCGAGCCTCCAACCAGCGATGTGGGACCGTTTATTAAACCTGCCGATCCGTTTCTTCCGCCAACACACTGCCGGCGACCTAATGCTGCGTGGCTCCGCGATCGACCAGATACGACAGGTTCTCACCGGTGCAGCGATGGGAACGCTGATGATGGGCCTGTTCTCAGTGTTTTTTGTTGGGCAGCTCCTCTATTACAGTCTTCGACTTGGCGTGATTGCCATCGGTTTCGCCTTCGTGGCGCTATTGGTGTCTTCCGTGGCCGCCTACTTGAAACTTCGTATTGAGCGACGAGTGATGGCAACCGAAGGCCAGCTATCGAGCCTTGTGTTGCAGATGTTAACGGGACTCGCCAAGCTTCGCGTCGCAGGAGCAGAAAGTCGAACGCTCGCCGAGTGGGCCAGGATTTTCTCTGGCCAAATGAAGCTTGCCATTAACGCAGACAGGATTGATGCTGTAGTTGGTACAATCCTCACCGGGTTGCCCATAGTCGGTACTATGGGATTGTTCTTTTCTGCGACAGTGCTAACTCAGCAGGCTTTAGACGTAGGTGGGCCACCCCCGATCACTATAGGGACGTTTGTGGCTTTTACCACCGCATTTGGGATCCTGCTTTCTCAGATGGTACAGCTCGGTAACACGGCATTGTCGATCCTCAGCGTGATACCTCTGTACGAGAGAGCCATGCCGATCTTAATTGAGCCCCAAGAGAACGATGCCACAAAGTCGAGTGTGTCGACACTAAGTGGGGAGGTGGAAGTCAGTCATGTTTCGTTTCGGTACCACGACGACAGTCCTCTGATCCTTAATGACGTATCCATTGACATTCCGGCCGAGAGTTACGTGGCCTTTGTTGGACCTTCCGGTTCTGGAAAGTCAACGCTACTTCGCCTCATGGTCGGACTGGAGTCTCCCTCAAACGGCAGCATCTACTATGACGGACGCGATTTGTCCGAACTCGACACTCAACAGCTGAGGCGAAACTGCGGCATCGTTATTCAGAATGGTCGGATTCGCGAAGGTTCAATTTACGACAACATCGTCGGGTCTCATCCCTTGACTGAGTCCGATGCCTGGGACGCAGTGCGGATGGCTGGCTTCGAAGAAGATATCCGAGCGATGCCGATGGGCATGCACACTGTTCTCCAACAAGGAGGAGGAGCACTCTCAGGCGGACAGCGACAGCGTCTCATGATCGCACGCGCAATGGTGACGAGACCCCGTCTCTTCTTTTTCGATGAAGCCACGAGTTCCTTGGACAACCGTACTCAAAGCATCGTAACCGAGAGCCTCAAGGGCCTTCAGGCCACTAAGGTGACAATCGCGCATCGCCTGAGCACCATTAAAGACGCCGACAACATCTACGTGCTGGTCAAAGGCCAGGTTGTGCAATTCGGCACTTATGACAGCCTGTTGTCTCAACAGGGCCATTTCTCTGAGTTGGCCAAGCGACAACTTGCATAGGCTTTCCATTACTTTCGGCGCCTAGGCCTCTCTTTCGATGGTCTCGTCGCCGAGAGCAGTGACAGAAGAGGTGGTCACTGGCGAGGCGGTCGGTCGAGCAAAGCGCAGGTACTGTTCGGTTCAAGAACTGTTCGCACAAAAACTGAAGATCCGTGGCACTAGGAAACAGAGCCACGCAACGTTCAGAGCAATTCGATATTGTGCTCGTGCTGCGGCACCTCTTTAAGCAGTCATGCTCGAAATCGCTCTTCGTACCAAGTGTCGATTAGTCTTGAATACGCGAAATTAAACCACTCTTTAACTTACTTCAGGCTACTGCCAATTTGGGGACCGTCGCCTAACACAAAGGCGTCATCCGTGCTTGGCGCTTCTACGATCAACACTAATCACCAGACAAGTCAATTCGTGCCTGGGGTGCCTATCGTCGCAAACCAACCCTACCGCTAGGGCAGGGCAACATTTCGCCACGACTTCGACATTACGATTAGATATTGCTCTTGCCAAATATCCGTTTCATCGCGTCCAAGTGATTAATTTGAATGTGACCGCGACCAATCGAGACATGATCGAGGGAAGAGAGACCGGCAAGCGCACGGTTGACCTGTTCCCGACTATTACCAACTAATCTGGCGAGCTCTTCCTGGGTGATCTGCACCGTATAGTCGCCGGACTCATTCTTAGTCGCCAACCGCACGAGTTGGCGACCGACCCTGTTGTAAGTATCCAGGAAGATAAGCTCCTCGATGCGTGCCAGGTCTGTTCGTAACTTAGAACAGAGAAATGCAATCACCGCAATAGCAATATCTGGTTCACGGCGCATCAGATCGAGAAAGGCGTTCCGCGGAACAACCCAAGCCTCGGTCGACTCTAAAGCCTCGGCACTGGCAGAACGAGGTTGCCCATCCAATACAGCCATTTCCCCGAAACAGCTTCCAGGATCGCAGAATAGGATGGTCAGCTGTTCGCCGTTCGAATTCTCAATAAAGAGCTTGACCCGGCCGCTCGCGACAAGGAACAGAGAATCACCAGGGTCTCCTTGGGTAAAGATTGGCTGCCCCCGCCGGAATCGGCGAAGACGCATGTGTTCCTCTAGTGTGGTGAGGGCGACTTCGTTGAGGTCGCCAACAAAGTGAACGGCGGATAGCAGCTCGCGTCTAGTCACTGAGAATTACCTCCGGAGGCCTGCCACCGAACCGGAATTCAACGCCACTTAGACACCGGTTCATGGGGTGGTAAACAAAAAACGAATTGCCTGCGACCGCAACAGAGACGTAGAGACGAACGTCACCAGCGCCTCTCATCCCTGCGTTGAATCTCCTAACGCGATCGTAATATCGCCACTTTCGTGGCGGGTCACCGCCCTCACGCTGCTCCAAATTGACATTTTCGTGGACCATGACGGCAGCGGTAGAATCACCATGACACCCCGTCACCCTAGAGGAGCGCCGCATGAAGTTGCTCGTTGCGCCGTCGCCGTCTCGGTCGCCGTGGGCTGTGCCGATAGCCAGCGTGCTGGACAGGGCATCCCACTGGAGGAGTTCATGGCGGCCACAAGTACCATAAACCAGAATCTACTCATGGCGGTTGACGAAGTGACCGAACTGATCAACATCGCGGGTGTTCAGGGTGGGCTGATCTATCGACATCGCTTTGTGGGCGGGCTGGGTGTGCCGGACGCCGACGTGCAGTACATCCTAGGGTACAGCTAGGCCGAGGGCATCGGCGTCCCCCAGGACTACGTGCAGGTGCACATGTGGTCGAACTGCGCAACGACACAGCGCTACTTGCACCTCAGTCCGGCAGCACTCGAGAGCCGGATCCGGTCCTTGATCAGCCTGTTTCTAGTCTCGGGCGGGGAGATGGGGAGATATAGGGGAGACTGGCGGATCTTAGATCAATAACTGATGCTGAGAGAACAAGATAAATGGCGGTTAGGCAGGGATTCGAACCCTAACCACGCGATCACCATAACATGTTGATGGCGCATGACATTCGTAGTTTGCGGCCGAATTCATTGCTGCTTCTCGCTGTATTTCGTTTTACCTGCGTTTACTCCAGTCCCCCTCATTCGACCCCAGTCAGGGAGACATAGGGGAGACGGGGCCACACCGTCCCCGGAGCAACTCGCCGAAGGTCAGAAGCTGTCGCGTGAGTGGTTCGCCACGCACACGTGTGACTTACCCCCGTCCCCGTTGAACCGTCTGAACGTGTGGCTGGACCTGGCGGACACGATTAGCGGGAAGGGTTAGCAGCAGGGAAAGTCTTCATGGAGTCAAGGTGACGGCTCGAGTCTACCGCGTAAAGGAAAGTGCCGGGTTTAGCCAATTGATCTGGTTAGTAACGCCCGGATTCTATCCCTCTGGCTGGAACGATCTCAGGGGGTCAGGTCAGGCCTGCCTCGCCGCTATCTCTGGTCAGGGCATTCTTTCTGCACTTCATCGACGAACGACACGTCGGCGCGGACGCGTGCCTGCAGGTGCACGCCGGTCGCGGTCGTGCGACGATATCCTGCGTTGTATACTCTAGGCCGATGGCCATGGCACGTTCGATTACGACCAGGTGCTCGAGCCGCGGGGGGAAGGGGCGTACTGTCGCCGGCCTGTGGGGTCTCGTCGCCGTGCTCGTACTCGTCGGCGTGGGGGGCTGGCCAGCAGCCGCGGCAGCCCAGGTGACGGCGACGGCGCGGCCCGGCGCCACGCCACCCTGGAACCAGGGGATTCTGCCCATCACGCCCGAGAGCTACTACCATGCCATAGAGTGCGGGAAGCAGGGCGGCGACGATCCGCCGTGCGTCTTCTGGGATACGGGCCTCTGCGAGAACGACGACTTCACGCTCGCCGCCTACAGCGGCTACAAGCAGGTCGCCTACGAGGTGTGGGTCGCGGTACAACAGGGGCAGCCGCCGCCGGAGCCAGATTACCAAGGGGCGCGGCGCACCCGTGTGACGATCAGCGTCACTCCGACCCAGGGCTCAAACAACGTGCTGACCGATCTCATCCTCATACGCGGCGGCAATCCCGTCGCCCCCGTCGATCGATACGTCAGTGCCGGCCGTTTCACGTTCGACTACGCGGCTTGGGCACCAACCGGCACCGTCACCCTCGATCTGGTGAGCGAGGCCCGCACGATCTCCTGCGTCATCGAGCCCGTGGTGCTTCAGCAGTTTCGCTGAGAGAGGGCCGTCTGGTGATCCGGCGTCGGCTTGAAGCCAAGGTCGGTCCCTGCGACTGAGAAAGCGCAAACCGCTCGACCTCTGTGTGACCGAGGAGCAACGCCGTCCAGGCGGGATGCAGCGTCTGTCGAATGCCGCGGGGGCTTTCACCACGGGCGCCTAGCGGAGTTGAGACAGGAGGTCTCGTGGCGTTGCAACCGCCGATCCTGACGCCGACCGATGTCGATGTCGCGGTGCTCAGGGATGCGATTCGAGACGAATACGCAGTCGTCACCAAGGATTCGACCGTTGGTTTTTGTTTCCACACCGGCCGTGCGCTGACCGGCATCGTGGGTTATAGCCGGAATGGCTTGACGGCATTCCCGAGACCGTCTTGGCGTCGTTTGCCAGGACTGGGAACCCGTTCAGCCTCGGTGCTTTCCACGCCGGCGGGCGAGTCGTCGACGTTGGGTGTGGCGCCGGCATCGATAGCCTGATCTCGGCGCGGATGGCATACTACACTTCGTGGGCAGCGGCCCGATTGACCTGCCGCGGAGAAGACCGAACGAAAAGAGGATGTCATGTGCACAAAGCAGCTACGCACGTTCGTCACCGTCACCGCCTGCATCCTGTTGGGCGCGGTGGCGCAGGACGCCGCCGCGCAGCCGGTTCAGGCTGACCCGCCATTCAGAGCCGGAGATTTCGATTACGGATCACGCTTCGAGCTGCCCGACGGGCAGCAGGCCGAGATTTGGAACCCAGCCAAGCGGAAGCTGGTTGCGGGCGGGCCGATGATCGGCGGCACGGTCCGCGCCGTGGACCCGCGCACTTATTGCGCCATGGCCGCCGCCGGCTACGACTTCATCTGGGTGGAGATGCAGCACGAAGCCATCTCGTGGGAGCAGGTTGCACGTCTGTGGCGAACGTGCCCGGGTCCGGCCGCGCCCGGCGTACGCGTCGCGTATGCCAACGAACGTGAGATTCAGCACGCCACCGACATGGGTGCCGCGGTTATCGTAGTGCCGACCGTCGATAGCGTCGAAGAGGCGCAGGAGGCAATCAACTGGACCTACTTCCCACCGATCGGGAGACGGAGCTCCGGCGGCGGTCAGGGCCCCGGCACGATATGGAACGACGTCCCCGGTGGCTATCGCCAGACCTGGAACGACAACGTCGTGCTGATTCTGATGATCGAGACGCTGGAGGGTGTCGAGCACGCGCGTGAGATTGCGAAGCTACCGGGCGTCACGGGACTGTTCGCCGCGAGCGGAGACCTCGGGAATTTCTCTGGCTTTGGCCAGGGCGATGCCGAGTACGAGGCGCTGATCACCGAAGTCGCGACCGCGGCCCGGGAGGCCGGTATCCACGCCTGCGGTCCGCTGCGCTGGGCAGAACGACCGTCCTTCACGTGCTTTCAGGCTGGCACGGAGTCGGCGAACATCCGCCGGGGCGCCGCGGCCGAGATCAATCAGGCCGAGGAGCGCTTCGGCAGTAGCGGTGCTGGAGGCACCTCTGTCACGGGCTCTGGAGCGCCGGCGCTCCTCGCCAACTTGACCGCCGAGTGCGGCGCTATCACGTATGAGGACGACTGCTACGCCGCCGTGGAACAGGCCGTAACCGCCGCCAGCGCTATGTCGGCGGCCGAGCAGGCGCAGGTCGGTCGAAGGCTTCGAGATGTCATGGGGGTTAACCCCAGCCATGCAACCAGGATCCGCGAAATTGCCGCGGGTGCCGGTTTGAGAATCGGCGATCGCTGACGGTTCGCGGTTCGGTACGCCTCGGGCCGGCTCGTCACCCACTCAGCCAGCCGAGGTCTGGTGGCGGGCCGCTGGCCCGCCCGTGGCCACGGCCTGCCTCAGACGGTTCCGGCTGTGACGTACCTGTGCTGACACGCCGACCCAGGCCTCGTCGTGTTCTACTACGAGCGGAAGGAGCAGCCTCATGCGTGCCTGGCTATTGACTTTTGGCGTTACCGCCCTGATGTGTCCTGCCGTAATACGCGGTCAGACAGCCGACGTGCTCGAGGGACTCGACCGGGTGCGCGTCGTCATCCATGGGATCGATCAAGGTGCCAGAGACGCCGGTCTCTCTGCAGACAGCCTCAGGACGGCCGTCGAGCTGCGCCTGGCGGAAAGCGGCATCGAGGTGGACCAGGAGAGCAGCAGCGATCTCAGTGTGACCGTCAGCCTCGTCGAAGTCGCGGCGGGAGACGGCGGCTACGCCTACGGGACCGATACGCAGCTGGTCGACAACGTCTATGTGCGCAGGCAGGTCATCGAGGTGCTTGCGGACGCCGACACCGCGGGCCCAACGCTCCTCGACTTCACGCAGGAGTTCGTCCCCTACGCCGGGATTACGTGGCAGACGAGAAGAATTGGGGTCACACCGCGCAGCGTCGCCCCAGTCTTTATTCGTGACAGCGTGCTCAGGAACGCCGACGAGTTTGCCGACGCCTACCTGGCCGCCAACGCGCGCTGAAGGTTCTCGTCCGGCTGTTCGCGCCCGAGTGACTTCGCTCTACTCCTTCACGAACTTGTGCAGCCTGGAGCTGACGGTGTCGGCAATGTACAGGTCTCCCTGCGGATTCATCACCATATAGTGCGCCTCGCCGAATTCGCCGAGCCCAGGACCGGCCTGCCCGTTGGCGCCAAGCGCCTTGCCGGTCTCCTTGTCCAGTAGGAGAATCTCGCCAGAGAAGCCACTTAGCAGAAACAGCCGCCGGTCCGGCGCGATGTAGAGCCCACACGGCCAGCCCTTGTACGCCCATTCCTTAATATAGGTCCCGTCGCTGTCGAAGATCTGGACCCGGTGGTTCGCCCGGTCGGCGACGTAGACCATCCCCTGGTCATCGACCACGATCGAGTGCGGCGTGTCGAACTCGCCCGGTCCAGACCCTTGACGGCCCCACTGCGTAATCAGCTTGCCCGTACTGTCGAACCGCAACACGCGCGGCACGGGGCGGCCATGGCTGACGATCACGAAAATCTCGTCCCGCGGGCCGATGTACAGGTCGGTTGGCTCTTCGAGGAGGTAGGTATTTGTTGCGTCGTTCCATTCGCCTGGCTGCCCCCTGACACCGAGCGTCATCAACACCTCGCCAGCCGGGTTCATTTTGGTCACGGTGTGACCCCGGACGTCGGTCGTCCAGATGTTGCCCGACGAATCGAGCCGCATGCCGTGGGGTCTGTCGTAGAGCCCTTGCCCCCACGACCGCACGAAGGTGCCGTCCGCCTCGAACTCCATCAGCGGGTTCGGTCCCCGGTTGAAGACCAGCAGGGTGTTCTCGGCGGTCCAGTCGACGCTCGACGGCGCGCCCATTTCGAGGTCCGCTGGAATCTGCATTCCGTGCGGGACGGGCCGGTACCCAAGATCCGGCGCGTTCTCCATCTGCGCCGGGTCCGGAGCGGTCAGCCGCTGGAGCAGCAGGAAGATACTGATCAACCTCATGGGTTCTCCTTCATCCTTGCAGGCCGCCGGGCCATGGCTAGCTTTCTTGACGGTCAATTGTGGGGGGGATCCGGTGCAGTTGCAAGTCCCCGGCCCCCTGATTGACCAGAACGCCGTCTGCTCGCGTCCGGCAGGCAGGCGCCCGGAGCTGAGTGGGCCCACGGGGCACCGGCCCTCTACGAGTCGGTGGCGAATGTCGCCACCGCATTCGACCGGCTCTGCATCCCGTCTGGCGGTGTCCTTCCTCGGTCACGTACTGCCGGCATGCTCCCTCGCTGCGCCTTAACCGGGCCCATCGTCGGTATCGGTACGACGTGGGACTCCCGCCACGGGCTGCTAGGGTTCGAGGCTCGCGGTGTACGCCGCGATGTTCACGATGTCCTCCGGGGTAAGGTTTGTCACCGCCGCGTCCATCAGGTCCGACCAGCCGCCGTTCCGTGTTCCGGTCTGCAGGTCGTAGAGCTGGCGGGCGACATAGCTGGGCGAGCGGCCGGCGATGGCCGGCACAGGCCCGAGTCCTCGGAGGTCGGCGCCATGGCACACGGTGCAGGCGACGGTTCTCCCGTTGCCGCCGGTCGTTACAAGGGTTTCGCCTCGTGCCACTGCCCCGGTCGGGACGTAGGCGATGAAGCTGGCCTCGGAGTCGCGTACTTCAACCCGTTCCAGCTCCTCGGGCGTCTCGATGATTCGGGTGCCGATGGGCTCCATGCCGCCATCCTCCACGGGCACGTGCATCCAGCCCGCGATGCGCGTCACGGGCACCATGTCGGTCTCTACAACGCGAATCCAGGGGCGGAAGGCGAAGGACGAGAAATATTCTGCCGCGGCCTGCGCTTCCGCCTCGGTGGCGGCCATGCCGATCGTCGTCATCAATCTTGGCGGGCCCATGCGCGGCTCGCCGCTTCGCCGTAGACCGTCGCGATAGTCACGCATCTGCTGGACGAGGTACTCGGTGGGCTGCCCGGCCAAGCCTGCGTTTTCCGGGCGTCCCTGGCCATTCGGAAGATGGCAGAAACCGCAGGCCCGCACGTCCGGGGCGCGGCCGTGCGCCACGATGGGCGGCATCGCCGGATGGTTATTGGGGTGCCAGTCCGGCGGATTGAACAGATCTCGTAGCTCCGAACGCATGAAGGTCACGCTGCTGCCGGGCACCCGCAGCACCTCGCTCGGATCCGCCGGGGTCCTGCCTTCAGCCGGGGGCGGGGCGTTCAGCGTGTAAGCCCACGGCAGGACGGCATTCGCGCCGTCGTCGGCCTGCTGCCGAGCCTGCAGTGCGATACCGACCACACCGGCCGCGAGCGCCATTACGCCGGCGCCAACCATCATCTTCATGCTGATTCCTCCGAGACACGAGGTCCCTCGAACGGGCCAGGACGATCTGAGCAGAGCTTCGCGAGCGACTAGTTCTCGAGCGCCCTCTGTGTCAGGTAGGCGCAGAGGGCCTCTTTGTAAGCTTCAACGGTCATCGGGACGTCCATCTTGTGCTCGCGCTCCAACACCGGAGCGAAGATGTTGAAGTGGAGAAACGGGAAGAGTCCGTTGATGAAATAGTTCCGTGTGGTTTAGATGCTGTGTCCAACCCATCGGCCGGCCAGCACGACGCCGGTCCACAGCAGCAGTGACGTCGCGCCCGCTACCCTGGCCTTGACCGGTACGACTGCCGCCGTGTCCCAGTCCGCGATTTTCCGGAACGTCCAGAACTGAAACACCGCCATGTTGACGGCGGCCAGCAGCAGCAGCACCAGCTTGATTTCGAACGCGGGGTTGTCGAGGTAGGCGCTCGCTCGGGTTATGAACATGCCGGTTCCCGTCACCGCCGCCACGCAAAAGGCGCCCCACGTCCATGGAATGAGTTCGCGGTTCATATGGCTGGCAGCGTAGCGGCGCGCGGCTACGCCCAGCAGCCGCAGGTCGACCATCAGGATCGAGCCCACCACCAGGGAGACGGCCAGCACGTGGATGGACTCCAGCAGGGGAAACCACCAGGTAAAGCCGATATGCTCGGAGAGCGGGAGGCTCTCCAGCCACGTCCAGAACTCTGCGAAGGGCATCGAGCGCGTCCTCACTCATAGAAGAAAAGGTACTCCGCGTACGCGATCCATCGACCCGCCAGCACGACTCCGATCCACAGCACGAGTGAGATAGCCGCGATGACCTTGCCCGAGAGACGTCGCGCCGCCGATCGTTCCCAATAGCACGCCTCCCGCTTGCCGAGGCGGTAGACGACGAACGCCAGCACGACGGCCGGAACGAGCAGCGAGAATTTCCAGCTGAATACCGGATTAAAGAAGTAGCGGGCCGGTTGAGCCACCACGAACAGCAAACCGGTGATGAAGTTGAGCAAGAGCGCCCACCATGTCCACGGCAGCAGACGACGGATCATCTCACTGACGTTCTGGCTCGGCACCGCCACGCCCAGGAACCTGAGATCCACCATGACGATGGACGACATTACGACCGCGATGCCCAGGATGTGAACCGACTGGGCGATCGGGGGAAGCCCCGGGACGTTACCGAGCAGGTAGATGGCGGTTTCGCTGGCTCCACTCGTGGCCAGGGCGTCTAGCAGGCTCTCTCTCATGGGGCGGCTGTGTCCCCGGTCACCCGCGCTAGCTGGACACAACGGGCGTCGGCCTGTTCCTTCCCTCGGAACGACCAGGCCCGGCACCGGACCAGGCCGATGGCGGCGTGGTTCCTCGGTTGCGGTGTGCCCCGCACACGTCCTGTCAGCATTCTCGGCGCGCGGCGCCTGGCTGACGAGGTGCGACGAGCGACCACACCGGCGGTACTCGACCGACCAGTAACGCCGTCAGGCGGGACGCACTTGCCGCGAATCGGCAAGACACTCGTGGGCACACTCCTAGGGCGCCGTGACCGGCGGATCCGGCGTGCCGATCAGCCGCCCTGGGTCGGCCCCGTCTCGCGCCACGAACTTCTGGGTGCGGCCAAGGGCAGGGTCAGAGGCATAGAGGGCGCCCTCCTGATCGACCGAGAACTGGTGGAGCTGGCTGAACTGACCGGGTCCGTCACCGTCCATGCTCCAGGTGTCGAGCCGGTTACCGTTGACATCGAGCTTGATCAGCTTGGCAGGGTTGCCGTCAGCCACCCAGATATCGTAGCCGGTGGCCATGATGTCGAACGGGGAGTCGAAGTCTGGCCATGTCCCGATCGGTGAAATATTGGGGTGATACCACGTGTTCCGCGTGGTCTGGTTGAAGACCTGGACACGCCTATTGCCCCGATCGGCCACGTAGATGTTCCCACGGGCGTCGGTCGCTAAGGCGTGCACGCCGTCGAAATGCCCTCGGTCGCTCGATCGCTCGCCGTCTGGCGGCCACTCCGTGACGTAGTTGCCCCCGGCGTCGAACTTCACGACCCGCGAGTTATCGAGCCCGTCGGCGACGAAGACGCTCCCGTCCGGCAGGAACGCGACATCCTGGGGGCGTCCGAAGTGCGTTTCGTCGTTGCCGCTGACACCCATCTCACCGAGCGTCATCAGCAGCTCTGAGCCGTCGTTTGAGAACACGTGGATCACATGCCCGGTCTCGTGCACTACCCAGACTCGGCGCTCCGGGTCATTCGGGTCGATCCGGATTCTGTGCGGGCCGTTCGACCCTTCATAGAGCTGGTCCCACTGGGTCCACGCTTCGATCATGTTGCCGTCGCCATCGACGACGAAGATACAGTTGCGCCAGACACGGGCGTCGCCGGGCTGGAGCGGGTTGAGCCCGATCGAGCTGACGAATCCAGCAAAACCTGGTGGCACCGGGTCGGGCAGGCGGATCTCGCCGCGCTGGGTCACGAAGATACGATCCGGTGATTCGGCAAAGACCGCCGTGTGCGACCCCCAGGCGTAGCCGGAGGTCGCGAACGGCTTCAGCCAGCCGTTCACGACGTCGTAGGGACTTTCAGCGGCCTCCTGGAGCGACGCCGGAGCGGCTACCAGCCCGGCCGCTATGACGACCGCAAGGATGACGATGAACGTGCGCATGGCTTACCCTTCCTTGTCATTCTGGCGACCGCCGGCCGCCTTCCCCTTCATCCTGCGAGTACGCGGTGTAACGCCGGGCACCGCTTTCTTCGTCACTTATCCTACTGCCGGTTGGCCTCAGGTTCAATGGAGGGATAGGGGTGCACGGGCGGCGGCCGCCCGACGGGGGGACACACGATGTCGTCAGCGGGTGTCCAGCCGTACCCGAAGGGCTCTGAGGCCAGGTTGCACCTCCGCCCGGTGTGAGGGATCATGCGGCTAACGTGGCAGCCCAGGAGACGGTCAGGCGATACTCGATCTGGGCTTGCAGGCGGCATCGAGACCCGGCGGTGCCCTGGTTCGGCACTTGGCCGAGCGGGTTGACACGTTTGGTGAGGAGGACGCTTGACCACATGTAGGATGTCTGCGCGGCGGCAGCGGGTGCTGCCGGGCCTCGCGGCTGCCGGTATCG
>CAUZDY010000035.1:0-29248 GCA_963578805.1 Vicinamibacteria bacterium | reverse complement strand
GGACGAACCTCTAGTGTACCAGTTGTCGCGCCAGCGGCAGTGCTGGGTAGCTACGTTCGGAAGGGAGAAACGCTGAAAGCATCTAAGCGTGAAACCCTCCCCAAGATGAGATCTCCCTGAGCTTCGGCTCCTGAAGGCTCCTGGAAGACCACCAGGTGATAGGCCAGATGTGTAAGGCTTGCGAGAGCTTTAGCTAACTGGTACTAATCAGCCGTGAGGCTTGACCATATTTTTTACTGTGTCTTGGGAAGCTGCCGTTTGTGGGGTGTTCAGTTGGTCGGAAGATCGCGAAGGCCGCGCACGGCGCGGCCCGCCGGAGCGGTACGGGGCGAAGGGGTTCCCGCGAGCGACGGCGAGCTGATACTGGTTCTTTGACAGAGATTCCCTGTAGACCTGCGAGATAAGTAGGTCGCGCGGGGGGCCGGGCGCTCGCCAGATGTGCGAGGTTCGGTTTTTTATTTACTGGTCTTCCCGGTGGTCATAGGGGAGGGGAAACACCCGTTCCCATTTCGAACACGGTAGTTAAGCCCTCTTCCGCCGATGGTACTGCATGGGTAACTGTGTGGGAGAGTAGGTCACTGCCGGGATTTTTTGTATTAGCCCGCTGATTCTAACGAGTCAGCGGGTTTTTTCGTTTAGAATCAATACTTTACAGTCACGAAGTGTTCGGTCGTCCTGATCGAATACCCCTGTTTGCTAACTGGACAACACTGGACAAAACTACCTCTGAAACGTAATGTTTCTGCGTGCGCGTTTTGGGGGGCGAAAATGGACAAAACGGTCACAGCGGATCAAAAGAAAAAATACGCTCGTCCGTCGCTCGCGAACAGCGCACCACCACCGTTACCAGTCTCCTTGGAGGGAAGATCAGACTCCTCCGTCATAACGACAATCCAATGCTCTACGCACGGTCCTACATCCAAGGTCGGTATGTCTCGATGCGGACGATGGAGACAAGCATCCGTGGAGCGTCGAAGGTTGCTGAAGACTGGTATTTTGAACTCAAGACACGGGTTCGACAGGGAGATCAACTCCACGAACCGCTGTTCTCGGACATCGTGCGCGAGTTCCTTGTCGATCCCAGCATCAAGGGTGCGGTGTCCGAGGGACAGCACGACAACTATTTGAAGAAGTGGTCGGTTTTAGCACCACTCTTCCGAGATGTCCGAGTCTCTGCGGTGACGCTGGACAAGCTGGAGGATATCCGGAACACCCGAGCAGCGGGAACGAACCGCTACGGGGCACCCATCACCGCGAACACCATCGATAAAGACATCACGTTCATCCGTCAGATCTTGCGGTGGGGAGTTGAGAGAAAGTCTCTCGCAATCACCGTTCCACCCGCTCCGAAACGCAAGGGTCGATTCGAGGTCGTCAAGCACGGTCGTCCCACGTTCTCGCTGAAGCAGTGGAGGACAGTCACGCTTGCTGCTCGGAAACGAGCGCAGGACGCGGAGAAGAAACGCGAAGCGCAAGAACGTACCCCGACGCGAGGTCGCAAGATCGATGTTGAGAAAGCGTGGGAACTCTACTACTTCATTGTGTTTGCGTGCGGTGGTGCGTTGCGTACGGGTGAAGCGTATTCCCTGCGGTGGATGGATTGTTCGGAAGCTGTTCTGAATACCCCTGACAACACAGACGAAGATGCGGTCCACGTGTTGGTGCTGGGGAAGCACAGTCGCGGCGGACAACGGGAGAATGGATGGGTCTTAATGGGCGGTGTCGATGCGTTCCATCAGCTTCGGAAGCGACGGGAAGCGGACTCCCCGGATGACAAGCTGTTCCGCTACAACCACGAACCTGGATTTCGTGAGTTACTGAAGTCGTTGGATCTCTACACTGATCCGTCGTCAGGAATGACGCGCAACACCAAAAGTCTGCGGGTCACGGGAATCAATCTCCGTCTGATCAAGAACCCCGGAGTGTCCCTCAACGATCTGCGGAAATGGTGTCGGACGAGCATCGTTCAGATCCAGCACTTCTACGATCAAGCGCATCCTGAAACGAGTGCAGCGCGAGTTGCTGGACGATCCCAGTCAGCGAAGACGCAGTAGGTCTGTTTCTCACACCCACTCACCGCTCACCGCACCTGATCGTCCAGACTCACGGTGTCTGGCGACATCCAGCATCCCTCCAGCACCACCCCGTTTCGCTGACAGTCCCCCCTGTGTGTCTGCTACGCTCCGCGGATGCTGAAGGAGAACCCAATGAACGAGAGCACTGAACTGGCGGCGCTCCGCGTGAAGGCAAACGCTGGAGACGGAGGCGCACAGTACTTCCTTGGGGTGGCATATGCCATCGGGCAGGGTGTTCCGCAGGACGACGCACAAGCGGTGGCGTGGTGTCGCAAAGCCGCAGAACAGGGATTCGTAGCCGCACAGGTGCACCTTGGACTGAGGTATGCGACTGGACAGGGTGTTCCGCAGGACGACGCCCAGGCGGTGGCGTTGTATCGCAAAGCCGCGGACCAGGGACACGCAGACGCACAGTTCCTCCTTGGGACGAAGTATGCGGACGGGCTGGGTGTTCCGCAGGACGACGCACTAGCAGTGTTGTGGTATCGCAAAGCCGCAGAGCAGGGAAACGCACGCGCACAGCGCAACTTTGGGGATGCGTATGCCAACGGACAGGGTGTCCCGCAGGACTACGTAGAAGCGCATAAATGGTTCACCCTCGCTGCGTCTCGTGCGCCTGCAGAGAACCAGAAGCAATTCGCAGACCTTTCTGATGACACAGCGACATTCATGACCCCGCAGCAAATCGCAGACGCGCAGAAATTAGCGCGTGAGTGGCTGGCAGCGTTTGAGCAGCGTAACTGACAAGACGTAGGCGTCGCGCTCTCACCTCCTCACCCACGCGTCCTATCTATCCCCATCGCACGGTGTCTGGCGACACATAGCGTCCCTCCAGTACCACCCGCAGCGTTTCGCTGAAATCCCCCCCCGCTTCCTGCTACTGTCTGCGTATGTTGAAGGAGAACCCAATGAACGAGAGCACTGAACTGGCGGCGCTCCGCGTGAAGGCAAACGCTGGAGACGCAGGCGCCCAGTGCAACCTTGGGCTGATGTATGCCAACGGGGAGGGCGTCCCGCAGGATTACGTGGAAGCGGTGTCGTGGTTTCGCCAAGCGGCGGACCAGGGACACGCAGTCGCTCAGAACAACCTTGGGTCTGCGTATGCCACCGGGCAGGGTGTCCCACAGGATTACGTGGAAGCAGTGTCGTGGTTTCGCCAAGCGGCGGAGCAGGGAGACGCAAACGCCCACTCCAACCTTGGGCTGATGTATGGCAACGGGCAGGGTGTCCCGCAGGATTACGTGGAAGCGCACAAATGGCTCAACCTCGCTGCGTCTCGTGCGTCCACAGAGAACCAGAAGCGATACGCAGAGAGCCGTGATGCGGTGGCGTCATTCATGACCCCGCAGCAAATCGCAGACGCGCAGAAATTAGCGCGTGAGTGGCTGGCAGCGTTTGAGCAGCGTAACTGACAAGACGTAGGCGTCGCGCTCTCACCGCTCGCCGCACCTGAGCGTCCTATCTATCCCCATCGCACGGTGTCTGGCGACACATAGCATCCCCCCAGCACCACCCGCAGCGTGTCGGTGATAGTTTGTCCATCCGCTCTTCCATCGTGCGTCTCGCGTCAGTCTGGCGTCCTGGCGAGTGTTCCTGACAGGAACATCGATCATAGGGGTGTCAGGTAAAAGTTATTCACCTTTACCACCCCCATCAAACCCCCTTACGATCTTCATCGTGACTACTAATCGCATTCCTTCGCAAGAAGAACTCATACAAGTTGAAAAGCTCTTTCAAGTTGTAGAAATAATATTCAAGGAAGCATCAGCACTCAGCGAGAAGATTAAGGATGAAGGAATAGATAGATCTACTGATTCCACTGGGTTTGCGTTGAACTTTCTCGTAGATGAAGAACGATACGATGTACTGAAAGGCATATGGGAGCGTTGGAAAGCAGGGAGCAATGAAACTATCGCAGATATTGATCTGTCTGGATTGAGCGGTTTAGACGATGGGGATGATGCTCTTGAAGATTCCGAAGCGGACAACGCTCACGCGGTCGATGTTGAGTTCTTTACTATATCAACACAGGACTTCGCACTGGTGTTTGAGGACGCTATGACAGGTCTGAACTACTGCTTGAAGCGGAGCGGTTTTATAAGTTCTTTGCTCCACTCTTCGAAGAACGGGAGTTCGTAAGAAGTAGCAGCTTAACGCTGAGCAACATCCCCCCCCACACACCCTACCTACCACCAGCGCAGATAGCTGAACAAACGCTCCCACCATGTTCGCGTGGGCACCATGGTGACTGTCGCTTCTATTCCATTGGCGATATAAGTTTTGGTGCGTCGGCGTCCAGGGACACCATTACCGGTGATGAGTATCCTCAAAGTTCATCACCGATTTCCATCCACTCCCAACCTTTGTTGCGAGCATACGCACCGAGAATATCTGACAGATGACGCGCTTGATCAGGCGGAATCTCCCCACCCCAAGGCAGCACCAGTGCATCCTCGGGAACATCCGCACCAGCATCATCCCCAGATGCATAGACGAATGTCGCGAATGCAGTCGGCGATGGCGTGTCGTCCATCATTCCGTAATCGCGGAACATCTGAATATAC
Source organism: Vicinamibacteria bacterium (assembly GCA_963578805.1). GTDB lineage: Bacteria > Acidobacteriota > Vicinamibacteria > Vicinamibacterales > UBA8438 > CAUZIB01. The sequence continues at coordinate 24,609 of CAUZDY010000035.1, read as the reverse complement.
GATTTGATTCTGACCTCGCGAGCGGGAATAGAAGTCATGGACTGGCAACTCCCACCAGTTCCAGCTTTGCTTCGATCGCATCCCGCACCCACTGGGATTTGTTGATCGGAGCAGCATCATTGAGCAGATCAGACAGACGCTCGGTGAGACGAACACCAAGATAAACATCACGGAAATCCTCGTGGTTGCGGTGGTATTTCTTCATCTATTGTTTCTCCTGTATCTGCTGGACGATGGCGATTGCGAACGGTCTCACACACGCTCCGAGCGTCTTTATCAGTACTGATTGCTCTGCGGACGTCGCGATGGTTCGGATAGTGGTCGACACGAGATCCTTCGCGTTGATCGCGCGGGCAAATGCTGCTGGATTACGAACGTCGACGTCGACGACGACGCGCTGATTTCCAACGATTTTTGTGATTTTCATCGGGTCCCTTACTTATCGTAAATGTGCGGAATCGCATCGTGGAGGGTCTTGCTACACAACGCACTCACGCTGGTGTTCGCTGATCGTGCGCAGGATGCGAGGAGAGCTTTATCAGTCAGTGACGTTCTAAACGACACCAGTGTCTGGTTGTTACTTCTGTCATCCGGGTCCATTTCAAGGAGTAGTGATCGATGTAGCTCCCTCTGTTGGAAGCTACTTGCGAAGGCAAATCCTTCCTTGATGCGTTTCATCTCTTGATCAGCGAGTTCTGTAAGCTCGGGTAGCACATCGTTCTTCATAATCTTGTTCTCCTTATTGGTTGTCTATTTGACGGCGATCCAGACGAGCGAATAACCCCGCTGGTATGTAATCCAGTTCTTCCCAGTGACGTACTTCTTTCTTCCAGTCGGACGCGAGATATGGAAGCGAACCCTCCTGTTTGCTGGCGATCTGATCGAGTTCTGTGTTCCGTGAAATCCACAAGTTATTCGTCCTGAAACTCAATCGGAGAATGGCAGCGAAGATGTCTATTGCGCACCGATGCGCGACGGGAACCCGTAAGAACCCGTGGATATGCGTTCCATTGATGGTTGTCGCGGGGAGGGCGATCACACCGACGGAGAGCGTCGCGTCTCTGCGTGCTGGATGCGAACGCGATGATGTCGGATTAAGGGCGAGCGTGGTGACATCGCATACCCGTGACATCGTCTTTCGTCGAGCGGCAATGACATCAACCGTCCGCTCATCGCGGATATTCTGAAGAACAAATGGCAGATACCTACCCGTGGTGTCCGCTGACATTCGATCGACTATCCAGTTTGTCCACGCGCTGACGACGGTGCGCAGCTCGTTACGTTCCTTGGCGAACACAAGATCCGCAAGGTGTCTCTGTTTCGCGTTGGATGCTGTCGTCTTCTTGCGATAGAGCGAGCGTCTCGTGGACTTGAGTTCGGTTGCGAATGCTGATGGTTGTGGTGTGCGAGACGCTCGACCAGCGTCTCGTCTCGCGTGCGCTCGGTGTTCTGGTAAGTCGTTTGTGAAGTTCATTAGAAGACACCTATGGACAAGAGAGATGGAGACAAGTCTGACGAACTCATTCCGTCAGCAGTCGGTGGCACTACTTCTATTTAGATAACGGTGAAACGCTGGAGGTTATACGCGCAGGAGGGACTGGAGGTGTATCGCGTTGAAGAACAACGACTGGCTCACCGGTTTTATTGAACCACGGTATCCACTTTCCGTTCGTTCGCAAGTATTGACAGCACCGTCACGTGGCTCATCGGCACATTCCGAAGTGATGTCATCTCGGCAGCGATCGCACGTGACGACTGTCCGTCACGCGACATTTCCTTCATCAGTTGGAGATTTGTGTCCCACGTCGCATCTTTAGAGATGCGTCCATCGGCAGTCTTCACGTATCCAGCGGGGACATGTCCTCCAACGTAAAAACCCAGTTGGCGTCGGTGTTCCTTCACCGCAGCGGTGCGTTCTCCGATACGTTCAGCTTCCATGTTGGAAACCATCATTAATATTCCGAACACGAGACGCGATACCGAACTGTTTAGAACAGCACCTCCCATATCCATCAGGTGAAGCTCCACTCCACGCTCACGCAGGACTTCAGCGATTTCCAGCGCATTCTTCGCACTGCGGAAGAGACGATCACCTTTCGTCACAATGATGTGATCACCAGCGGCGACATCCGCGATTAGACGCTTACCTGCTTCTCTACGTTGAAGTCCCGTAGAACCACTGGTAGCAGTATCCACGAAGAACTCCGTCACCTGTGGTAACCCGTTCGCTTGGCAATACCCGGCAATGCGGACGCGCTGATCTTCCAGGGAGTGTCCGTGTTCCGCTTGCTGACGTGTAGAGACGCGGCAATAACCGAACGTGCGTCCAATCGGTGTCTGGATCGTGACGTTGTTGCGTTTCTTCATTGTAAAGTCGTCATACCACACCTTTACAAGAATTACACAACTCGTAAAGGTGCGTTCGCATCTTTACGTTCAGAACCCTGAAATATCTATAAACCCTAATGAAACCTGGTGGTTTTGAGACGCGACGTCGCGTCATTATTGACTTCCAAACCAACCGGTCGGTCAACTTCACCTCTGTCTTTCCCAGGGGAGGGTAAATGGTTGGGGTAATATGGTTTGATCACCTGTCCAGCGAGGTCGCGTCTGTAAGCGGTTGAGCGATGAGGTAGGGGGATTGCTTGGGTGTACGTGGGGTCGTCGCTCTGGGGGGGAACGTGGGAGCGTTTTAGAGCGGTGCTTGGTTCTGACCGAAACGTGGACAAACGGATATGACCTGTTGCTAATAGGCGATTTATTGAAATAACTGGACAAAAACTGGACAAAACGTACATTTAGTCAATATTTGCTAGGTTTTATTGAATCAGGACAGAGTAGGTCACTGCCGTGATTTTTTCAATTAGCCCACTTATTCTAACGAGTCAGTGGGCTTTTTCATTTTAGACTCAACACTTTACAGTCACCGGTCGACCAGTGGTGACAGGCCGCGCCCGCCTGAGGGTCCGGTGAGATTGCAGCGACTCGACAAGATTGTCTCTGCCCGCGTCTGAGCCACTAAATCACCCTCGCGTATACTAATATTCAGATTCCACAGCACGATACGGGCTTTCGCGTTCCATCCAGATGATGCAGACCGGACACCTGCCTCCTTCTCGACCTACCGACGACGCTTGCACCCGCGGAACAGGGATCGACATACCGGTCGAGTTTGCCAGCGAGCGAAAGATCCGTCGCCGCAACAAGCTCCACTATCGGTTTTCGCACTGGCCGATCTGGATCTGGGTATTCTTTATTGCGCCAGGCCCGCTGACGTTCGATTTGTTCGAGACCGGTTTCGATTGGAAAATGGCGGCGTGGCTCGGTGCGGTACTTCTCGCGACGGGTCTGGCCGGACTACGCGGCCGGCTTCCCGGCGTCGAGCCCCGTCCCTACATCATTCGTTTTACTGAGGACAAGCCGAACCCACTCTACCGACGTGTCTGCTACACGTTCGCATGGAGTGCAGTGCTCACGTTCGCGGGGTTGAACATCACGGGCCTCGTCGTCGCGATACTAACCGGTGGATGGTATCTGAGAGAGATGTATGACGTGGCGTATTTTCCGATAGCCATCGCGATCTTGACCCTTGGAGCGTGTGGCCAGCTCCCGCGAGTGAAGCGGTCGACAAAGGACGAAGGCCACGAGCGGCGGTACTTTTACGGCTCGGTCTGGGCGGCATGTCTTGCACAGCCGGTACTCTGGTTTCTGTGGGCCGTCCTACCGAACTCCCGTGCCGCCGACGCGCTGAAGCTCGTTGTCTTCGTCGGAGTTCTGGGATGTGTCGGCTGGCTTTCGTATCGAGGCAAGCTGCCACGCACTCGTCCGATTGTTCCCGGTGAGGTCGCAGTCAGCGACTGACTCACCAGACAGTTTTAGCGTTCCCACGTCAGGCCACCGTCCTCGGGCGGGAGCGAGCCGCTATCCATGGTGTCGACCCTCGCAGTCAATCCATCTACAGTGATTGCTGTCTCTTCAGGAACGGTGCGTTCCTGAGAATACGGGCCTGCAAACCAGCGACCTAGACCGGGTTTGGTGTCGGGGCGTCTTCCTTCTGGGTTAACGACCAGTAGAATACCTGGCATGAGTCCTCATCGCATACGGGCCAAGCAGGTTGTGGCCGCGCTTGTCGTTGCCGGTATATCTGGGTCGGTGCTTTATCGAGGTCTCGGAGCTTTTGCCGGCGTGGATCTGTCTCGCCGTGCCAGTTGGTTGACGGAGGTCGTCGTAGCGCGAAACCAGACGCCGAGTGTAGATAGGTTCGACGATGATTTTATCGATAAGACAATGCGTGTCGACTACTTCCACTCCGGGGGTCACGGGACGGAAATTCTGGCCCTAGACAAGGTCGTTTCTGACGGGCCGTGGCCCGGCAGCCGAATTCGACTGGTCGACGATTTAAACCTGGGAAAGTATCTCTTCGAGGTTATCGACCGCCGGACAAATCGCGTGCTCTACTCGCGGGGTTTCGCCTCGATTTACGGTGAGTGGGAGACGACTCCGCCAGCTCGGGAGACTTACGGAACATTCCATGAGTCCATCCGATTTCCCTGGCCAAGGCGACCGGTGCAGGTCAAGTTGAAGGTCCGTGGCCGGGAGAATAGTTTTCACGAAATTTGGTCGACGGCGATCGACCCCAATTCTCGGTTCGTCAACCCGGTGGACCGAGCCCCGGTGGGGGAAGTCTGGCCAATCATCGAAAGTGGACCCTCGCCGGAGAAGGTAGACCTTCTGGTGATCGGGGAAGGATACACAGCGGCGGAGATACCGAAGTTTCACGGCGATGCCGAACGACTCGTCGACGCCTTGTTCGACGAAGAGCCGTTTACAAGTCGGCGCTCTGATTTTAACGTGTGGGGTCTGGATCTGCCCTCGGCGCAGTCGGGGGTGTCACGTCCGCGAGCTATGGAGTTTCGTCGCACACCGCTGTCGGCTCAGTACAATATCTTCGATTCTGAACGATACCTGTTGACGTACGACAACCATGCGCTCAGGGACGTGGCGTCGGCCACGCCCTACGAGTTCATTGAGATTCTGGTTAACGAGGAACAGTACGGTGGGGGAGGAATTTTTAACTTTCAGGCCACCGCAGCTGCGGATACGATGTTCGCGGAGTATATCTTCGTGCACGAATTCGGTCACCACTTTGCCGGACTTGCAGACGAGTACTACACGTCAGATGTTGCGTACGAAACAGGCGGTGCGTATCATCCTGAGCCGTGGGAGCCGAACGTGACGGCACTCCACGATCCGGAGCATCTAAAGTGGCGTGACCTTGTTGAGCCTGGAACGCCGCTGCCGACCCCGTGGGACAAGGACGTGTTCGAGGCGGAGAGCGCTGCATCCGAGGCCAGGCGTCAGGACCTGCGACTCGAAGACGTACCTGAGTCTGAAATCGAGCGTCTGTTTACCGAGCAGATGGAACGAGAAGCAGCCTTTTTTGTTTCGAGGGAGCACGCTGGTGCGGTCGGAGCCTTCGAAGGAGCCTCGTACGAGCCGGTTGGCCTCTATCGCCCAGAGATAGACTGCATAATGTTCACTCCGAAGGCTGTGGGGTTTTGCCGGGTGTGTCAGCGAGCCATCAATCGAGTGATTGACCAGTACGCGCTGCCGTAACCGAGATGCCATGAGATCTACCTTCATCGCGTCATGTGCACAGGTGGTTGGAGCGGAGCACGTTGTCCAGGACGCCACGGAGATGGCGGTTTACGAGTCGGATGGCCTGGCAAAACTCCGCTCTACGCCGGGTTTGGTGGTCCTACCAGGTACCGCGGCTGAAGTGCAGCAAGTCGTTCGTCTCTGCCACGAGGGGGGTGTGCCGTTCGTTGCTCGTGGCCAGGGCACCGGTCTTTCTGGAGGGGCGATGCCTCACCCCGACGGCGTCCTCATTGTCATGACGCGTCTCAATCATATTTTGGACATCGATATTCCAAACCGGCGAATCACGGTCGAGCCGGGTGTTATGAACATCGAAGTCACCAAGGCTGTTTCGTCGCAGGGCTGCTACTACGCACCGGACCCGTCCAGCCAGGTGATCTGCTCCATCGGTGGGAATGTGGCGGAGAATTCCGGTGGAGCCCATTGTCTGAAGTACGGGTTCACCGTGCATCACGTCTTGGGACTTGAAGCGGTGCTGCCTAACGGAGAGATGATTCAGGTTGGAGGGAGCGCACTCGACCCTCCTGGTCTGGATCTCCTTGGTGTGCTTGTGGGGTCCGAGGGGACGCTCGCTGTCGTCACCAAGGTGACCCTTCGGCTTCTGGGAAAGCCCGCGGCCGTCAAGACGCTGCTTGCGGCATTCGACTCAACCGAGGAGGCGGGCAATGCGGTGAGTGGAATCATTGGCGCCGGAATTATTCCAGCCGCTGTCGAGATGATGGACAGGACGACGATTGAAGCGGCAGAAGCCGCGGTGCATCCGAATTTCCCGCCCGCCGAGGCAGTGCTGATTGTCGAGCTGGACGGGGCGGAGGCCGAGGTATCTGCACTATTCGATCACGTCGAAACAGTCTGTCGGGATGTTGGCGCTCGGGAGATCCAAGTTGCCAAAACAGATGCACAGCGAGCACGGTTCTGGATGGGTCGGAAGGCGGCTTTCGCAGCTATGGGACGGGTGTCGCCCAGCTACTACGTCCAAGATGGCGTGATTCCGCGCACGAAGCTGCCCGAAGTGTTGGGCCGCATTCGCGCCCTTGAGACCGAGTCAGGACTGAAGATCGGTAACGTGTTTCACGCCGGCGATGGCAACCTGCACCCGCTGGTCTGCTACGACGACCGAATCGAGGGGCAAGCCGCGCTCGCTGAGAGCGTCGCCTCGCAGATTCTGACGTTCTGTCTCGACGTGGGTGGCTCGATCACCGGAGAGCACGGCGTTGGCGCCGACAAGGCTGACCAGATGCCGAAGATGTTTACCGAGACTGACTTGGATAGCATGCAGCTCGTCCGGTGTGCGTTTGACCCCCAGCATCTCTGCAACCCTGGAAAGGTGTTCCCTACGCCTCGCTTGTGCGGCGAAGTCCCTGGTCCATACCGCGCACATCCTATCGAGCGCGCTGGGCTCGCCGAGCGTTTCTGAAATTGAGGCTTCCGTACTGTGCCGAATAACTCGCTGGTCTTACAGGTTGAGTCGCACGTTGGAGCAAATTCGGCGTGGCTTGGTGGCGAGGGCGACACGATCGACGGAATGCTCCCGAAAGTGGTCGCCGAGCCCAAATCTGCGGAGGCGCTGACAGGCCTCCTTGAGTGGGCCTCGCAGGAAGAATTGACGGTCTCCGTTCGAGGTGGAGGGACGAAACTCGATTGGGGCGGTGTGCTTGGGGCGGTCGACCTAGTGGTGTCTACCGCGGGTCTTTCCTCTGTGGTCGCACATCGCCACGGCGACTTGACCGCGACGGTTGAGGCCGGCGCGACGCTAGCAAGTGTCAACGAGGCTTTGGGTGCCCGTCGCCAGTGGCTTCCGTTTGATCCACCATGGGCTGCGCGCGCGACTATCGGCGGTATTGTCGCGACGAATGACAGTGGCCCGAGCCGCTACCGTTATGGTGCTCCACGGGACGTGATCATCGGCGTCACGGTGGTCCGAGCCGACGGGAAAATGGCGAAGGCCGGTGGGATCGTTGTTAAAAATGTGGCCGGCTACGACCTGTCGAGACTAATGACCGGTGCGTTTGGATCTCTGGGCGTCGTGGTCGACGTCACATTCAAACTGACGCCCGTCGCCCCGGCATCTGGCACGGCGCTAATCGAGCTAGGGTCGGTAGATGCCATGGCGCCGATCGTGGCCGACCTTGTGTCGTCGGATTTGACTCCGTCAGCGATCGAATTGCAGTGGCCTCCGGCCCGCCTCCTCGTCAAATTCGAATCTGTCGAGAGTGCAGTCGAATCGCAGGCCGATGCGGTCGCTCGTCTCGTCGCCGCGCGTGACGCATCGTGTCGGGTCACGGTGCATAGGGATTACCAGGAATCGACGCTCTGGGAGGATCATGCGGGACGCTGGAATCAGCCGGGTACGTTGGTCAAGGTCAGCACCGCGACAAACGCCATCGTCCCGACTCTGATTTGGTTACGCGAGGCGTGCCGAGACCGGAACGTCGCGATGAGCGCCCAGGGCCGAGCCGCACTCAGTGTTGTCGATATTCGACTGGATGGCGCCATCGACACGCAGGCTCAGTTGATTCAAGAGCTCCGTGAGCGGTTCGAGGTCGGCGCCGGCTCTGCGGTCATCCGTCGGGCGGTCGCTGCACTCAGACAATCGGTGGACCCGTGGGGTCCAATCGGAGACGGACTACGGGTCATGCAGGCCATTAAGCAGCGGTTTGATCCCGACGGCCGGCTGAACCGTGGTCGGGGACCTGTCTAAGCAACGAACACCTCGCGCTGCCGCGTCTGAGACTCGTCCCCAGCAACAGTGGATCTCGCCGCGACCCAGTTTTCTATTCGCCCAGCTGTTGGTTCCTGATCGACGCGTCGACGAGTTCGACCAGGTGGAACATTGGCATCGAGCGTCTGGGATCGGTTTGCTTGAGGCTGCTCTGGAGCTGCAACAAACATCCCGGGTTACTTGACACGACCGCCTCAGCACCCGTCGAGAGCACATGGCCGACCTTCCGCGCACCGAGATCCTGGGCCGCCTCTGGTTCCACCAGGTTGTAGATACCGGCTGAGCCGCAGCACAGTCCGCCCTCGGGGATTTCACGAACCTCAAGATCTGGAATCGAGGCGAGCACGGTACGTGGCTGGGCAGTAACGCCCTGGGCATGTTGAAGATGACACGCGTCGTGATACGCGACAGTGAGCGGGACCGGGTGCCGCGGTGCGCGCGGGGACAACTCGGCCAGAACCTCAGAGACATCCTGGCATTTTTTAGCCAGGGTTGCCGCCTTCGCCGCGTACTTGGGGTCGTCACGAAGCAGGTGGCCGTACTCCTTGAGCGTTGAGCCGCAACCCGCAGCGTTGATGACGATCGTATCGACATCCAGGCCGTCGAACGTATCGATGAGTCGTCTTGCCATCTCGGTCGCGGCGTCTTCTAGGCCTGAGTGCACCATAAGCGCACCGCAGCATCCTTGCGGCTGCGGAACGACGACGTCGCAGCCTTCGGCTACCAGCACGCGCACGGTGGCGGCGTTCACATTCGGGAAAAATGTGCGCTGGACGCATCCGAGGAGAAGGGCAACCGTGCGGCGGCGCTTACCACGTGCCGGAATGTGCGCCGGCAGGCTGGAAAAGACCGACGCCAGCGTCACCTGCGGAGTCATTGCCTCCATCGCCCGTAGCCGTGCCGGCAGAAGTCCTAGCAGGCCGCTGGCCCGGATAAGTCGCTGCAGCCCGGTTCGCTGGTACACCCACAACTTGAGCGCCACTACTTTCAGGCGCTTTGGGTAGGGGAACAGCCAAAATATCAGCCGTCGAAAAAGTCGATCACTGAGCGGCCGTTTGACCTGTCGCTCGATCTGCGCGCGGGTTGCCTCAATTAGCTGATCGTATTTGACGCCGGAGGGGCATGCGGTCACGCACGCCATACATCCGAGACAGGTGTCGATGTGGCGGGTGACTCCGTCGTCGATCGGTGCCCGGCCCTCAAGACCAAGGCGCATCAAATAAATGCGCCCCCTCGGGGAATCGGTCTCCTTACCCCACAGCGTGTACGTCGGGCAGGCTGGGAGGCAAAATCCGCAGTGGACACAGTCTGCGACCTGGTCTTCAGACGGAGGGTGGTGTGCGTCAAACACACTCGACAACGGTGTCATGCGGCACTGCACCTCGTCATGGTTCTGCTGATACCTTGGCTGTTCCAGACCCTCATCCCTTGCATGAGAGTAGTGTGGCCAGTCCGTGAGTCGCAAGTGTGTGGCCATGCGGCTGCATATCGTCGATACCCCTGAGCCAGACAGATCGACAGCCGGAGACCTGGCGGACTAGAATCGCCGCCATGAGCACCATGTCGCATGCCATTCGAATTCACACGACCGGTGGACCTGAGGTGCTGCAATGGGACCCGGTTGATGTTCCCCCGCCAGGCCCCGGTGAGGCGGTTGTGTCCCAGACGGCGATCGGACTGAATTTCATCGATGTCTATCATCGGACTGGTCTCTATCCTGTCCCCGCGATGCCAGCGGTCATCGGGAGTGAGGCGGCAGGCGTCGTTGAGGCCGTGGGCGAAGGGGTATCCGAAGTCGCGGTTGGCGATCGGGTCGCATACTGCATGAGCATCGGCAGCTACAGTCAGCGACGGGTGATCGCCTCGCGACTGCTTGTCAAGGTCCCAGACGGGATCAGAGACGATCAGGCCGCCGCCATGATGCTCAAGGGATGTACGGTCCAATATCTCCTACGCCGCACGTATCGGGTCCAACCGAGCGAGACGATCCTGTTTCACGCCGCCGCAGGCGGGTGTGGGTTGTTGGCCTGCCAGTGGGCCAAGCACCTTGGCGCCACGGTGATCGGAACGGTGGGGACACCAGAAAAGGCTGAGTTGGCGAAGGCGCACGGATGTGATTATCCGATTGTCTACACGCATGAGAATTTCGTCGAGCGGGTGAAGGAGATTACGAATGGTGTCGGCGTGCCCGTGGTCTACGACTCTGTGGGCAACGACACGTTTCTAGGGTCCCTGGATTGTTTACAGCCTCGGGGCCTGATGGTCAGTTTTGGGAACGCGTCGGGGCCCGTCGAGCCCTTTAGCCCAGGAATGCTGGCGGCTAAGGGATCTCTGTTTCTGACGCGACCGACGTTAGCGACGTACATTCGAACGCGGGCCGAGCTTGAGGCGACGACCGCGGAACTGTTCGACGTGGTAGCTGCCGGAGCGGTCTTGGTCGAGGCTAGCCAGACCTTTCCGCTGAAGAGTGCCGACCAGGCGCACCGGGATCTGGAGGGTCGTCGTACGATTGGTTCCACAGTGCTGCTCGTCGACGACGGAGAGAACTGACAAAACAAGGGAGGATGCAATGACGAGTCTACGAATGGTTTTCATCGGCGGGTTGATCGGCGCGAGTGTTATGGCAGCGGTAACCGCGTTGAGTGCGACGCAGGGTGCGGCAGGGCCGCAAGCAATCAACCTGCCTGGGCGTACGACAACGGCACCGTTCAGTGACGGGATGCTGGCTGGAGACACGCTCTATCTCTCTGGGAGACTGGGACTCGAAGGCGGTGAAGTTCCAGCCACCCCAGAGCAGGAAGCTCGTAACATCCTCGACGGTCTTCAGGACGTTCTGTCTGAAGCGAACATGACGATGGACGACCTTGTGCAGGTGCAAGTGTTCTGTTCGGACGTGGCCTTCTATGGCGTCTTTAACGAGGTCTACTCAACATACTTTAACGATGCGCCGCCCGCCCGCGCGTTTATCGGCTCAGGTGACTTACTCTTTAATGCGCGGTTCGAGGTTATGGGCATCGCCGTGAGAAACTGAGCCCGCTATGCGGAATCAATGGCGAGGTGCGGTTCGGAGCATCCTCGTTGTGGGCAGCGTCGTCGTTGTGACTGGCTGTGGCGGAGGGACCGAGATCCTCACCGACGCAGACTCGATCGCGCCCACGCCAATTGCACACCTGTCCGACGGCCTCGAAGCCCATCGCCCGGCCGTGTCTGGTCCGAACGGCCTGGTCACTGCAGGACACCCGCTGGCATCGATTGCCGGTGTGCGCGTCTTGATGCAGGGCGGCACCGCTGCCGACGCGGCGGTTGCCATACTGGCAACACTCAACCAGGTCGAGCCGATGATGTCTGGTATCGGGGGTAATGGGTTTATGACCGTGTATGACAAGGTCAGCGACCGTGTTTACTCGCTCAACGCCACCGGCGCGGCACCCGCGTCACTCGATGCGAGTGAGCTCACGGCTGACGATCTTGCGCGGGGCTTTAAGGCCGGTGTCACGCCTGGGTTGTTCGGTGGATGGATCGCGCTGCTGGATCGTTTCGGAACGATGACCCTCGGCGAGGTGCTAGAGCTTTCGGTCGACTATGCCGAGCGAGGGCATCCACTTGACCCCTTCGTGGCTGGTTCCGTCGACGAACATCTGGCGCTACTTGGGACGTACGTAACGACGGCCCATGTGTTTCTTCAAGACGGCGAGCCACCCTTACCAGGAGCGGTATTTGCCTATCCTGACCTAGCGCGGACCTTACGTAGGCTCGTCGAGGCCGAGGACAGCGCGCTGGCGAATGGGAGGTCTCGGTCGCAGGCGTTGCGCGCTGCCTTCGACCGGTTTTACTCAGGCGACATTGCGCGCGAGATGGCCCGGTTCTATCAGGAGCACGGCGGATTTTTCACGCGGGACGACTTTGCCCACTACCAACCGGTATGGGCCGAGCCGGTGCGCACCACCTACCGTGGCTACGAGGTCTACAGCAGTCCTCCGACCTCGCGCGGTGGTCTCGAAGTAACGATGCAGCTCAACGTCATCGAAGGCTTCGACATGGCATCGCTCGAGCACAATTCAGCCGACGCCCTCCATTTGATTGTGGAGTCGATTAAGGTCGCCAAGGCCGATGTCTATCACTTTGTCGTCGATCCCGACGCGAACGACGTGCCGATGGAGGGCATGCTATCGAAGGACTACGCTGACACGCGGCGCGCACTGATCGCGTCAGGTGAGGCGATGGACTACCCGGACCACGGATCGCCCGCCGGATCCCAGACGACGAAGTCCCGGGTGCGTCTAGATCTCGGACCGGTCGCGTTTGCAACCAGTTACCCTGGGAGCACGACCAGCTTTTCGGTTGCCGATCGGCACGGCAACGTCGTCGTGAGCACTCCCACCCTTGGGAGCCTGTGGGGAACCGGCGTCGTAGTCGGGACCACCGGAATCATTTTCAATAACGGCACGCGGCATGGCTCGACATCGCCGTATCCAGACGACGTTAACTATGCCCGCGGGGGACAGATCCCTGTGCTCAATAACTCGCCGATCGTCGTGATGAAAGACGGGGCCTTTTATCTGGCGCTTGGTACGCCGGGTGGCGAGACGATTGGGCAAACGCAGTTCCAGGTGTTACTGAACGTGTTGGACTACGGTATGGAGATTCAGGAGGCGATCGAAGCGCCGCGGATGTCACTGATCGCGGAGCCGAACTTCTACCGGCCTGGATCAGAGATCGCCGTGCAGCTCGAGTCCAGAATCGCGCCCGATGTAGCCGCACGTCTCGAGGCGATGGGGCACTCCGTGGTCACGGTGCCTGAGTACTCGATCGGCAACATGCAAGGTATCCTTGCCAACATCACGACGCAAACACTCACAGCCGGGGCTGACCCGCGGCGGATGATGTACGCGATTGGGTGGTGATCATGGCCGAGTTCACCTTCCAACTCATGGGCCAGGAGGACGCCGCTGCAGTGTCCACGTTGGTGCTCTCCGGGTTCGACACCTATATCGCCTCAGAGTACGCACCACCCGGGATCGCGGAGTTCCGAAAGTACGCTGACGCCGCCGCGCTGGCAGACCGAGCAAGGCACGACCACTTCGTCGTCATCGTCCGGAGTGAGGGCGTCCTTGCCGGGATGATCGAGATGCGTCAGAACAACCACGTCTCGCTGTTGTTTGTCGCCGAGGCGTTCCAGCGACAGGGCCTCTCGCGCACCCTTCTCGATCGAGCGATCGCCGAGGTTCGAGACCGGGCTGACGAGCTTGAACGGATGACGGTGAACTCGTCGAGGTATGGTGTCCCGGCATACAAGGCACTGGGGTTTCGCCAAACTGGGCCAGAGCGGTCGGTCAACGGCATGCTCTTCACACCGATGGCGATGCGGCTAGATGCACGGTAGGGATCTGGAAGTCAGAGATCTGGCATCAGTGGCTTGGAGCCGAGAAAGCTCCCGTGACTCCAAGGCCGTACTGGTAGACCAGTGCCGCACCACGGTCGGCCGTCTCGACCAGCATTACGAGCCCGCCAACCGCCAGGACGAACGCCACAAGCAGGATGACCGGCCTCGGTGGAAAGATGTACGACACCGCGAGACGCAACGATACGAAGAACGCGAAGAACCACGTTGTCCGGAACGCCCAGTTCTCGTGGGCGTGGACGAGGGGTTCGACGACCGGCGCAAGCGTCATCGCGTCAGCACCTGAACGGCCACTGACATACGCCAGCAGGGCGAATGAGGTGCCAGCCAGATAGAGCCAAGTGGCCGTATTCCTGAACGCCCTTCGCCGTGGTGAGAAGAGGCCGAGCAAGTCAACCAGCGCGGCGACTGGGAGGAGCCCGATTGGGAAGTGGACCACGATGGGATGGAGATTCGGAAGCCAGTCAGGAGCAAGTGACATCGCATTTTTTGGGGCAGACAGGCGTGAGCACTCTATAATACCTCGCCTTTTATGCAGGGTTGGCACGGATGGGACGACTATGCACCGTTCTACGACTGGGAAAATGCTCAGACCGTAGGGCGGCGAGATTTGCCGTTTTGGATTGAACTTGCGCGGCGTACAGAGGGAACTGTTCTCGAGCTGGGGTGCGGTACCGGTCGCGTGTCGCTGCCGGTCGCGAAGGTCAGCGATCGATTCGTTGGAATCGACCGTTCAACGCCGATGCTCCGACGGCTGCGGGTCCGGCTGCGGCGCGCCGGGCTCGGTTCGCGTGCGGCGGCGGTCCGGGGTGACATTCGCGTCCTTCCCTTTCGTAAGCGTGTGCGGTTTCCGCTGGTGATGGCGCCGTACGGAATATTGCAGTCACTACTCCGAGATCGGGATCTGCGTTCGACGCTCCGTTCCGTCGCTGGTGTCATCCCCCGCGGGGGACTCTTTGTGGTTGACCTCGTTCCCGACCTTCCAAGATGGCAGGAGTACGAACGAAAGGTCAGTCTGCGTGGTCGTCGTCCCGGTGGCGGCCGGCTGACGTTGATCGAGACGGTTCGGCAGGATCACGATCAGCAGATGACGATCTTTGACCAGGAATATGTCGAGCGAATTGGCCGGCGCCGGGAGTCTTCCCGTTTCTCGATCGCGTTTCGGACGCTGACCGTCGCTCAGGTCTCTCGCCGGCTCGAGCGGTCCGGATTCCGCGTCGACAGCGTGCTCGGGGACTACCAGGGGCGGGCGTGGTCACCTGATGCCGACGTCTGGCTGATCGTGGCGCGACGTGGATAGGGCGCCGGAATACGCATCCTTGTGGTTCATTTCCTGACTTCTAGCTCCACGTTTTGAGATAATTACATTTCCGTTCAGAGTTTGAAACCGTCGTTCCGACATCGGGAGTAGCCTTATATGTCTGGCCATTCTAAATGGGCTTCCATTAAACACAAAAAGGGTGCCGCCGACGCCAAGCGTGGCCAGTTGTTCACTCGAATCATCAAAGAGATTACCGTCGCGGCTCGTCATGGTGGCGGCGACCCCGACAGCAATCCTCGTCTCCGGACCGTGATCGCAGACGCCAAGGCAGCGAACATGCCGGCCGACAATATTAAACGTGCGATCCGGCGCGGTACGGGCGAAGAGCCAGGTGTCGAGTATGAGGAAATAACCTATGAGGCATACGGGCCTGGTGGTGCGGCCATGTTGATTGAGGTGGTGACGGACAACACAAACAGAGCGGTCGGAGAGATCCGACATATGCTCTCTAAGCATGGTGGCAATCTCGGGACCAGCAACAGCGTTGCATGGATGTTCGACAAACGGGGTTACATCGTGATAGCGAAAGCCGGTGCCGAGGAGGAAGCCCTCATGACCGCTGCGATCGACGCGGGTGCGGATGATTTCGAAGACGATGGTGACCAGTGGGAGGTCGTAAGCCGGCCCGAAGCACACGATCACGTGCTTAATGCGATCAAAGCGGTCGGCGGGGAGGTGGTGACCGCGCAGATTGCTATGCTGCCCAAGAACCAAGTCAAAGTCGAAGGGAAGCAGGCTCAGCAGTTGCTCAAATTGATGGACATCCTTGAAGACCAAGATGATGTGCAGCACGTCTGGTCAAATAGCGACATCGACACCAAGGAGATCGAGGCCTCGCTCGCGTGAGAATCTTCGGGGTTGACCCCGGTTCCGTCTGCACCGGCTATGGCTGTATTGAGACGTCTGGGAGCCGACATCGCGTTGTGGCCTCTGGGGCGCTCTCTGTGCCCACACGTCTCCAATTCGCCGAGAAGCTATTGTTGCTGCATACGGGCCTGGCCGAGTTGTTGTCTCAGCACAGTCCAGAGGCAGTCGCCGTTGAGGATCTGTTTTACGCCAAGAACGCTCGAAGCGCTTCCAAGCTCGGTCATGTGAGAGGGGTGGTGTTGCTGGCTGCATCACAGGCCGGCCTGCCTGTTGCCGAGTACACGCCTACTCAGGTGAAACAGGCGGTGGTCGGGTACGGCCGAGCCGGGAAACATCAGGTCCAGGAGATGGTGACGCTGTTGCTTGGGTTGGACGAGCAACCCTCACCACTCGATGTGTCGGACGCCCTCGCCGTGGCTGTCTGTCATGCGCACCTTCAGGGGGTGGTTCAGAGCGAGATCGCCAAGAACCGACCCGAGTCGCCGGTGCCTCGAAGCTGGCGAAAGTATTCTCCGAGGCATCGAAGCGAATCATGATTGGGTCGCTCCGTGGTCGGCTTGCCGAAAAACAACCCAACCGGCTGGTTGTCGATGTTCAGGGTATTGGCTATGAGCTCCAGGTTCCGTTGTCGACTTTTTATGGCTTAGGGGACGTCGGGTCTGACGTCTCGCTTCGGGTCCACACCCATGTCCGAGCCGACGCGCTGGCCCTGTTTGGATTCGCCAGCCGGCTCGAACTGGATCTGTTCGAGCGGCTCATAGCCATCAGTGGGGTCGGTCCACGGCTCGCGCTTGCCGTGCTGTCAGGGATCGAGCCCTCGGAGTTGGTTCGCGCCGTTCGGGCAGGCGACATCGTCCGGCTGACCAAAATTCCCGGAGTCGGGAAGAAGACGGCAGAACGGATCGGGTTGGAGCTTAAAGACCGGTTACCCGCTGCCGTAGATGTCGAAACGGATACCATGGAAGTCGGTTCGTCCCACGGCGAGCTTCGAGACGATGTCCTGTCGGCTCTCCTCAACCTTGGATACCACCGACCGCTCGCAGAGAGATCGGTCGAGGCGGCGCTCAGGTCGGCACCTGGAGCGGAAGGCTTCGAGGATGTCTTGCGCCAGGCTCTCAGGGAGCTGGCCAAGTAACGGTCATGTCAGCAGACAGAATCGTTAGTTCAGTGAAGACTGAGGAGGAGGCCCAGTACGAGGCGGGCTTGCGACCGCGCACGTTCAACGACTACATCGGGCAGGATCGCGTTCGTGAAAATCTCACCGTGTCGATCACCGCCGCTCGGAACCGCAACGAAGCCTTGGACCATGTCCTGTTATACGGTCCGCCGGGGCTCGGGAAAACGACCCTAGCGTATGTCGTCGCGCAGGAGCTCGGTGTGCCGGTCCGCGCGACTGCCGGGCCTGTGCTGGAGAAGCCCGGAGACCTCGCCGCGTTGTTGAGCAATCTCAAGGAGCGAGAAGTACTGTTCATCGACGAAATCCATCGGATGAGTCCAGTGATCGAGGAGATCCTCTACCCGGCCATGGAGGACTACGAACTCGATATCATGATCGGCCAGGGGCCAGGAGCGCGGTCGGTCAAGGTGCCGGTACAGCGCTTCACATTGATCGGGGCAACGACGCGTGCAGGACTCCTCACGTCACCGCTCCGAGCCCGTTTCGGCATCGTTCACAGACTCGACTTCTACAACGACGACGATCTGCGTGAGATCGTGCTGCGCTCTGCTCGTATCCTCAAAGTCCCGATTGACGAGCCGGCCACCCGTGAGATCGCCCATCGGTCCCGTGGGACACCGCGGGTGGCCAATCGACTCCTCCGCAGGGTCCGCGACTACGCAGAAGTACGAGCCGACGGCACCATCGACGTCGAGGTGGCAAAAAGCGCCATGCTGATGCTTGAGGTCGATGACAATGGTTTTGACGAGTCTGACCGGCGACTCCTGATGGCCATCATCGAAAAATTTGGAGGTGGACCCGTCGGTCTCAATAGTCTGGCCGCAGCGATCAGTGAGGAAAAGGAGGCCATCGAGGACATTTACGAGCCCTTTTTGATTCAGGCGGGCTTTCTTGATCGCACCCCACGAGGTCGGGTCGCCACCCCGCGAGCCTACGACTACTTCGGCTTGTCGGCTCCAGAGCGCAACTCGCGACTGTGGTGAGTCGGAGTATTATCGGCATTCCATCATCAACGATACCGGGCTCAGGCCGGTGCGGAAGTAGAGGTACGCGCGAGTGACAATTACGGGACAAGGAAGGCGACTGGCGGGAGCCGGGACGTTGCGGCAGGCAAAGATAGCGTCGCTGGCGACCTATGTTCCACCACGCGTACTCACCAATGCCGACCTTGAGAAGATGGTGGAGACCTCAGACGAATGGATTATCAAGCGGACCGGAATCCGAGAACGCCACATCGCTGCACCCGGCGTGGCGACCTCAGACTTGGCGAAGGAGGCGGCGCTATCGGCGATCGCCCAGGCCGGTCTGAGCCCTAAGGACATCAGCTTCATTGTGGTGGCGACCACCACGCCAGACATGCTCTTTCCGAGCACCGCTTGCCTTGTCCAGGCCAAGATCGGGGCGGTCAACGCATGGGGATTCGATCTCGGCGCAGCGTGCTCCGGTTTCACGTACGCCCTGACGACGGCGGCTCAGATGGTAGGGAGTGGGTCTCACGACCACGCCCTCGTAATCGGGGCCGACGTGATGTCGTCGATCATCGACTACCAGGACCGCGCGACTTGTATCATTTTCGGTGACGGCGCTGGCGCGGCTGTCGTCTCGCCCGTGACCGACGAAGGTCTAGGGTTCGTCGATTTCGCCCACGAGATCGATGGCACTGGTGGTCCCGCCTTGTGTATGCCTGCGGGTGGAAGCCTCCATCCAGCCTCTCACGAAACGGTCGAGAAGCGAATGCATTACGTTCACCAGGACGGCGCGACGGTCTTCAAGTTTGCCGTTCGCAAGACCGAGGAGATTTGTGGAAAAGTCTTGATGCAGAACGGCATCGGGGCCGACGCAGTCGATCTGTTCGTGTGCCATCAAGCAAACCGTCGAATTATCGAGAGCGCCGCAGACCGTCTTGGACTTGACCAGAAGAAGATCGTGATTAATATCGAACGTTTCGGGAACACCACGGCAGCGACCATCCCGCTGGCGTTATCTGATGCCATCGCCGCAGGGCGTCTAAGGAAAGGGCACCACGTTCTCTTGACGTCGGTGGGCGCCGGATTCACGGTTGGCGCCGTCCTGTTGCGGTGGGCGTATTAGTAGAAAGGAGCCAAACTCCCGACTGCTTGAGCTCTGCTCTTGTCCACTCAGGTCTCTGATCTCGATTTCGTTCTTCCAGCTGAGTTGATCGCCCAGGAGGCACTGTCGTCGCGCGATCAGTCTCGTCTCCTGCACCTCGATCGTGCCACGAAAACTCGAACCCATCGCCGCGTCGATGCACTGCCTCGTCTCTTGACATCCGGCGATCTCTTGGTCGTCAATGACTCACGGGTGTTCCCGGCGCGCCTACTCGGCCGCCGCGATCCGAGTGGCGGCACCGTTGAATGCCTGCTCCTCGCTCGCCTTGATGAAGCTCGGTGGGATGTCCTGGTTCACCCGGGGCAGAAGATGAAGGCCGGGGCGCGAGCGACGTTTGGCGGAGGGGATGGCCAGCTTCAACTCGAGGTTCTGGAGCAGCATTTTCACGGTCGTCGAACAGTCCGACTGCAGGTCACCGGACCTCAAGATGTCGACACCGTCGTCGACAGAATCGGTCAGACACCGCTTCCGCCGTACATCAGGCGCCTAGCCGACCGAGTCGACCGAGAGCGGTATCAGACCATCTTTGCCAAGGTGCGAGGATCGATCGCTGCGCCAACCGCTGGTTTGCACTTCACCACGGAGCTGATGACACGCCTCGCCTCGGGCGGTATCAACCAGACCGCGGTGACCTTGCATGTTGGGTATGGCACATTTCAGCCGATTCGGGTCGACCGGATAGAAGATCATCAGGTGGCGCCCGAGCAGTATGAGATGACCGCGAAGGCAGCCGATCAGATCAACAGAGCGCTTGATGAGGGCCGAAGAATCGTGGCGGTAGGAACGACGACCACCCGTGTTCTTGAGAGTGTGGCCCGAATCGGTCATGGTCGTATGATTCCCATGATGGCCACGACCGATCTCTGCATTCGTCCCGGGTTTGACTTCCGCGTCGTCGGCGGTCTATTCACGAACTTTCACTTGCCTCGGTCGTCGCTCTTGGTCCTGGCGTCAGCCTTTGCCGGCCGCGAGTTCCTACTTGAAGCGTACGCTGAGGCGGTCAAACAGCGGTACCGTTTTTATAGCTATGGCGATGCGATGCTGATTACCTAGTGCCGCGCTATAATCGGATGTTACGCGAGCGCATGTTTTGCCGGTGTAGCTCAGCTGGTTAGAGCGAGCGGCTCATATCCGCTAGGTCCGGGGTTCAAGTCCCTGCACCGGCACCATCTCTTTGTTTTTCATCGAGCGGTGGTAGTGTTCGATCATGTTCTGCGCCATCGGGTGATACAGCACCCCACGGGTGTGCGCGATCTGGTGCGTCTCCAGACAGTTCACCAGCTCCCCCGAGACGTAATACGGCCCATTGTCGCTCAGGAGCAGCGGCCGATGCGCCACTCGAACCCGGTCGACGCTATTTCGTTCTGCTGCAGCGTCCGTGGCACCATACAAACGCCATGATTCCGATCCAAAAACGCGTCCTGCAGGCGATCCGGCGTGAGTCGCTGATTGCTTCTGGAGATCGAGTATTGGTCGCACTCTCAGGGGGCGCAGATTCTGTCGCGTTGACCCGGCTTCTCTCTGAGATTGCGGAGACGGCGAGTTTTGAGGTTGTCGGTGTGGCGCACCTCAATCATCAGATCCGCGAGGCTGCAGATGCGGATGAGCAGTTTTGTCGGACGTTGGCCGGTCGTCTATCGCTGCCCTGCCTAGTTGATCGGGTTAATGTGACAGCTGTGGCCAATCGCGAGAGTATTTCCGTCGAGGAAGCTGGACACCGGGAGCGTTACGCGTTCTTTCAGCGCGCCGCCGCCACGCTTCAAGCGGACTGCGTCGCGACGGCCCACACACGGGATGACCAGGCCGAGACCTGTCTCCTGCGTTTGCTCCGTGGAGCTGGTCCCGCCGGGCTATCAGGTATTCATCCCCGTTCTGGCGATGTCGTTCGTCCACTGCTCGACGTATCGACGTCCGAGCTTCGTGAGTATCTTTCGGTCCATCGGCAAGAGTTTCGGGAAGACGAGACCAACCGTGACGTCACTGTGACCCGGAATCGCATCCGCCACGAGCTGATCCCGTTCCTAGAGCGCCAGTTTTGTCCCTCGGTCGTCGATGTGTTGGTTCGAGAGACTAAGATCGCGAGACACGATGCCGAGTGGCTAGAGTATCAGGCGACCGCGGCGGCGTCCGAGATCGTCAGATACACGGACGGTGTGGCGGTTGTGGATCAAGAAGGACTCTCGAACCAACCCGTAGCCTTGGCTCGACGCATCGTGATGCGTGCCGTGGAACGGGTGGCGGGTCGCAACGCGGGATTCGACCAAGTCGAGCGGCTCCTCGCGATAGCCACAAAAGGATCTGGAAGTCAGACGGCAGTCGATCTGCCCGGGTGTCGAGTGACGATTGCGAACAGATGCCTTACGATCACTCCGCCGCCGCCTCGACACGCAGGCTCGACACCGGTGACGGAATTCACGTACCGGCTGCAGATTCCGGGAGAAGTTGAGATTCCGGAGGCCAAGATGACTGTCGCTGTTGAACGGGTCACCGGAGGAATGCCGACTAGGGGGATGTTGGCACGGGGCGAGGCGGTATACGTGTCGGGGGGACAGGTCACCGCTCCTCTGATCGTCCGCAGCTGGCGTCCGGGTGACGCGTTCCGTCCCCTGGGGTTGGGTGGTCACAAGAAGCTCCAAGATCTGTTTGTTGACCGAAAAGTCGACCGGTTATCCCGCCGGAGGATACCGATTGTTGCCGATAAGAAGAAAGGAATCGTCTGGGTAGTGGGTCACTCGGTATCAGACGAATTTAGGATCACGCCTGACACCGAAGGCATGCTACGCTTGACAGCAAGAAAACTGCACATAAATTAGGAGGAGCTGGGTGAATTCGACCCTGCGTAGTCTTGTTTTTTGGATGGTTCTCGTTGTCGTCGTAGTACTGATCTGGAACGTCTCAACGCAGTTTCAGGCGGTCGACGACTCCGTGACCTTTAGTGATTTCCTCCGGCAAGTGGATACCGGTGAAGTGCAAAGCGCTGAGCTCGCTGGTAACGAGATTACAGGTGAGCTGGCCGGAGGCAGCAGATTCCGCACTTACGCTCCACCCCAGTACGAAGGATTGGTCAATCGCCTGGTCGAACGCGATGTGGCGGTGACCGCCCGAGAAGCGACCGGCAGTCCGTGGGCGACCTTGCTGTACTCGTGGGCTCCCATTCTTCTAATCATCGGGTTCTGGATCTTCTTCATGCGTCAGGTGCAGAGCGGTGGCAACAAGGCGCTATCATTTGGCAAGAGTCGGGCGAAACTTTCTTCGAGCAGCCAAAAGAAGGTCACGTTTACGGACGTGGCTGGCGTGGATGAGCCCAAAGAGGAGCTTCAGGAGATCATCGAATTCCTCAGAGAGCCTCAGAAGTTCCAGAAGCTTGGCGGCCGAATTCCCAAAGGTGTCTTACTGATGGGCGCGCCAGGAACTGGTAAGACGCTACTAGCTCGCGCGGTGGCCGGTGAGGCAAATGTCCCGTTCTTCTCGATCAGTGGCTCTGACTTTGTCGAGATGTTTGTGGGCGTCGGCGCATCACGTGTCCGCGACCTGTTCGAACAAGGTAAGAAGAATGCGCCATGCATAGTCTTCATCGATGAGATCGATGCGGTCGGCCGCCATCGTGGCGCCGGCCTGGGCGGAGGGCATGACGAGCGAGAGCAGACACTCAATCAATTACTGGTTGAGATGGACGGGTTTGAATCGAACGAAGGAGTTATTCTCGTTGCCGCGACCAACCGTCCGGACGTGCTCGACCCTGCCTTGCTGCGTCCGGGCCGCTTTGACCGAACTATCGTGGTCAATCGGCCGGATGTCAAAGGGCGCGAGGGTATTTTCGGTGTGCACACCCGTAAGATCCCTCTGTCAGACGATGTGGATGCCCATGTCCTGGCCCGTGGCACGTCCGGGTTTTCTGGCGCGGACATCTGCAATCTGGTCAATGAGGCTGCTCTAAACGCGGCCCGATACAACCAGAAGGTCGTTCGGATGTATGACTTCGAATTCGCCAAGGATAAGGTGCTGATGGGTTCGGAGCGCCGTTCGATGATCATCAGTGACGACGAGAAACAAGTTACCGCGGTGCACGAGGCCGGTCACGCGTTACTCGCCGTTCTCCTGCCGCAAGCGGATCCCATTCACAAGGTGACTATCATTCCTCGCGGAATGGCGCTGGGGCTTACGCAACAGCTTCCCACGGACGACAAGCACAATTACTCTCGCGACTATCTTAACGACCAGATCGCGATATTGCTTGGCGGCCGGATCGCAGAGGAGTTGACGCAGGAGAACATCACGACGGGCGCTGGTAACGATCTGGATCGAGCAACCGAGTTGAGTAGAAAGATGGTCTGTGAGTGGGGAATGAGCGACAAGCTTGGTCCGCTCACCTTTGGCAAAAAGGAAGAGCAAATTTTTCTGGGTCGAGATTTCTCGCAGCAGTCTGACTATAGTCAAGAGACGGCGATGCAGATCGACCAGGAGGTCAAGTGGATCGTGACGCAGAATTACGGCCGCGCGCGTGAGGTGCTCAAGAGCCATCAACGAGCGCTCGAGGCGATCGCGGAGGAATTGTTGGTCCGTGAAGTCCTGGATGCCGACCAGGTTATGCGGATTGCCCGTGGTGAGACGCTCACCGAGCCGGTTGAGACGCGGGGCTCGTCGTCGGACCATCCGCCTGAGGGTCACACCGATCGTCCGGAGGATGAGCGCCCCGAAATTGTACCCCCGGTGCCGTCGCTCGACAAAGCCGTGCCTCAGGAATAGTCCGCGCACGCGCGAGACCAGAGTGCACCTGCCGTCCGCTCCCATGGTCGGTACGCGATCCCTAATGATCCATAACAGAAAGCCGTACCTACTCCGGCTTCCCGGCGGACGTACTCTTCACTTAGGAGATCGGACCCTCGTCATGGGTATCCTCAACGTCACACCTGACTCGTTTGCCGATGGCGGGGCGAATTTGGACCCAGGCAAGGCGCTAGAGGCCGCTCTCCAGCTCGAGGCCGATGGTGCGGATCTTATCGACATCGGTGGTGAATCGACTCGACCTGGCGCCACGTTGCTGTCTGTCGGCGAAGAATTGGACCGTGTATTACCTGTGCTCGAACGGGTCGTGGCTGGGGTGTCGATCCCGATTTCTATTGATACATACAAAGCCGAAGTGGCCCGACAAGTCCTTGATGCTGGCGCCGTGATGATTAACGATGTTTCAGCCCTGAGCTATGATTCAGATCTTGCTAGAGTCGTGGCGGCGGCCGGAGTTCCCGTGGTGTTGATGCACAATCGGGGACGGTCCAGTGAGATGTATCGAGACGCGCGATACGAGCACGTTGTGAGGGAAATCATAGCTCAGG